>CAWHPT010000071.1:0-127995 GCA_963831225.1 uncultured Alphaproteobacteria bacterium
GGCCCCGAGCGGTCCCGAGCTGAATGTCTCGATCGTGGCGGTCGCGGGCGCTGCGTCTCTTCCTAGAGCGCTGGGCACAGTGCGAACCCGACGAGCCGTCATTATCTATGATGGACGTCGCAGCCATTGCTCACAGCGGCAGCTCTGGGGCGGCCTGCTTCGTCGACGACGGCCCCCGGCATACGAGTCCGGGCCGAGTCCGCATCTCGCTGGCCACCCTGGCGCTTCTCGTGCTCGCCGTGCGGGCCGACGCGCGCCGCATCGCGTCGCGAGATCCGATGCGGAGGCGAAGCTCGTGGCATTCGAGTTCATCCGGCCCGGGAACCGGATAGTGACCTCCTGCAACAGCCATTCGTTGCCGTCCGGATCGCTGAATGTGGCGTAAGAGGAGTAACTGCGCCGCGCCGGATCCGGACCACTGAGAGGCGGCTTTCCCGGACCTTCACGGTGGAACACTTCGCTCACATCGACGCCGCGAGCGACGAGCTCAGCGCGGGCTGACTGGATGTCGGACACGACGAGATAAAGTCCGCGTGCCGAGCCCGGCGCGGCCGGCGTGATCCCGGTGCCGAAGTGGATCGAGCACGGCGAGCCTGGAGGCGTGAACTGGACGCCTCGAAACGCGTCACCGACGACGAAGTCGGCATCGAGTCGCCAGCCCAAGTCGCCGTAGAAGCGCTTGGCGCGGTCGACATCCGAAACAGGGATGACGACAACCTCGAGCTTCATATCGACCATTCCTGTGGAGGGTGCGACATCTCGTTCGATCACAGCGTTGAGTTGGCTCATGACAGTCTCCTTTTGTGTCCTCTTGGTCCTTATGCCGTCGCCTCCGGTTACCTCACCGGGGCGGTCACCTGACCCAGCACGACGAGCGGCTTCCCTTTTTCGACAATATACGTGGCGAGCTCCGCTGCGTTGCCGCTGCCGACGTTCTTCACCGCGTGGATCTTTCCGGCCGGGATGAACAAGACGTCGCCGGCCTTGAGCGTCACCGGCGGCTGGCCCTCGAGCTGATACTCGAGCAAGCCTTCGATCATATAGACGAGCTCTTCGCCCGGATGGCTGTGCTCGGCGGCGACCAAACCCGGGGGGGAAATCGACGCGCACCTGGATGACCTCGCGACCCGGAACGCTCAGATCGTTCCGCATGAGATCAGTGCGCTTGATTCCCGGGAACTGCGCCTGCGCCACGTGCAGCGCCAAGCCGCTTCCGACAATCAGCACCGCTACCGCCATAATTCCAGCCGTTTTCATGTAGACCTCCTATTGTGCTTCAGATGGGAGACTGGTTGATTCAGCGTGCCGGCCGAAGTGATCAGCCGGCGAGCGCCATGGGCGTCGCACGGAAGCTGATCGCCATCCGGTTGTAGGCGTTCATCAGGGCGATCGCGATCGTCAGGTCGGCGAGCTGCTTCTCGCTAAACACCGCAGCCGCCGCCCCGAACGCACTGTCCGGCACACCCTGGTCGCCGAGGCGGGTCACGGCTTCCGCCCATGGGAGCGCCGCCCTTTCCTGCTCGTCGAAGATGCTGCCGGCTTCGGGCCATGCGGCGACGAGGACGAGGTGCTCGACAGGCAGTCCGGCCTTGAGGAGGTCGCGCGAATGCATGTCGATGCAATAGGCGCACCCGTTGATCTGGGACACGCGCAGGAACACGAGATCGACCACCCGCGAGGGGAGCCCCGACTGGCGAACATATCCGTACACGGTGCCGAGCGCCTTCATCCTGGCCGGCGAGGCCGCGTTGTAGTTCATCCGCTGCGACATGATACGTGTCCTTCCGTTCAGTTCTTTCACTGAGGGTCGGGGATCAGCACCGCTACCGCGACGACCATCATCAGCTTTTGTGCCCGCTCCAGCCTCAGCCGAATGATGTGGGTATGCGGTGTGGTCTCGATCGGTGGCAGATGCCGCCGCGTTACCTCCGAAGCACTTCGGTCAACCGCGCTCTCGTCATCGTCCATAACGCACCATGTTCCCGAGCGGGAATTATTCAAAAGGTATTTTTCAATGAAAAATGTACCCGATTGGGAACTTTCAGCGGCAGCTACGTAGGAACGCAAGTTCCCGAACGAGCACATCTACGCCAATGTGGGGCTGCCGGAGCCGAAATGCGCTTGCTCGGGAACATAACCGGCCCCGTTTCCGCGGCTGCTCCCGCCTGAAAACTCCTTGATGATCCGCGATGCTTCGCGGCAATGGAGATCCAAGGCTGCATTGAAATCGCTGTGCTCACCGACCGAGCCAAACCGTTTATTTGGCCCGACATGCTTAGAGAGTTCGCGGCTCAGGAAATAGCGAAGCGAGCGGCTGGTTAACCGAGAAAAGAAATCGCGCGCGACGACGCTGAAATCGATCCGATGTGCCGAGCTTGGCAAAAGCCTGTTGAACATCACGCGCGCTCGGTCCAAAGAGGCTTGGTAGTTCACGTCCGGCCAGTGAGGTCAGGGTTTCGGCGGCAGCAAGCTCTGCCATCTCGCCGAGATCGCTTCGCTTGCCGGTTTCGCGGACATGGCGATCGACGGCGCTCGTGAACGCTGCAACTATCTCCAGAAGCGTCGGCTTGCTGCTCGAAACGTTGACGCCCAATTCCCATAGCTGATCGGCAAAGTCCGCTTGTCGGGCAGCCTGCGGGATTTGCGTCAACAGCCAAAATGCATGCGGAAACCCCTGGTCCTCAGCCGCTCGTTCGAGCCCATGTTCAGCGGCGTCGGCGCTGGCAGCGGCAATCCACTCGACATCGGCTCCCCCCGCGATGAGGCTGACAACGTGATCCCACTTCTGGGTTTTCGGAAGCGTTCCCAGGCGAATGTGACCCATCGGCTATCCTTAAGGTGAGCCGATCAGCCACGGCCAAGCTGCGGATTCGCCCAGCGCATGACTGACAAGACAGTGTGCCCCTCTCCCCCGGGCTCCACAAATTCGTCGCGGCGACAATGCGGTGCGGAGCTAGGCGGATCAACCTAGTGGCCGCAACCATATGTTAGCCCAAAGTAGCAGCCTACGAGCACGAGTGCATCGGGTCGATCAAAGTCTTCTCGATAGTGGGGTAATTTGTGGGTGCAATCATATTTAATTCGCTAACGAGTTGATTGCATGGGTATTTTGGCGGAGACGGGTTCCGTCTCCCCCGCCAACTGACCATTGAAGAGCGCTACGGCCGCCGATCGACAATCATCACCAGCCAAATCCCTGTCGACAAATGGCACGAGCTGATCGGCGATCCCACCTACGCCGACGTCATCCTCGATCGCATCGTTCACAACGCACACCGGATCAATCTCACCGGCCACAGCCTGCGACGATCACGAGCCACCAACCCAGCCAAGGAGTGAGGTCCTTCCTCCCACCGCACATGCAGACCTCAACGCCCGCAAGCCGCTCGCTCGCTACAGCGCTGTTGGAGGGCGCGCTTCGCTCGCAGCTTGCTCGCCTAAGCTCATGGCTCATTCAAACAGATTGACCGTTCCGCAGCCGAATGCCAGAAATTATCCCGCCAGCGAGGCACCGCAGTCCGGGCGACATCATGTCGGAATACCGAGGGAGCGGGGTATTGGGCCAGGCACTCCCGAGCGGCGGTCTTGAATCGTCTCGACGGAGGGCGGGAATCTCCAGCGTCCTTTATTTAGCGCCGATGTCCGAGGCCAATGCCGAGCTTCAAAGCCTGTTGACGCAGCGCGCCGATGGTCCGATTCATCGCGCGCGAGATTCGCGCTACTGGGGTCTTCGCTTTTGAATGTCGCTTAAGCTCGCGATGATCTTCTTTCGTCCAAGCTCGCCCCTGAATACGCTTCTTTCGATACGCGCCGCCAGTTGCTGACTTTACCTTTCTCGGCACTGTCACCTCCGCAAAAATGTTTAGCCTGTTGTGCCCGCCTGCCGCTTTCAGTCCAGAGATGGGTACGCTCTTGCATCTCAAACAGGCCAGGTGTCAATCGGCACTGGGCCAAGCCGCCGCGTACCGCCTCGAAGCGTGATGAACTCCCGCCGTTCATAAAGAAACTGGTGGCTTATGCCGCAACAGCCATCAGTTTCATCCTCCAGGGTCGGCGAATGCCGGTCGTATTGGCAGTCGCGGCAATGGCACTACCTTAGGACCGTTATAGTTACGGCCGCCGTTTACCGGGGCTTCGATTCAAGGCTTGCACCCCTCCTCTTAACCTTCCGGAACGATAGAGAAAATTTAGGTGTTCCGTATAGGAGACCATCATGGACGAACTTCCGTCACGCCTCGCGAACCGCGTCCAACGACCCCGGTCACAATCAATTTGTGGATGTGAGCTGTATTGCTCAGACTGCCAGACGCGGAAGGCGTAAGCGAGTAGTAATCGATACGCCATCGCAACGCGTACGGTTCTTCAATTCGACTTGCTGAACCGGAACCCGTCCGGATGAGCGTGGCCACGCTCCGAGACATGTCGGGCAAATCCAGCCCGCAAGATAAAGCCAGCAGATGCGACCACGATTACGCCGGCCTCGCTGACCGTATCTCTTCGTCGAAGCGGCGCCGCGCACTGGCTTGCTAAATCCGCCCGGCACACCAGCGAGGGAAGGTCTTAGCACACCCAACTAAATTTATGAATGTCGAAGGGACGAAAGTTCAATCCTGAACAATCGCGGCCACGGCGTCGACGGTAGGCTCATCGTCGTGGGTGAAACCATTCACTTACGGCCAAGCTCGCACTTCCACCAAGGAGAAGATCATGTCCGCAGAATCGTCAGCGCCCACCCGGCGCAGCTTTCTTGCCACCTCAGCAGGCGCGGGTGCCTTCGGCGTCGTCCCGCTGGCCGCCCCCAGCTACGCCCAGACCGTTCCGGTTGCCGATGCCCGGGCCCCCGTCATCGCAGCGGCCGAAGGCAACGCAATCCGTCCCTTCCCCATCAATGTTGCGGAAGCGGAACTCGTCGAACTCCGCCGGCGCATCGCCGCCACGCGATGGCCCGAGCGGGAGACGGTCACGGATGAATCGCAAGGCGTGCAGCTCGCGACGATTCGGGAACTCGCGCGCTACTGGGCGACTGACTACGACTGGCGAAAGGTGGAGGCGCGGCTGAATGCCTTGCCGCAGTTTGTCACTGAGATCGACGGCCTCGACATTCATTTCATTCACGTTCGTTCGAAACATGAAAATGCGTTGCCGCTCATCGTCACGCACGGATGGCCCGGTTCGATCATCGAGCAGCTGAAGATCATCGATCCGCTCACCAATCCAACGGCACATGGCGCGAGCGCATCGGACGCTTTCCATGTGGTGATTCCATCGATGCCGGGCTACGGATTTTCCGGCAAGCCGACCACGACCGGCTGGGGCCCCGAGCGCATGGGCCGAGCCTGGGCGGAACTGATGAAGCGCCTCGGCTACACCCGCTACGTCGCCCAAGGCGGCGACTGGGGTGCGTTTGTCGTCGACCAGATGGGCTTGCAGGCGCCTGCGGGATTACTCGCCATCCACACCAACATGCCCGCCACCGTTCCAGCTGACGTCGACAAGGCTCTCCAGGCTGGTGACCCGCCGCCATCCGGTCTCTCAGCCGACGAAAAACGCGCGTACCAGCAGCTGGTCGCGACATTCAAGCAGGTCGACTACGCCAGGTTGATGGGGTCGCGCCCGCAAACCCTGTACGGCATTGCGGATTCGCCCGTCGGCCTGGCCGCCTGGCTTCTCGACCACAATGATGCTGACGGCCAGCCGGCCGCGGCGGTCGCCTCGGCTCTGAAACGGACCACAAGCGCCACGGGCGAACTGACGCGCGACGAGATCCTCGACAACATCACGCTTTATTGGCTGACGAATACGGGGGTCTCTGCGTCTCGTCTTTATTGGGAGTACAAGGGCGGCTTTTTCAACGCCAAGGGCGTCTCCATTCCGGTGGCCGTGAGCGTCTTTCCTGGCGAGCAATATGAAGCTCCGCGGAGTTGGACAGAGCGCGCGTATCCAAAACTCATCCACTACAACAAGCTCGACAAAGGCGGGCACTTCGCGGCCTGGGAAGTGCCGGAGCTTTTCTCTGCAGAGATTCGCGCGGCGTTCCGATCGCTGCGCCAGCCCTCGTAAGACACCGGGCGGCGCGAGCATTGCCCGCGCCGCACTCCACACACGACGCAACTTCTCGAGAACCGGAGACACACCATGGACACCACCAGAATGGCCGAAGAAATCGACCACCATCGCCGCCGGCTTTTGGGCATGGCCACGATGGGCATCGCTGTCGCAGGTGCCGCGAGCCTGCTCCCGTCACAACTGGTCGCCGCGCCTGCAGGGGACGTCATTCGTCCGTTCCGCCTCAACGTTCCCGAAGAGCAACTCGTCGACCTCCGCCGGCGCATCGCCGCCACGCGATGGTCTGACAAGGAAACCGTCGCCGACCGGTCGCAGGGCACGCAGTTGGCCAAGCTGCAGGAGCTCATTCGCTACTGGGGCACGGACTACGACTGGCGAAAGGTGGAGGCTAAGCTCAATGCCCTGCCTCAATTCATGACAACGATCGATGGCGTCGACATTCATTTCATCCACGTTCGTTCGAAACATGAAAATGCGTTGCCGCTCATTGTCACGCACGGATGGCCCGGCTCGATCATCGAGCAGCTGAACATCATCGATCCACTGACGAACCCCACGGCCCATGGCGCGAGCGCATCGGAGGCCTTCGATCTGGTGATTCCGTCGATGCCGGGCTACGGCTTTTCCGGCAAGCCAAAGGACACGGGCTGGAATCCCGACCGCATCGCCCGCGCCTGGGCGGAGCTGATGAAGCGCCTCGGCTACACCCGCTATGTCGCCCAGGGCGGCGACTGGGGCTCCCCCGTCTCCAGCGCAATGGCCCGCCAGGCGCCGGCAGGACTGCTCGGCATCCACATCAACTTGCCGGCGACGGTACCGTCAGACGTGGCCGCGCTGCTCGCGGGCGGCGGGCCTGCGCCGGCGGGCTTCTCCGAGAAGGAGCGCGCGGCGTTCGACGCGCTCGACACGTTCTTCAAGAAGTACCGGGCCTACGGCGCGATGATGGGTACGCGGCCGCAGGTGATAGGCCAGGCCTTGACCGACTCTCCCGCGGGCCTCGCGGCCTTCATGTATGACTACAACAACGGCGAGCCCGAGCGCCTGCTCAACAAAGACGATTTCCTGGACAACGTCACGCTGTACTGGCTGACGAACAGCGCGACCTCGGCAGCGCGGCTGTACTGGGAGACCATGGGCCAAAGCGTTGTTCTCGCGGCCGCGCAGAAGACTGCCGAGATCTCGCTGCCGGTGGCCATCACGGTCTTTCCGGGGGAGGTCTATCGAGCCCCGGAGACATGGGCCCGGCGCGCCTATCGCAACCTGGTCTACTTCAACGAGGTCGACAAGGGCGGCCACTTCGCGGCGTGGGAACAGCCGGAGCTTTTCAGTGCCGAGCTCCGAGCGGCGTTCCGGTCGCTCCGCAGATCAACCTGAAATCAAAGGCGGTGCGCACACCGTGCGCGTGGTCCCCTTCACAAACATTCAAGGAGAGAACCATGACCCAACTCGAGCAGCAGGCGCACCACGGAAGCCCGCGGCAAGGTGATCTACACCGCAAAAACCCACACCACCGGCGGCCGCGAAAACGGCGTCTCGCGCAGTTCCGAAGGCCGGCTCGACGTCAAGCTGTCGGTCCCCGGCTCTCCGCGCGTCGGTACCAATCCGGAGCAGCTTTTTGCGGCCGGCTGGTCGGCCTGCTTCGAAGGCGCGCTCGGGGTCGCGGCCCACAAAAAGAAGATCAAGTCCCCGCCGACATGGCGATCGACGCCGAGGTCGACCTCCATCTGGATGGTGGCGAGTACTTCCTCAGTGCCCGCCTCAACGTCTCCATTCCCGGCCTCGAACGGAGCATCGCGCAGGGCCTGGTCGAGGACCCGGAGAGGATCTGTCCCTACTCGAAGGCTACACGCGGCAACATCGCCGTGACGTACACGGTGGTTTGAGGCCGCCGGCACGCCGAACATCAGGTTTCGAATTTGAAGGATGAGGACAAAGGAGACTCACATGAAAACGACTCGAATCATGACGGCAGCGGCGCTGATCGTCGCAAGCGTTTTGGCGTCGCCCGTCGCGCCGGCGCAGCAGGGCATCAAGCGCACCGATCTCCTGCGGCACGATCTCAGCACCCCCGGACGCGAGGCGATCCAGGTGCTCGTCGAGTTCGCCCCGGGGGCTGAGTTCCCCCGGCACAGCCATCCGGGCGAAGAGCTCGTTTATGTCACCGAAGGCGTGCTGGAATATGCGCTCGAGGGTAGGCCGCCGGTGACGCTCAAGGCTGGCGACGTGCTGTTCATCCCGCACGGAACGGTCCACGCGGTGAAGAACGTCGGCAGCGGCAAGGCGGCGGAGCTCGCCACGTATATCGTCGAAAAAGGAAAGCCGCCACTCGTGCTGAGTCCGGTGAGTGCGCGGTGAGCCAACTCCCTTGCCAGCGCGGCAAACATCGATCGGAATCCAGAAGCGGATTCAGCCTGAAAGGAAAGTACGGTGAACACCGTCGTTAAAGCCGCCGCCGTGCAGATCAGCCCCGTGCTGTACAGCCGGCAGGGAACCGTCGAGAAGATCGTGAAGAAGGTCCGCGAGCTGGGCAAACAGGATGTCCAGCTCGCGACCTTCCCTGAGACTGTGGTTCCCTACTACCCCTACTTCTCCTTCGTGCAGCCCGCGTTCGCCATGGGGAAGGAGCATCAGCGTCTGCTGGAGCAGTCGGTCACCGTCCCGTCCGCCGAGACCCGTGCGATCGGCGAGGCCGCGAAGGACGCGAACATGGTCGTCTCGATCGGCGTCAATGAGCGCGACGGTGGCTCGATCTACAATACGCAGCTTCTCTTCGATGCGGACGGCACGCTGATCCAGCGCCGCCGCAAGATCACGCCAACCTATCATGAGCGAATGATCTGGGGCCAAGGTGACGGCTCGGGCCTGCGCGCCGTCGACAGTGCCGTGGGACGGATTGGACAGCTCGCCTGCTGGGAGCACTACCTGCCGCTCGCGCGTTACGCGCTGGTTGCCGATGGCGAGCAGATCCACTCGGCGATGTATCCCGGATCGATCTTCGGTCCCCTGTTCGCGGAGCAGACGGAAGCCAACATCCGTCAGCATTCGCCGCACAACGGCCAACAGCATCTCACAACGCATAACGGGCGTTGCCCGCGCCGCCGCCCATAGGAGTCAAACAGCACGCAAGTGCTGCCGAGGACAGCCAATTGAACCGAGGAGATTCCCATGAATACCAGTAAGGCCACCGAAGCAATCGACCAGGATCGCCGCCGGCTTTTGGGCGCCGCCACGATGGGGATCGCTGTCGCAAGTGCCGCGAGCCTGCTCCCGTCACAGTTGGCTGCCGCGGCCGCAGGCGATGCCATTCGCCCCTTCCGCGTCGACGTACCAGAAGAGCAACTCGCCGACCTCCGCCGGCGGGTGCTGGCGACTCGATGGCCGGATCGGGAGACCGTTTCTGATCAATCGCAGGGCGTACAGCTCGAGAAACTTCAGCAGCTCGTTCGCTACTGGGGTACCGGCTACGACTGGCGGAAGGTGGAGGCGAAGCTCAATGGCCTGCCGCAGTTTATCACTGAGATTGACGGCCTCGACATTCACTTCATCCACGTCCGCTCTCGTCATCCGAACGCCCTGCCGATGATCATGACGCATGGCTGGCCGGGCTCTCCGCTCGAACTCCTGAAGGTCATCGGCCCGCTCACCGATCCTACCGCCCACGGCGGAAAAGCCGAAGACGCCTTCCATCTCGTTCTGCCCACCTATCCGGGCTACGGCTTCTCGGGCAAGCCCAAGGGCACGAACTGGGGCCCTGACCACGTCGCGCGCGCCTGGCACGAGCTGATGCAGCGTCTGGGCTACCAGCGCTACGTATCGCAGGGCGGCGACTGGGGCGCGATCATCTCGCAGGTGATGGCCGTTCAAGCGCCGGCGGGGCTGCTCGGCATCCACACCAACATGCCGGGCACCGTGCCTCAGAGCGTCCTGAGGCTCATCCGCAATCGCGATCCGGCGCCTTCAAGCTTCTCAGACACTGAGAAGGCGGCGTTCGCCTCGCTCGAATACTTCTACCGGAAGGGCTTCGGCTATGCCGAAATGATGAACACCCGCCCGCAGACCCTGGGATACGGTCTCGCGGATTCGCCGGTCGGCATGCTTGCCTTCTTCTACGACAAGTTCGCCGAGTGGACGTACAGCGGCGGCGAGCCCGAGCGGGCGTTGACGCGGGACGAGATGCTCGACGACGTCACGCTCTACTGGCTCACCAACACCGGCACGTCCTCGTCGCGATCCTATTGGGACGCCGCGCAGGGCGGAGGCGGCCCCTTCAACGCGATCGAAATCACCAAGGTCCCCGTCGCGGTGACGATCTTCCCCGGCGAGATCTATCGCGCACCACGAAGCTGGGCCGAGCAGAGTTTCCACAAGCTCATCTACTGGAACGAGGTCGAGCAAGGGCGGACACTTCGCCGCGTGGGAAGAGCCGGAGCTCTTCTCTGCCGAGATGCGAGCAGCGTTTCGATCGCTGCGCCAGGCCTCGTAAAGAACCGGGCGGCCCGAGCATTGCGCGCGGGCCGCCGCTTCCACCCACGAAGCTAGTTTCTGGGAATCGGAGACACACGATGGACACCATCAGAATGGTCGAAGAAATCGACCACCATCGCCGCCGCTTTTTCGGCGCTGCAGCCATGACCACCGCTGCCGCCCAGCTCGGCATGATCGGTCTCGGCGAACGCGCAGCCCGCCAAGACGAAGCTGCCCGCGATCAAGCCGGGGACGAACACGTCGTTCGGCCCGCTGAAGCAGATCGACGCCGGCGTCCTCAATGTCGCATACGCCGAAGCCGGTCCGGCCGATGGCCCGCCGGTCATTCTTCTGCACGGCTGGCCCTACGACATTCACAGCTTTGTCGATGTGGCGCCGATGCTGGCGTCGGCGGGCTACCGCGTGATCGTTCCGTATCTGCGCGGCTACGGCGCGACGCGCTTTCTTTCAAGCGAAACGGTCCGCAATGGCCAGCCGTCGGCGCTGGCGGTCGATGTCATCGCCTTCATGGATGCGCTCAAGATCGAGAAGGCGATCCTCGCCGGTTTCGATTGGGGCGCGCGGACGGCCGACATCGTTGCGGCGCTCTGGCCAGAGCGCGTCAAGGCGCTGGTCTCCGTGAGCGGCTACCTGATCGGCAGCCAGGAAGCCGGCAAGATGCCGCTGCCGCCGAAGGCCGAGCTCGAATGGTGGTACCAGTTCTATTTCGCCACGGAGCGCGGCCGCGCCGGCTACGAGAAATACCGGCGCGAGTTCTCGAAGCTCATTTGGCAGCTCGCTTCGCCGAAATGGAGCTTCGACGACGCCACGTTCGATCGCAGCGCGGCGGCCTTCGACAACCCGGACCACGTCGCCATCGTCATTCATAATTACCGCTGGCGGCTCGGCCTGGCCGAAGGCGAGGCGAAATATGACGAGCTGGAAAAGCGGCTCGCCGACGTGTCCGACCATCGGCGTGCCCACCATCACGCTTGAGAGCGATGCCAACGGCGCACCGCACCCGGATCCCAGCTCCTACGCCAAGAAGTTCTCCGGCAAATATGCGCACCGGCACATCAAGGGCGGCATCGGGCACAATCTGCCGCAGGAAGCTCCGAAGGCCTTTGCCCAGGCGATCATCGACGTCGCTCAGGCGTGAGGCGGACACAACAACAAGAAGGAATGCACCATGAGCCGGACTTGGTGGCCGGCGGACTGATTACCGGCCGCGACGACCAATGTCTGTTCATTGAGGCGACCTGACTCAACGCGGTCGTCGCCCACTCCGGGCTGCCCAAATATGGGCAAGAACCTGGGGGCTTCAGGCTCAACGCCATACTTTGCGTTCACAGGCATGATGTGGTCTATCGGTTACCGCGCAGCACCTATAACGGTGTTCAACGGCTCGTAAGCCCCATTCGCTGGTCTACAAAGCGCAGACAAGACGGAACGGCGCAGGAGTATTTTTGCGCCTGCGATCGCACAGGTGGGCGTGACAGCGGACGCGACATGCACGAACTCGAACGTTGTAATGTAGTGCAATGCCCCTATTGCACGAAGACCTTTAGCCGATCAACCACAACACCCAACTGGGCAGGTATAAAGACCATGGCCGTGGGTAGGGCGAAGAGGAGCATGCAATGCCCGGAGAGATCATGGGAGCAGTGTGGGCCTTCTGCTGGGGATTGGCTGCGGCGTCGGGCCTGCTTGGAGGGGCAATACTGGCGCTAACAACGCGCCTCCCGCATCGGGCCATCGCCGCAATTATGTCGTTCGGCGCGGGTGTGCTGCTTTCAGTGGCCTCGATCAAGATCGCGTCCGAGGCTCTCCCCCTGGCCGGCGCGGCATCCACGGTAGGCGGAATCATTGCCGGTGCCGCTATGTTCAGCATCGCGAACGCTGCTCTCGAAAACGCCAAGGACCGCAAACGCTGCGGGGAATGCAAGCCGCAGCCATCGGAAGCCGAGGCGCCGGGCAGCGGCACCTCGATTGCGCTCGGCACCGCGCTTGATGCTGTGCCGGAGGCGTTGGTCCTTGGCGTCACCCTGCGAGCCGGCGGACCCGATCTGGTACTGGTCGTGGCGCTCGCGCTATCGAACCTGCCGGAGGCACTTTCCGGGACGGCCGGGATGCGCCTCGCGTCCCGCTCATCTACTTACGTGCTGAGCCTATGGAGCGGTATTGCGCTCGGTACTGCGGCGGCCACGGCTCTTGCCTTTTACTTCCTAAGGGACCTTGGCCCTGACGTGACGGCAATCCTCAAGGCATATGGAGCCGGGGCGCTCATCGCGATGGCGGCGGAAACCATGATCCCGGAGGCCTTTCACAATGGACCCCGCTTTTCCGGCGTTCTCGCCGCCGCGGGCTTCGCAGCTCTCATCCTTGTCGGCGAACTCGCCAGGTAAGGCTGGTGCTCACGAATTTGAGGACGCGCGTGTGAGGGTCACAGAAAAGCAGGACCGTGGGCCGAGCAGAGGACCCTATTTCGCCGCCTTTCCTCCGGGGATCACGGATTCGACGACGACGCTTCGATCCAGGGGCTGATGGTTTGCGTTGACGAGCGTAATCTCGACTTTGTGCGGTCCCGCAGGAAGACCAGCGATAATGATAGGCCCGCCGCTGGTTTCGGCCCAGACCCACGGCGCGCCATCAACCGCCACATGGAGATGCCCGATGCGGGGCGACACATCGATCGCCTTCGCGCCGAACACCGGGACGATCTGCAGATTTTCGGTGCGGTACTGGATGAACCGACTCCGCGGCTCAACGGTTCGGCCAAAGGCGCATCGACCACGATTTTCGCCGCAGGCTGCGGCTCAGCGGTCTGAGCGATGGCGTTGGACGCCCACAGAACGGCTATCGTTACGATAAAGCCGATGAATGCCTTGGTCATGTCTGTTTCTCCTTATTAGGGCCCACCCGCATCGACGTCCGGCCACATGACGACGGTCTGGCTCAGGCGGGTTCTAATGAAATTGTCCAGATCAGGAATTTCGATCTTCCGCGGGAAACGGGGGATTTCCATCACGCGCATGTCCTGAGCCTCGATTCTGCCGCCCGCCTAGCGGGCCGCCCGATTCGGAGCCAGCAAGGCGCTCTATCACGAGACTACTCCAGTTTTCTGACCGCTTTGGCTCGGGCTTCCGTCCGCCTTGTAAGCAGCATCGATCGCGCGGGTCAGGCGATGCGCGCGGGCCAAAAAGTCACGGAAGCCTGGACTGTGCAATGAGGTGGAAATCCGGTTCGCCGTCTGGAGCCCGGACGCCCGGATCGATGCGGGCGTCCGGCCTCGTCAGGACGGCACCGGCCAGCCAGGCAGGCTCAGGTTCAGCGCCGACGGCGTTTAAATACCGGTCCCAGCGCTCAACGTCGTCGGAAATCCGAGCTGGCGCGGCCAATTCGTCGGGGTGCGGTCGCGTGCGCCAGCCCAGACGTCGTCGACGATTTTCCTCAGGCGATCCCGATAACGCGGCGTGAACTCGACGTCATCGAGACCTATCTCGGGGCGCTTCTGGACGACGCCTTGGGAGGGCCGGAATAACTGGAAGACAGTCCTTGGCGAGAATCTAGCTCGCTGCGACAATGGATGCAGGTCTTGCAAGGTGTTCCACATGAAAAGTCGCGATCAAGCGCCGCATTCTCCGGCTCAAGATTCTGCTTCCGCGCCGCGCGCCGCACTCTACATGCGGGTCTCCACGGGCCGCCAGGCTGAGCACGACCTTTCGATTCCCGACCAACGCCGCCAATTGCAGTCCTGGTGCCGCGCCCAGGGATGTACCGTGGCTGCGGAGTTCATTGAGGGCGGCGCTTCTGCCGGTGATGACCGCCGACCCGTCTTCCAGCAGATGATCGAACGCGCCTGCGATGGGGAGCAGGCGTTCGATCTGATCCTCGTCCACAGTTATAGCCGGTTCTTTCGCGAGGCGTTCGAACAGGAGTTTTATCTTCGGAAGCTGGCCAAGCATGGCGTCAGGGTCGTCTCCATCACACAGCCGGTTGGCGACGAGAGCGAACCGGTGCACGCAATGATGCGCAAGGTCATTGCCTTGTTCGACGAATATCAGTCCAAGGAAAACGCCAAGCACGTCATCCGGTCCATGAAGGAAAACGCGCGTCAGGGGTTCTGGAACGGAGCGACGGCGCCGCTCGGCTACAAGCTGGTAGAGGCCGAGAAGCGCGGCACGAAGATCAAGAAGAAACTGGACCTCGATCCTGTCGAAGCCGAAACGGTCCGGCTCATTTTTAAGCTGTATCTGCACGGCGACGGCAACTCGGGTGCGCTCGGCGTCAAAGAAGTTGTCAAATGGCTCAACCGCAATGGCTATCGCACCCGACGCGGCGAGACCTTTGGGGTCGCCTCTGTTCACAAGATCCTGACCAACACGGTCTACATTGGCCAATGGAAGTTCAATAAGACCTCGTCACGGACTCGCCAGCGCAAGCCCGACGAGGAAGTCGTCACGATTCCTGTCCCCGGCCTGATCGACCCGCAGGTGTTCGAGCAGGTTCAGCGCCAGCTTCATGCCCGCAGTCCGCGGGTGGTCGCGCCGCGGGTTACGACTGGACCAATCCTGCTGACGGGTTTGGCGGTGTGCGCCACCTGCCGGGGTGGGATGACCTTGCGGACCGGTACGTCCCAGAACGGGGTCATTCACCGCTATTACACGTGCTCGACATGTGCCCGCAAAGGCAAGAGCGCGTGCAAGGGTCGATCGATCCGGATGGACAAGCTGGACGGGCTTGTCACTGAGCATCTTATTGAGCGGCTCTTCGAGCCCGAGCGGCTCGCCGCCATCCTGGGCTCTCTCACGGCTCGCCGCGCCGAAAAGGCCGAAAGCGTCAACAGCCGCATCATGGCGTTGCAGCGGGAGGTGACCGACGCGGAAGACAAGCTCAAGCGGCTCTACCGGCTGGTCGAGGACGGCATGACGGACCTCGATGATGTACTCAAGGATCGGCTCAACAGCCTCAAGGCCGAGCGCGACCGCGCGAAGGCGGCGCTTGAGGCCGCCAAGTCCCAGATTGCCCCTGGAATCCGCATTGATCCCGCGCTCATTGAGCGGTTCGGCCGTAGCATGCGCGAGAAGTTCACCACCGGATCGGTGCCATTCCGAAAGGCCTACTTGCAGTCACTTATTGACATCGTTGAGGTCGACGACCACCACATTCGCATCAGAGGCAGCAAGGAGGTGCTGGAACGCGCCGTCCTTGCCGGACAGACCGCCGGTGAATTTGGTTCGCAGATGAGTACTAGGTGGCGCGCCCGAAGAGATTCGAACTCCTGACCCCCAGATTTCGTAGTCTGGTTACTCAAGGGGCCCCCATTATGTTACCTATATGTAGCCTCGATGCGTTGGCCTGCATGCACCCGGGCATAAGCAATTGAAATAAAATCACTATCGATTAGCTCCGATCCTGGCCCTCTCCCCTTGTGGGAGAGGGCGGCTCGGTGTTGCAGCATCGACTGATGGGTGAGGGGTTCGCTTCGCACGGCTGCCAACCATCGCTCGCGTGCCGTTTCATTATTCGGCTGCGATCGGGAAGGGGATGGTGTCACCGTCGAACGCACCCATCGAATTCCCCGGCGCCTGCATCGGCTCGTCGCGCCGCACGCGGAACCAAAGTGCGTAAAGTGCCGGCACCACGAGCAGGGTGAGCACGGTCGCGACCAGGAGGCCGCCCATGATGGTGATGGCAAGCGGTCCCCAGAACATGCTCCACGCCAGCGGAACCATCCCGAGGACGGCAGCGGCTGCCGTCAGCACGACCGGGCGCGCGCGCCGCACCGTCGCGTCGACGATCGCCCGGTGGCGGCCTTGCCCGGCCGCGATGTCATGGTCGATCTGATCGACCAGGATGACCGTGTTGCGCATGATCATGCCGGCAAGCGCGATCAGGCCGAGCAGGGCCACGAAGCCGAACGGCTTGTTGGTGAGGAGGAGGGCGGCGGTCGCGCCGATCAGGCCGAGCGGCGCCGTCACGACCACCAGCATGAGCCGGGAAAAGCTCTGCAGCTGGATCATCAGCAGCGCCAGCATCACCACCCCCATGACAGGAAACACGGCGAACAGCGCCACGTTCGCCTTGGCGCTTTCCTCGATCGCACCGCCGGTCTCGATGCGATAGCCGTAGGGCAGGGCATCCTTGATGGCCTGGAGTTGCGGCAGCACCTCCATGCTCACGTCCGGCGCCTGGACACCCTCGACGATGTCGCCCCGCGCGGTGAGCACGAGGTCGCGGTTGCGCCGCCAGAGGATCGGCTCCTCGTATTCATAGTGGAGGCGCGCGATCTGCGAGAGCGGGACCGCAACGCCATTGCGCGTCGAGATCGTCAGGTCGGGGAGCCGGTCGAGATCGAGACGCTCGGCGGGAATTGCGCGCGCCACCACATCGATGCGTTCGATGCCGTCCCGATATTGGGTGACGGTGAAGCCGGCGAGCAGCGTCTGCAGCGTCTGCGCCACGTCCTGCGGGGTGAGCGCGAGCGCCCGCGCGCGGTCCTGGTCGACTTCGAGGCGGATCGATTTGACCTGCTCGCCCCAGTCGAGATGCGGCTCGATGATCTTGGGATTTGCCGCCATCACCTTGCGCACGTCCTCGGCAATGGCCCGCACTTTCATCGGGTCGGAGCCGACCACCCGGAACTGCACCGGGAAACCGACCGGCGGCCCGAACACGAAGCGGTCGACCCGGGTGCGCGCTTCCGGCACCGCGCCCTCGGCAATCGCCTGCTCGAGCCGCGCCTTGACCCGCTCGCGCGCCTCCAGATTCCTGGTGACCACGACGATCTGGGCGAAGTTCGCGTTCGGCAGCACCGGATTGAGCCCGAGCCAGAAGCGCGGCGAGCCCTGGCCCACATAGGTGGTGTAGGTACACGATATCGGGGTCGCCGGCGAGCAGCTGCTCGGCCTTTCCCGCGGCGGCGTCGGTCACGCCGATCGCGGTCCCTTCCGGCAATCGCATCTCGAAGAACAGCTCGGTCCGCGTCGAGGTCGGGAAGAACTGCTGCTGGACGAAGCCGAAGCCTGCGATCGACAGCGCGAAGATCGCGACGGTCGCGGCCACCACGGTCTTGCGCCAGACGCAGGCAGAGCTCGATCGCGCGGCGCAGCGCGCGATAGATGCGGGTGTCGTAGATCGCGTCCGGCTCGTGCCGGTATCGGGCTTTTCCCGTGCTTGTTCCCGTGCTTGGCGAAATCGGGCAGGAGCTTCAGGCCGAGATAAGGCGTGAATATCACCGCGACGATCCACGACGCGATCAGCGCCAGTCCGACCACCCAGAAAATGCCGCCGGCATATTCTCCCGAGCTCGACTTGGCGAAGCCGACCGGCAGGAAGCCGGCAGCGGTGACCAGCGTGCCGGTCAGCATCGGGAATGCGGTCGAGGTCCAGGCAAAGGTCGCAGCGCGCGCCCGATCCCAGCCTTGCTCCATCTTCACCACCATCATCTCGATGGCGATGATGGCATCGTCGACCAGCAGGCCGAGCGCGATGATCAGCGCGCCGAGCGTGATGCGGTGCAGGTCGAGCCCCCACGCGTACATGACGAGGAATACGATCGCGAGAACCAGCGGCACCGACAGCGCCACCACGATGCCGGTGCGCCAGCCGAGCGTGAGGAAGCTCACCACCAGCACGATGATCAGCGCCTCGACGAAGGTCCGAAAGAATTCCGATACCGAGTGCTCGACGATCTGCGGCTGGTCGGCGATCTGCGTGATGTCGATGCCGACCGGAAGCTCGGCGACGATGGCGTCCATGGCCTTCTTCAGGTTCTCGCCGAGCGTGACGATATTGGCGCCGTCCTGCATGGAAACGCCGAGGCCGAGCGCCGGCTTGCCGCCGTCGCGGACCATGAAGCTCGGCGGATCCTCGTAGCCGCGCTTCACCGTGGCGATGTCGCCGAGCCGAAATACCCGTCCATCGGCTTGCACCGGCACGGCGGCGATCGCCGCGACGCCGGTGAATGCGCCGGTCACCCGCAGATTGATGCGGTCGGACGAGGTGTCGACCGAGCCGCCGGAGACGACGGCATTCTGCTTGGCGACGCTGTCGAAAATCTGCTGCGGCGTGAGGCCGAGCGTGGCGAGCTTGGCGTGACTGAGCTCGATGAAGATCCGCTCCGGGCGCGCGCCGATGATGTCGACCTTGTTGACGTCGGGAACCCGCAGCAGCCGCTGGCGAATGTCCTCGGCGCGCGCCTTGAGCTCGGCCAGGCTCGAGCCGTCGGCCGTCATCATGTAGAGCGCCGAATAGACGTCGCCGTATTCGTCGTTGAAGTTCGGCCCGACGATGCCCGCGGGCAGGTCCGCCCTGATATCGCTCACCTTCTTGCGCACCTGATACCAGAGGTCCGCGACCTCGGCGGGCGGCGTCGTGTCGCGCAGCAGGACCTGGATGAAGGCCACGCCCGGCTGCGAATAGCTCTCGACCCGATCGAGATGGGGCAGGTCCTGCAGCTTCTTCTCGATCTTGTCCGCGACCTGGCTCTGCATCTCGGCGGCGGTCGCTCCCGGCCAGGCGACGTTCACCACCATGACCTTGATCGTGAACGAGGGATCCTCGGCCCGGCCGAGGTTGAGGTAGGAGTAGATGCCGGCCGCACCGAGCAGGATGATCGTGAACAATACCAGCGGCTGGTGCGCGATCGCCCAGGCGGACAGGTTGAAGCGGTGCATGACCTCGCTCCTGTGCTTCAGCGGACGGCGACGGTTCGAACCTTGAGCCCGGCTTCGAGCTTCTGCACGCCCAGTGTCACGACGCTCTCGCCCTCTTGCACGCCGGCCGTGACGCAACGCCGCATCTTCGGTGAACGATGCGACCGTCACCGGCCGCAGCTCCAGTGCACCGGATCGATCGACCACGTAGACCGATGGGCCGCTGCCGCGATTGAGGATCGCTGACAGCGGCACCTTGGCGATGCGCGCTTGCGCCGCCTGCGCCAGCAGAACCGTGGCGGTCATTCCGAAAGCGACGGATGTCGTCGGCGTCATGCACCGTGAAGCGCGCAGCATAGGTGCGCGTGGCGGGATCGGCTTGCGGGGAGAGCTCGCGCAGTTGGGCCGTGAAGCTGCGGTCGGGGTCCGACCACAGCCGAACCGTCGCCTTCGATCGTCTGGCTTCGGCGAGCCAGGTTTCCGGCAGCGCGATCACGGCTTCCTTCTCGCCGCGATGGGCGAGGCGCGCGATCGATTGGCCGACCGCAACAACTTGGCCCGGCTCTGCAAGCGTGGCGGTGATCACGCCATCGGCGTCGGCCTTGAGATCGGCATATGCGAGCTGGTTGCGCGCGAGCTCGAGCGAACGTCGGGCGCGCTCCAGCCGTCCTGTCGCCTCGTCGTTCGCGGCCTTCTTGCGGTCGAAGTCGGCAATCGAAGCGAAGCCGCGGCCGCGCAAGGTCGCATAGCGCTCGAAATCGGCCGCCGCCTGCGCAAGGTTGGAGCTGGCCGCGGCAAGCTCGGCCTCGGCGCTTTCGACCTGCAGCTTCAAGTCTTGCGGATCGAGGCGGGCGATGACGTCGCCGCTGCGAACGTGATCGCCGACATTGACGAGGCGGGCGACGATCTTGCCGGCGACGCGGTATCCGATATCGGTTTCGTGGCGAGCGCGCACGACACCGACGAATTCCCGCACCGGGGTTGAATTCTCGAAGGCAACCCGCTGGACCTGGACCGGGACGCTCCGGCTTGGCGGTGTCCGAGATCGCCTGGTCCTGACAGGCGGCGAGCAACAGCATGAGAGCGAGAGCGGCCAATGGACTGACCTGAGGCTGGGGCATTGCACTTCCCTCACGAGATTGTGACAACTGATGACAATCGTATTTCATCACTTTTTGGACGCACTTTTTCCTTGGCGGGGCATCATGACTCACCGTTCAGCCGGGAGCTAAGGCGCGCAGGAGAAATCGGAGCGTTGCACGCAACTCCGCCTCGACGTCGTCCCCGTCCTGCAGCGACTGCGCGATCAGGACGGGGTGCACGAAGTTGACCAGCGACCGATCGATGTTCCGCGCGGTTTCGTGCGGATCGAGCGGGCCAAATTCGCCGGCTTCGATGCCGTCACGCAGGATCAGCTCGGCGACCGTCCGGATCTTGTCCTTGTGGGTCCGGATGGCTGCCCAATTTTGCTCGATCGCGACCAGGACCATGTCGTTGACGCGCTGCTCGGTAAGGAGATTTTCCTTATGATACGCGAGGATCTCGAGATACAGGCGCTCGATGCGGTCGGTTGCGGGGGCGCGGGAACGAGCGACCGCCCAGGCCTTCTCCTCCAGTTCCGCGAGGCAGCGCTGGCAGATCGCCTCGACGATGGCGTTCTTGGACGAGAAGAACCGGTAGACATTGGCGGGCGACATGCCGAAGCTCGCCCGCGATGTCGGCGACCGCGGTTTTTGCGAAACCCATTCGACGGAACAGCGTCTCCGCGGTTTCCATGATCCGCGCGCGGGTATCGTCGGTCTTGGCTTTTGGTTGCGCGCTCATGTCGTCAAACGGGCCTTGATTGAGGAGTGACGATTTACATAAATCGTCAGAAGGAAGCTGTCAACCCCTCCCTCGGAAAAAGATACATCGCAGAACCGAGCCGATGATCCGAACGGGGCGGGCAACATTGAACAAGGAATGCGCGGCGACGTAAGGACGGAGAGAACGAAAATGCGAACGGACGACTTCTTGGTAAAGGATGCCTCAAATCACGCCCGGCATTGGTGCCGCGTCTGGGCGTGGTCATTAGCGAGCTTCGGTCGGATCCCGCTGATGCTCGGCGCGTTGGGCGCGCTGCTGCTCCCCGGTCCAGGCAATGCACAGTCGCAACCCTGGCCAGCGAAACCGATCAAGTTCATCGTAGGCTACCCGGCCGGCGGCGGCGCCGACACGGTGGCTCGACTTTTTGCCGAGCGCATGTCGCAGAGCCTGGGTCAGCCGATCATTGTCGAAAACCGCACCGGAGCCAGCGGCCAAATTGCGACGACCGCGGCGATACGCGCAGACCCGGATGGCTATACCCTGTTGGTTACAACAATATCGGACATATCGATCGCACCGGCGACCTTCAAGTCGTTGCCATTCGACCTGGAGAAAGATCTGAAATCGATAGTGATGCTCGCCAAGTGGTCGCAGGTTCTGGTTGCGGCTCCGAACTTCCCTCCCAACACGCTGTCCGAACTGATCGCCTACGTTAAGGCGAACCCAGGCAAAGTGAGTTATTCATCTTTTGGAATCAACACGCTGAACCACGTGAACGGCGAGCGGTTCAAGGTCGCCACCGGCCTCGACACGCTGCACGTCCCCTACAAGGGCAGTGCACCGTCGCTCACCGACTTGATGGGCGGACGAATTCAATACACGTTCGACGCACCCGCCACGACGGTCAATCTGGTGAAGACCGGCAAGCTGAAGGGAATAGCAGTGGCAGGACACGAGCGGCTGTCGAACGCGAGCATCGATTCCGACCATGGCCGAGGCGGGGCTTCCTGGATTTGTCATCTACAGTTCGATCGGCTTGTTCGCACCGGCGAGCATGCCGAAGCCCATCATTGATCGGCTAAACCGCGAAGCGAACGCGATATTGAGCTCCCCGGAATTTCGCAGCGTGCTGGAGAATAGGAGCATACAACCGGGCGGCGGCACGCCGGATGAGTTCGACCGTCTGATTCGTTCGGAAATCGCGTACTGGCGGCAGACCGCACCGCAGATCGGCATTACCCCGCACTGATGGGCGTACGATCCAACTGCATGGTCGAGCCCGTCTGCTCCTCGATTCGCCCCGCTCGCCTCAGCGCAGGGAGTGTCCACGCCAGTTCCTGCAAGCCTCCATGACCATCTCACAAGATGGCGTGCGGGCCTTGCGTGCCACAGAGGATCAGCATGCGTCCACCGCTCGACAAGCTGTTAAATCCGCAATCGGTCGCCATCGTGGGTGCTTCGGAACGTCCCGATGCTATCGGCACGCGAGTATGGTCGAATCTGCGGCTGATGGGTTTTTCAGGCCCTATCTATCCGGTCAATCCCCGTCACGCTGCAATCGGCGGCGCTGCGTGTTACCCCTCGCTCTCGGCGCTCCCCGGTATCGTGGATGCGGCTTTTCTCGCCGTTCCAGCACCGGCGGGCCCCGACCTTGTTGAAGAAGCCGGACGATGCGGCATTCGGGCGCTGTTCATCAACGCTAACGGCTACGCAGACGGCGATGCGAGCGGGGTAGAGCTTCAACGGCGCGTCGAGGTCATCGCTGCCGAGCACGAAATCGCAGTCTGTGGCCCCGACAATGTCGGTATGATCAACGTGCATGATCGCGTGGCCATGTGGACGCCGCGATATATGACGCTGATCGAGCGGGGGTCGCTGGGCGTCATCTCGCAGAGCGGATCCATCGCCCTGCTCCTCAGCGAAAATGAGCGGGATCTCGGGTTCGCTTATCTCGTTACGACCGGAAATGAGGCCGTCGTCACCGTCGCTGACTACCTGTCCCACATGGTTCGAGATGATCGGGTCAGCATCGTTCTCCTGTTTCTCGAAACTATAAGAAATCCCAGAGCGTTTTGCGACGCGTGCATCGAGGCCGCACGCCGGGGCAAGCGACTTATAGCTCTCAAGCTCGGCATCAGCGCGCAAGGGCGCGCCCTCGTCCAGGCCCATACTGGCAGCCTCGCAGGCGAAGACCGGCTCTATGACGCCTTCTTCAAGGCATTGGGGATTATCCGCGTACGCGATCTCGATGAAATGCTGGAGACGGCTGTGGTGCTGGCGAAAAATCCTGCAGCGCTGCGGGCTGGGAAAAACGTGGCGGTCGACTCTATCGGGAGGTGAAGCGGCCCTCATCGCAGACGTCGGAGAAGAGCTCGGACTGAAGTTTTCAAAGCTCTCGCAGGAGACACTTGCGCGCCTGCGACCGGCATTCCCGCCGTATTCCAGCGTCAGCAATCCGGTAGATGCCTGGGGACTGGGTTTCGATGGGGACCGTTTCAGGATCGTTCTGCGCGCACTTTTGGCCGATCCGAGCATCAATCTTATCGCTCTTTCCATCGATGCGCCCGCCCGCGGTGGTGTCGATGTTCCCTATGCTTGCGTCATGGCTCAGGCATGCGTCGAGGTCGAGACAGACAAGAGGTTGATCTTTTTCAACAACACGGCTTCTTCGGGCGTCAATGCGCAAGTGCGCGAAATTCTCGACAGCGCGGGCGTTCCCTACCTCTCCGGGATGCGTGCTGCGCTGGCGGCAATTCGGAACGTTGCCGGTCTGCAAGCGGCGCCGCCGTTACCAGCGATGGCGGCGCTGCCGCTGGCAGCGAGCGCCCTGCCGCAAGATCAGCCGGCATGTTTCCGACTGCTGGCCGACGCAGGTGTTCCAATGGTCCGGGCTGAACGGGTCGATAGCGGCACGGCCGCCATCGCTGCCGCAAAACGCCTCGGCTATCCGGTGGTGATGAAGGCGACCGCACCGCATCTGCCGCACAAGAGCGATCTGGGTCTGGTACGGCTGGGTCTGGCTGGTGCCCAGGATGTCATCGGCGCCTTCGAATACCTGGCGGAAAGACTGGCAGTTCATGCCTTGCCCGGTTCGCCGGGGGAAATCGTCATACAGGAGATGGCGGCCGAAGGAGTCGAGTTGATCGTTGGGATACGCAACGAGAAGGGATTCGGCAGCTTCGTGATCGTTGGTCCCGGCGGTGTGCTGGTGGAAATCACCAATCAAGTCAGCGTGCGCCTGGGTCCCGTGGACCAAGAGCAGGCGCGAGCCATGCTCCATGAGACCGCTGCAGGAAAGCTACTGCAGGGGGCACGAGGAAACCCTGCATGCGATATCGATGCGGCCGCTGCTGCGGTGGCAGCGTTTTCCCGCTTCGGCGCAGCGCAAATCGACAGACTGGCCGGGCTGGAGATCAATCCGCTGATCGTCGGCGTGCGCGGCGCCAAGGGAGTCGATATCCTCCTCGATCCTTTTCCTACCACTTCATCGGAGGCCCAGGGATGATCTATCAGAACCTGCTCTACGCGGTCGCCGACCGAGTTGCCACCATCACGCTCAATCGGCCCGAGCGTCATAACGCTCTCAGCATTGCGCTGATGAACGAGATCATGGCGGCAGTGGTAGCGGCGGATGAGGATCCTGCGGTTCGGGTGATCATCGTCACGGGCGCAGGCGGCAAGGCATTTTCCACCGGTTACGACCTGAAGGAATCCGAGGGAAAACCGAAACGGACGATCGCCGACTGGCGGGCGCGGATGCAGAAGGATATTCGCTTCACCTATGCCGTTTGGGATTGTAGCAAGCCCGTCATTGCCTCGATCGATGGCTTCTGCCTGGCGGGCGCTCTCGAATTTGCGATGTGCTGCGACATGCGCCTGTGCTCGGATATCTCTACCTTCGCCGCTCTCGAGGCGCGCTTTTCGAACGGGATCGGGACCATGATAATGCCATGGTTGATTGGGCACCAATCCAGGGCACTCATCTACACCGGTGACACGATCGGGGCCGACGAAGCCTTCCGTTTGGGCTTGGTGAACAAGGTCTTCCCAAAGACCGACCTGCACTCCGAAGTGACGAAGCTGGCGAAGCGGATGTCTCGTGTGTCATTGGAGTGCCTGCAGTGGAACAAGCGTGCGATCAACCATACGTTCGAGACCATGGGCCTGCGCAACGCAATTCAATACGGCTCCGAAGCTTCTGCGCTGATGGACTCGATCGGATCGCCCGAGGCCGATCAATTCGATTCCCTCCGGCGTGAAAAGGGGGTAGCTGCCGCGCTGAAATGGCGCCGAGACCAGTTTGCGCCCTTCGAATAGGCGAAGACATGTCGCGCCATGACCGGCTCGCGGTTTGGTGCGTGCGGATGTAGAGGCACGCGGGCAGCCACCAACGGGCTCTGAACCCACCGCAGGAAAAGTCGGGGCGCGCGGCCCCCAGCCTTTTCGGGCGGTTTTCGGGCGGCACTGGTCGGGGTCGCGCCGCGGCCTGTCCCAATCGCGCCATCCTCGAACTCCGCGCAGGGACAGTTAAATGCTGCGAGGCCAATGACATGATTGTCTTCGTCCCCGCTTTTTGGTGTGGGGCGGGACGTGGGAAAAGGCAAAGAGGGCTCATAAATACTACATAACTTGCGGACAAGAGAGCAGCGCTCACAGCAGCCATGGAAGCCTTCGTGTCTCGGCTGCCGCTGATACGAGCGCAGGCCGGGCGTTGACGCAGCGCCGAGCGTCTGGCACCTCAACAGTGAGGAGAGACTGGGATGACCACCGAAGCGGCGCCGCAGCTACGACGCACATCGGTCGCCGTCGATGTCGGCGGCGTGACCGTCGGCGGAGGCGCGCCGGTGGTCGTGCAGTCCATGACCAACACCGATACTGCCGACATCGAGGGGACCGTGCGGCAGGTGGCGGACCTCGCGCGCGCGGGCTCGGAGATCGTGCGGATCACCGTCGACCGTGACGATGCGGCCGCCGCCGTCCCGCACATCAAGGAGCGGCTGCTGAAGCGGGGGATAGGCGTGCCGATCGTCGGCGACTTTCATTATATCGGCCACAAGCTGCTGGCCGATCATCCGGCCTGCGCCGAGGCCCTCGACAAGTATCGCATCAATCCCGGCAATGTCGGGTTCAAGGAGAAGAAGGACCGGCAGTTCGGCGCCATCGTCGAAACCGCGATCAAGCACGGCAAGCCGGTGCGCATCGGCGCCAATTGGGGCTCGCTCGACCAGGAGCTCCTGACCCACCTCATGGATGCAAATGCGCGCTCGCCGAAGCCCACCGATGCGCGCGCGGTGACGCGCGAAGCCATGGTGCAGTCGGCGCTGCTGTCGGCCGAACGGGCGGAAGAGATCGGGCTCGCCCGCGGCCGCATCATTCTCTCCGCCAAGGTATCGGCGGTGCAGGATCTGATCGCGGTCTATATGGATCTCGCGCGACGCTCGGATTACGCGCTTCATCTCGGCCTCACCGAGGCCGGCATGGGCTCGAAGGGGATCGTGGCATCGTCGGCGGCGCTGAGCGTGCTGCTGCAACAGGGGGTCGGCGACACCATCCGGATTTCGCTCACGCCGGAGCCCGGCGGCGACCGCACGCTCGAAGTGAAGGTGGCGCAGGAAATCCTGCAGACCATGGGTTTCCGCGTGTTCGTGCCCTTGGTCGCCGCCTGTCCGGGTTGCGGGCGCACGACCTCGACCACCTTCCAGGAGCTGGCGCGCGACATCCAGGGCTTCATCCACGAATCGATGCCGGAGTGGAAGCGCCGCTATCCCGGCGTGGAGGCGCTCAACGTCGCCGTCATGGGATGCATCGTCAACGGCCCCGGCGAGAGCAAGCATGCCGACATCGGCATCTCACTGCCCGGCACCGGCGAGGCGCCGGCTGCGCCGGTCTTCATCGACGGCAAGAAAGCGGTCACGCTGCGCGGTGCAACGGTGGCTGCCGACTTCAAGCAGATGGTGATCGACTATATCGAGCGCCGTTTCGGGCAAAGGGAGACCGGGCGCACCGCGGCCGAGTAGGCAGGACGG
This sequence comes from uncultured Alphaproteobacteria bacterium, assembly GCA_963831225.1. GTDB lineage: Bacteria > Pseudomonadota > Alphaproteobacteria > Rhizobiales > Xanthobacteraceae > VAZQ01. The sequence goes on from CAWHPT010000071.1 coordinate 27,020, forward strand.
TCTCGCGCCGGTCCCGGCACTCCGGTCCTGGCACGCCGGTCCTGGCACCCACATGCCACCTGCGCGCAAGCAGCGGCTGTCTGACGGGGACGTGCAGCGCCCGCAGCGATGGGTCTTCCGGATCGTACGGGCAGTGCTGATCGGCTTTATGCTCGTCCTGCTGCTGCCTTATCTGCTCGTCCCGATCTACCGCGTCGTCAACCCGGTCTCGACACTGATGGCATGGCGCTGGGCGACCGGTGCGCGCGTCGAAACAAGCTTCGTGCCGATCGAGCGCATGGCGCCGGCGCTGCCGGTCACGGTGATCGCGTCGGAGGACGGCCGTTTCTGCAGTCACCGCGGCGTCGATTGGCAGGAGATCCGCGAACGGGTCGAGGAAGTGGATGACATCAGCGAGGCGCGAGGCGTGTCCACCATTACCCAGCAGACCGCAAAGAACCTCTTTCTGTGGCCGGGACGCAGCTTCCTGCGCAAGGCGCTCGAAGCTCCGCTCGCGCTCTGGATCGATCTCGTGCTGCCGAAATGGCGCGTGCTCGAAATCTATCTCAACATCGCGGAATGGGGTCCCAACGGCCAATTCGGCGCCGAAGCCGGCAGCCGCTACGCGTTCAACAAGTCGGTCCGCTCGCTCAACCGGCGCGAGGCCGCCTTGCTCGCGGCCGTGCTGCCCAACCCGCGCCGGCGCAGCGCCAAGCAGCCGGGTCCGGCAGTGCGCCGGCTCGCCGCGCTCTACGAAGCCCGCGCGTCGGCCCAGGCGGCGCTTGCGCGTTGCGCCAAAACCTCTAAATGAGCAGGGCGCCGCAGCGGCTGGCCTCGATGCGCGCAATCCTCTATAAGCCGGCTGCCCCGATCGATCTCGTCCGGCACCACATATCCCAAGGCACACCAAAAACAGACCAGGAGCTAGGCCATGGCCGTCCCGAAACGAAAAACATCGCCATCGCGGCGCGGGATGCGCCGCTCCGCCGACGCGCTGGCGGCGCCGACCTATGTCGAGGACAAGGATTCCGGAGAGTTGCGCCGGCCCCATCACATCGACCTGAAGACCGGCATGTACCGCGGCCGGCAGGTTCTCAAGTCGAAGAAAGACACGTGAAACAGGCCTGCGTGCGCACAGTGGTGGCACCGCGCGTGCACGCACGCAGGCCCTTACGCATGTACGCATGCCCGCAGCGCCGAGCTGTTGCCTGCGGGCGGAAGCGCATGGGACGACTGTCGCGCACGAGCACCGCAGATAGGACCGTCCGGCTGTGATCGGCGCGCGCAAGAAGCTGTGATCTGGGCCTGCGCGATTGCAGCGTGGGCAGCTCCGCAAGCTTGAAAGCCGGCAATGTATCTGATCGCTTTTCCGCTGCTGCTGGTCCCGTTTGCGCTCTACAACATAATTGCCTTCATCCTGAACCTGCCGTTCACCGATACGGTGTTGACGATTCCGCTGTTTCCGGATGGGCGCTTGCCGGTGACCACCGGCGACCTCCTGCTCGTCGTCGCCATGCTGCTGCTCTACGTCGAATTCATCAAGGCGGCGCGGTTCGGCACCAGGGCGGCCATGGACCACGTGCTCTCGTTCCTGCTGTTCATCGCCATGGTATGCGAGCTGATGCTGGTTCCGCGGGCGGCCACGTCGACCTTGCTGCTGCTCGCGGTTCTCAGCTTCGTCGACGTGATCGCCGGCGTCTCCGTCTCCGCCCGTCGCAAGCAGCCGGAGATCGTGCTCGAAGGTTCCGACCACGCGCGGATGTGAGGCGGCAAGATTCGCTCATCGTCACGGGGCCGGCGTCAGCGGCGGCGGCACACCGTCGGGCAAGGGGATGTCGTGGCAGTTCAGCGTCATCGCCACCATGGTGTAATAGCCAATGAGCGCAGTCAGCTCGACCACCCCGACCGCTCCCCAGCGATCGAGAATGCGCTGGTAGGTCCGGTCGCCGACCGTCTTTCGCCGGTTCAGCTCCTCGGCATAGTCGTAGATATCGAGAATATCGTCATCGGACGTCGTCGGGCGCCTTCCGGCATGGACGTCCTCGATGACGGCCGGGTCGAGCCCAGCCTCGATCGCCATCTGCTCATGAACGAACCACTCGACCTGAGCGTGACAATGGCGGCCAGTGACGAGGATGGCCAGCTCCTTGAGCGGCGCCGGCAGCGAGGTGCGATAGCGCAGCAGCTCGCCGAGCTGCTGCCATTTGTCCGCCAATTCTGGGCGGTGCAGAGCCGCGCGCAACGGCCCGCGCAGTTCGCCGCGCGGTCCGGAGACCACCGCGTCATGGACCCGTTGCTGCTCCGGTGTCATCGAGTCCAGAGGAAAGAGCGGAATGCGAGGCAAGCTCATGCTCTCCTGATTGCTCGCGGGATGACGCGTTCGGCTTCCCGCAAGAGAAATCGAAACGAAGATCACTCAGCCGCAGGGGCGTTGCGCGCCGCGTCCCACCCGATCTCACGCAGGATCTCCTCGGTATGCTCGCCGATCAGCGGCGGGGGGCGATCATGCACGAGTGGAGCGTTCCTGAATTTCATCGGGCTCGCGACCTGGGGCACCGCGCCGGAAACCGGGTGCGCCATGTCGATCAACATGCCGCGATGCCTCACTTGCTCGTCGGCCAACGCTTCGGGAATGGTGTTGATGGGGCCGCACGGCACACCGGCTGCTGCACATCTCTCCACCCAATGGGAGCGATCTTGCATTGCGAGCATCTCCGCGATCAAGGGCGTGAGCACGGTACTGTTGCGCACACGTCCTGCGTTGGTAGCAAAGCGCTCGTCGAGCGCGAGCTCCGGCTGTCCGATAACGCCGCAGAATTTCGCGAACTGCTCGTCGTTGCCGACCGCGAGCGCGAGATAGCCGTCGCGCGCCCTGAACACATCCTGCGGCTGGATGTTGGGATGGGCGTTGCCGGTGCGGCGCGGCGGCTTGCCCGAGATCAGGTAGTTCATCGCCTGATTGGCAAGGAATCCTACGCCGACATCGAGCATTCCGATGTCGATGAAGTCGCCGTTGCCGGTCTCGGCGCGCCGAGCAAGCGACGCGAGCACGGCGATCGCCGTGTACATGCCCGTCATGATGTCGACGATCGGCACCCCGACCTTCTGCGGCCCACCGCCCGGCTTCTCGTCGGTCTCGCCGGTGACGCTCATCAACCCGCTCATGGCCTGGATCATGAAATCGTAGGCGGCCTGCCCACAGCGCGGACCGGTCTGGCCGAAGCCGGTGACCGAGCAGTAGATGATGTCCGGGTTGATCGCGGCGAGGTCCGCATAGGCCAGGCCGAATTTCCCGAGCGTCCCTACCTTGAAGTTCTCCAGGACGACGTCGGTGCGCGCGGCGAGCGCGCGCACGATATCACGGCCTTCAGCAGCTTGCAGGTCGAGCGCGATCGAGCGTTTGCCTCGGTTGACCGCGAGGAAGTAGCCGGCGTCGCGCGCGCCCTTGCCGGTCTTGTCCTGGAGGAAAGGTGGACCCCAGCCGCGGGTGTCGTCGCCCGCGCCGCTCCTCTCCACTTTGATCACGTCGGCGCCGAGGTCGGCGAGAATCTGCCCCGCCCAGGGGCCTGCCATGATGCGGCTCAAGTCGAGCACGCGGATATGCGAGAGCGGTCCGGCCATCTCAACGCGAACCCTGCGCGGGCTGCAGCGGCTGGTCCGAGTCGTCGACGGGCTCGGTCGCGCGCACCGATGGCCGCGCGGAAAACGTCGCGTGCCAAGCGCAGAGGCCGGGGTAACCGTCGCGCCAGGGCTCCGACGCGAAACGAAAATCGAGATACGACAGCGCACAGCCGATGGCGATGTGCCCGATTTGGAACGGTGTCGCTGCGAGGTCGTCGGCCTCCTGCTCGAGCAGCGCGAGCGTCGCCCGGCGTTTGGCGGCATAGCTCGCAAGCAGCGCATCGGACCGGCGCTCCTTCGGCCGTTCGTGCTCGCCACGCCAGAGAATCAGGAAATCGAGCATCCCGTCTCCGAGTGCCTGGCGGCGAAGAGCCTTCATGCGTGTCTCGAGCTCGGCCGGAAAGAGCTTCGGTCCGGCGTGCAGCGAGTCGAGATATTCACAAATCACCGGCGAGTTGTAGAGCACCGTGCCATCGTCGAGCACGAGCGTCGGCAGCTTCGATAGCGGATTTTCCTTCATCAATTCGAAGTGCGGCTTGGTCGATGCCGCCACCGTGCGCACGCAGCGGATGCGGCCTGCAACACCTGTTTCATGCGCGGCGATCATCGCCTTGCGCACGAACGGGGAGCGCGGCGACCAGTGAAGCTTCATCCCAATTCCCCTGGCTGGTACATAGGCCGTCACCCTATTGGCTCGAACCATAACCGGCAAGATTGGGCCGCGGACCCACGCGACCGCGACCTGTCACCGCGCGCTGGATTGCGCTGGAGCGCGTTTCGATCAGGTTGAATCGGAATGCGCTCCAGCTTCTCTAGTTCGTCGCATTATCTGCGGAAAAACCGGTCTCCACTTTTCCGGAAAATGCTCTAAGGTCGCCATGCGACGACGAACCAGGAGCGACGAGGGAGAACATGCGCCACACCAGGCTTCTGATTGCCGCAATAGCCTTGGGCATCATTGCGTCGGCGGCGCATGCGCAATCCTTTCCCTCGAGCCCCATCACGCTGGTGAACCCTTACGCCGCCGGCGGACCGGCGGACCTCATCGCGCGCACCGTCGGGGCGGCCATGAGCGAGCAGGTCGGCCAGCAGATCGTCATCCTCAACAAGCCGGGCGGGGCAACGGCGATCGCGGCCGCACATGTTGCGCAGGCGGCGCCGGATGGCTACACGCTGCTCCTCTCCAATGCGTCCTCGCATATCGTGACGCCGGCACTGACGCAGAAGATCAGTTACAACGGCATGAAGGACTTCGCCTTCATAGCGATGATCGCCAACGTCCCCAACGTCCTCGTCGTGCGCGAGACGCTCCCCGCCAAGAACGTCCAGGAGTTGATCGCCTACGCCAAGGCGAGCCCCGGAAAGCTCAACTACGCCTCGGTCGGCCCCGGCAGTCAACCGCATATCGCCGGCGAAATGTTTCAACAGATGACGGGAACGAACCTCACCCACGTTCCCTACAAGGGTGCGGCGCCTGCGGCGGTCGACCTCGTGTCCGGCACGATGGATCTCGCGTTTCTCAACGTGCCGCCGATGCTGCCGCACATCCAGACCGGAAAGCTGCGCGGACTTGCGGTCACCAGCTCGAGGCGCGCTGGACAACTCCCGAACGTGCCCACCCTCGACGAGCTCGGCCTCGATGACTTCGAAGTCGTCACCTGGTACGGCATGGCAGCGCCCGCGAAAACGCCGCAGCCGGTCCTCGATACGCTCAGCACCGTCATCGGCAAGGCGCTGGCGTCCGGCGAGGTGAAATCGAAGCTTGTGGCACAGGGAGTGGAGATCCATCACTTGCCGCCGAAGGAGTTCGCGGCTTACCTGCAGATCAACTCGGACCAACTCACCAAACTGATCAAGAGCGCCAACATCAAGCCCGATTGATCGATGGCGTGATCGAGGTCACCGCAACGAACGAAATTGGCGGACTTACGTGCGTCAGACCGTCGCCCGGAAAAACGTTGCGCGCGCGATGCAGGCCCAGCTGGCAGCGCAATCGCAATCTCGGGCCACAATCCAGGGAATCTGCATGGATTATGATCCGCGCCGCGAGAAGCACAACCTTCCGCACGATCCGGTTCTTTCGCTGGTGGTGCCGCGCCCGATCGGGTGGTTCACCACGATCGGTCCTACCGGCGTGGTCAACCTCGCACCCTACAGTTTCTTCAATCTCGTCGCCGGGCGGCAGCCTTTCGTCATGTTTGCGAGCCATTCGAGGAAGCACACACAGCGCAACGCAGAGACGAGCGGCGAGTTCGTGTTCAATCTCGCGACTTACGATCTGCGTGAGCCGATGAACGTGACCGGCGGCGTCTATAACGACGATATCAGCGAGCCGGAGCTCGCCAGGCTCGATATGGCGCCGTCCCGATTCGTGAAGCCGCCGCGGGTCTCGCGCTCGCCCGTCGCGCTCGAGTGCAAATACAATCAAACGGTAGAGCTCGTGAGCTCGAATGGAAACCGCACGGCGAACTCCATTGTCATCGGCGAGGTGGTCAATATTCACATCGACGACAGCGTGATCGTCGACGGCATGATCGACCTGTCGCGCATACGACCGATCGCGCGGCTGGGCTACATGGATTACTGTGTGGTGGACAACGTCTTCACCATGCTCAGGGTTTGAGCCCATGGAATTGGAGCAATTGCGCCTGGTCGTGAGCGATGGCGTTGCCAGCGTCGTGTTCGACCGGCCGCCGGTCAATGCACAGAACCGCAGGACGCGCGAGGAGCTGATCCAACTCTTCGACGCTCTCGGCGACCGCGATGACGTGCGGGCCGTCATCCTGACCGGCGCACGCGAGATATTCTCGGCCGGCGCCGACATCAAGGAGCGCGTCGACACGGTACGCGCGCCAGGCGACTACGCCCGCCACAACCGAACTGTCCGCGAATGTTTCGACGCGGTAATGGATTGCCCCAAACCGGTGATCGCGGCAGTCAATGGTCCCGCGATCGGCGCCGGGTTCGTCCTGATGCTGTGCTGTGACATCGTGCTGGCTTCTGAGGACGCGAGTTTCTCGATGCCGGAAATCGACGTCGGACTTGCGGGTGGCACGCGGTATCTGATGGAGCATTTCTCGCGTTCGAAGCTGCGCATGATGTATTTCACCGGCCGCCGCGTGTCGGCCATGGAGCTCTACCGGCTCGGAGCGATCGAGGCGTGCGTGCCGCGTGCGCAGCTGATGGACGCGGCGCTCGATATCGCGCGTGAGATCGCGGGCAAGAGCCCGCTTGCCGTGGCGAAGATCAAGCGCGCAATGAACGCCGTCGAGCACATGCCGCTGCGCGACGGATACCGATACGAACAAGGTATCACCGTCGAGTTGTCACAAACGGAGGATGCGCGCGAGGCCCAGCGCGCGTTCATCGAAAGGCGCAAGCCGGTGTTCAAGGGCAGGTAATACCGGCTCCAGAGCAGCATGAATCGGCGTATTTAATGCCGGAGAATGCGGTGGCGGGGGAGTTGTTTTCGGAATTTGAGGTGTGATTCGCTGTGACCATCTGATTCGGGAGGAGCGGATGGTCAAATGCAGCAAAGCCGAGGTGCGGCGGCTGAGGACGGCGCTGCGGTGGAAGCTTCCGCCGACGCAACGCGAGCGCATCCAGATGGTACTGCTACGCGAGGGCGGAATGACGCAGCCGGCGATTGCGGCGGCCATGGGGGTTTCGCTGAGCACAGTGAACCGCGCGCATATGGCTTACGATCACGGAGGCATCAAGGCGCTCAAGCCCAAGGCGAACGGCGGACGCAAGCGCGAGAACATGACCGTGGCCGAGGAAAAGGCCTTGCTGGCGCGCTTCGCCCATGCCGCAGGGGCTGGCGAATTGTTGAACATCCACGATCTCAAGGCAGCTTACGAAAAGGCGATCGGGCACTCGACCAGTGACAGCACGGTATACAATCTGCTGCATCGGCATGGCTGGCGAAAGCTGATGCCGCGCCCGTACCATCCCAAGCGGAACCTGGCGGCGCAAAATGCTTTTAAAAAAACGGCTTTCGTGATGCTGTGAGGAAGGCCAAGCGGGCGGCGGCCAAGCGTGGTCGTCGCTTGCGTGTCATGTTCGCCGACGAAGCGCGTTTCGGACGCATGAACCGCCCGCGGCCTTGCTGGGCTCCTACTGGCGTCAGACCCGAGGTCGCCGCGCAACTCGTTCGCGAATACGTCTACCTATATGGCGCGGTCTGCCCCAAGGATGGAAGATGCGTCTATCTGATCATGCCCGCGTCGGATACTGCCTGCTTCCAGATCTACCTCGATGTTCTATCCAGAAAATACCGCAGGCAGCAAATTCTCTTGGTCCTCGACGGTGCTCCCAACCATCAGTGCGGCCTGCTCGCGGTCCCCGACAACATCACGCTTCTGTTCCTGCCACCCTATTCGCCGCAGTTGAACCCGAAGGAGAACCTCTGGGACGAAATTCGCGAGAAGATCTTCAAGAACCTCGCCCTTAAATCCATGGACGCCGTGCGCGCAAAACTTCGGGAGGCCGTTCTCTACATCGAGCGCAATCCAGAACTCGTCAAATCCATCACGACCTTCCCTTACATCGCCAAGTCAATCTGATATGGAGGCGGTATAACATGCGATCCCTCGAAGTGTCCGCAGATGAGGCGTGGAAATGAGACGGCGCGAGTTCATCACGCTGATCGGTGGTACGGTGACAGCGTGGCCGAACGTTGCACGTGCGCAGCAGGCAGTGACGCCGGTGATCGGATTTCTCAGTAGTAGGTCATCCAACGTGGATGCACAGCTTGTGGATGCCTTTAACCGAGGCCTCGCCGAATTTGGTTTCGTCGAAGGACGCAATGTGACAATCGAATACCGCTGGGCGCACGGTCGATATGATCGTTTACCCGAGCTGGCAGCAGAACTGGTGAACAAACCGGTTGCGGTTCTGGTTTCGACCGGTGGGACCGTCTCGGCGCTTGCCGCGAAGGCTTCGACCCAGACGATTCCAGTCGTGTTCACGACTGCTGATGATCCTGTCAAGGTCGGTCTTGTCGACAGCCTCAACCGCCCGGGCGGCAACGTCACCGGTATCACGGCGTCGTTCATCGAAACTGCACCGAAGCGAATTGGGCTCTTGCACGACCTACTACCCAGGGCGACCAGAATCGCCTTTCTCGTGAACTCGACTAATCCTGCAGCCGTGACGGAGTCGCGCGAAATGCAGCCTGCGGCTCAGTCCGCTGGACTACAAATCGAAACATTGACCGCAAGCAGCGCACGCGAGATCGACGATGTGTTCGAAAACCTGAAGAAAATGCAGCTCGACGCGCTCATCATTGCGGTCGATCCGTTTTTTTTCTCGCAAGCCGAGCGACTTGTCACGTTGGCGGCTCGACAAGCGATTCCGACGTTGTACTTCCGACGCGAGTTCGCCGTTGCAGGCGGTCTCATAAGTTACGGATCGAACTTCGCCGAATTCTTTCGCGTCGTGGGTGACTATGCCGGTCGCATCCTCAAGGGCGCCAAACCGGCCGATCTGCCTGTGCAGCAGCCGACCAAATTCGAGCTTGTGATCAACCTCAAGACCGCCAAGGCACTCGGCCTAACCGTCCCGCCAACTCTGCTCGCCCGTGCTGACGACGTGATCGAATAATAACTTCTTGCTGCAGTGCATGTGTCCGAACCTGGCACGTTGCGGTGTTGCTGATGCCAACAACACTTCCGCTGTTGAAGAGACGCCGCGCAATCAGGCTATCAGAACACCATTTCGGATCACGAATTGCGTAAGAAATGGCTGAAAAATGAGTCTTTGCGTGAACATGATGTGAGGCGAATTCCGTTCCGTGGAAATCCAGGCTAGCATGCGCCTGCCCTGCAGGCGCGCTGCGACGACGAAGAGCGAAGTCTCATCGTATGAAAGGACCGTCCATGAAACCGATCCCAATCTTCGTGATCGCAGCCACCATGGCGATAAGTGTTAGCGGTGCAATGACATTCTCAGCCGGCGGCGCCGACGACGAAAGCTCCCCGATCTTCGGAGTCAAAATCCCCCCGGATACCGCGACTGGAGGTTGATCTCCGTGGCCCACGAAGAAGGCGACCTCAACGATCTGCGCGCCATTCTGGGCAACGACGTAGCGATCAAGGCCTCCCGGGAAGGGCAGCTTCCGTACCCGGACGGCACCATCATCGCCCGGCTCGCCTGGAGTTACGACCCGTTGGAGGAAAGCGAAAAAGCCTTTGGCCGTCTCCAATCTTTCGTGGCGGGGCCACCCAAGAACGGGGTTCAGTTCATGGTCAAGGACTCGAGAAAATACGCCTCGACCGGCGGCTGGGGGTTCGCTCAATTTGACGACGGCAAACCCGCCAGCGAGGCGATGCACAACACCTGCTTTTCCTGCCACGCGACCGTCAAAGCTCGCGACTTTGTCTTCAACCGTTATGCACCTTGAAGGCCGAACGTGGAGAGCCATGAGGAAACCGCGACATGAGCCGGAATCAAATTTTCACGCTTGGACGTGTGTCGCAATCTCGAGGCGCTCAAACCTGAGGAGCTAGAGATGAGCAGTACTCAAGTGCGCAGCGAACCTGCAATCGAAACCCCGAGAGCGCGGACGGTCGACATGAAGCTCGAGGTCGTCGTCATCCCTGTTTCGGACGTCGATCGCGCCAAGCGCTTTTACGGCGGCCTGGGTTGGAGGCTCGACGCCGACTTCGTCATCGGTGACGAGTTTCGGGGCGTGCAGTTCACGCCTCCAGGCTCGCCGTGCTCGATCCACTTCGGCACGGGAGTGACGTCGGCCGTGCCGGGCTCGGCACGCAGACCTTTATCTCGTCGTGTCGGACATCGAGGCAGCGCGCGCCGAGCTCGTCGCTCGCGGTGTCGACGTGAGCGAAGTGTTCCACCGTGCCGGTCCGGGAAAGCCGCCTCTCAGCGGCCCGGATCCGGAGCGGCGCAGTTACGCCTCGTTCGCCACGTTCAGCGATCCGGACGGCAACGGCTGGCTGTTGCAGGAGGTCACCGTGCGATTGCCCGGACGCGTGGACGCGGACGACACGACATTCACCTCGTCAACTGAGCTCGCGAGCGCGCTCCGCCGTGCGGAGGCCGCGCACGGCGAGCACGAGAAGCGGACCGGCCAGCGAGATGCGGACTGGCCCAACTGGTACGCCGAGTACATCGTCCGGGAGCAGGCCGGCAAGCCGCTGCCGTCATGAGCAGCGGCTACGACGTCATCGTCATCGTCATCGGCGGCGGCTCGCCGGGCGAGCACTGCGCCGGCGCGCTCGCTGGCCTCCCGGCCCCGAGTGATGCAAGGACCAGCCGCGAGGCTCACTGGAGGTCGGTCATGGTCACCTACGACGCGATCGTCATAGGCACGGGACAGGCCGGGCCGGCCTTGGCGCGGCGATTGGTGGCTGCAGGCTGGAAGATCGCGATCATCGAGCGCAAGCTTTTCGGCGGCACATGCGTGAACACCGGCTGCACCCCGACCAAAGCGCTGGTAGCGAGCGCATATGCGGCACATGTTGCGCATTGCGCCGCCGATTACGGCGTGAAGGTCGAGGGAGCGGTCACTGTCGACATGAAGGCGGTCAAGGCGCGCAAAGACGCCGTTGTGGCTTCGTCGCGCAATGGTGTCGAGCGATCGCTAAAGACGCTGAAAGGATGCACAGTTTATGAGGGCCATGGCCGCTTTGTTGCGGAAAAGAGAGTGGCAGTGAATGGCTCTGAGCTTGCTGCCGATCGCTTCTTCATCAATGTAGGTGCGCGCGCGGCGGTTCCGCCGATACCCGGCCTCGACCGAGTACCGTATTTCACCAACAGCTCGATGATGGACGTTGATTTCCTCCCCTCGCACCTCATCATCCTGGGAGGCAGCTACGTCGGCCTTGAATTTGCGCAGATGTACCGCCGCTTCGGAAGCAAGGTGACGGTGATCGAGCTCGCGCCGCGCCTGATCCCGCGCGAGGACGCGGATGTCTCACAAGCTGTCGCTGCTTTCCTCAGCGAGGAAGGGATCGACGTGCGCGTCGACAGCAAGGTAATCGGTGTGGAGAAGGAGAGAAACTCCATTGCCGTGAAGGTCGAGTCCGCGGGAAAGGTTTCGCAAATCGTCGGAACACACGTTCTGGTCGCGATAGGCCGACAGCCGAACACGGACGATCTCGGCCTCGATAAGGCCGGCATCGCTACCGATGGGCGCGGCTATGTCCAGGTAGACGATCAACTGCGCACCAACGTCCCTGGGGTCTGGGCGATGGGAGATTGTAATGGCCGGGGCGCGTTCACCCACACGTCCTGGAACGATTTCGAGATCGTGGCAGCTAATCTACTCGACAACGATCAGAGGCGCGTGAGCGATCGGATAACCGCCTATGCGCTCTTCACGGATCCACCGCTCGGTCGCGCCGGTATGACGGAGGCGGAAGTCCGCAAGACTGGCAGGCCCGCGCTGATCTCCACGCTTGCCATGGAAGACGTCAGTCGCGCGTATGAAAAGGGCGAGACCAAGGGCTTCATGAAAATCCTGGTAGATCAAGATAGCAAGCAGATCCTCGGCGCCTCACTCCTGGGGTTAGCGGGTGACGAAGTCATCCACTGCATCCTCGATCTCATGTATGCGAAGGCACCCTGCACAGTGATGCAACGCGCGATGCACATTCATCCCACCGTGTCGGAGTTCATTCCGACCATGATGGGCGACCTCGTGCCGTTGCAATGATCGCGGGGCTTATCTCGATCAGGTGGAGGATAAGGGATGACACAGGAACGCGCAGTGCTCGCCGGCGGCTGCTTCTGGGGAATGCAGGATCTCATTCGCCGCCATGATGGTGTGATTTCGACGCGCGTTGGCTACACCGGCGGCGACGTGCCGAACGCGACGTACCGCAACCACGGCAAACACGCCGAAGCGATCGAAATTGTCTTCGACCCCGCGAGGATAAGCTACCGTAGGCTGCTGGAATTCTTTTTCCAAATTCACGATCCAACCACGAGAAACCGCCAGGGCAATGACATCGGGACAAGCTATCGCTCGGCGATCTTCTACACGAGCGAGGAACAGAAGTGCGTCGCTGAGGATACGATCGCCGACGTCGGTGCCTCCGGTCTTTGGCCTGGAAAGGTCGTAACCGAGATCGCGCCCGCCGGCGATTTCTGGGAAGCCGAACCCGAGCACCAAGATTATTTGGAGCGCTACCCCGCGGGTTACACCTGTCACTTCATCCGCCCGGACTGGAAGCTCCCCGCACGGGCCAAGGAGTTGCGGAGAGCCTGATGACGGTGCGCCGACGTGCAACGGCATGGCCGCTTGCGGCGCGCGCGCAGCAGCCGGCCAATGGATCAGGTCCCTGTTTTGGCGGCCCTTTCGGAATCCCACCACCAGACGGTTGGAAATGCCGAGCCACCATACTCGGGCAACGGATCGGGCCGGCCGAAGCGATCCCAGCGTGCAGCGGCCACCTTGTCATAGGTGAATTGTGGCACGACGTAATGGCTCCACAGCAGGACACGGTCGAGCGCCCTGGTGGCCGCCACCAGCTCGCCACGGCTCCGGGCGAAAATCACGCGCTCGATCAGTGCATCGACCGCGGGATCCTTGATGCCGACGTAGTTGCGCGAGCCATGCGTATCGGCCGCCTGAGAGCTCCACAAGTCGCGTTGCTCATTGCCGGGCGACAGGGACTGCAGCCATGAGGCTATGATGATATCGAAGTCGAAGTTACCTAATCGATTCTGATATTGGACATCGTCGACACTTCGCACGGTGACGTCGATACCGAGACGAGCAAGCGCAGGCTTGTAGAAGAGGATGAAGCGTTCCGCTCCCAACGGATCGCTCATTACGCTGAGAATCTCGACACTCAGCACCTCGCCTGTCCGGATGTTGACTTGCTTGTGATCGCGCACCTCGTACCCTGCCTCCCGCAGGAGCCGCATCCCCTCGCGCAGATTAGCGCGCACCTTCTCCGGTGCCCCGGCGACTGGATTGGCAAACGGAGTGGTGAAGACCTCGGGCGGCACCTTGTCGCGCAGCGGCTCCAGGATTTTAAGCTCCTCCCCCTGCGGCAGCCCGGAACTGGCCAGCTCGGTGCCCTCGAAGTAGCTGTTGATCCGCTTGTATTGACCGAAGAAGAACTGCTTGTTCATCTCTTCGAAGTCGAAGGCGAAATTGAACGCGCGTCGCACCCTCGCATCCTTGAACTTGGCGCGCCGCGTGTTGAAGGCGAAGGCCCGCATGATCCCCCGGTCGCGCTGAGGGAATTCCTCGAGGAGGACCCGCTTCTCGTTGACCGCAGGAAAATCGTACGCCGTGGCCCAGTTCTTGGCACTGTTCTCGGTGCGCCAGTCCGAATAGTCGACCTTGAAGGCTTCCAGTGCGACCGTTGGGTCACGAAAATACTCGTAGCGAATTTCGTCGAAGTTGTCGCGCCCGATATTGACATTCAGATTGTTGGCCCAATAGTCCTTCACCCGCCCGTAAACCACGGTCCGGCCGGGGACGAATTCCTTGATGCGGTAGGCGCCATTTCCGAGCGGCGGCTCGAGCGTGGTTGCGCCGATGTCGCGCTTCTTGCCCGACGCGTCGCTTCCTTCCCACCAGTGCTTGGGCAGCACTCTGAGCTGCCCGAGGATCACCGGCATTTCCCGATTGCCCGGGGAATCGAGAGTGAAAGTTACCGCGCGTTCGCCGCTCTGCTCAACCATCACGACGTGGCGGTAAAAGGCGCCGATGAATGGGTTGTATTTCTTGTAGGCCTCGAAGGAATAGATCACGTCCTCGATCGTAATCGGCTTGCCGTCGTGATGGCGAGCGGCGGCGCGCAAGCGAAATGAGGTGGACGCAAAGTCCGGGGGGTGACTGACCGCTTCCGCGATCAGCCCGTAATGGGCCGACGCTTCGTCGAGCGATGGCACCATCAACGTGTCGCAAATCGTGCCGGCAGCCGCAGCGAACAAGCCCTTGAGCCCGGCTATTGCCTGGTTGAAGTTGTCGAAAGTGCCGGGCGCCCCCAAGCGTACCACCCCACCTTTCGGCGACTCCGGATTGACGTAGTCAAAATGCCTGAAGCCGGGCGGATACTTGAGATCGCCGAACAGCGACAGACCGTGCCGCCACTGCGGCTCGGAGATTTGCGCACGCGCTCGTGTTGCAGGCAATGGCGCTCGACCGAACAAGGGGGAGACGGCGGCAAGCGTGCCGGTGCGAAGGATAGAGCGACGGGTCACGCGCAACGGACACCTCCGGGGAAGCCAAGCGGCCGGTCGAGTCGAGCCAGGTGATGAATTATGTCCGGTTTTGGTTGGCCCGCTGGCTGACGAGCGCTGATAAATGCGCAATCGAGCTATTATCTTCACCTAGATAAGTGCCGCCGCCAAGAGGAATGTACTCATGGCACATTTTCCCAAGCCGCAAGAGCATCATGACAGCGTAGAGGAACGGACGCGCGCACATGGTGCCAGCCGCCGGCCCGGCGTTGGGCCGGGTGCGCCCGTTGCGTCGCAACAATTGCCCTCGGCATGTCATGCGATGAGCATTCAACGCCAGCACCAGCGGGGAGCTCGACGCGGCCTTCGCGGCTTTCTAGAGCTGGCGTCCGAAAGCCCGTTCGTCGGCCCCGACCCGCTTTTCAATACCGAGCGCGCGCAACTCGTGACTCTGGCGCAGCTGTTGGTCAACCGACCGAACCTTGCTTAGCCGCCGGTATCGGCGGTGAAGCCGGCGGCCTCGATACCTGCGATCGCTGCCGCCTCGTCATTGTCGGAGGTATCGCCGGACACTCCGACAGCGCCGACGAGGGCACCAGCCCGGTCTCGGATGAGGACGCCGCCCGGCACCGGAACGAGCGTGCCACCCGTCATCTCGATGAGGGCTGCTGCCATGTGCGGGCGCTCGACCCCGATCTGGTGCAGACGGCGCGACCCGCTGCCGAAGGCGACCGATCCGAAGGCCTTGCCAGATGCGATTCTGGACCGCAGGATCGGACTGCCATCCTCCTCGGCATAGACTTTCAGCGCGCCGCGGTTGTCGACCACGGCCACACCGAGCGGCTTGTACTTCTTCTCGCGTGCGGCCGCGAGGGTCTGGTCCAGAATGGTTCGGGCTTGTGCAAGCGTCAATGTCATCACGTTTCTCCTGAGAGCACATGTTCCGACTGGCGGTTCATCGAGTACAGCATGTTCGCGAAAAGTCGCAGGCTTTTCGGATGAGATCATGCGATCGACTGCACTCGGAGCGAGATCGCAAATTGCACTGTGCACTGATTTCGCTCCGGCACGACACGGCCACCCGAGTCGTTTCTCAATGAGCCGAGACTTTCAGCTGCCGGGCCGGTCGCCGGTGATCGCCCGCGAGGGCATGGCTGCGACCTCGCACCCACTGGCGAGCCTTGCTGCGATCGAGACCCTGCGTGCCGGCGGCAACGCCGCGGATGCGGCAGTGGCGGCGGTCGCGGTGCTTTGCGTGGTCGAGCCTCACATGACCGGGATCGGCGGCGATTGCTTCTGCATGCTCTCGCGACCCGAGCAGCCGGTCTGGGCCTACAACGGCTGCGGGCGCGCCGGCGCCCGCGCGTCGATCGAGGCGCTGCACGCCCAGGGCATGCGCCAGATCGAACCGGCTTCGATCCACGCCGTCACCGTGCCGGGCGCCGTCGATGCCTGGGCGGCGATCCTCGAAACGCATGGCCGCTTCGATCTGGAACGCGCGCTCGCGCCGGCGATCCGCTATGCCGAGGGCGGATTTGCGGTCGCCTCGCGCGTCGCCTGGGACTGGGCCGGGACGGCCGGCAAGTTGCGTGCCGATCCCGCTGCGGCGCGACATTTCCTGTTCGGCGGGAGCGCGCCGGCGGAAGGCGACGTCGTGCAGCTGCCGGCACTGGCGCGCACGCTCGCGACCATCGCGGTCGAGGGAGCGCGTGCCTTCTACGAGGGGCCGATCGCGCAGGATATCGTTTCGACGCTCGCCGTCCGCGGCTCCTTCCTTACGGCCGAGGATTTCTCCCGCCATCGCGGCGATGCAGTTGCGCCGATCGCGATCAATTACCGTGGCCTTGATGTCCTCGAATTGCCCCCCAATACTCAGGGCGTCACGGCCCTGCTGCTGCTCAACATCCTCGCCCGCTTCGATCTCGCCGCGCTCGACCCGCTCGGCCCCGACCGCTTTCACATTGCGCTCGAAGCCGCGCGGCTGGCTTATGCTGTGCGCGATGCCCACGTCGCCGACCCTCATTGCATGCGCAAGCCGGTCGCCGCGCTGCTCGGCGCGGAAGTCGCGGCCGATCTCGCCGCCAGGATCGACCGCGGTCACCGAATCGTGCTGCCGGTCGCGCCGGCCTCCGGCTGCGATACCGTCTATCTCACGGTGGTCGATCGTGACCGCATGGCTGTGTCCTTGATCAACACGCTCTATTCCTACTTCGGCGTCGGTATCTGCACTCCGGCGACCGGGATCATGCTGACGAATCGCGGTGCCTGCTTCGTGCTCGATCCCGCCCACCCCAACGCTTTCGGTCCGGGCAAGCGGCCCATGCACACCATCATTCCGGCGCTCGCAATGCGCAACGGGCGCTGCGAGCTGGCCTTCGGCGTCATGGGCGCGCATTACCAGCCGATGGGGCATATGCAGATCGTCACCAACATGATCGATCACGGAATGGACGTGCAGACGGCGATCGACGCGCCGCGGGCCTTCTTTGTCGACCAGCAGACCGTCGTCGAACGCGGCCTGCCAGCCGCCACTGCGCAGGGCCTCACGGCGCGCGGTCACCACGTGGCGCTCGCCTCCTCGCCATGGGGCGGCGCGCAGGCCATCGGCATCGATTGGCAACGCGGCGTGCTGATCGGCGGCTCGGACCCCCGCAAAGACGGGTGCGCGCTCGGATATTAGAGCATTCGGCGGGGCGGAACGAGCGCGCGGGCAGAGCCGAAGCTCTCGCCAAAAGCGTCGCAAAAATCAAGTCTGGTCCTTGTCACTCAGCCGTTCGAGACGCTTTTGCATCACTTCCATCTGGCGCTTGAGATCGGTGATCTCTTCGTTGCCGCC
This sequence comes from uncultured Alphaproteobacteria bacterium, assembly GCA_963831225.1. Lineage (GTDB taxonomy): Bacteria > Pseudomonadota > Alphaproteobacteria > Rhizobiales > Xanthobacteraceae > VAZQ01. Next base: position 44,619 of record CAWHPT010000071.1, read on the forward strand.
GCCGCTTGCCGCCGGTGTGTCCGCTTCCGCCCCCGTTTGTCCTTCACGGCGGGCAAATGGCGTGAACATGGCGAAGGCACGTTCGAAGATTTCCATGTTCCGTCGCACCTGGTCCTCGAGCGCGCCGAACGGGCTGCCGCCGAAGGCCTGTGCTATCTGATGTCGGAATTTTTCCTGCTCGCGGGTGAGCGAGTCGATGGAGACCTCGAGATAGCGCGGCACCAGCATCTGCATGCTGTCGCCATAGAAGCGGATGAGCTGGCGCAGAAAGGCGATCGGCAGCAGGCTCTGCCCCTCCTTGTTCTCCTGCTCGAAAATGATCTGGGCCAGCACCTGGCGGGTGATGTCTTCGCCGGTCTTGGCGTCATGGACGAGGAAATCGTCGCCCGCTTTCACCATGCCGGCGAGGTCCTCGAGCGTCACATAGGTGCTGGTGCCGGTATTGTAGAGACGCCGGTTGGCGTATTTTTTTATCGCAATCGGTCCGTCCGACTTGGCCATGATGGATCCGGTAGGCACTGTCCCAGGATCAGCATAGCCGGTTTTTTCCGACCGGCCACCGATTTAATGCGTTTGTGCGCAAACGGCTATCGGCGAGAACGCGGTGCCGCCGAGCAAGCGTTGCAGAAACGATCGGCGATCCATCCAATTGACACGCCCGCGGTGAGGTCCCAAATGCCTCGATGAGATGGATGATCAGTTTCGCCATCTGAGCGAAGAGCAATGGGGTGTTGCCGAGTGCCGATAGGCTCCGTCACCATCCAGCCGGACAAGAAAAGGAGTTCCAGGATGAAGGACGATATTGTCGTCGTCAGCGCGGCCCGCACGCCGGTCGGGGCCTTCAATGGGGCATTTGCCGCCGTGCCGGCGCACGAGCTGGGGAAGGTCGCCATTGCGGAGTCCCTCAAACGCGCCGGCGTCGAAGGGGCGCAGGTTTCCGAGGTCATTCTGGGGCAGATCCTCACCGCCGGTCAGGGGCAGAACCCGGCGCGCCAGGCTTCGGTGTCTGCCGGCATCCCGGTCGAAAGCCCGGCCTGGGGCGTCAACCAGCTCTGCGGCTCGGGCCTGCGCGCGGTTGCGCTCGGCTACCAGGCCATTCTCAATGGCGATTCCGAGATCGTTGTCGCCGGCGGCCAGGAATCCATGAGCCAGGCTCCGCACTGCGCCCATCTGCGCAGCGGCGTGAAAATGGGGAACTTCGACATGGTCGACACCATGATCAAGGACGGGCTGTGGGATGCTTTCAACGGCTATCACATGGGCAACACCGCCGAGAATGTCGCCCGGCAGTGGCAGATCACCCGCTCGCAGCAGGATGAGTTCGCCGTTGCGTCCCAGAACAAAGCCGAGGCGGCGCAGAAGGGCGGCAGGTTCAAGGACGAGATCGCGCCGGTGACCGTGAAAACCCGCAAGGGCGATGTGGTCGTGGACGCCGACGAATATCCCAAGCACGGAACCACCGTCGATGCGATCGCAAAGCTGCGGCCTGCTTTCGCCAAGGACGGGACGGTTACCGCCGGCAATGCCTCCGGCATCAATGACGGCGCTGCCGCTGTCGTTCTGATGAAGGCAAGCGAGGCGGCCAAGCGCGGCAAGACCCCACTCGCACGCATCGTGTCGTGGGCGCATGCCGGGGTCGACCCCGCGATCATGGGCACCGGGCCGATACCGGCCTCGCGTGCGGCGCTCCAGAAGGCGGGCTGGTCGATCGGGGATCTCGATCTGATCGAGGCGAACGAAGCCTTCGCGGCGCAGGCCTGCGCCGTCAACAAGGACCTCGGCTGGGACACGTCCAAGGTCAACGTCAATGGCGGGGCCATCGCGCTCGGGCACCCCATCGGCGCCTCGGGCGGCCGCGTGCTGGTGACGCTGCTTTACGAGATGGGGCGGCGCAATGCGAAGAAGGGCCTCGCCACGCTCTGCATCGGCGGCGGCATGGGCATTGCGATGTGCCTGGAACGGTAGACAGCGTCCGAAGCGCGCGGAGATGAACGCTGCAGCAGGCTTCATCCTTTCCGTTCTCCGTCCTCTGTCGTTCAGATCGGAGTGGTTTAAATGTGGCAGGGAGCAGGCATCATGGCGCGCGTTGCAGTGGTGACGGGCGGAACGCGCGGGATCGGCGAAGCGATATCGAAAGCGCTCAAAGCTGCCGGCTACAAGGTCGCCGCCAATTACGGCGGCAATGACGAGGCGGCAACGAAGTTCAAAGCCGAAACCGGCATCCCGGTCTACAAGTGGGACGTCGCGTCCTACGATTCCTGCGCCGCCGGGCTCAAGCAGGTCGAGGCCGATCTCGGACCGGTCGATGTTCTGGTCAACAATGCCGGCATCACCCGCGACACCATGTTTCACCGGATGACGCCCGAGCAATGGGCGCGGTGATCAACACCAATCTGAATTCGCTGTTCAACATGTGCCGGCCGGTGATCGAAGGCATGCGCAGCCGAAAGTTCGGCCGCATCATCAACATCTCCTCGATCAACGGGCAGAAGGGCCAGATGGGCCAGTCGAACTATTCCGCCGCCAAGGCAGGCGAGCTCGGATTCACCAAGGCGCTGGCGCAGGAAAGTGCGCGCAGCGGCATTACCGTGAACGCGATCTGCCCCGGCTATATCGCGACCGAGATGGTGAAGGCGGTGCCCAAAGAGGTGCTGGACAAAAACATCCTGCCGCATATTCCGCTCGGCCGGCTGGGGGAGCCCGAGGAGATCGCGCGCTGCGTCGTCTTTCTCGCCTCCGATGATGCCGGCCTGATCACCGGCTCGACGCTGTCGGCGAACGGCGGCCAAGTGATGGTGTAGCGCCGGCGTGGCGGCGTAGGATCTCGCCGGCCGGGATAAGGCCCGGGCAGTCGGCCGGGATCTCGGCGTCATGCATTGGGACGCGCGTCACGACAGCGATGCGTTCCAGTTCACGCGCCCGTTCGTGTTGACGGCGATCGGTAATCGGCTCGCCTTCTGGAACCAAGAGCAACTCGGCATAGAACTTGCGCCCGGCGTCGACGAAGTGTCACTCGCACTCGCACTCGTCGCGGACGCCTGGTCGCGGACCTATGGGTCGCGCGCGGTGACGTTCGCCGGCACTGCCGGTGCGCAGCAGGTCTAGCATGAGGGAGCCCAGCCGGGAGGCGCGAGCTCGAATGCGGCAAAGTCGAAACCGGGTGCCACGGTGCAGCCGGCCAGGCTCCATTCGCCGAGGCTTTGCGCCGCCTGCCAGCAATCGGCCGGCACGATCGCCTGCGGGCGCTCGCCCGATGCGAGATCGGGTCCGAGCGTGATGCGCTGGATCGGGCCCTGCGCAGTTGCAGCGATCTCGAGCACGAGCGGGGCACCGGAATGGTAGTGCCAGACCTCGACGGCATCGATCTTGTGCCAATGCGAGCGCTCGCCGCGCGCGAGCAGGAAATAGATCGCGGTCGATGCCGGTCTGCCATCGTCCAGCGTTCGAGCATCCCGGAAGGTCTGGCGAAAATGTCCGCCTTCGGGATGCGGCAGCAATTCCAGCAAACGGATCACTTCGGCTGCTGACGGCACGGGCCGATCAAGACCTGTTCTTGCGCTCGCGGATTTCCGCAAACACCTTCCATGCCGGCGACCCGGAAAGGCCCACCGACTGGGCCACCTCCGGCACATCGGCACGCAGAAACGGGTTGGCCGCCTTTTCCTCGCCGATGGTCGTTGGAATCGTCGGCTCGCGGGCAGCAATGAGCCTTTCGACGTCTTTCTCCGCGCCGCCAGGGCAGCATTGGCCGGCTCGATGGTTCGCGCGAAGCAATGTTGGCTTTGGTATATTCGTGGCCGCAGTAGATGCGGGTATCGTCGGGCAGCTCCCGTAATTTCAAGAGCGAGTTCCACATCATCTCCGGCGTGCCTTCGATGACGCGGCCACAACCGATCGAGAACAGGGTGTCGCCCACGAATGCCAGCTTGTCGGCGGGAAAAACATAGCTGATATGCCCGGAAGTGTGCCCCGGCGTTTCCAGAACGCGGGCCTCGAGGCCGCCGACGCGGACACGGTCGTTCTCGCGAACCGTCTCGTCGACCAGCGGAATGCGGGCGGCCTCGCCGGCAGGAGCGACGACGCGGCATCCATGCTTCTCCTTGAGCTCGGCGATGCCGCCGGTGTGATCGGCGTGGTGGTGAGTGACGAGGATGTCGGTCAGCCGCCAGCCGCTCGCTGCGAGCGCGGCTTCGATCGGCGCAGCTTCGGGCGCGTCGATCGCCGCGGTCGCGCCGCTCTCGCTGTCATGGAGCAGCACGCCATAATTGTCACTGAGGCAGGGAAAGAGGCGAGTTTGCACGCTCATCGGCATTGTCCTTGTGGTGTACCGCGCAAAGCGGTGTGCTCGAGGCGACGCGGCCGGCTCGGCGACGCCGCGCGACCGAGACCGTTCAGCGAGGAGGATCATCGGCTTTCGCGAAAGACGACGCAACCCGGGCGCCCGGACCGGCCGCCGCGGATCGGCCATCGAAGCACGGGACCAGTAAATCCGTGCTACCCTTGCGCAGCCATGTCCATCGATGTCGTCGACCTGCGTAACTTTTACGCCCAGCGGCTCGGGGTCGTGGCACGCCGGTTCATCGGGCGTGGCATTCGCAAGCGGTTTGCCGACACCCGCGGGATGAGCGTCCTGGGCATCGGCTATGCGACCCCCTATCTCGGCTTGTTTCGCGAGGAGGCGGAGCGCTGCCTGGCCTTCATGCCGGCGGCACAAGGAGTGGTGAAATGGCCCACCAATCGGCCCGGACTTGTCACGCTTGTCGACGAGCTCGAACTGCCGCTCACCGATTCCGCCGTCGACCGCGTGCTGCTGGTGCATGCGCTGGAGATGGCGCACGACCCGCTGATTCTGTTGCGCGAGGTCTGGCGTGTGCTCGCCGCCGGAGGCCGGCTGCTGGTCGTGGTGCCGAACCGGCGGGGGGTATGGGCGCGCTTGGATACCACGCCATTTGGCCACGGCCGCCCCTATTCACGTTCGCAGATCACGCATCTGCTGCGGGAGACCTGGTTCACGCCGGCAGGCTGGAGCGAGGCTCTGCATGTGCCGCCGGTCGGGCGCGGCTGGTTCTTGCGCTCCGCCGTGGCTTGGGAGCGCGCCGGCTCGGCTGTGGCTGCGCCCTTTGCCGGCGTGCATATCGTGGAGGCCACCAAGCAGGTATACCGCGCGATTCCGGCGCGGCGTGAGCGGGCGCGACTGATGCCGGCGTTGGAACCTGCGCTCGCACCCCTGCCGGGCGGCTAGCCCGCCAGCGTGTTCCGATGCAGCGCCGTCGACGAGGTCATCCGCCGCGCGCTGCAGCCGAGCGTTCAATCGCCACGCGAGTTGGATTCTCCCCCGTCGCCGCCGCCCTGCGTCTCGTGGCGCGGTCCGCGATGACGCCGCCGGCGGCGGTGCAGCGGGAAACGATCGGGTTGATTGTCGTGGCCGTTCTGGCTCGGCGGTTGCTGCTGCTGCGGCGGTTGTTGTCCGCCGGTGATGAAGGACGGCAGCCGGTCGACGTCGGGTCCGCCAGGCCCGCCGCCTTGATGCCCGCGCGGTTGCTGCGACTGGGTGTTCTGAGACTGCGCGTAAGGCTGGGAGTCGCGCGGCAGGAAAGGCTGCGGCTCCCGCGTGCCGAACGGCTGATCGGCCGCCCCAACGACTGACGTCTGCACATCGTCGTCGCCGTCATCGAAGCCATCGTCGCGCGCGTTGGATATCTCGTTCTCGGGACGAGAGAGCTGGGGATTGTTCTGACGGAATTGCTCCTGCGCCGAGGCGATCACGCGCAAATAGTGCTCGGCGTGCTGGAAATAGTTTTCCGCCGCGATCGGATCGCCGGAGGCCTGCGAGTCGCGGGCGAGCTGGATGTATTTTTCCGCTATATGAGAGGGATTGCCGCGGATCTTCACATCGGGGCCGTTCGAACTCGAACACGCGCGCCATCGGATTGTGACTCTTGCGGTGATTGTTGCGTCCGCGCATGCGCTTATTTTGACCGTTTCTCATGATGTGCCTGTTGCCAACCCCTTCTCTATGGCGGCAGTTGCCGCCGTGCTCGTCGATGCACCCTACGCTACCTTGTGCGAGCAACGCGGCGGCACCCGCATCCTCGCGCGTCCAAGCAGGAGGTAAAAAAGCGACGCCACTCGCCGCAATGTCAGCTTCCGTCTCGCGAAGCAGCAATCCCTCGAATGCAGCTTACCCGCGGCGTTGCCAAGCTCTTCCCCATGCGCCCGAGCCGCATTGTTCGCGAATCAGCGCCGAACCGATGAAGCATCTCGTCCCGAAGAGGCGAACCGCATGGCCGGGTGCATCCGGCGTCCTTCGCTATGTCGTCCGCACCGTCGGCTCTCCGCAGTCCAGCTCCGGGGCTCGCTATCGGTGCGCAGGTATCTCGGGTCGATTCCGTGCCTGAAACCTAGTCGGTCTTGTCCCATAATCCAAGTGCTTTTTTTGGCATCTGAAATGTCCGAATTCATGGCAGCGCACGCAAAACCAGGGCTCGGGCGAGGCCGGCAAGATCGAAATGTGGCGCCGCCGCGGGGGCCAACCCGGCGGCCGCGAACAGCGAGGTGACGGCACCGAGCTGGCCGCAGCCCAGCTCGACCACGAGCGCACCATCAGGCGCAAGCAAGCGTCGTGCATCGGTGGCGATGGCGCGGTAGCCATCGAGACCTTCGACCCCGCCATCGAGTGCGCGCCGCGGATCGAACTCTCGGACCTCGGCTTGCAATCCGGCGATGTCGCCGCGCGCGACATAAGGCGGATTGGAGACGATCAAATCGAGCGGTCCCGTCAGCGCTGCTCCGTAGTCGCAGGCCAGAAACGATGCGCGGGCCGAGAGCCCTAATGCGATCGGCGTTGTCCCGGGCACAGGCGAGTGCGCACTGGCTGAGGTCGGTGCCGATGCCGTAAGCGTGCGGGAGCTCGCACAGCAATGCGAGAAGAAGTGCTCCCGAACCGGTGCCGAGGTCGGCGAGGCGTAGCGCCTGCGAGCCGCCGCGCTCGGATCCGAGGGCAGCGAGAGCCGCCTCGACCACGGTCTCGCTCTCGGGCCGGGGCAGGAGGGTTTCCGAATTGAGCTTGAAGCCGCAACCCCCAAAATTCTTTGTTCCCGATGATGCGCGCGACCGGTTCGCGAGCGAGCCGCCGCGCCACCAGCGCAGTCACGGCGGCGGCTTCCGCGGGCGCGAGCGGGCGTCGCGATTGAGCCGCAAGCGCAGCATGATCGAGCCCGAGCGCGTGTCCGACGAGCAGGCGTGCATCGAGATCCGGGCTATCGAGGCCATGATCGCGGAGCTCGCGCGCCGCACGCCGGCGTATCGCTTCCACGGTCATGCCAGGATGCAGCGCGCAAGCGGATGCGCTGGCTCCGACCTGGTCGGCTGTCGTCATCCCGAGAAGCCTTCCGCCGCCAGCAGCTCGGCCTGATGCTCGGCGACCAGCGCATCGATGATCTCGCCCAGAGCTTCGCCCTCGATCACCTGCGGCAGCTTGTAAAGGGTGAGATCGATGCGATGGTCGCTGACCCGCCCTTGTGGAAAATTATAGGTGCGAATGCGCTCCGAGCGGTCGCCGGAGCCGACCTGGCCGCGGCGTTCCGCCGCGCGCTCGGCATCGCGCTTGTTACGTTCGAAATCGTAGAGCCTGGCACGCAGCACCGCCATTGCCTTGGCGCGGTTGCGGTGCTGCGAGCGGTCTTCCTGCATCATCACGACGATCCCGGAAGGGATGTGGGTTACGCGAACGGCCGATTCGGTCTTGTTGACGTGCTGGCCGCCTGCGCCGCCCGATCGCAACGTGTCGATCCTGAGGTCGGCATCGTTGATGGCGACGTCGACCTCGGCTGCCTCCGGCAACACCGCGACCGTGGCCGCGGAGGTATGGATGCGGCCCGAGGTCTCGGTGTCGGGAACGCGCTGTACACGGTGAACACCGGATTCGAATTTGAGCTTGGCGAAAGCGCCGCGACCGCGGATTTCGGCAACGATCTCCTTGAAGCCGCCCATGGTGCCTTCGCTGGCCGAGATCACCTCCACCTTCCATCCCTGCTTGGCTGCGTAGCGTTCGTACATACGGAACAGATCGCCGGCGAAAAGCGCGGCCTCGTCGCCGCCGGTGCCGGCGCGAATCTCGACGATGACATTGCGGTCGTCCATCGCATTCTTGGGCAACAGCGCCAGCTTGAGCTCCTGTTCCAGCGCGGCGCGCCTGTGCTCGAGGTGCGGCTTCTCGGCTGCCGCCATCGACCGCAATTGGGCATCCGTCGCCGGATCGGCAATGAGCGCTTCGATCCCGTCGATTTCGGCGACGACGGCGCGATAGTTGTTCACGGTCGCGATGATGGGGTCGAGCTCGGCGAATTCGCGCGAGAGCTTGACATAGGTGTCCGGGGTCACCTGGCTGGCAAGCTCATGTTCGATGGCCCTGTGGCGGGCCACCAGCGCCTCGAGTTTCCGGTCAGGAAGCATTCGGTCGTGCCGGTCCCCGTGCGGGGTTACGATTGCGAAGCGAGAGAGGCGTCGGATCGACCGCGACTGCCGAAGTGAATGCGGCCAACCAGTCTCCAACTGGCTCGAAATCGCTGGGGGGCATCAAATCTGCAACCCTTCCGCGGCTGCGAATGCCTCGAGCCGTTCGCGGATCGGCACGCTGCCGGCGGGGCTGGCGACGAGAGGTGCCAGAAGCGCCGCAGCCTTGCCGGCATCGAGATCGAGCAGCATGGCCTTGACCGGGCCGACCGCAGATGGCGCCAGCGAAAGTGCGCGATAGCCGATGGCGATCAGGGCGAGCGCGCAGATCGGCTGCGAGGCCATTTCCCCGCACAGCGTCACCTGCTTGCCATGCGCGCGCCCTCTGTCGGCAACCGCCTTGAGCGCACGCAGGACCGGCGCCGAGAGGGCATCGAAGCGGTCGGCGACGCGCGGATTGCCGCGATCGGCGGCATGGAAAAACTGCATGAGGTCGTTGGAGCCGACCGAGAGGAAATCGACGCGTGCGAGCAATTCATCGAGCTGGTAGAGCAGGGAAGGCACTTCGAGCATGGTCCCGACTTCGACCCGATCGGGCAGCTTGTGGCTGTGCCTGCGCAGATGAGTGAGCTCACGCTCCACCAGCGATTTGGCTTCGTCGAATTCCTCGACAGCGGCGATCATGGGGAACATGATCTTGAGCTCGCGTCCGCCGGCGGCGCGCAGCAGCGCCCGGATCTGGGACCGCAGCAGCCCCGGACGATCGAGCCCGAGCCTTATGGCACGCCATCCGAGCGCCGGGTTCTCCTCCTCGATATTGCGCATATAGGGCAGCACTTTGTCGCCGCCGATATCGAGGGTACGGAAGGTGACGGGCTTGTCGCCGGCGGCGTCGAGCACGGCTCGGTAGAGTGAGAATTGCTCAGCGGTGCGTGGGAAGCTCGCCGCCACCATGAATTGCAACTCGGTCCGGAACAGGCCGATCCCGGCGGCGCCGGTCTCCTCGATATGCGGCAGGTCGACGGCGAGGCCCGCATTGATCGAAAGCTCGATTGTTTGGCCGTCGCGGGTCACGGGGGGCTTGTCGCGCAGCGCGAGATATTGCTGTTGCCGGCGCGCGCGCAACCGCACCCGTTCGACATAGGCAGCCTCCATGTCGGATGTGGGACGCACATGCACGTCGCCGGTCGAGCCGTCGACGATAATGGCGTCGCCCGGGTCGGCAACGCCGGTTGCATTGGCGATCTCGCCGACAGCCGCGATGCCGAGCGCGCGCGCTACGATCGCGACATGCGAGTTGGGTCCGCCTTCCTCGAGCACGAGCCCGCGCAGCCGCTTGCGATCGTAGTCGAGCAACGCAGCCGGCCCCATGGAGCGGGCGACGATGACCGCGTTCTCCGGCAGGCGGTCGCGCGACGGAGCATAGTCCTTGCCGAGCAATTGGTGCATCAGCCGGTTGGCGAGCTCGTCGAGATCGTGCAGGCGCTCTCGCAAATAGGGGTCGGTCGCGCGCAGCATGCGTGCGCGGGTGTCGGATTGCACGCGCTCGACCGCGGCCTCGGCGGTGAGGCCGGTCGCGACCGCCTCTTCGAGGCGGTGCACCCAACCGCGATCATAGGCGAACATGCGATAGGCTTCGAGCACGTCGCGGTGCTCGCCGCCATCGGCGACCTCGCCATGCTCGAGCAGGGTATCGAGATCCGAGCGCATGGTTTCGACCGCCGCTTCGAGCCGCCTCAATTCCTTCGGCACGTCGTCGGCGATGAAATTGGTGATGACCACCCGCGGCTCGTGCAGCACCACATGGCCGAGCGCGATGCCATCGTTGAGCGCGATGCCGGCGAGCTGCAGCGGCCGGCGGGCGGCGGGCTCGGCGCCGGGCATGGCGATGGCGGAGAGCTCGCCCGAGGCGATCATCTCGGCCAGCACCATGGCGGTCGTCTGCAGCGCTTCTTCTTCCTCCTCGGTATAGGTGCGCCGCGCCCGGTTCTGCACCACGAGCACGCCGAGCGTATTGCCGGCGCGCAAGACCGGCACGCCGAGGAAGGAGTGATAGATTTCCTCGCCCGTCTCCACCCGATACGAGAAGGCCGGGTGGTTCTGCGCTTCCGAGAGGTTGACCGGGGTTGCCTCGCTCGACACCAGGCCGACCAGGCCCTCGTCCGGCCGCAGCACGGTCTGGTGCACCGCCTCCTTGTTGAGACCTTCGGATGCGTAAAGCTCGAGCGTCCCGTCCACGCGCAGCACGTAGACGGAACAGACCTCCGCCACCATGTTGGCGGCGATCAACACCACGATCTTGTCCAGGCGTTCCTGCGCGCTGACCGGCTCCGCCATGACCTCGCGGAGCCGGCGCAACAGCACGCGCGGACCGCCGAGCGCGCCACGCATGACGTGATCCCTCGAGCCAGCCCATTCGGCCGGAGCCACTCAGGGCGAAATCGCCGACTGCGCGATTTCGCTCCAAGCATTTGTCAAGTCGCATGATCTTACCCGAAAAGTCTGCAACTTTTCGCAATCATGCCATCAGGCCATATAGCCAATGCGGTGCAGGCCGGACAAGCCAAAGCCTCGAGGTGTCGCCCGCCTACCAGGCATAGCTCGCCGAAATCCGTCCGCAGGCCGTGCGGAACCGGTCGCTCTCGACGATCGCGGCATAGACGTCACGCAGGCGGGGGGCGGACGGGAGCTGCAAATCGCCCGGCGTAAAGGTGGCATCCGGGCCGAACAATCGTCGGACAGCGGCGGATATCTCTCCGGGGTCCGCAGTTTTCTCGAGCGCGGCGGAGGGAATGTCCGCCGTCAGCAGCTCGCAGAGCTGGCTGCGCTCGAGTACCGGCAGGCCAGTCATGTCGGCGCCGCGGAGCAGCGTCGCCAGTTCATGGTCGGGGTGGGACGTGTCGGCGAGCGCGGGGTCGGCGTCGCGGAACTGGAACGCGTCTCCGAATGACGACGGTGCATTCCGCAGGCAGGCGGCAAGCTCGCTTGCCTCCTCCGCGACGTAATAGCGATTGAGACTGTCGAAACAGGCATAGCGATAACAGTGTCTGGCCAGGATCGGCTCCCAAGCGTCCCAGGCCGGCGCCAGCGTGAACGGCGCGAGCGCCTCGACCACGACGACCTTCGGGCGGTGGTTTTGCCAGTCGCCGTTGCGGATCACGTCGTGCTCGGCACCTTCGACGTCGACCTTGAGGAAATCGAATGCGGCCGGCGCGTGCTGCGCGCAGAGCTCCCGGAGCGTCGTGATCGGCGCCTGCATCGCCTGCGAGCACTTGCCGAATTGCGTTCGTGCGGCACAGGCATGGCTCTCGATCATGGTCGACAAGCCATGGAGCTCATCAACGAGGTAGAAGGTCGCCTGGCCCGAGGCTGCGCCGACGAGAGCCTCGATGTGGCGATCACGCGGCCGCACCGCACGGCTGAGCCGCGCCAGCCATGGATTGGGCTCAACGGTCACGCCGCGCCATCCCTGCAGATAGAACGCGAACGACATGTTGTCGTAGACGGGATGCCCGGAGCCGATGTCGATATAGAATCCTTCGCTGCGGGCGCCGAAGCACCGCATCAGGTAGAGGTCTTCGTAGCGCTGGGCATATGAGATCGGCCGACCGGACATGCGAGTGATCAGCGCCCTATTGCTTATCCAAGTCATAGAGGGAGTGCAGCGTTCGCACCGCAAGCTCGGTGTAGTTGGCGTCGATCAGCAGCGAGAACTTGATCTCGGAGGTGGTGATGGCGCGGATATTGATGCCCTTTTCTGCCAGGGCCTTGAACGCCTTCGCGGCCACGCCGGCATGGCTGCGCATGCCGATCCCGATCACCGAGACCTTGGCCACGTCGTTGGCCCCGTCGAGGCGCTCGTAGCCGACCAGAGCCTTGTTCTTGACCAGCACGTCGGTCGCCCGTTGGTAGTCGGCGGCGGGCACCGTGAAGGTGAGATCGGTCGTGGCGCCATCGCCGGAAACGTTCTGCACGATCATGTCGACATTGATGCTGGCATCGGCGAGCGGGCCGAAGATGGCGGCGGCGACGCCGGGCTTGTCCTGCACGCGGCGGATCGAGATCTGCGCCTCGTCCTTGGAAAAAGCGATGCCGGTGACGACCTGCTGTTCCACGATTTCCTCCTCGCCGCAAATCAGCGTTCCCGGCAACGTGCCGTGCGGATCGATATCCTCGGGCTTCTCGAAGCTCGAACGCACGAAGATGCGCACATTATGCACCATTCCAAGCTCGACCGACCGCACCTGCATGACCTTGGCGCCGAGCGAGGCGAGCTCCAGCATCTCTTCGTAGGCGACGCGGTCGAGGCGTTGTGCCCGCGGCACGACGCGCGGGTCGCTGGTGTAGACGCCGTCGACATCGGTGTAGATGTCGCAGCGTTCGGCCGCGATGGCGGCGGCGATGGCTACTGCCGAGGTGTCGGATCCGCCGCGGCCGAGGGTGGTGATGCGGCCGGTCTCCTTGTGCAACCCCTGAAAGCCGGAGAGCACCGCCACCTCTTTTCGCTCCTTGAAGCGCTTGACGAGCTCCGCGCCGTTGACGTCGAGAATTCGGGCGGAGGCATGGGCGTTGGAGGTGAGGACCGGAAGCTGCCAGCCCTGCCAGGAGCGGGCATTGACGCCCATGCCCTCGAGCACGATGGCGAGCAGTCCGGCGGTGACCTGCTCGCCGGACGACACGACGGCGTCGTATTCGCGCGCGTCGTGCAGCGGCGCAGCGTCGCGGCACCAGGCCACGAGCTGGTTGGTCGCCCCCGCCATCGCGGAGACCACCACCGCCACCTCGTTGCCGGCGTCGACTTCGCGTTTGACGTGGCAGGCGACATTGCGGATGCGCTCGATATCGGCGACCGAGGTTCCGCCGAACTTCATCACCAGTCGAGGCATAGGCAAAGGTTTCCCGGAAGGGCCGGTAAACATAAGGGCGCAATTTCCGGGTCGCAACCCAATCAGGCGGCCTGATCAACGACGCGGTTTCATGCTAGGAACAGCTCCGTCAAAAAGTTCCTCGATGAGTATCGTGATGACGTCACGCGCCCAGACCGACGCGCGCTCGACCGTAGATCCGGACGAGGTGGCGCGATTTTCCGCGCTCGCGCTGCGAATGGTGGGACCCGCGCGGTAAGATGGGGATGCTGCACAAGTTCAATCCGGTGCGGCTCGGCTTCATCAAGGACACCGCATGCCGGCACTTCGAGCGCGACGGCAAGGGGATCGTTGCACTGGCCGGGTTGCGCATCCTCGACATCGGCTGCGGCGGCGGGTTGTTGAGTGAGCCGCTGGCGCGTCTCGGCGCCGAGGTCGTGGGAGCCGATCCATCGGAAACCAATATCGCGGTTGCCAGGCTGCATGCCTCCGACCAGGGTCTGGCGGTCGACTATCGCGCTGCCACCGCCGAGGCGCTGGCCGATGCGGGTGAGCGTTTCGACATTGTGCTCGCCATGGAGGTGGTCGAGCACGTCGCCGACCTCGGCCTGTTCGTCAGGCGTTGCGCGGAGATGGTGAAGCCGGGCGGGCTGATGATCGTGGCCACCCTCAACCGTACGCTCAAGAGCTTTGCGCTGGCGATCGTGGGAGCCGAGTATGTCCTGGGGTGGCTGCCGCGCGGCACCCATCAATGGGACAAGTTCGTCACGCCGAACGAGCTGCAGGCCGCGCTCGAGCGGCACGGGCTCGACGTGATCGACGAGGCCGGCGTGATCTACAATCTGCTGGCGGATCGCTGGCAGATCGCAACCGACATGGGCGTGAACTACATGATGGTGGCGCGGCGCGATCGTTCCCGAACGGTTCCTGCCCACCGTAAGGACCTCGAATGATCCCGGTGCTCGTCTTGCTTCGAAAGGCGCACCGGATGTCGTTCGCGTCTCAAGAAATCGATCGAGCCGCGATGCTGGCGTAGCGTACCGGACCGGTCGAAGGTTGCGATGTTCGATCCTTCGTGGCTCTGGGCGGTCTTTACCGTCATCGCCGCAGCCGCGCAGACCGTGCGCAATGCCACCCAGCGCGAGCTCACCAGCCGGCTCGGCACGGTGGGCGCCACCCATGTGCGGTTCCTGTTCGGCTTTCCTTTTGCGCTCGCCTTCCTCGCTGCGGTGATGATCGCGCTCGGGCAGGCCCCGCCGCGACCGCCGCTGCCGTTCTGGCCATGGGTGATCGACGGGGCGATGGCGCAGGTAGCCGCCACCGCGCTGATGCTTGCGGCGATGAGCGACCGCTCGTTCGTGGTCGTCTATGCCTACATCAAGACCGAGCCGGTGCAGGCGGCGCTGTTCGGCATGGTGTTTCTCGGTGATATCGTGACGCTGCCGATGGCGGCTGCCATCCTGATCGCCACCGCCGGCGTCATCATCATGGCGCTCAAGCCCGGCACCACCATGGATGTCAGGGCGACGCTGCTCGGGCTCGCCGCTGGTGCAATGTTCGCGCTCTCGGCCGTCGGCTATCGTGGGGCGATCCTGAGCCTCGGGTCGCCGAGCTATGTCATGGACGCGACCTTCACGGTTGCCGTCGGATTGCTGATGCAGTCCGTGCCGCTGTCGCTCTATCTCTGGCTGCGACAGCCCGACGTGCTCGCCGGGATCGTGCGCGCCTGGCGTCCCTCGCTGTTCGCCGGTTTCATGGGAGCGCTGGCATCGCAATTCTGGTTCCTTGCGTTCGCGCTCGCGACCGCCGCGAGCGTGCGCACGCTGGCTCTGGTCGAAGTCTTGTTCGCTCAGGCGATCTCGCGCTTCGTCATGCAGCAGAAGGCGACCCCGCGCGAGGTTTTCGGTACCGTGCTGATCGTGCTCGGCGTGGCGGTGCTGCTCTGGGTCCATTGACGCACCTGGAGGACGCGATACGGCCCCGGCTGCGCGTGTGCTATCGTGCAAGATCAGCTTCGGTATGAAGAGCTTTACGGGAATTCTTGGGCCGCTGGTGCAAATGACGATTGTTCAGAGATCGAGGATCGCCGGCGCGACGTTGCGACCTCGAAGCCTGATCGGCGCCGCTATCCCGCGATCGGAAGACTCGCGTTTTCTGACCGGCCGCGGCGAGTACATCGATGACATCGGCTTGGAGGGAATGCTGCATGCGTCGCTCTACCGGAGTCCGGTCGCGCATGCTCGCATTGCCGATGTAGATACGCGCCGGGCGCGCGCGATGCCGGGAGTGCACGCCGTGTACACCTTTGCGGACCTCGGAGCGTGCCCCGCTCCGATCCCGATGCGTGTTCCACCATTGCCCGGCTACGAGCGTTGTTTTCTTCAGTTTCCTCTGGCAGCGGACAAGGTCCGCTATGTGGGCGAACCGGTCGTGCTCGTGGTGGCGGACTCGCCATATCGGGCCGAAGACGCCGTTGGACAAATCTCCATCGAGCTCGAGCAGTTGCCGAGCGTCGCGAGCTGGTCGGCCGCCGGCGGATCGAATGTCGTTCACGAGGCAACCGGGACCAATATCGCCTCGAGCTATCGAATTGGCCGCGGTGATATCGAGGCGGCGCTTCGCGCCGCCGATTATGTGCGCAAGGAAACATTTCGCTCGCAGCGGCACAGCGCGATTCCGATGGAAACACGCGGTCTGGTCGCAAGCTGGGACGGGCGTCGCCTGCGAGTGTGGGGTGCGGCAAAGGTCCCGTTTGCCAACCGTCGTATCCTCGCGAGCATGCTTGCTCTGCCCGAGACCGCCATCGACCTGATCGAAGTCGACATCGGTGGCGGATTCGGCGTGCGCGGCGAGTTCTATCCGGAGGATTTCCTGGTTCCGTTCGCAGCGCGTACGCTCGGCCGGCCGGTGAAATGGATCGAGGATCGCCGCGAGCACTTCCTGGCGACGAACCATTCGCGCGACGTGGAATGCGAGCTCGCGATCGCATGCCGGTCCGACGGCATCATTCTCGGTCTCGATGGCAGCGTGTTGGTCGATCTCGGTGCCTATGTAAGGACCAATGGCAGCGTTCCACCCTCGAACGTCGCCGCATTCCTGCCGGGGCCCTATCGAATTCCCAGTTTCGACTGCGAAGTGAACGTGTTCGTCACGAACAAGACACCGATCGGCAGCATTCGCGGCCCCGGCCGGCTCGAAGCGAATTTTTTCCGTGAACGACTGATCGACATCGCAGCGGCCGACCTGGGGATCGACCCAGCCGAGATGCGCCGGCGCAACCTGCTCGCCGCCGAGGAGCTTCCGTTCGATCCCGGGAACCTGATGCCGGGCAGCCACGCCTCGCCTTATGATAGCGGCAACTACCGGCAAGTATTGACGCTGGCGCTCGAGAACAGCCGGTGGAGCGAACTTCGCAGGCTTTCCGGGCAACTGGTCGACGGCTGGTATCATGGGGTCGGTTTGTCTTGCTTCGTCGAAAGCGGCGGTGCCGGTCCGAAAGAGAATGCAACTCTCGCGCTGCTGGCGGACGGGACCGTGGCGCTTTCGGTAGGCTGCTCGGCACTGGGGCAAGGGCACGAAACCACCTTTGCCCAGGTCTGTGGTGACAGCCTTGGAATCCCGCTTGATCGCATTCGCGTCCTGCACGGCTCCACCACCAATCTCGAGGAGG
The DNA here is from genome assembly GCA_963831225.1 of uncultured Alphaproteobacteria bacterium. Taxonomy (GTDB): domain Bacteria; phylum Pseudomonadota; class Alphaproteobacteria; order Rhizobiales; family Xanthobacteraceae; genus VAZQ01. Next base: position 61,608 of record CAWHPT010000071.1, read on the forward strand.
GCTTCGGAACCTACGCCGGGCGTTCGGCTGTCATGGGCGGTAGTGCCGTCCTGGATGCCGCAAGGACTTTCATCGAGGCTCTACGGCCCTTGGCCATGGATTGCCTCGGTCATCCGAACGAAGCGTTGGCATGGAAGGATGGAGAATTTCACACGGCGGATGGGAAAAAGAGCATCGATCTCGCCGCCCTCGCTCGCCATGCCGCGGCCCGTGGGGAACAGGTCGAGGCACCGGGCTCATTTTCAAATACCAGGCTCACCTACAGCTACGGCACCAACGTGGCGCATGTCGCCGTCGATCCGAAAACCGGGCGTGTGAAGGTCATCGACTATTGGGCGGTCGAGGATGTCGGCCGTATGATCAACCCGCTCATCGTGCATGGCCAGATGGTCGGCGGATTGGTGCAAGGCCTCGGCGCGACCTTTCTGGAAGAGCTGGTATACGACGACGACGGGCAGCTCCTGACCGCATCGCTTGCCGATTACCTGTTGCCCACCGCAACCGACTTCGAGCGCCTGCACTGTGTATCTGTCGAGCTCGCGCTCTCGACCACCAATCCGCTCGGCGTCAAGGCCGCAGGCGAAGGCGGGGTCGTCGCCGTTGCCGCAACGATCGCCAATGCGGTCGCCGCTGCCTTGGCTTCCTCTGGCGCAAGCGTCAACGCATTGCCGTTATCGCCCAGCGCGTTTGGCAGGCACTTGAAGCCGCGCGAGATGCAGAGGCAGCCGGCGATAAGCGCCCAGCCGCCGACTTGCGCGGGTGCGAACAACGCTCGGCCTGGTCGTGAGCAATTCGCGCCGGCGGGGCGACCTTTTCACGCGGTTTCGTTGCACAAGCCGAAATGCTATCGTTTGCTTGCCGAAGATTGCCAGGACGATCGAGCGCCCGAAGGAGGTTAGGATGAATTGGCTTCTTGCACTGTTGGTCTGCACGGTCGGGCTATTGGGCGCAGCGCCGACGCTGCACGCGCAGGGCTCCTATCCCACCCGTGCGATCAGGATCATCTGCAGGTTTCCCGCCGGGTCCTCGCTCGACGCGATCACTCGCATCTATGCGGAGAGGCTCGAAAAGAATCTGGGTCAACCGGCCGTGGTCGAGAACCGCGTCGGCGGTTCCGGCAGTCTTGCCGCGGAAGCGGTGGCGCGATCCGCGCCCGACGGCTACACGCTGCTCACCAACGGCGTCACGCTGCCGATCAGCATGAGCCTGTTCAAGAAGATTTCCTTCGATGCCCTCACTGATTTCGCGCCTATCGGGTTCCTGGGGAATATCCCCATCATCCTCGCGGTAAATTCCTCGCTCGGCGTCAATTCAGTTGCCGATCTGATCGCATTGGCGAAGTCCCGGCCGGGGGAGCTCAATCACGGATCCGCCGGGATCGGCAGCATTCAGCATCTCTCGGGTGAGCTGCTCAACACGATGGCCGGGATCAAGCTCGCCCACATCCCGTATCGCGGGACCAATCAGGTGATCGTCGATTTTCTCGGCGGCCGGCTGCCGATCATGTTCGCACCGGCGCCGACGATCGCGCCGTTCCTCAAGGACCCGCGGGTAAAGCTGCTCGCCGTGACGTCGGCCAAGCGATCGGTTCTCTATCCCGATCTTCCGACATTGTCGGAATCCGGGCTGGCCGGGTTCGACGCGCCGCTCTGGTTCGGCATATGGGGGCCCAAGGGCACGCCGCAGCCGGTTGTCGACACGGTGTTCAACGTGGTGGACCGAGTAGCGCGATCGGAGGACGGGAAGGCGCAACTCGCCGGTTCCGGGATCGAGGCCGCGCCCATGACAAAGGATGAATTCGCTGCCTTCATGCGCGATGAGGTGAAGAAGTGGGCGAGGCTGGTCGAAATCTCCGGCGCGAAGGTGGATTAGGCAGCTGCCGTCGTGGGATCGATCATCTTCTTGACTTCGGTGATCTTGGTCGCTGGAAAGCCGCTGATCTCGGCATGCCTGCGAATGATCGCCTCGTCCTTGGCGAGATAGACGCAGAAGGTCTTGTCGTCGGCGACGTAGCTCTCGACCCATTGAATGTCTGGGCCGAGCTGGTGCAGCACCTCGTTCGACTTGGCGGCTGCCCCCCGGAGTTGCTCGCGCTCGAAGCTGCCGACTTTCGCGATGTCTCGCTCGATGACGAACCTGCGCAGTGCCATGAATGGTTCCTCCGATGATCGATGTTTGCACGATGAGTTAAGCTACGACGCGTGGGGGGTCAGTGCAATTCGACTTCCATCCGGCGGGGAGCCGTGATCAGCCGCGGCAGCTCCGGGCCTGGCGACTGGCGCGTCGGCTGCTCCGCCTCACTGCGCCTTGATGCCGGCCTCCTTCACCACGCGCCCCCATTTTTCCAATTCCTGCGCCATGAACGCACCGAACTCGGCCGGACTCATCCGCACGATGTCGGCGCCGTCGGATGCGAGCCGCCTTTGTGTCTCGGGCAGATCCTGCATCGCTGAAATCTCCTGGTGCAGCTTTGCAATGATGGCGTCGGGAGTGCCCGCGGGCGCTGCGATGCCGATCCAGTTGCCGGCCTCGTAGCCGGGCACGCCAGCTTCAGTCGATCGTCGGGACCTCCGGCAGTATCGGGCTGCGCTGCGCGCCGCTGATGCCGAGCGCCCTGAGCTTTCCCGAACGCACATGCGGTGCCATCGTGGACACGGTGGCAATGATCGCCTTGGTATGGCCGCCCATCACGTCGATCATGGCGGGGCCGGCGCCCCTGAACGGCACGTGCAGGACATCGATGCCGGCCATGAGCTTGAACAGCTCGAAGCCGAGATGGAGCGAGCCGCCGACGCCGCCCGAGGCATATTGCAGTTGCCCCGGCTTCTCCTTGGCAAGCGCGACGAATTCCGCGACCGACCTGACCGGCAGCTCGGGATTGACGGCGAGCGCGTTCGGACTGGAGATGAAAATGGCGATCGGGGCAAACGCTTCGAGCGGATCGTAGGGCAGCTTGTAGAGCGCAGGATTGACGGCATGTGCGATCGAGACGATCAGCAGCGTGTAGCCATCCTTCGGCGCGTTCGCCACCAGCTCGCTGCCGACGACGCCGCCCCCGCCGGTGCGGTTTTCCACGATGAACTGCTTGGCCAGCCGTTCGCTCAGGTGCGTGGCGATCATGCGGCCGACGACGTCGTTGAGGCCGCCGGGCGCGAACGGAACGATTATCCGCACCGGCTTGGCCGGATAGTCTTGCGCCAGTGCCGCCGTCGTGAGCGCCAGCAGCATGCCGGCGGCCCTGAACAGCAGGGAGTGCAATGTTGCCATACGTCACTTCCTCTCGAAAACGATGGTCGCGCAGCTGCACCGACCCGGCCATCCGGGCGCGGCGTGTTTTCGTCGAGAATAGCATGCCTGATCGCAGCGTTGGCGCGGGAGAGGCGGCGTCTATTTTTGCGCCGGAAAGTAGCTAGGCGTCGTAGCGGTATCGCCTCACGGCATCCTCATCCCAGTCGATGCCGATGCCGGGCAGATCCGGGATATCGAGGCAGCTTTCTTCGATCGGGAATGGGCTCTGCAAGATCGGGTCGGCCCAATCCTGCCACTCCAGCCAATGCCCGGTTTCGCTGACGCGCATCAGGTGCGCCGCCGCCTCGGGATAAAGATGCGTGGACACTTGAATTCCGGCCGCGGCTGCAATCGGCGCAGCGCCGAGCCATCCGCTGATCCCGCCGATTTGCATCAGGTCGGGCATCACGTAATCGCCGGCGCCGGCCCTGATCGCTTCGAACAGATCGCGCGGCCCGTAGAAGTTCTCCCCGAGCTGCACCGGCGTCCGAAGCTCGCGGGCCAGCTGCACGTAGCCGGCGAGGTTGTCGTAGGCAATGGGTTCCTCGAACCAGTAGAGGCCCCGGTCGTCGAGGGCATGGCAGCGGTTCAGCGCGTCACCGAGTGACAGCCCCTGATTGAAATCCACCATCAGCTTGATTTCGTCCCCGGCGCCTTCACGTACTTGCTCGATGGCAGCGACATCGTCGGCAAGTCGATCTCGTCCCAATCTGAGCTTGAGTCCTGCAAAGCCGCCCTCGGCGACAAGCTCGCTCGCCTCTTTCGCGAGCGTGCTTACGTCGGTGAGCCAGAGACCATTGCTGTTGTATGCCGGAACCGGACCGAGCGAACCGCCGAGAAAAACCGTCAGCGGCATCCCAGCGGCTTTTGCCAGCGCATCCCACATCGCCATGTCCAGGCCCGACACGGCAATGGCCGACACGCCTGCGTAGCCGATCAAATTGAGCGAGCGTCTATTGCTTCGGTAATTCTCCAGAGGTGAAATCGACCTGCCCACCGATGCAGCAGCCAGATCATGAATAGCCGGCATGATATAGCGCACGGAGCCCTCGAGATACGGCTCCAGATAGCTCCGTCCGACTACTCCTTGATCGGTGTAGAGATCGATCAGAATCAGCGGCCAGTCCTTGAACAAGCCGACCTTCGATACGACAGGCCGCCGCAGCGGTACCAGCACGGCGCGAGCATCAACGTGGTGCAGCGTCAGCTTCTCGATCATTCGGTTAATCCAATCATCACCAAGGTCTGCCGAGCCTCGCAAGTCATACCACGCGCCTCGAGGCGCCTGTGATATTGCGTCCTGGTGAGCAAGGAAAGGAACGATCAATGAGAATCATCGACTTGAGCCGCGAGCTCTATCACCGGACTCCGACCTATCCGGGACAGCCTCCGATCATTTACGGCGTCTGGAAAACGCACGAAGAGGCCTATGCCGACTCCGGGAATGTCCATGGCAACGGCGTCATGTTCTTCTCCATGCCCGACCACGGCGGCACGCATATCGACGCGCCTCGCCACTTCGGGCCGAAGGCGACCCCGATCGACGAGTATCCGCTGGAGAACTGCTATGTGAAAGGGATCTGCATCGATCTCCGGCACATGGCGCCGCGTGCCGAGATTGCGCCGGCGGATTTGCAGGCGGCCGTGACGAAGTCGGGCGTGGCGATTCCAAAGCAAGGAACGGTTCTCCTCTGCACCGGGCATCATGCCCGCACCTTCCCGACGGCGGCCTATTCGACCGACAATCCCGGGGTGAACGTGGCTGCCACCGAGTGGCTGGCCGGGCAGGGGATCGTGCATTTCGGCATCGACTCCATGCGGCCGGGGCCGATGGGAGATGTGAACTCACTCGTTCACAAGGCATGCCTGGAGCTCGATATCACGCATATCGAGAGCCTGTGCAATCTGGAGGCGCTGATTGGTCAAGGAGAGTTCCGCTTCATCGGCTTGCCGCTCAAATGGCGCGGCGGAACCGGCTCTCCGATCCGGGCAGTTGCGGTGTTCGACGAGTAACTGACCTCATACCAACATTCATGGACGATGTCTCCTCATCGTCATGGCCGGGCTTGTCCCTGGGCTTGTCCCTGGGCTTGTCCCGGCCATCCACGTCTTTGATGTGACTCGCGATTTAAAAACGTGGATGCCGGAAAGCGACGACAAGCGCGGGCATGACAAGTCAAACACCATGACGGTTGGTATCAGTTGCGCTCGTCGGGCAGAACCGGCAGAGGATGGAATTCGACACCCTCCTCGTGCAGCTCCTTGGCCTGGTCGGGCGAGGCCTCGCCATAGATCGAGCGGTGCTCGGTCTCGCCATAATGCATCTTGCGCGCCTCCTCCGGGAATTTCTGCCCGACATAATCGGCATTCCGGGTGAGGTGGTCGCGCAGCTCCTTGAGCTTCTTGCGAAACTCGCGCTCCTGCGGCGAAATCATGGCGACCGGGGCGGAGGGGGCGGCTGCGTCACCCGGGATTGCCGCCGGGGTCGGATCGGGGATCGCCGCCGGTGCGGGTTCAGCGCTGCGCTTTCTCGCGCTCGAAAGGCGCGGCGCCATGATCGCCTTCTCGACCTTGGCCGTGTTGCAGATCGGACAAGTCACGAGTCCTTGCCTGGCCTGCTTGTCGTACGCCGCCGAATTCTGGAACCAGCTCTCGAATGAATGCCCTTTATCGCAGGCCAGCGCATAACGGATCATGCCGGGCCTCGCACGGCGTGCAGATGCACGGGCTCCGCCATCGGCTCGATCGTCTCGAACCGCCGCCCGTGCTGCAGCGATGGAATTTTCGCGCGCGCCGCGCTCACCTCGGCGGGGTCTATCCGCGCCAGGATCACTCCCGGCTCGCTTGCGCCTTCTGCAAGGATGCGTCCCCACGGATCGACCACGAGCGAATGCCCGAAGGTTTCGCGGCCGTTCTCGTGCCTGCCGCCTTGCGCCGCCGCCAGCACGAAGGCGCCATTCTCGATCGCGCGGGCCCGGTTGAGCACGTGCCAATGCGCCTCGCCGGTCTGGCTGGTGAAGGCGGACGGCATGGCGAGAAACGAGCTGCCGGCTTCTGCGAGGGCACGATAGAGTGCGGGGAAGCGCAAATCATAGCAGACCGTGAGCCCCAGTCGCCCCCACGGCAGATCGCATGCAACTGCGATTTCGCCCGGGCCGGTAGCTGCGCGATTTACGATAGCTTTCGCCGTTGGCGAGATCGACATCGAACATGTGGATCTTGTCGTAGCGCGCGACGATGTCGCCATTGCGGTCGATCAGGAACGATCGGTTCGCCGCCCGCTCCGGCGAAACCTTGATGGCGAGCGAGCCGACATGAAGGAACAGGCCGAGCTTGCGCGCACGCTCGCGGAAGGCAGCGAGGCTTTCATCGCTTTCCTCGGGCGCGATCGCCGCAAACAGCCGTTCGCGCTTGACCTCCAGGATGTTGGTCATCTCCGGAGTCTGGACATACTCCGCACCATCGTCGCTGGCGGTTTCGATCAGGCGCAATGCCGCATCGAGATTGGCTTGCGGCGAAAGACCAGAGCGCATCTGCACGAGACCGGCCGTGAACGCAGCTTGTCCCTGGTTCATGCCGATGGTTCCCCACTGCTTGCAAGCACGTCGGCGCGGCCGAGCAGCGTATCGAGCTTGCCGGCCCGCTCGAGCGCGCTGGAGGTCGTCGTAGCCGCCGACATGAACCGGGCCGATGAAAATCTGCGGCACCGTCATGCGTCCTTTGGCGCGTGCTACCATCTCGCTTCGGCTCCTGGGATCGCCGCTGACGTCGACCTCGGTGAGCTCCGCACCTTTATGCGTCAACAGCCGCTTGGCGGCATGGCAATAGGGGCAGTAGCGGGTGGTGTAAATCTCGATCCGGATCATGACAAGTTGTCTATATGGGAGCGCCGCCCGGCGCCACAACCCGGGCGAATACCAGGACGTCGACCGATGCCGCGCCCGCCCGCAACAGTGCCCGTGCGCCGGCCTCCAGCGTCGCGCCCGACGTGAGCACGTCGTCGACCAGCACCAGCTTGCGCCCCGCCACCGCGGCCCTGCCGTCGGCCGTCACGCGGAACGCGCCCTGGACATTGTATGCGCGTTCGGACTTGCCGAGCCCGACCTGCTGGCGCGTCGCCTTGACCCGCTCGAGCGCATCGTGTGCGACCGGCTTGCCACAAGATTTCGACATGACCTCCGCGAGCACCGCCGATTGGTTGAAGCGTCGCGCCCATTGCCTCTGCCAATGCAGCGGCACCGGCACGATCGCGTCGGTGTCGGCGAGAAGCTCGCGGCCGGCATTCGCCATCCAGCCCGCCATCATCGGGACGAGGTCGAGCCGGTCGCCATATTTCAAGGCATGCACCAGCGTGCTGGCGATGTCGTCGTAGCGCACGGCTGCGCGCGCCCTGCCGTACGCGGGCGGATCGGCGATTGCCTCCATGGACAGGAGGCCGGGTCCGGCGTCGAACGCAAACGGGATGCCGAGCCGCTCGCAATAGGGTGGGGCGATGAACGAGAGCTTCGACCAGCAGGTCGCACACAGGCCGGCGCCGCGGACCGGCTCGCGACAGGCGGCGCAAAGCTCCGGCAGCGCGATGTCGAGGAGAACACGCAACGCGCCGCGCAGCGCGGCAGCGATGCGCGTAGGTCTCCTCGCCGGCAGCTTCCCGGCTTGCGACTCGCCCTGCATGAACACAACGCTAGCGCTTGCCGCGGGCAACCTCAACGTTGACGGCTCGATACATAACGAGCCGCTTGCATGATTGATGATATACAGATCCGGCCGAGGGCCATGATGGCGCCGCACCCCCTTATTTTCGACCGCCGCCTCCTGCGCGCCCGGCGCCTGCGGGCGGCGGCGCTCGGGCTCTCTACGTTCCTGATCGAGCGCGTGGCGGAGGATTCTTCGGACCGGCTCGCGAGCGTGCTGCGCCGGTTCGAATGCGCGGTCGATCTCGGCACGTCCGGCGACGCCGTGCGCTCGGTGCTGGCTGCGAGCGGAAAGGTCGGCTCGATCGTCGCGGCCGATCCGCTGGCCGGCGCTCCCGGCTGGCGTATGGCGCGGCGAGCCGGCGCCTCCGAGCTAGCCATAGCCGCTGACGAAGAGGCGCTGCCGTTGCGCGACGCCTCGATCGATCTCGTCACCTCGGCATTGGCGCTTCAGTTCGTCAATGATCTGCCGGGCACGCTCGTCCAGATCCGCCGTGTGCTCAAGCCCGACGGCCTGCTGCTTGCAGCACTTGCCGGCGGCGACACGCTGACCGAGTTGCGCCAGGCCTTCGCGGCGGCCGAGGCCGAGATCGAGGACGGCATCTCCCCCCGTATCGCTCCGTTCGCCGATATTCGCGCTGCCGGCGCGCTGCTCCAGCGCGCAGGCTTCGCGCTGCCGGTGACCGATACCGACCGGATACTGGTGCGCTACGCGTCTCCGATCGCGCTGATGCAGGATCTGCGTCGCATGGGCGCCACCAATGTGATGGCCGATCGCCGGCGGCGGCCGCTCGGGCGCAGGACGTTGCAGCGAATGATGGAGATTTACTCCGACCGGTTCGCCGATCCCGGATGGCCGCATCCGAGCGACCTTCGAGGTGCTCTGGCTCTCCGGCTGGGCCCCGCACGAGAGCCAGCAGAAACCATTGGCGCCGGGCTCGGCCCAGCAGCGGCTCGCAGACGCGCTCGACACCAAGGAGATTTCGGCCGGCGAGAAGGCGAGCCGCTAGAGCAAGCTCATCAAATGCGACACCAGGGGCTGGTCCGCGGGCGGCATCGGGTAGTCCCGCAATCGGTTCGGCCGCACCCAGGCCGTGCTCTGGCCTTCCAGCGCCGTCACCGTTCCTTCCCAGCGCCGGCAGACATAGAGCGGCATCAGCAGATGAAAGTCGCGATAGCTGTGGCTTGCGAAAGTGAGCGGCGCAAGGCACGCCTCATTGACGACCACACCCAGTTCCTCCGCCAGCTCCCGGATCAGGGTTTGCTCGGGCACCTCGCCCGCTTCGACCTTGCCGCCGGGAAATTCCCACAGGCCCGCCATCGGCTTGCCTGCCGGCCGCTGTGCGATCAATACGCGCCCGTCCGCATCCACGAGGGCACAAGCGGCAACGAGGACGAGTTTCACGCTCACGGCCCCTGCACGTGGATGCCCACGACAATTCCCGGATCAAGTCTCATGGGCGCTAAGCAGCGCACCACGCGAAGCCGCGTGCCGCGCTGCGCCCGGGAAACGCGGTCAACCTGGCGCCTATGGGATCAAGTCCGGGGACGGGCATGACGAGAACATCACGACTATTGGCATTACTCGATGCGCCAGGTGATATCGACTTCCGAGGTGATCGTCAGCGTGCCAACCTCGACCGGGACCGGCGTTCTGGCGGGCGCACGCATGCGAAGCTCTGCAATGCCTTCCTGGGCTCGGAACTCGATCCTCGGAGGATGCACAATCTCGACAATCGGTCCGAGCTTTACCTTTGCCGCCTGTGCCAGTTGCTGCGCCTGATGCAGGGCGTCCTCGACCGCTTTCGCGCGTGCCTCGTCGGCCGACTTCTCCGGATTCGAGAGGCCGAACTGCACACCGTTGATGTTGGTGGCACCTTGATCGAGAATCTGGCGCATGAAGGTTCCGAGGCGCGAGACGTCGCTGAGCTTGACCCGGACCATGTTGTTGGCGCTGTAGCCGTCGGGCTCCTGTCGCGTGGTGCCGTTGGGGTCTCGCACCGTCTTGAACGTCGGAGCGAGATTGATGGCGTCGGTCTGGATGTCCTGCTCGCCGATGCCGAACCTCTTCGAGAAATCGACGATCTTGCGAGCAATCGCCGAATTCTGATCGAGCGCGGCGGTCGGTGACGGCGCCCTGTTGGAGATGCCCACCCGCACCGTGACGTTGTCGGGCACGGTTTCGACGGTGGAGCGGCCGAGAATTCGTACTTTTCCTTCGTGAGTGGTTTGGGCGAAAGCCGGCGGCGCCAGGATGGTGCCGAGCAGCGTCGCGGCGGTGAAAGCCGATGCAAACGCGCGGATTGCAAAGGCTTGGGTTGCGGAGACCTGTATTGCGAAGACCTGGGTTGCGAAGGCCTGGGTTGCGAAGACCTGGGTCATGACCGGTAATCTCCGTTTATTGCGACATACTCCTTGGTCAGGTCGCACGTGAGCACCCGATCCCGGCCGCGCCCGAGACCGAGTGCGACCTTGAGCGTGATCTCCGAGTGCTTCATCGCCGCCGAGACCGCGGCCTCGTCATACGAAGGATCGCGCTCGCCCTTGTGGGCAACCCGGATGCCGCCGAACCAGATCGACAGCCGGTCGCGATTGGCAGGTTCGCCGGCTTTGCCCACCGCCATGACAACGCGGCCCCAATTGGCGTCCTCGCCCGCGATCGCGGTCTTCACCAGTGGGGAATTGGCGATCGAGAGTGCGATCTTGCGGGCCGAGGCTTTGGACGACGCGCCCTCGACGATGATCTCGACCAGCTTGCGCGCGCCTTCCCCGTCACGCGCGACCTGCTCGGCCAGATTGGCGAGCACGGCGTCGAAGGCCTTGCGCAAGGCGGGAAGCCGAGGGTCCGATTGTCTTGCGATTTTTTCCACTCCGCGGGCGGCGGCGGCGCCGGTCGCGAAGGCCAACAGCGTGTCGGACGTCGAGGTGTCGCCGTCGATGGTGACGGCGTTGAAAGTATCGACCACCCCCTTGCTCAGCAGGCCTTGCAGGACGCGCGCGGAGATTGGCGCGTCGGTGAAGACGAAGGCGAGCATGGTCGCCATGTCCGGGGCGATCATTCCGGCGCCCTTGGCGATGCCGCAGACGGTGACCATCCTGGCACCGAGCCGCGCCAAGGCGGCCGCGCCCTTGGGAAACGTGTCAGTGGTCATGATCGCCTCGGCGGCGGCGTGCCAGGCGCCGGGGACAGCATTTGCGACCAGTTGATCCATCACGCCGCCGAACTTGGTGGCATCGAGCGGTTCCCCGATGACGCCGGTGGAGGCGAGAAACACCTCGGACGGACTGCATCTTGCGGCCTGCGCGGCAATGTCGGCGGTCAGCCCCGCCGCCGCGCGCCCGGATTTGCCGGTGAAGGCGTTGGCATTGCCCGAATTGACGACCAGTGCCCGCGCCACCCCGGCCTCGAGTTGCGCGCGGCACCAATCGACCGGAGCGGACGGGCATTTCGAGCGGGTGAACACGCCGGCTACAGCAGTCCCGGCATCAAAGAGCGCCAGCAGCACATCGGTGCGTCCGGGATAGCGGATGCCGGCGGCAGCGGTGGCGAGCCGCACGCCTTCGATCCGCGGCATGTCGGGGAACTGCTCGGGAGCGAGCGGGGATACTGCGGTAGACAAGGGTCATCACTCCGAGGTCATGGCCGGAAGGAAACCGCTGCGATTGATGAACAAAGGTACCGCGCACTCGGGGCGCTCCCTCTCCCCTTTGGGGAGAGGGCTGGGGTGAGGGGGCTCGAGCCTATCGAGAGGTCACAACCCCTCACCCCACCCCTCTCCACGGGCCCTACGGGAGAAGGAGCAGGCCGATTTTGCCGCTTGCGATCACTCCATCTTGATCTTAGCGAAACTCGGCGCGTTAGAGCATTTTCCGGAAAAGTGGACACCGGTTTTCCGCAGAAAATGCGACCAACTAAAGAAGCTGGAGCGCGTTTCCGCTTCAACCCAATCGAAACGCGCTCTAGCGTGGACTTCTCCCGCATCGGCAGCTCAGGAGACTGCACTCATTGCCTCAGTTCTTCTTCGGTTCGGCGGGTTTGTCGAGGCGTTCGATCTTGGCGCTTTGCCGCAGCTTGGCGATGTACTCGGTCTGCGCCTTGCGTGCAACAAAGGTCTCGATCTGATCCTTGACCTTGTCGAATTCGGGCGGCTGCTTGGTGCGCTTGTCCTCGAGCTTGATGACGTGCCAGCCGAACTGCGACTTCACCGGATTCGAAAGCTGGCCCGGATACATCTTGAACGCGACCTCGGAGAATTGCGGGACCATCTGATCCTTGGTGAAATAGCCGAGGTCGCCGCCGTCGGCAGCGCCGGGGTCCTTGGACTTCTCCTTCGCCAGCGCGGCAAAATCGGCGCCACCCTTGAGCTGGTCGACGATCGCCTTTGCCTCGTCTTCGTTCTCGACCAGGATGTGGCGCGCGCGCACCTCCTCCTGCCCGTTCATCGACTTGATGGCATCATTGTAGGTCTGCTGCAGCGCTTCTTCGGTGAGAGCCGCCTTGGATTCCTCTTGCAGCCCGAACCCCATCAGCAGCTTGTTGCGCAGGAAAGCGAGCCGGCGCTTGAAGTCGGGGTTGTCGCCGAGGCTCTTTTTGTCGGCGGCCTGGGTGACCATGATGATGTCGGCGAGATACGCGATCAACTGCTCGCGCTTGGCTTCGGCGGACGTTCCCTGGATGTCGGCTCCCACGTCTTCCTCGGCGAGCGTGAGATCGCTCTGCTTGATGTCGACACCGTTGACGCGGGCGACGACCGGGTCGGACCCGGTAGCGCCGGCTTCGGAGGCGGACTCTTCGAGCAGCCGGACGCAGCGGCGAGCACCAGCAGGAGCGCGGCAGCGGTGGCGAATGCGAGCGGACGCCGTCGCGGCGCAGATCGGGCAGCAAGGAAGGAGTTCATGGGGTGGTCCTGGGTAAAGCGGCCGTCGGCGGTGCCGGACAGTCGCGCAATGAGCCCCGCTTCGCAATCATCTAGGAACGGATTTTGACGAGAACATGAGCACGACACGGCCAATTGACAAGCATGTGACCCCCTCCTATCTCTCCCAAAACTCGGCCGAACTCGGCCCAAGCCGCCATTTGCATGACAGGCCCTCTCGCATGATCGGCGCCATTGCCCGCAAGTTGTTTGGCTCTTCGAACGATCGGCGGATCAAGGGTTATATGCCGCGCGTGCGATCAGATCAACGCGCTGGAAAAGGAGCTCGAAGGGCTCTCGGACGAGGCGCTCAAGGCCAGGACCGAGGCGTTCAAGAAGCAGGTCGCCGAGGGGGCATCGCTCGACGACATCCTGGTGCCGGCCTTCGCCACCTGCCGCGAGGCGCCAAGCGCACCTCGGGACAGCGTCATTTCGACGTTCAGCTCATCGGCGGCATGATCCTGCACGAAGGGCGGATCTCCGAGATGAAGACCGGCGAAGGCAAGACGCTGGTCGCCACGCTGCCGGTCTATCTCAACGCGCTGGCCGGCCGCGGCGTGCACGTGGTGACGGTCAACGATTACCTCGCCAAGCCGCGACGCCGAGTGGATGGGACAGATCTACAGTTTCCTCGGCCTCGAGGTCGGCGTCATCGTGCACGGCCTGGACGACGAGCAGCGCAAGCAGGCCTACGACGCCGACGTGACCTACGCCACCAACAACGAGCTCGGCTTCGATTACCTGCGCGACAACATGAAGTACCGGCTCGAGGACATGGTGCAGCGCGGGCACATCTACGCCATCGTCGACGAGGTCGACTCGATCCTGATCGACGAGGCCAGGACGCCGCTGATCATCTCCGGGTCCGCTGGACGACCGCTCCGAGTTCTACAACACCATCGACGCCTATATCCCCAAGCTGGAGAAGGCCGACTACGAAGTCGACGAGAAGCAGCGCACGGTGGCGCTGACGGAAGCCGGCATGGAAAAGATGGAGCAGACGCTGCGTGGCGACGGCCTGCTCAAGGGCGATTCGCTCTACGACGTCGAGAACGTCTCGACCGTCCACCACGTCAACCAGGCGCTGCGCGCCCACAAGCTGTTCCAGCGCGACAAGGACTACATCGTGCGCAACGGCGAGGTCGTCATCATCGACGAGTTCACCGGCCGCATGATGCCGGGCCGGCGCTATTCGGAGGGCCTGCACCAGGCGCTCGAGGCAAAGGAGCGCCAGCCGATCCAGCCCGAGAACCAGACGCTCGCCTCGATCACGTTCCAGAACTACTTCCGCATGTACGAGAAGCTCGCCGGCATGACCGGCACCGCCTTGACCGAGGCGGACGAGTTCATCGACATCTACGATCTCGAAGTGCTCGAGGTGCCGACCAACATGCCGATGATCCGCGTCGACGACGACGACGAGGTCTATCGCACGGCAGCCGAGAAATACCGTTCGATCCTGGCCTTGATCGACGACTGCAAGGCGCGCGGTCAGCCGGTGCTGGTGGGCACCACCTCGATCGAGAAATCGGAGCAATTGGCCGAGATGCTGCGCCAGCACGGCTGGGAGGCAGCACGACTTCTCCGATCCGAATGCGTTCGCTGCCCTCTACAGCGGCGACGATGGCGCCTCCAAGGCCAAGGTGTTCGCCATCCTCAACGCCCGTTACCACGAGCAGGAGGCCTATATCATCGGGCAGGCCGGGAGTGCCCGGCGCGATCACCATCGCCACCAACATGGCCGGCCGCGGCACCGACATCCAGCTCGGCGGCAATGCCGACATGCGCATCCGCCAGGAGCTCAAGGACATCGGCAACGACAGCGGCGAGCATGACTGCAAGGCGGCGGAGATCCGTGCCCAGGTCGCACGCCTCAAGGAGAAGGCGCTCGGTGCCGGCGGCCTGTTCGTGCTCGGCACCGAGCGCCACGAGAGCCGCCGGATCGACAATCAGCTGCGCGGCCGCTCCGGCCGCCAGGGCGATCCCGGCCACTCCAAATTCTTCCTTTCGCTCGAAGACGATCTGATGCGCATCTTCGGGACCGACAAGCTCGACACCATGCTGCAGCGGCTCGGCCTCAAGGAAAACGAGGCGATCGTCCATTCCTGGATCAACAAGGCGTTGGAGAAGGCGCAGCAGAAGGTCGAGGCGCGCAACTTCGACATCCGCAAGAACCTGCTGAAATTCGACAACGTCATGAACGACCAGCGCAAGGTGATCTTCGACCAGCGCATCGAGTGGATGCAGGACGAGGCGGTGAACGAGATCGTGGCCGACATGCGCCATGCCGCGATCGACGCCCTGGTTTCCAAGCACGTGCCGGAAAACGCCTATCCCGAGCAATGGGACACCAAGGGACTGCGGGAGGAGCTCAACCGCGTGCTCGCGCTCGACCTGCCGGTCGACGAATGGGCGAAGGAAGAGGGCATTGCCGACGAGGAGCTGCTCGCCCGCATCGAGCGGCGCGCCGACGAGCATATGGCGGTGAAGGTCGCGCAGTGGGGCGCCGACATCATGCGCTATGTCGAGAAGTCGATCCTGCTGCAGACGCTCGACCATCTCTGGCGCGAGCACCTGGTCATGCTCGAGCATCTGCGCCAGGTCATCGGGCTGCGCGGCTATGGGCAGCGCGATCCGCTCAACGAATACAAGGCGGAAGTCGTTCAATCTGTTCGAGGGGATGAGCACCTCCCTGCGCGAATCGGTGACCGCGCAATTGATGCGCGTCGAGATCAGGACGGCGGCGCCCGAGGAGCAGCAGGCCAGCCTGCCCTACATGGAAGCTCACAAGATCGATCCGTCGACCGGCGAGGACGAGCTTGCACTGGCACGGGCCGGCGCCGAGACGCTGGCACGGCACGGCATCACCGCCGGACGCCTGCCCGATCGCAACCCCAACGATCCGACGAGCTGGGGCAAAGTCGGCCGCAACGAGGCCTGCCCCTGCGGCTCGGGCAAGAAATACAAGCACTGCCACGGACGGTTCGGGTAGCCGTGTGCGGAGATCCTGCGCTCTTCAGGCTTTCCGCCGTTCAACGCGGAGTGAAGCAGCCCGGCATCTTCCTCAGGCTCATAACTTGAAGATCACAGGTTCAAGTCCTTCCCCGCAACCATGCGCGCACAAGGCTCGCGACGACAGGCTCCCCAGTTGAATGCCTCCAGTCGCGCTTCGATCGAGCTCGCGGATAGGGGCGTTCCGGATTCGAAGTGCGCTGCTCATCACGTGCGCTCTCGCTCGAGCAGCGCTCGCTTGCGTTTGGACCCCCACCGGTAGCCCGCGAGCCCGCCGTCCTTGCGCACGACCCGGTGACAGGGGATGGCAACGGCGATCATGTTCGCCGCGCAAGCTTCGCCGACGGCATACGCCTCCTTCGGGACGCCGATACGCTGGGCGACCTCCGAGTAGCTCGCCGTCGAGCCCGCCGGAATCTCGCGCAGAGCCTGCCAGACTCGCTGCTGGAAAGCCGTGCCCCGCGGATCGAGTGGCAGATCGAGACCCTGCGCCGGCATCGCGATGAAGTCGACGACCTTGGTTTTCAACGCCTCGAGCGCGTCGTCACCGGGAAAGACCTTCGCCTCTGGGAAGCGAATCGATAGATCGCGTTGCAGGGCGGCAGAATCGTCACCGACGAGAATGGCGCAAATGCCCTTCTCGGTTGCTGCGGCAAGGATTGAACCGAGCCAGCATTCCGCAACGACACAGCGGATCACGAGCCCGACGCTGTCGGACTCATCCGTGCTCCGATCACGGCCAGCGACGACGCCTTGGCGGTCGGCATCATCGCGAAGTGGTGCGAACTGCTCTTCCATTCTCATTTCTGCGGATGTCATCGTTGGGCTCCTTCGGTGCGGCCGAGTAGTGCGGCCGCCCTGGCCCGATATTGGAGATCGTGAGCGGGCATGCACTCCGGACCTTGCTTTCGAATTGGAGATTTCTTCGAGAGAACCGAGGCGGTGCAGCGGAACCGGAAGCACTCCGATTACTGCTCTCCAATCAGCCCCCGTCGAAATGTGTTTCGAGAGCAATAAACGGAGAGCCGAGACCCCGACCACTCAATTATGTGCGGCTCAGGCGACGGCGATCTCTGTCGCAGTAGCCTGATCCCGACAACGGCAAAAGGAAACAGTCATGTCGAAAGAACAGGAAAACAAAGCCATCGTAGGCCGCTGGTTCACCGACTTCTGGGGTAAGACCTGCAATCTCGGCATCGTCGACGAGCTCGCCGATCCCAACATGCTCCTGCAATATTCGCTGCATGCGCCGCGCCGCGGTCATGAGGATATCAAGGCGTTCATGTCCGATTTCCGTAGGGCGTTTCCGGACCTGAACTTCTGGGGCGCTGCCGACCTCATCGCCGAGGGCGATCATGTGGTCGGTCGCTGGGAAGGCGGCGGCACGCACACCGGTCCAGCCTTCAGCGATTTCCTCGTGGGGTCTTTACCGGCGGCCACCGGCCGAAAGATGCGGTTCACCGGGACGACGGTGCTTCGGATCGAGAACGGCAAGATCGCTGAGGAGATCGGTCTGGACGATGGCGTGACTGCCCTCCAGCAGCTCGGCCTCATCCGCGCGGTCTGATTAAGGTCAGGGCCGCCGCTGCTGATCTGCGTCAGCAGTTCGCGGTGCCATCGCTGTGATGACATGGGTATCGACGAGATAGCGCTCACCTACTCATCCACAAGCCGATCGATGCCGCGATGCCGGTCATCGATCGGAGCTCCGCAGCACGCACCCGCTAAAGCATGCAGCAACACCATCCTGCCTGCCTGAACGCAAAACAGCACGCGAGCAATCCTTCCTTGCGTCAAATCGCTTCGCACCCCGTAGCGCCCCCTTACCGGCCTCCAAACAGTTGGCGAAATACCTACATGTTTCTCGACACGATAACCTACAAATCATACAGCAAAATAACCTATAAATCGTCAGGCACGGGATCCTGTAATCCGCTCACCCGCAAAGAAGGCAAGATGGCAACTCCGCAGGAAAAACTCGCCCGGTCGCTGGAAGCGCTCAAGACGCTGCAGGACAAGGGAGTCGTTGCCATCCAAGCCAGGGATCTTTCGCGCGCCCACCGCGAACATTTGCTCAGGAACGGCTTCATTCAGGAGGTCATGAAGGGCTGGTACATACCGGCGCGGCCGGGAGAGCGCGCGGGCGACAGCTCCGCATGGTATGCATCGTTCTGGGAATTTTGCGCAGAATATTTGCGTACGCGCTTCCAGAACGACTGGTGCCTGTCCCCGGAGCAATCCCTGTCCCTGCACGGTGGCAACCGCGACGTCCCCCGCCAGTTGCTGGTCAGAACGCCGAAGGGCGGCAACAAGCCGACCGGGCTATTGCACGACACGTCCATCTTCGACATGCGGCTGAACATGCCGCGCGAGCAGGATGTCATCGAGCACCAGCGCCATGAATGCGGCAGGCTATGAAGTGCGGGAGCAAGACCCGTTTGAAAACCGCATTGGACTGGCCCTTCCGCGGCGCGAGCTGTCCCCGTACGCAGGGCGCATACGGCTGATGTGGCAGCAGATGCGCGACCCCGTGATTGCGAATTTCCCGAATGCGCCGGGCCGTCCCAACGACATCGAAGCCTATCTCAAACGCGTAGAGGACGGGTATGTAACCGACGCGTACCATTCGCTGTCGATCGAGGGCTACCGCGTCAGCGTTCCGCTGATCGAGCGCGTCCGAAGCGGAGGGTGGAATCCGGACGCGGACGAACGGGAACGAGAAAACGCAAACGCGCTTGCCGCCCGCGGCTACTGGCAAGCCTTTCAGGCGGTGAAAAAGAGCGTATGCGCGGTCCTTGAAAACAAGAATCCGGGATCGGTTGCCGACGAGGATCATGGCGGCTGGTATCGCGAAATGTTCGCGCCCAGCGTGACCGCGGGCCTGATGCGGCCTGAAGGTCTTGCCGGCTACCGTGACTCACAAGTCTATATCCGCCGCTCGATGCACGTTCCTTTGCCCCCACATGCGGTCGCGGACGCTATGCAGACTTTTTTTGAAATGCTGGAGGCCGAGGATCAGGCGACAGTGCGCGTCGCGCTCGGCCATTTTGTATTCGTTTACATACACCCCTACATGGACGGGAACGGGCGTATGGGGCGCTTTCTCATGAACGTCATGCTCGCGGCAGGTGGCTATCCTTGGACGGTCGTCCCTGTGGAACAACGCGATGCCTACATGGCGGCGCTGGAAGATGCGAGCGTACGCCAGAACATCGTGCCCTTCGCGCGGTTCCTCGGGACGCTCGTTCGGGAAGGCCTCGAGGGCAAGGTCGTCGCCACGATGCCGGAAGCGCGTCAAACGTGATCGCCCCCTATCGACGCGCACCAAATGCCCGTTTCATCGCCTTTCCAGCGCGTTCGCGGCAAACACCATCGAGACAACCCACTGCACGAAGCAATCACAGTGCGGGTGGTTCAAAAGACCCCAGCTCCTTCCAATCTCATGGGATTTCAGAATTATCATGGTCGTCACGCGTTCGCTCCCTCGGCACCCGCGCGGTCGCATCGGCCGCGCATGTGGCGGCGCGATCCAGGAGCAGCGCGCGTTCGCGGGTGTTGCGCGTCAATGCCGCCGCCCGCTCGAACTCCACGCGCGCCTCCCGGTGCCGGCCGAGCTTCATGAGAAGGTCGCCGCGCACGCTCGGCAGGAGGTGGTAGCTCTCGAGTGACGGCTCCGAGCTCAGCGCGTCGATGACTTCCAGCCCCAGCGCCGGACCGAAAGCGAACCCGAGCGCCACCGCGCGATTGAGATCGACGACGGGCGAGGGCGCTACCTTCGCAAGCGTCTCGTAGAGGGCGACGATGCGCGGCCAGTCCGTCTCTTCGGCAGTGTGCGCCCGCGCGTGACAGGCGGCGATGGCGGCCTGCAGCGTGTAGGGGCCGAGCGGCTGCCCGAGCACCCGCGCCTGCGCCACAGCCCGCTGGAGTGCAGCGAGGCCACGGCGGATGAGGAGCTGATCCCAACGTGCGCGGTTCTGGTCGAGCAGAAGCACGGGCTCTCCCGACGGGCCGGTTCGCGCCCGGAAACGCGATGCCTGGATTTCCATAAGCGCGACGAGGCCGTGCACCTCCGGCTCCTCGCGCGCGAGCTCGGCCACGATGCGGCCGAGCCGCAGCGCTTCTTCGCACAGCTGAGGCCGCATCCAATCGTCGCCGGCAGTCGCCGAATAGCCCTCGTTGAAGATCAGATAGATGACCGAAAGCACCGACGACAGCCGGGCGGCGAGCTCATCCCCGCGCGGAACCTCGAACGGAACGCGCTGCTCGGCCAGCGTCCGCTTGGCGCGTACGATGCGCTGCTGGACTGTCGGCTCGGGAACGAGGAACGCCCGCGCGATCTCCTCGATCGTCAGGCCGCCGAGCAGCCTCAAAGTGAGGGCGGCGCCTGCCTCGGGCGACAGGATCGGATGGCAGGAAATAAACATGAGGCGCAGGAGATCGTCGCCGACCTCGTCATCGAGCGCGGCATCGAGATCGGGCTGCGCCGTTTCCTGCTCGACTTCGAGCTGATAGCCGAGCTCCTCATGCTTGCGTTCGAGCAGCTTGTTGCGGCGGAAGAGATCGATCGCCCGATGCTTCGCGGTGGCCATGAGCCAGGCGCCGGGCTTGTCCGGGATCCCCGACACTGGCCATTGCGCGAGCGCGGCGACGAGCGCATCCTGCGCGAGCTCCTCGGCCAGGGCGACATCGCGCATCATCCGTGTGAGAGCGGCGATCAGCTTGGCCTGCTCGATCCGGAAGACCGCGTCGATCGCGCGATGTGTATCGGTAGCCGTCACGGCTACCGATCACAGCATCTCTGCTCCGCCGGAGCAAGCTACACCCGGCGCAGCTCGGAGCGCACGCTACGCCTTCGCCGCATTGCTCCGCATCTGCTTGCGCACGGTGTCTTCGTGGGCGGCTTGCTCGGGTGAGAACACCTCGGCGGCAAAGTCCGAGGCCTCGTAGATCGGGCGAAGCTCGCACTCGCCGTGGCCCAGCACTTCGAGGAAGCGCGTGGTCCACATGATGGCCTCGTCCATCGACTTGACCTCGAACAAGGCATAGGAGGCGATCAGCTCCTTCGACTCTGTGAAGGGGCCGTCGATCACGGTGACCTTGCCGTTGGCGAGCCCGACGCGCTTGCCCTTCGAGCTCGGCTGCAGCCCGTCGGTCGCGAGCATCACACCGGCCTTCGTGATCTCCTCGATGAAGGTCCCCATCCGCTCCATGAGCTCCCTGCTCGGCGGAGCGCCGGCTTCAGATTCCTCATCGGCTCTGAGCATTCCCAAGATTTCGCATGGTCCTATCTCCTGATGTGTGCGGTTCGGAGTCCGGGTCCTCGACCGTGTGGATCCTGAACCCGGGCTCTGCCTTCACGTCGAACGACGATCCGAGCGATCGACGCGCCGATCGGATTTTTTCTGCTGTCACTTCCTGGTCGCGACACCCATCTCGCGAAAGCGATCGATTGCTTCGTTCTCGCCGAAATCCTCCAACTCGAACATTTGGCGGACTTCGATTTCGCCGTCCGCATTGTAGGGATTGGGAAAACGCCGGGCCCATTCGAGCGCCTCCTCGCGCGACTTCACCTGGATGATCGTGTAACCGGCGACGAGCTCCTTCGCTTCGGTGAAGGGGCCGTCGATCACGGTGCGCTTGTCGCCGGAATATCTGATCCGCCAGCCCTTCGAGCTCGCTTGCAGACCGTTTCCGTCGAGCAGCACGCCGGCTTTGGCCAGTTCCTCGTGATAGTCCGCCATGGCGGTAAAGAGCTCCGGCGGCCCCATCACGCCTGCTTCGGAGTCCTTCGTGGCTTTGACCAAGATCATAAATCGCATTGTCGTGTCTCCCTATGTTGCAGAGCCGCGGCCGAACCCTGGCTCCACTCTCACGTCGAACGGCAGCCCGCGAAATCGACATATCGAAGGCTTGCCGCATGCAAGGTGAGAAACGTTGTGGACGGTCGTCAGCGGCTCTGGGGCGCTTGCAGTAAGGCAAGGTTCAGCACTGGCTGCGCGAACCGTCATCCTCCCAGGGGGACGAGCGCTCGAGGAGCTCGACCATTTCAGGGACAGGGGTGGCGGGACCGGAAAGGGCAGCCATCAAGGCTTCGAACCCGGCTGGGCTCATCCGGACAAGCGGGTTTTCCATCGGGACTTCCTCCGCAGCACGCACGGCTAAGGTCGGTGCGCTTCACACCAATTCCATACGTAATTGCCGGCCTACGGCCTTGGCCGCGCGCGTAAGCGTGCCGAGCGTTACGGATTCATTGTTGGGATCAAGAAGCCGATCGAGCTGTGCACGGCTTGTCTTCATGCGCTTTGCCAGCTCGGACTTCGTAATCTCTTGCTCATCCATAAGAGCGTCAAGTTGACGGGCGATGACGCGCTTGATGGCGCGCGCGGTCAGTTCCTCATAGATGCTGTCCTCCTCGAGAAAATCATCAAAGGATGAACCAATGCGTCCTTTCTTCTTCATGTGATTTCCTTCTTTCTTTTCAAAGCCAGCTCTATCTCCGCCGGTGGTGTCTTCTGCGTCTTCTTGATGAAGGGAATATCAGTCCAATGCGCGATTTCCGGCAAAGTCGGTAACAACGAGACGTGCCCCTGCGGCTCGAGCACGAAATACAGCACTGCCAGGGGGTTCGTGTAAGCGGACGGGGAAGACGGACGATAGAGGACGGAATATAAATGACGGCTCGTCATGAGCGGTACCAACTCGCGCATCCATCGCAAATCTAAGAATTTAATCGAGGCGATGGATTACCGGGTCAACCGGTAACGACGACTTGGAAAACGCTGCAGCGTTTGCTGTAACTCTGCCGTCTGTCGTCCGTCCTCGGTCCGTCCGTTTACCGCCACGGTCCGAAACGGCCTTCGAAGGCTCCGGCCGGGACAGTGGGTGCGGCGCCATTGAGCACACCCAGAGTGCTCGCAGGCTTGGCGTCCGTCTCAGGGCTCGCCTCCTGCCGCGGTGGTGCCGGCTGCGGCGCATAGGCAGTGGCCGTGCGCGATGCCGCCGGCTGCGGGTCGGGCTTCGGCCGCGCCGCCGGCTGCGGCTCGGATTTCGGCTGGACCGCTGCCGTGGCCCGCGCCGGCTTGGCTGCCGCCGGAGCAGCTTTCTGCTTGGATGCGGGTTCGCCGACCTGCGTGCCCCACTGGACGCTGCTCTTGTCCTCGCTCTTGGATCCGAACAGGTTGCTGAAGAAGCTGCCGATCCCGCCGGAGTTGTCCGCCGAGGCGACTTGCACCGCCGAGCGCGGCGCCGATGCGGGCCGCGATTCGGCGGAAGCAAGGCTCATGGTGCTGCCCGTCACGTTGTCGGAACGCTCGCCGGGCGGACGCGCATGGGCCGGAATCGTGCCCGCCGCGGTGCGGATGGTGGCGCCCGGGCCGCCATGGTTCTTCACCGCGGAGAGGAATGTCTGGTTCATTCCGCCGTCGGTCCCCAGCCTCGCCGGAACGGTGGGCGTGCCGCGGCTGATAAGCTCGGCGGTTTGCGTCTCGTCGCGGCCCTGCTTGTTGCGGACGGCGGCGACGATGTCATCAGGAACCCTGTAGGCCGGGCACCGGTCGGCGGCGCTGAATCGGCTCGATGATTCCGCATCGAACACATAGCGCCGCTCGCAGACATCCACCTTGGGCTCGAGCCGCGTGACCTCGAAATGGTCATAGCCCTGCTTGAGCATCTTCCAGAAGTCCAGATGCGGCGAGTTACGGTGCTTGGCCATGTTGAGCGCGGTCATCCGGAACGGAAAAGCCTGGATCTGGAAGGAGCGCTGGCCGCCGAAGAATGATTCGCGGGCGAGCGCGTAAATTTCCGAAATCTGCTCATCGGTCATGGCGTAGCAGCCGCTCGAGGAGCAGTCGCCATGGATCATCAGGAACGCGCCCGTTCGCCCGTTCGCCCTGTCATAGGCGTTCGGGAAACCCATGTTGATCGCGAGATAAAAGCTGGAGTTCGGGTTCATCAGAGCCGGAGTGATGGTGTAGAAACCCTCCGGCGCCTGGCGATCGCCCTGCTTGACCTTGGGCCCGAGCTCGCCCGACCAGCGGCAGATCGGATAGGTCCGAAGCAAGGCGAGACGGCCGCTCTGATCTTCCTTCCAGACCTCGAGCTCCAATTCTTCCTTGAAGATGCGCACCAGGATCGGAGATTCTTTCGCCATGTTGCGCTTTTCGATCTCCGCAACCATGCGATCGGAAAGCGGCTGCATGTGACGGCCGCCCACAGCAGGGGTGCCGTCAGTATCGCAACCGGCAAGCGCAATTGCAGCCGCAACTGCAGCGGACGCCATCAGCGAACGCACCAAAGGTCGACGAGTTCAACGTTAATCCCCCCAGCGCCAGGCTTCCCCAAGCCTTCCCTGCCCAACAAGCCTTCCCCGCTCAACCGTTATCGCGACGGAACGCCGAATTCAAGAGACGACCGCGATGGCGGTTAACCGTTTGAACAGGCCGATGGTGAACGGAGAGTAAGTGTAACCGACCCCCGGATTTCCAGCGGCGAGCTCGATCGACGGTTAATCCAAAACCTGGGTAAGACAAGACTTGGGTAAGATCAGGGCAGAACAACAAACAATTCACAGCAAGGGATTGTTTGGGAAACAAAGGCTTACGCCAATCCGACCGCTCCGTCGGACGGTAGCCTGCTGCCTCAGACGAAGGTGCGGCCGATGGCAAGGAACTTGTCGCGGCGCTGGCGCCGCACGGCTTCACGATCGAGCCCGCCGAGCTCTTCGAAAGCGTGAGCGATGGCCACGCCGGTCGCAGCGATGGCGGCAGCGCAATCCCGGTGGGCGCCGCCCGGCGGTTCGCTCACGATCGCATCGATGACGCCGAATCG
Organism: uncultured Alphaproteobacteria bacterium; assembly: GCA_963831225.1. Lineage (GTDB taxonomy): Bacteria > Pseudomonadota > Alphaproteobacteria > Rhizobiales > Xanthobacteraceae > VAZQ01. The sequence goes on from CAWHPT010000071.1 coordinate 86,344, forward strand.
CATCATATCCTCGGCAGTGATCTTCATGCCGGTCGCGGCTTCCTGCGCCTTGGCGGTATCGCGCCATAGGATCGAAGCCGCGCCTTCCGGAGAGATCACGCTATAGATCGCGTGCTCCAGCATCAGCACGCGATTGGAGGTGGCTATTGCAATCGCGCCGCCGGAGCCGCCTTCGCCGATGATGACCGCGACATTGGGAACCCCAAGCTCCAGGCTCACGTCGGTGGAGCGTGCGATCGCCTCGGCCTGGCCGCGCTCCTCGGCACCGATGCCGGGATAAGCGCCGGCGGTATCGACCAGCGACAGCACCGGGATGCCGAAACGGCCGGCCAACTGCATCAACCGCTCGGCCTTGCGGTAGCCTTCCGGCCGCGCCATGCCGAAATTGTGCTTGAGCCGGCCTTGCGTCGAGGAGCCCTTCTCATGCCCGATGATGCAGATGCTTTCGCCGCGGAAACGGCCGAAGCCGCCAACGATGGCGTCGTCGTCGCCGAATTTGCGGTCGCCGGCCAGCGCAACGAAGTCGGTGGTCAGCGCGCCGACATAGTCCAGGCAATGCGGCCGCTCGGGGTGACGGGCAACCTGGGTCTTCTGCCACGGAGTGAGCTGCGCATAGAGATCCCTGAGGGTCTGCGCCGCCTTGGCCTCGAGCCTTGCAATCTCCTCGCCGATGGCGGCGGCGCTGTCGCCGGTCTCGAGCGCGCGCAGTTCCTCCAGCTTGGCCTCGATCTCGGCCACCGGCTTCTCGAAGTCGAGGTAGCTGCGCATGCGAGCGCTCTCAGGTGCCAGCATGGGCTGCAACAACCGAGCTCAACCGGGCAGGGGGGCCCTCCGGTGACCGACACATGCTCGCGCAATCAAGCATCGCTGCGCCTGTAGCTCGCCAGGTGTCGGACATTGCAAGGCTCCGCGCGTTCGGTCATCTGGCCGTGGTCATTTCGGCCACTCACCCCCGGGCCAATTTCTGGCGCCGTGGATCACCCGAAGAATGACTACCCGTTCGCCCCCCGTCGGCCGGGATTGAAGAGCATAGGCGATGATGTAGGGCAGGCCTATTACCGGCTTTTCATAGGTGTCGCGCGACGCGTCCTGGGCGGCCAATCGGTGTGTGGCCGAGACGCTCGGCGGTTGTTTCGATCCGCTCGAGAACCTCCAGTGCAGCGCCAGCATTGTGCGTGGCGATGTAGGCGGCTAGCTCATCCATGTCGTCCAGCGCGCGTTCGGACCAAACGACATCGCTCACGACTTCCCTTTCGCGACCCGAGCCACCGTGGCCCGCAGGTGCCGCATCGCCGTCTTGTGGGGAATGACCCGGCCGGCGTGCATGTCCTCCAATCCGTGCTTTATTCCTTCAACGATTGCCGAACTCGCGATCCACGAAATCGGAAATTGCCTCACCTGCAAGGTAGAGACTTCGTGCGCTTGGTATGCGCTGCCGAAACGTCCGAGCCGCTTCTTGACTCGAGGAGAAACCCGAACAATCGCAATGTGTTGTGCGCTATGTGTGCGAGCGAGCAATCGCTATATATGCGAGCACCTGTGTACATGACGACACATCATGCTGCAACGCGCCACCAGCGGGGTCGTCGATCAACGGCGGCTGGGTGAACGTCAGCGCGCTTCCTGCATGCCGTAGCGGGCATATTCCTCGGCGATATCGGCCTGCAGCGACTTGGCGGCTGCGATGTCCTCCTCGCCGGCGAGATCCTGGTTCTTCAATTTTGCCAGGCCGCGCCCATAGAGCGCGAAGGCGAGCTTCGGCTCGATGCGCAAGACCGCGTCGTAGTCGGAAACCGCGGCATCGAAGTGGGTCATCTTCAAAAAAATGAACGCACGACTGTCGAGCGTCTCGGCATTGTTCGGCATCAGACGCAGCGCTTCGTTGCAGTCGGCGAGCGCCTGCTTGAGAATGCCGACCACTGCGCGCGCCCAGCACCGGTTGTCGAGGGCAGGCGCGTAGTCGGCCTTGAGCTTCAGCGCCTGATTGTAGTCGTCGATGGCGCGATCGTACTGGCTCCTGCCGAGATGGGCGTTGCCGCGGTTGAAATAGGCTTCGTGCCACGGATTGAGCTTGATGGCCTGATCGTAATCGGCAATGGCGCGTTCATAGTCCCCTTTCCTGTCATAGGCTACGCCGCGGTTGTTATGGGTTATCGCCGACTTGGGATTGAGCCTGATGGCCTGGCTGTAGTCCTGGATGGCACGATCGATGTCGCCCTTGAGCCGGTAGGCCAGGCCGCGATCATTGAAAATCTCCGCCAGCTTTTCGCCCCGCTCGCGTCCGGCCCTGATCACGGCCGAGCAGCCGGCGATGCGCTGATCGGGCGTTCCCGCGTCCTCGCCCTCGCACCAGCGGCGCTCCTGCGGCGATTGCGCAAGCGCGAATGCGCCGGCGAGCAGCACAGCGGTGAGGCCGATCACCGAAGCGAGAAACTTTGCGATCAGGCGCATCTGAAACTCCATGTCTTGCTGCGCCGGCGATATGTCTGGCCGTCCCGGCCGAAGCCGATGCGCTGTCTGCGCATTCTCCAGCCGATTGTGTCAATTCCTGTTCGGCAATGCCGGGTCTGCCGTTTTCGGAGGCCTTGTAGCTATCGGCCCTCCATGGCGTGGTACAGGGCGTCGCGATCGGCAACATCGACGAGCGTGCCGCCGCTGCGAAATCTCGGCAGGGCGGGGATTTTCCCCCGTTTGCGCTGCGAGCGGAACAGCAGGCGCAGTGCAGTCTCGACCAGCTCGGACATTGTACGGCCTTGACGTGCGGCCTCGCGCTTGAGCTCGGCCATGACGGTGTCGTCGATATTGAGAGTGGTTTTCATACGGGTATCCATATCATGGATATGGCTATATGGCTCGCGACTGCTCCCGTCGATGCTTTATCACTGATGCAAGGGCTCTCGAAGGCGGCGGTCGGACGGCGCATGCTCGTCATCCACCGTAACGAGGAGTATAGACCCGATGGCGCGACGATTTCACGTGGTGGGCTTGGCTTGGTGTGGTCTGCCTGCTGTCACAGGCACAAGCGCAGGCGCAAGAATATCCAACGCGGCCGATTACGATCCTGGTCGGTCTGTCCGCGGGCGGCGTGACCGACGTCTTGGCTCGCATTTATGCGGACGCGGTCTCCAAACCGATCGGGCAGAAAGTCATCGTCGAGAACCGTCCCGCCGCCAGCGGTTCGGTGGCCGCCAGCGGGCTGCAGCACGCTCAGCCGGACGGATATACATTGCTCATCTTCTCCGGAGCGCAACACGCCACCGTCCCCGCGATCGGAACGGCCACCACTTACGATCCGGTCAAGGGCGCCCAACCGATTACGCTACTGTTCAACATCGCCACCGTTCTGGGGGTGCCAAGCAGTAGTCCAGCGACTTCGATGGCGGACCTAACCGCGTTTGCAATGAAGAAGCCCGATGGGCTTACCTTCGGCTCGCCGGGCATCGGCACGCCCTCCCATCTCACCGCTGCCAAGTTGATGGCCACGACCAAGACGCCGGCGCAGTATGTGCATTACCGCGGCGGCGCGCCAATGATGCAGGACCTGGTGCCGGCGCGGCTGGATGCTGCGGTACTGAGCACGTCGCTTGCCAAGGCCTTCCTGATCGAGAAGCAGATCCGTGCCATCGCCCTCGATGCGCCCGAACGCTGGTCCATCATTCCCGACGTTCCAACGCTGCGCGAATTGGGACTGGGTGATGCCACCGTCGCCGGCTGGTTCGGTGTTGCGGCGCCGCCCGGGACGCCGCCGGCGATCGTGCGGAAGCTGCACGATGCCTTCACGGCCGCCGCACGCGATCCGGGTGTGAAGCAACGTGTCGAAGCCGCCGGCCTCACGGTCGCGACAAGCACCCCGGAAGAGATGGGGAAGCTGATGGCCAAGGAGGCCGTGGAGATTGCGCAGCTCGTTCGCGACCTCGGCCTGCGCAAGGAATAGGCGACGCGAGAGAGCCGGCATCGAAAACAGCCAGATGGCGCCACCGAAGGAAAAGCCCAATGCCAGTCAAATTGCACTACGGCGTACCAACCCACCGCTCAGGTGTGAATGTGCGGTTCGGTATCGAGAAAGGTTTCTTCGCAGAGGAGGGAATGGACGTGGTCGTCCGCGAGATCTTCGGCGGTCCGGAAATCTCCGCCGCCTACGATTCCGGGGAACTGAAGATCGGCGAACTCGGTACGCCGCCTGGCATCACAGCCATCGGCCGGGGCCAGCGTTTCAGGATTATTGGTAGCGGCCTGCCGCGCGGCGTCGGCCTGTTCTTCATTGTCCGCACCGATGTGAGGAACTGGGAGGACCTCAGGGGGCGCCCGTTGGGTGCGCTGTCCATCGGCAGCTGCAGCTATTGGTATCTGCGGCAAATGCTGATCCAGAACGGAACTCGATCCGGATCGCGACGTCGACATCAAGGGTCTCGGCGACGACTATGCGCGGCAACTCGAGCTACTGGCAAGCGGCGAGATCGTCGCACTGCTGTCGACTGAGCCCAATTGCACGATCGGCGAGGCGCAGGGGATCGTACGCACCTGGGGCAATGTGCTGTCACTGGCCGATGTGCCGCAATTGCAATGGGTCATTCAGGTGGCCAACGAGGATTTCCTCCGGGACGAGCCGAAGCTGGTGCGTACTTTCCTGCGTGTGGCGCAACGTTCGTCACGCTATCTCGGGGATCATCAGGCCGAATGGGTGGCTTTCAACGCCAGGATATTCGAGATGTCGCCCGAGATCGCAGCGCGTTCCGTGGCGCGCGAACGCGCGACGCTGCATTTCGACGGGCAGCTTGATCTGCCCGGACTGGAATGCGCCATCGCGCTTCAACATCAGCTCGGGGCGATTGATTCGCACCTCCCAGTCGAACACTTCGTGGCCGAGGGATTCCAGCCTCTGCCGACCATCGAAGACGCTGCGGACGCGCCGTCGCACGACCGTAGAGCCGACTATGCCGTCGGATGACCCGACATCTCTGCGTTACGTCTTAGACCGACGACCTTCCAGGGCTTGCACCGCCCCGCACTGGCCCAGCCATAGGAGCCGCCGGAGTGCCCGATCGTGCGGCTCATTCTCGACGGCACCGTGGTGCGCGTCCGGCTCGACCGCAAAGCGACCTCCATCTCGCTGCTCGTCGTGGGTCCACAAGCACAGGAACTTGCCGGCGCCTGCACGACCACAACGACATGATCTATGCGGGGACGCGCGAGAAGGTTGATGCACGCCGCAAGGCCTTCATCCGCAAACGGCGGCTCGAGCACCGCGCTGTCGCCGACAGCCTGGAAGAAGCCGGCGACCGGCTCTTCTCTACCCCTTGGGCGCTAGTCTGGGGCTGTCGCCGAAACGCGACGATCGCCGGTCGGAAAGCGACTGCACTTTAAGGCTTGGACGCCGTGCGCAAGTCGCCCGCAATCAATGCCGTTACGTCATCGACTACAAATTGCAAATATTTATTGACTTCTCAATGGAGCTGTATTAGAAAGCCTTGGTCTCGCTCATCGAGGGGCCGTTTCTAGAGACGATCCTGAATACGGAGCGAGATTTGGCGTCCTGCGGCCGCGGCTCGTAACCGCGGGCTCGGGAGGTCCGGAAACCGCCCGTCGGGCACTACGACCCGGCCGCGAAGCATCGCTAGAAGCTTCGGCGCAAATGCCGGAGTGGGACGTATGCGGCACCCGGATCAAAAAGCGCCAAAGGCGGAGCGCCGGAAGGCGAGCGCACCCGGGCTGGGTGCGCGCCGCGCCTAAGCCAGCGCGGCAGTTGTTTGCGCCTTTCGGCGCTCCGCCGCCCCTCATCGGGACGGCTGAAGGAAAACTTCAAGCCCCGGGCGCCGCGGCGCCGCGGGAACGAGCATCGCTGTTCGACATCGGGAGAAGACGAATGCGACGAGCCGCGAAACCCGTCGAGTCCATAACGTGGGCGCCGGCGCGCGACAGATTGCACTGGCTCGACGTCAGCCCCCACGCCGTTGCCCACCGCGACGTCCGCTCAGGATTCGTCGCTGAGCGGATGAAGATCGCGCACCAGGCTCTTGAGGCGCTCCTCCAGCACATGCGTATAGATCTGCGTGGTCGAAATGTCGGCATGACCGAGCAGCGTCTGCACGACGCGCAGGTCGGCGCCGTTGTGCAGGAGGTGGCTGGCGAAGGCGTGGCGCAATACGTGTGGGGACAGCTGCTCGGAACGCAGTCCTGCGCCGGCCGCGAGCGTCTTGAGCTCGCGGGCAAAATGCTGGCGCGTCAGATGGCCGGATTCTCCGAACGACGGGAACAGCCACTTCGACTTCGGCCGCGAGCTCGCTTCGGACAGCATCGCGAGGTAGTCACGCATGGCAGCCTTGGCCGATTCGTTGAGCGGCACCAGGCGCTCCTTGCCGCCCTTGCCGCGCACCGTCAGCATGCGGGCATGGCGCTCGGCGGCGGAAGCCGGCAACGCCACCAGCTCGGAGACGCGAAGCCCGGTGGCATAGAGCACTTCGATCAGGCAGACGAGACGGGTGGCACGCAACCGCTCGAGCGCGGGCAGGTGTGGCCGCTCGATGCTGGCTCGGGCTTTCCCCAGCAGGCGATCGACCTCGGAAATGCTGAGCACCTTGGGCAGTGGACGTCCGCGCCTGGGTCCTTCGATGATGGCGGAGGGATCGTCGCTGCGGCGCCGCTCGGCCAGCAGGAACCGATACAGTTGCCGAATGGCCGAGAGCTTGCGCGACACCGAGGATGCGGCGAAACCGCGCTTTTCCAGAGCCCCGATATAGCTTCGCAGGTCGTCGGTGGAGGCCTTGCCGATGCTGCTAGCCCCGCCGCTGAGCGCAGCCGAAAGGTCTTCGAGGTCGCGCCGGTAGGCTACAAGCGTGTTCGAGGCGCCGCCGCGCTCGGCTGCGAGCATATCGAGAAACAGCTCGATCAGCGCCTGGTCGGAATTGTTGCCCCTGGCGGCCATGCGGCTCGCGATGCGTTCAGGGCTGCTTGGCGAATCTGTCCGGCGGAATCGACACGGTGATCTCGCGCGGCTGCGGGTCGAACCAGGTCGCGAGCATGAACATGGCGCCATAGGCCAAGCCGCCCAGCACGCCGATCAAAGTCAAAAAACGAAACAGGCTCGGCATTGTCGACCCCTCGCCGGGGCAGCGTTGCCTCAGAACAATGGAGAAACTAGGACATCAGGCGATCGACCCCGGGCGAGCCCGGCACGTTTGTTGAACAACGTTAATGCATCCGGCACGGCACCTGTTGTACTACCTGGGCTCGACGGCAAGTCGTTGTGTCGGAAGAGAGAAACCGACGAAGCAGCCGCTCCACCGGCGCCGCCGGATGGAAGGGACCTGAGGATCATGTCGCCTGCCGTGAAGCACGAGCCTGCCGCACCATTCCCTTCCGCGATCGTGGCGGCTCTCGGCCGGCGCTCGGTGGTGCTCGTCGGAATGATGGGTGCAGGCAAGTCGTCGATTGGCCGGCGTGCGGCGGGGCGCCTGGGCATTCCATTCGTCGATGCGGATACCGAAATCGAGACTGCGGCCGGCATGACAATTCCCGACATTTTCGCCACCCGCGGCGAAGCGGAGTTTCGTGCCGGCGAGGCGCGCGTGATCGTGCGCCTGCTCGAAGGCGGCCCGCAGGTGCTCGCCACCGGCGGCGGCGCCTTCATGAATGCCGAGACGCGCGCCGCGATCGCCGCGAAAGGCATCTCGGTCTGGCTTCGGGCCGAGCTCGACATTCTCATGAAGCGCATCCGGCGCCGTCAAGACCGGCCGCTGCTCAAGACCGAGGACCCCGGCGCGACTTTGCGTCACCTGATCGCACGCACGCGATCCCACCTACGCCCTGGCCGATCTCGTCGTGCAGTCGCGCGAGGTGCCGCATGACAAGATCGTCGACGAGATCCTGGGCGCGGTCGCCGGACACATCGGCCTTGCAGTCACGCCCTTCGCGCAGTGTGTCAAAGGCGATCCGGCGCCATGACTGCTCCATTGCGCACGATCGACCCGATCATCGTCGATGTCGTGCTCGGCGAGCGCAGCTATGACATCGTGATCGGCCGCGGCCTGCTCGCCTCGCTCGGGCAGCGGATTGCCGCCCTGCGTCCCGGTGCCAAGGCGGCCATCGTCACCGACGAAACGGTCGCGAGCCACTATCTCGCCGCCACCGAGGCGGCGCTTGGCGCCGCAGGAATCGCGGCGAGTTGCGTGACGGTGCCGCCGGGCGAGAGCTCGAAGAGCTTCGCCGTGCTCGAGCGAGTCTGTGAAGCGCTGATCTCCGCCCGCATCGAGCGCGGCGACCTGATCGTGGCGCTCGGCGGGGGCGTGGTCGGCGATCTCGCCGGGTTTGCCGCTGCTGTCGTGCGCCGCGGGCTCGATTACGTGCAGGTGCCGACCACCTTGCTGGCGCAGGTCGACTCCTCGGTCGGCGGCAAGACCGCGATCGATTCCCGGCACGGCAAGAACCTGGTCGGAGCATTTCACCAGCCGGTCCTGGTCGTCGCCGACACGGCGCTGCTCGATACCCTTGCCGGCGCGGGAATTCTGCGCCGGCTATGCCGAGGTGGCAAAATACGGGCTGATCGGGGACGCCGCCTTCTTCGCCTGGCTGGAAACCAACTGGCGCGAGGTGTTCGCCGGCGGCATGGCGCGCGAGCACGCGATTGCGGTGAGCTGCCGGATGAAGGCGGCGATCGTCGGCCGCGACGAGCGCGAGACCGGCGAGCGGGCGCTGCTCAATCTCGGCCATACATTCGGTCACGCGCTCGAGGCCGGCGCCGGATTTTCCGAGCGCCTGCTGCACGGGGAGGCGATCGCGCTCGGCATGGTGCTCGCCTTCGGGTTCTCGGCGAGGCGCGGGCTCTTGTCTGCGGCCGACGCGGCACGCGTCGAAAGCCATCTGGCGGCGGTCGGCCTGCCGGTCGATCTGGCGTCGGTCCCGGGCGGCGTGCCCGACGCCGATCGCCTGATGGAGCTCATCTGCCCAGGACAAGAAGGTCAGGCGCGGAAAGTTGACGTTCATTCTGGCTCGCGGAATCGGAGCAAGCTTCGTTGCGCCGGAGATCGATGCGTCCGAGGTTCGCGCCTTTCTGGCCGAAAAGCTCGCCGAGCGATGAACACTCGAAGACTGGCTGTCACTCATCGTCATTGCGCTCTGTCTCGGGCTGTCGTTCTTTCTTCTCCGGCAGCGAGACCGCGCTCACCGCCTTCTCCCGGGCGCGCATGCTGCGGATGGAGAAGAGCGGAGATCGCCGTGCCACCCTGGTCAATCGCCTGGTGGAGACACGCGAGCGCTGATCGGCGCGATCCTCACCGGCAACAACATCGTCAACATTGCGGCCTCCTCGCTGGCGACCGGCCTGCTGCTCAGCTGGTTCGGCGATGTCGGGGTCCTTTATGCGACGATGATCATGACCGTCGTGGTCGTCGTCTTCACCGAGGTGCTGCCGAGGACTGTCGCGATCAACGCGCCGGACCGGGTTGCCTTGCTGGTGGCGCGGCCGATCTCATTGTGGGTGCGGTTGTTCGGGCCGATGCTGGTGGGGATCGAGGCAGCTGGTGCGCTCGATGCTGCGGCTGTTCGGATTCCGTGTCGGCATCGACCAGGCGTTTCGTCCGCGTACGAGGAACTGCGCGGAGCGGTCGACCTGCTGCACCATGAAGGCAGCGTGGAGAAACAGGATCGCGACATGTTGAGCGGCCTCCTCGACCTGCGCGATCTCACCGTATCCGACGTGATGATGCACCGAACCGAGATGACGACGGTGTGCGCCGATGATCCCGCCGGAGGAGGTGGTGAAGTCGGTGCTCGCGTCCTCGGTCACGCGCATTCCGCTGTGGAAGGGCAAGCCCGAAAACATCGTCGGCATTCTGCACGTCAAGGACCTGCTGCGCGCGATCCAGGCCGCCGGCGGCGATGCGTCCAGGATCGACGTGACCGCACTGGCGCGGCCGCCGTGGTTCGTGCCGGACATCCGTCCGCTGTCGGAGCAGCTCAAGGCCTTTCGCCGGCGCAAGACGCCGTTCGCGCTGGTGGTGGACGAATACGGCGAGGTGATGGGCCTGGTCACGCTCGAGGATATTCTCGAGGAGATCGTCGGCGACATAACCGACGAGCACGATGTCGCGGTTCCGGGCGTGCGGCCGCAGCCCGACGGCTCGGTCAACGTCGACGGCGGCGTGCCGATCCGCGATCTCAATCGCGCCATGGAGTGGAACCTGCCTGACGACGAGGCGACCACCATCGCCGGACTGGTCATTCATGAGGCGCGCTCGATTCCCGAGCCGGGTCAGATCTTCACTTTCCACGGGTTCCGTTTCCGCGTGTTGCGCCGGGAGCGCAACCGCATCACCGCGCTGCGCATCACCCCGCTGTTGCGCAATCCTGCGTCGGATCCGGCGCCGGGATCCTGGATCGTCGGCGGCGGCAGGCTGGCTTGAACCGGGCGCGATGGTTGGATCGCAGACGGACAAGTCGCGCACCGTCGCGGCTGCAAGAGCGGACCCCTCGTGCGCGGGATGCCGGTCCTATGGAGCGCACGGTTTTGGTGCTACGGTCTGGGGATGTCTTTCGGACGTGCCGGCCGCACGCCTTTGCAACCGAGGAGCAAGTAAGCTGATGTCGCGCACATATGAAACCGTGAAGGTCGAGCACGAGGATGGGATCGCATGGGTGATCCTCAACCGGCCGGACAAGCGCAATGCGATGAGCCCGCAGCTGCATTACGACATGTGCGACGTGCTCGACGAGCTCGAGCACGATCCGCAGGCAAAGGTCATGGTGCTGACCGGCGCCGGCGAATGCATGGTGCGCGGGGCAGGACCTCAAGCTGTTCTTCCGCGACCTCGACAACAAGCCGGTCGAGCGCACGCGCGCGGGCGCTGCCAGCCATTACTGGCGATGGCAGAAGCTGTTTACCTATCCCAAGCCGACCATCGCGATGGTCAACGGTTTCTGCTTCGGCGGCGGCTTCACCCAGCTCATTGCCTGCGACTTCGCCATTGCCGCGGAAGATGCGCAATTCGGCCTGTCCGAGGTCAACTGGGGCATCTTGCCCGGCGGGTTCGTCAGCAAGGCGCTGGTCGATGCGCTCGGAATGCGCGACGCGGTGTGGTTCGCAGTGACCGGCGACACTTTCGACGCAACGGTCGCCGAGCGTGCCCGGCTGATAAACCGGGCGGTCCCGCGCGCGCAGCTGCGCACGGAAACGGTGGCTCTCGCCCAGCGGCTGATGAAGCTCAATCCGGAGGTTATTCGCGCCACCAAGCAGGCGGTCAAGAACGTCCGCAACATGGGCGAGGAGGCTGCGCTCGACTATCTCGCGGCGAAGTCGATCGAGCTGCGCTTCCTCGATCGCGAAGGCGGTCGCGAGCAGGGCATGAAGCAGTTCCTCGACGAGAAAACCTATCGGCCCGGCCTCAACCCTTACAGTCGAACCGCAGAGAAAGCATCCTGACGGGGTGAGGGCGCGCCCAAGGGAGGACCTTCCATGATCCGCAAAGCCGCAGATACGTTGCTGGCGGCGGCCTGCGCACTGGTGATGACTGCGTCGCTTGCCCGCGCACAGGATTTTCCGTCGAAGCCGCTGCGGGTGATCGTGCCATTTCCGGCCGGCGGACCGGTCGACGTGCTCGCCCGTGCCCTGGGGGAAGCATTCCGGGAACGCACCGGCGCGACCTTCATCGTCGACAACAAGCCCGGCGGCGCCACGGCAATCGGCGCCACCGCCTGCAAGAATGCCGATGCCGACGGCTACACGTTCTGCCTGCTCACCGCCAGCACGATTTCGCTCAATCCGTTTCTGTATGCCAATCTGAGCTATGACCCGCAGAAGGATCTCGAGCCGCTCAGCAACGTCGTGTCCACGCACCAGGTGATGATCCTGCACAAATCGATCCCGGCGAGCTCGATGCGAGAGCTCGTGGCCTATGCAATACAAAATCCGGACCGGCTCAATTTCGGCTCCTTTGGGGTCGGCGGCGATTCGCATCTGGTTTTCGAATGGCTCAAGGTGAAGACCGGAGCGAAGATGGTTCACGTTCCCTATGGGGGCGCCGCGCCTGCCTTGCTCGCCTTCGAGCGCGGCGAAGCGCATCTGCTCTATCCCGTCGCCTCGCCAGCCGTGCTCGAACGCATCAGGTCGGGCCTGGCCAAGCCGATCGCGATGCCCGAGGGAGTGAAGATGGCGGCGCTCGCAGGCGTGCCGTCGTTTCGCGAATCCGGGCTGCCGCCTTACGACGCGAAGACCTGGTTCGGAGCGTTTGCTCCCGCCGGCACGTCCAAAGCGAGGGTCGAGGAGCTCGGCCGGCATCTCGCCGCGGTCATCAAGTCGCAGACCTTCCACGACCGGTTCATCAGGCTCGGCGGCTATGATGCCGTCGGCAACACCCCGGAGGAGTTCCGGCAGTTCTTGGCCGAGGATCGACGCCGCGGCGAGGAGCTGGTGAAGCTCTCCGGCGTCAAGATCGCGCAGTAAGTCATGACTCGCCGGATCAGGGCACTCGCGCTGACAATTGCTGCCTTGTTCGCCCCCGGCCTCGCGCCTGGCGTGCAGGCGCAGGCCTATCCCAACCGGCCGATCCGCATGATCGCGCCGTTTCCGGCGGGCGGGCTTGCCGATGTGCTGGCGCGGCTCGTGGGCGACGAAATGTCGAGGACGCTCGGCCAGCCCGTCATTGTCGAGAACCGGGCGGGCGCAGGGGGTAACACCGGTGCCGATGCGGTCGCAAAGGCCGAGCCCGATGGTTATACGCTGCTGATGTCCTCGGCGGGGATTCTGACTGCCAATCAGTTCCTCTACGCGAAAATGCCGTTCGATCCTGAAACGTCCTTCGCGCCGATCTCGATCGTCGCCGCCATGTCGATGCTCGTCGTCGTTCACCCGAAGGTCGAGGCGACGACGCTGCAGGAATTCATCGCGCTCGCACGTTCGCGGCCCGAGAAGATCAATTTCGGATCACCCGGAATAGGTACGACCGGGCACCTCGGACTGGCGCTGTTCATGCGCGCCGCCGGCATCAAGCTCACCCATGTTCCCTATCGTGGTGCGGCGCCGGCGGTAAACGACCTCATCGCCGGACAGATCGACGGCGTGGTCGACAATCCGCCGACGGTGCTTCCTCATATCGGCGCCGGAAAGCTGCGCCCGCTCGCGGTTGCGGCCAGGCAGCGCCTGGCGCTGCTGCCCGATCTCCCGACCGCGGCGGAAGCCGGGCTTAAGCGGTTTCGAGGCATCATCGTGGTTCGGCATCATGGCGCCGGCGGGAACGCCGGCCGAGGTCGTCGCACGCCTCCACCGGGAGATCGTCGCGGCGCTGCGCCAGCCGGTCGTCGCCGATCGCATCGCGAATTCCGGCGCGCGTGCGATCGGCAACAGCCCCGATGAGTTCGCCAGGCAGATCCGCGCCGAACGCGCGATGTGGGGGGAGGTTATCAAGGCTCTCAACATCACGCCGCAGTAACCGGAACCCGGCCACGCGCTGCACCCTCCTGGATCGAGGTCAGAACCGAGCCTGCCGACCACACCAGACGAGAGGTATCCGACCATGCACGCAAGAGCCTTTTGGACCGTGGCGGCCGTGATCGTTCTTTCCATGCCCGCGACTACCATGGTCACCGCGCAAGTTGATGCATCGCGGCCGATCCGCTTCATCGTCGGCGCACCCGCCGGCGGGGCGATCGATCCTTATGCCCGCGTCATTGCCGACCACATGGCCAAGCGGCTCGGCCGCGCCGTGATCGTCGAGAACAAGCCGGGCGCGAACGGAAACATCTCCGCCCAGCATATCGTGGATGCGCCTGCCGACGGCACTCTGGTCTGGGTCGGCACCGCAGCGATGACCGAGATCAATCCCAGCGCTTACAGCAACCTGCGCTGGTCGATCGAGGACTTCATTCCGATTATCAAGGGGGTCGAGTCGGCGCCGGTGCTGGTGACACATCCGAGCGTGCCCGCCAAAACCCTCGCGCAGCTGGTCGCATGGGTCAAGAGCAACTCAGGCAAGCTCAGCTATGCCTCGTGGAGCCCCGGGACGCCGTCCGCGTTTCTCGGGTTCCAGCTGGCCGAGCGCTTCGGCCTCGACTTGAGCCACGTTCCCTATCGCGGCTCGGCTCCGCAGACCACCGATCTCATTGCCGGGCACGCACTTCTGGGCTTCGCTCAGGCACAATCGTCGTTGGCTCCGCTGCGTGCCGGCCAACTCAGAGCCATCGCCACCACAGGCCCGGCGCGCTCGCGCTTTTTGCCGGACACCCCGACTTTCGCCGAGCTCGGCTATCCGGAGTTCACCGCCTCAGTGTGGTTCGGTCTGCTGGTGCGTGCCGGTACGCCGCCGGAGATGGTTGCAAATCTTCTCGACGCCGCCAAGGCGGCGCATGCCGACACCGAGATCCGGGCAAAGCTCGAGGCTCAAGGCTTCGACGTGTCCGGCGCCAGCGGGCCGCAGCTCACGGTGGACATCAAGAACCAAATCGAACGCTGGGCGCGGATCGTGAAGGCCACGGGATTCAAGGCCGACTGATGCTCTCTTTCGAAGTCGGGCCCGACACGCCCGTAGGCGCGGCGGGGCTCGGATGTTACGCGCCGGCTTCTTGCGGCGCTGACGCATGGATGGCGAGCGCGTGCACGCGGCCCTCGAGCTCACTTGAAAGTGTCTCATTCACCATGCGGTGACGCTCGAGCCGGGTCTTCCCGAGGAATGCATCCGACACGATATGGACCCTGAAGTGGGTCTCCCCCTCAGGACGGTGTCCGGCATGGCCTCGGTGCTGGTGGGATTCATCCACTACGTCGAGGCTCGCGGGCTGGAAAGCTTTCTTCAACTTCTCGGTGATCAGATCGCGGATTGTCATGCCGTCCGCATACAGCATTGTCGGCAAAGTGGGAACGGAAACGCTGCAGAACAAAGTGATGGTGCTCCAGCGTGCGCGATGCACGACGATCGACCCGGGCTGAAATATGCGCAATCGGAATTGTCAAGTCTTGAAGGTGGCTGAGACCGGCGCGCATACTGATCGGTCATGAAGAACGAATCGCCCCTGTTCGATCGGATCCGGGTGAAGCCCGACAAGGATCGGCGCGCGCGCGCGCAGTGTCCGGGCTGCGAATGGCCGAATTGCAGGGCACCCGGCACTCATCGTGCGCCCAAGGGGCGGCTACGCGAGCGGGAATATTGGCAGTTTTGCCTCGATCACGTGCGCGAGTACAACCACACCTACAATTTCTTCTCCGGGATGAGCGCGGACGATATCGCGCGGTATCAGAAGGAAGCCGTCATCGGGCATCGTCCGACCTGGAAAATGGGCATGAACGGGGGAAAGCCGACCGGGCGTTCACATTCCTCCCGGTTTCATCAAGAATTCGGCGATGCTAACGATCCGTTCGGCGTGTTCCGCGAATTCGGCGGTCCGGCCGGCGCTCGAGCAGGTGCCGAACCGCAGGCGCGCACCGTCCGCAATGCCGGACGCAAAGCGCTCGGCGCGCTCGGTCTCGAAGGCGAAGTGTCGCCGCAGGAAGTCAAGACGCGTTTCAAGGCGCTGGTGAAGCGTCATCATCCCGACGCCAATGGCGGTGACCGGTCCTCGGAAGACAAGCTGCGTGAAATTATCCAGGCCTATAACTATTTGAAGTCAATCGGCTTTCGTTGACCCTGCAAGGACGCGCAAGTTGCGCCGCGCGCGCGTCATACCCATTTGAAACTGTGCGAGTTTTGGCGGGGCTCCATGGCTTCCGCTGCGGCCGGGCTTTCTGCTAGGTTCCGCACCAATTCGCGCCACCCACCGACCGACACGGATCTCGGTCGCCGCCGAGATCACGGAGGATCAATGAGCGCCGCAACACAAGAGGTCGCCGGACTCCCCGACATGAAGGTGTCGATCCGACAGCTCTTCGGCGTCGACAGCGACATGGAAGTGCCGGCCTATTCGGAGCCGGACGAGCATACTCCGGACATCGACCCGGACTACCGCTTCGACAAGCCGACCACGCTCGCCATTCTCGCCGGCTTCGCCAAGAACCGGCGCGTGATCATTTCCGGCTACCACGGCACCGGAAAATCCACCCACATCGAGCAGGTGGCGGCGCGGCTGAATTGGCCATGCGTGCGGGTCAACCTCGACAGCCACATCAGTCGTATCGATCTCATCGGCAAGGACGCCATCGTCATTCGCGACGGCATGCAGGTGACCGAGTTCCGCGATGGCATCCTGCCCTGGGCGCTGCAGCACAACGTCGCGCTCTGCTTCGACGAATACGACGCCGGCCGGCCCGACGTCATGTTCGTGATCCAGCGCGTGCTCGAAGTGTCGGGCAAGCTCACGCTGCTCGACCAGAACAAGGTGATCAAGCCGCATCCGGCGTTCCGCCTGTTCGCGACCGCCAACACGGTGGGACTGGGGGATACTTCGGGCCTCTATCACGGCACCCAGCAGATCAACCAGGGCCAGATGGACCGCTGGTCGATCGTCGCCACGCTCAACTATCTGCCGCACGACAGCGAGGTCGAGATCGTGCTCGCCAAGGCGAAGCACTATCGCAGCGATCAGGGCCGCGACACCGTCAACAAGATGGTGCGGGTCGCGGATCTCACGCGCAATGCCTTCATGAACGGCGACATTTCCACGGTGATGAGCCCGCGCACGGTGATCACCTGGGCGGAGAACACGGACATATTCAAGGATATCGGCTTCGCCTTCCGTCTGACCTTCGTCAACAAGTGTGACGAATTGGAGCGCCCGATCGTGGCCGAGTTCTATCAGCGCTGCTTCGGAATGGAATTGCCGGAATTGTCGCTCAACGTGGCCCTGAGCTGAGGGCGGCGCGTGGCCGGGCTACCGGTGATGCTCCAATGCAGCGATCCGTTTCTCGAGGGCGTCCAAAGCTTTGGTTGGGACATGACCTGACCTTCATCGGGGGATGGGAAAGATATTCTCTGCTATTGCAAGAATAAAGGGACGACTGCGCGTTCATGACCTCGAACATCAAGAACAAGAGCCTCGCCAGGGAAAGTCCGACTGAGCCGTTCAAGCGCGCGGTCACAGGCTGCCTGCGCGCGATCGCGCGCAAGCCCGAGCTCGAAGTCTCGTTCGCAGCCGAGCGGCCCGGCATCTTCGGAGGCAAGGCGCGCCTGCCGGAGCCGCCGCGCAAGCTCGCCGGTCCGGACGCGGCGATCGTGCGCGGGCATGCCGATTCGATTGCGCTCAAGCTCGCATGTCACGATCCACAGGTTCATCGAAAGCTCACCCCGGGCGGGCAGCAGGCGCGTGCGGTGTTCGATGCGGTGGAGCAGGCCCGCGTCGAGGCGATCGGTGCCCGCCGCATGTCCGGAGTCGCCAAGAATCTTTCGGCGATGCTCGACGATCGTTTCCACCGCGGCAAGTTCGACGAGATCACCGACCGCGCCGATGCGCCGCT
This sequence comes from uncultured Alphaproteobacteria bacterium, assembly GCA_963831225.1. Lineage (GTDB taxonomy): Bacteria > Pseudomonadota > Alphaproteobacteria > Rhizobiales > Xanthobacteraceae > VAZQ01. The sequence continues at coordinate 103,712 of CAWHPT010000071.1, forward strand.
GGAGGAAGCCCTCGCGCTCATCGTGCGAGAGCGTCTGACCGGCATGAGCCCGCCGTCGGCGGCGAAAAAGATCGTCGAGTTGTGGCGGCCGCTGATCGAGAATCGCGCCGGGAGCGGTCTCGATCGCCTGGAGCGGGTGATCGACAATCAGGCTCGTTTCGGCGATGCCATCCACGATCTGCTCGATGCCCTCGACATGGGAGAAGACCGTTCGACCGACTTCGACGAGGAGGAAGGCGAGGAGGGCGAGCAGGACCGCCGCAAGGAGGATTCCGGCGAGGAGGGGCAGGGCGGCGAGGCCGAGGATACCCAAACGCGGGCTGACGAGGCAGACGTCTCGGGAGAGGATATGTCGGACTCCAGCGCCGAGGCCGCCGAGGCGCTCTCCGCCGAGATGGCCGACGATGCCGAGATGGGAGATGCCGAGTCTCCGGCCGAGCCGCGGCGTCAGCGCCGGCATGGCCAGAACGAGCCGCGCGGACCCGATTACAGGCCTTTCATCGCCAGGCACGACGAGATGGTGGCAGCGGAGGAGCTGTGCGAGCCCGAAGAGCTCGATCGGCTGCGCGGCTATCTCGACAAGCAGCTTTCGCACCTGCAAGGCGTGGTTGCCCGCCTGGCCAACCGGCTCCAGCGCCGGCTGATGGCACAGCAGAACCGCGCCTGGGAGTTCGATCTGGAAGAAGGGCTGCTCGATCCGGCCCGGCTCTCGCGCATCGTCGTCGACCCATTGCACCCGCTTTCGTTCAAGCACGAGAAGGATACGGAGTTCCGCGACACTGTGGTGACGCTGCTGATCGACAACTCGGGCTCGATGCGCGGACGCCCGATCACGGTGGCGGCGACCTGCGCCGACATTCTGGCGCGCACGCTCGAGCGCTGCGGCGTCAAGGTCGAGATTCTGGGCTTCACCACCCGCGCGTGGAAAGGCGGCCAGTCGCGGGAAGCCTGGCTCGCCGCCGGAAAGCCCGCCAATCCGGGCCGGCTCAACGACCTGCGGCACATCATCTACAAGTCGGCCGACGCGCCGTGGCGCCGCGCCCGCAAGAATCTCGGCTTGATGATGCGCGAAGGGCTGCTCAAGGAGAACATCGACGGCGAGGCGCTCGACTGGGCCCACAAGCGTTTGCTCGCGCGCAGCGAGCAGCGCAAGATCCTGATGATGATTTCCGATGGCGCTCCGGTCGACGACTCCACCCTTTCGGTCAATCCCGGCAACTATCTCGAGCGGCATCTGCGCTGGGTGATCGAGGACATCGAGACGCGCTCTCCGATCGAGCTGATCGCCATCGGAATCGGTCACGACGTGACCCGCTACTACCGTCGCGCCGTCACCATCGTCGATGCCGAGGAACTGGGAGGCGCAATGACCGACAAGCTCGCCGAGCTGTTCGACGAGCAATTTCCAGCCGAGAGACGGCAGCATCGCAGGCTGGACGCGTGAGCGGCGGTTGCACGCCGTTCCGGCGGGTTCACGCATGGCTTGCCGGAATGGTCATCGTCGCCCTCGTTGCCGCCGTGCTCGATCTGGTTGCCATCCCCAGCGCCGCGCAAACGCCGGTGGAGGCGGCGGTTGCGATCGATATACGCGCTCAGCCGATCGCGGCGTTCGACTTCCGTGATCCCTCGCGCCGGCAATTCGGGCTGCTCGAATACCGCGGTGGACTTGTCCTGCGATCCCCGCACCGCTATTTCGGAGGCCTTTCGGCGATCCGGATAGCTGCCGACGGCGCCAGCTTCATTGCGGTGTGCGACAAGGGTTGGTGGCTGCGGGGCCGCATCGTTTACGAAGGGATTCGTCCCAGCGCCATTGCGGATGCCGAGATGGCGCCGATCCTCGGCGCCGACGGTCGGCCGTTGAGTGAGCGCGGCTGGTACGATGCGGAGTCGATCGCAGAGGACGGTGGCACGCTCTATGTCGGGTTCGAGCGCGTGCATCAGATCGTGCGCTTCGACTTCGGCAAGCACGGCGTTCTTGCCCGCGGCCAAGCCGTTGCGGTGCCGCCCGGACTGCGCGCTCTGCCCAGCAACAAAGGGCTGGAGGCGCTGCTCTTCGTTCCGAAAGGCCTGGTGCTCGCCGGCACCCTGATCGCCATCTCGGAGCGCGGTCTCGACAGGGCGGGCAATACTGCCGGCTTTCTGATCGGCGGACCGTTCCCCGGCCGCTTCACGGTCACGCGCAGCGCGAGCTACGACCCGAGCGACGCCGCCCTGTTGCCGGGCGGTGACATCCTGCTGCTGGAACGCAAGTTCAGCTGGACCGGCGGCTTGCACGTTCGCATCCGGCGGCTCGCGCTCGGCGACATCAAGCCGGGCGCCGTGGTCGATGGACCGACCATGTTCGAGGCCGATCTCGGCCATGAGATCGACAACATGGAGGGCATCAGCGTCCACAAGAACGGAGGCGAGACCGTGCTCACGCTCATCTCCGACGACAATTTTTCGATCATCCAGCGCACGCTGCTGCTGCAGTTCACGCTGGCGGAGCCGTGAGCGCGAGGGCGGTCAATGCGCGCAAGCTGATCCGCTGCCGCCCCTCCGGGTCGAAATTCTCCGGCGAAAGCCAGCGCTCGAACGCCTCCCTTCGCGCCGGCCACTCGCTCTCGAGCATGGAGAACCAGGCGGTGTCGCGGTTGCGCCCCTTGGCGATCAGTTGCTGCCGCAAAGTACCTTCATATACGAAGCCGTAACGCAGCGCCGCGCTGCGGGAAGCGGCGTTGAGGGCGTTGCATTTCCACTCGTAGCGCCGATAGCCGAGTGTTTCGAACGCGTATCTGGCGAGCAGATATTGCGCCTCGGTCCCGAGCGGGCGCTTCTGCAATGCCGGCGAGTAGACGATGTGGCCGACCTCGATGACGCGCATGGCGGGGCGGATCTCCATCAGCGTCGCGATCCCGAGCGCGCGTCCGCCCGGATCGACGACGGCATAGGAATAGGGATCGTCGAGGGTGAGGCGGCTAGCGAACCATCGGGAGAATGCGCCGGCATCGGCAAACGGTCCGTAGCTCGACATGTAGGTCCAGATGTGATCGTGGCCGGCATAGACCTTCCAGAGGTCGGCGGCATGCCGGCTGCCCAGCCGCTCGACACGTCCGTAGCGGCCTTCGAGAGTGACCGGCCCGGGCGGTTGCGCCGGCGCGACATCGACCGGCAGGCCGACCGGTTGTCCGGTGACGGGGTCGGGCTCCGACCTCAGGCTCATCGCGGGCGTTGCTTCATGTCTTCGCGCAAGAAGCCGTTGAGCTCGGCGATGCGGAGCAGCGTCAGCAAACGCGCGAAAGCGGCCCTCGCCGGCGATCTCTTTTGCAGCGCGCATGAATGCGCCCCAGGCGACGCGCGCGAGCGTGCCGCCGACGCTGATACGGCGCACGCCGAGCGCGGCAAGCTCGCCGACCGAGAGATCGGGCGCGCCCGACATCAGAAAGTTGACCGGCTTGGGCGCGACCGCCTTCACCACCGCGGCGATGTGCTCGCGCGTGCGGATGCCGGGAGCATAGAGGCAATCGGCGCCGGCGTCGGAATACGCCTCGAGCCGCGCGATGGTCTCATCGAGATCGGGCCGGCCGACCAGGAAACATTCGGCCCGGCCGGTGAGCAGCACGTCGCCGCCGGATTTGTCGATCGCCGCGCGCGCCGCCCTGATGCGCGCGACGCGCGAGATCGAGATCATAGAGCGGCTTCTCCCGATCGCCGGTCGAATCCTCGATCGAGAGCCCGGCCACGCCGGTGGCCACGCACAGCCGCACGCTTTCGGCGACGCCGTCGGGCGCATGCGCATGGCCGCCCTCGAAATCGGCGGTGACCGGCAGGTCGGTGGCGGCAACGATCTCTGCGATATGGGCGAGCATCACCTCGCGCGCGACCGCCCCGTCGGGAAGCCCTAGCGCAAACGCAAATCCGGCACTCGTGGTGGCCAGCGCCGGAAAGCCGAGATGCTGCAGATAGCGCGCGCTGCCGACGTCCCACGGATTGGGAATGACGAAGCAATCGCCTGCATGCAGGCTGCGGAACGTGGCGCGCTTTTCGGCGATGGTGGGCATGATCAACAGCTCTTCGATGGTTGCGGCAAGGACCTAGTTTCCAAATGACCCGATTGTGCCGGGAACCCGACGGTGTAGGATGGACCGGCGGCTGCGATCATTCCAGCCGAAAGAGTTGCGCCGCGCACCGGATGTCCAACGATCATTGCTCCCGCACGTCGCGGGAGCAATGCGTTTCGAGCGCTCGCAGCAGACATTGCCTCGATGCAATACCGCGGTAGGGAGGGGATTTCATGCTGAAAACTGTTGCCGGCTTCGATCGCATCGGCGAGGAGAACGCCTTCGCGGTGCTGGCGCGCGCCACCGAGCTTGTTGCGCAAGGCCGCGACGTCATCAATCTCGGCATCGGCCAGCCCGACTTCCGCACGCCCGATTTCATCGTCGAGGCCGCGGTCAAGGCGCTTCGCGATGGTCACCATGGCTATACGCCGGCAGTTGGAATTGCGCCGCTGCGCGAAGCCGTGGCCGCCGATCTGCAAGCGCGTTTCCGGGTCACCGTGTCGCCCGGCGAAGTGATGATCCTGCCCGGCGGCAAGCCCACCATGTTCATGTCGATCTTGATGTTCGGCGAGCCCGGCGCCGACATCCTCTATCCCGATCCGGGCTTTCCCATCTATCGCTCCATGATCGAATTTACCGGCGCGCGCCCGATCCCGGTGCCGATCCGCGAGGAGAACGGCTTTGCTTTCTCCGCCGACGAGACCTTGGCGCTGATCACGCCGCAAACGCGTTTGCTGATCGTGAATTCACCGGCCAACCCCACCGGCGGGGTGACCCCGAAGCGCGAGATCGACAAGCTCGTTGCCGGGCTGGAGAGATTTCCCGACGTCGCGGTGATGTCGGACGAGATCTACGACCACATGGTCTATGATGGCGAGACGTCACGTCTGCCTTCTGACATATCCCTCGATCCGCGACCGGCTGATCCTGCTCAATGGCTGGTCGAAGACCTATGCAATGACCGGCTGGCGGCTGGGATATGCGGTCTGGCCCGGCAAGCTTTACGACTATGCGCGAAAGCTCGCGGTGAACCTGCACTCTTGCGTCAATGCAGCGGCGCAGCATGCCGGCTTGGCCGCGCTGAAAGGACCGCAGGACGAGGTTCACAAGATGGTTTCCGAGTTCGACAGGCGCCGAGGGGCGGTGATCGCGGGGTTGAACCGTCTGCCGGGCGTTTCGTGCGCCACCCCGAAGGGGGCGTTCTATGCGTTCCCGAACGTCAAGCGGACCGGCTGGAAAGCAAAGGCGCTGGCCGCATCGCTGCTCGAGGATGCCGGCGTCGCCATCATCGGCGGCCCCGATTTCGGAATTCTCGGCGAGGGCTATGTGCGGCTCAGCTATGCCAACTCGACCGAGAATATCCTGAAGGCGCTCGACCGCATGGGCGAGTTTCTGTCGTCGCGACAGGCGGCATAAGGGAATCCAGGCATGCCTCTCTCCGAAGAGCAGCGTTTGATGCGGCAGAGTTGCCGCGATTTCGTCGACGACGCCGTCATTCCGTTCATCCGCCAGAACTGGCAGCGCGAATGGATCATGACTCCCGAGGACCGGCTTCCGCCGGAAATCCTCGAAGGCGCGGAGCAGATCGGCATCCGCACGCTCGGTGTTCCGGAGGAGTTCGGCGGCATCGAGCTCGACAAGGGCACCGAGGTGCAGAGCTTTGCCATCATCGCCGAGGAGATTGCGCGCGGCGATTCCGGGCTCGCCGACAAGCTGGTGCAGAACTGGAAGGTTTCGGTGCTGCTGCGCAATCTTGCGCCGCGGCACTTGCAGCAGGTCTGGTTCAAGCGTCTGGTCGAGGACCCGCAGTTCCTGCTGGCGCATTGCCTGACCGAGCCGCGCGGCGCATCCGACCGCTGGCTGCCCTACAATGTGCCGGAAGCAGCGATGCAGACCCGCGCGGTGAAGCAGGGCAGGGAATGGGTCATCAACGGCCGCAAGCAGTTCATCTCCAACGGCTACGACGCCGGCCTCTACGTGGTCTACGCCAACACCAATCCGCAGGCCGGAATGCTCCAAGGCACCTCGTCGTTCCTGGTGCCGCGCGACACGCCGGGACTGACTGTCGCACGCTGCAACGAGACGCTCGGCTGCCGGTTCATGAACAACGGCGAGCTCGTGTTCGAGGACATGCGCCTGCCGGAGGACCATCTGCTGGTCGAGGACGATGCGCTCGGCCAGGCCGGCGTTTATTTCCGGCCGGGCAAGATCATCCAGGCAGCGAAGAATCTCGGCGTCGGCGTGCGGGCATTCGAGGCCGCTGCCGATTATGTGCAGAATTACGTGCAGGGCGGTCGGATGCTCATCAAGCATCAGGCGGTGGCGCTGCGCATCGCCGATATGGCAACGCGCGTCGAAGCAGTGCGGGCGCTGCTCGAGCGCGCCAGCCGGGCCGTCGACGAGAATGCGCCCGACGCCGACACGCTCTGCAACATGGTCAAGCTGTTCGCGTCGGAGGAAATCGTGAAAGTGGCCCAGCATGCCGTCGAGCTGCACGGCGGCAACGGTATCATGCTCGATTTCGGAGTCGAGAAGCTGTATCGCGACGCTGTGATCTTCTTGCACATGGATGCCACCGTCGACATCTCGAAATTCAAGATCGTCAAATCGATGTTTCCGGCGACGGCCGGCAAATATGCCGGACCCGAATAGACCGCCGACACCTTGCAAAAACCCCGACTTGAGCCTACATATCGACTATCGATATTTGGCCGGACAACTGGGCCGCGTCGCTTGCGGGCGCGCACGTTTCAGAACCTTCTCTCCAAGATCGACGAACCGGGAAAATGGCCACGAAGGTCGTGCGCCAAAGTGACCGTGCACACCGTGGGCAAAAAGGACGCTTCCATGAATGATGCTTCCATGAATACAGGCACCGTAAAGTTCTATAGCGAGCAAAAAGGCTTCGGCTTCATTGCGCCCGATCATGGCGACAAGGACGTGTTCGTCCACGCCACGGCGCTGGAGCGTGCAGGCATCGATGGGTTGCGCGAGGGGCAGAAGGTGAAATTCGACACGCGAAATGATCCGCGCACCGGCAAGATCGCCGTCGGCACGATCGAGATTGCCTGAGGCGCCGCCGGCACGACAACGCGGGCCTACTCTTGCCAGGAGAAAATCCAATGAACCACAAAATCGAAGCGATCAGCCGCGTCCGCGAGTTGGCCCGCAAGCAAGTCGAAGACCTGAGCGGCTTCGACTACACCGCTCCGGCCGAGCTTTTTCCAGAGTCGCAGCAAGAAATGCAGAAGCCAGTTCACCTATAAGCGTTTCGATACCGCGGCCGAAGCGCTGCGATTTGCCGTGGAGGAGATGCCGCCCCCGGCATTGCTCGGCGCCTATCTCGAGGTCGATGAGGCGCGTTTCGGGTTGCAGGAAATCCGCTATCTGTACGAAAACGCGGCCTATCCGCTGCCCCGTCCCGCCACGGCGGATCGGTCGTAAGCCCCCACACCGAAAGAGAAGGCCGCTCGATTGAGAGATAGCAAAAATCGCACGTCCGACGCTGCGACTGCGAAGGATGCGCGCGCCTGGACGCGCATTCTCGCGCACTACCGGCGACCCAGCAATGGCCGCAGCATCGTCGAGATCGGGATCACGGTCGTGCCCCTGGTCGTATGCTGGGTCTTGGTCTGGGCAACGCTGGACCTGGGCTACTGGTTCTCATTGCTGCTCGCCGTGCCGGCTGCGGGTTTCCTGGTGCGCCTTTTCATGATCCAGCACGATTGCAGTCATGGCGCCTTCTTCCATCATCGCCTGGCGAACGACTGGATCGGGCGCATCATCGGCGTGCTGACGCTTACGCCCTACGCGTTCTGGCGGCGCACGCATATCTTGCATCATGCGTCATCGGGGAATCTCGATCGCCGGGGCTTCGGCGATGTCAACACGCTCACTGTGCGCGAATACCGATCGCGCTCGCTGTGGGGCAGGATTTGTTATCGGGTGTACCGGCATCCGCTGGTCATGTTCGGCATCGGGCCAGCCTATCTGTTCATTCTGCAGCACCGGCTGCCGGTCGGATTGATGCGCGCGGGGTGGCAGCCCTGGCTCAGCACCATGACGACCAACTTCGCCATCGCGCTGGTCGTGGCCACGCTCATCTGGTTCATCGGGGTAAAGGCATTCTTGTTGGTCCACTTGCCGATCATGCTCCTTGCTGCCTCTGCCGGCGTGTGGCTGTTCTATGTGCAGCACCAGTTCGAGCATACGCTGTGGGAGGATGACAGGAACTGGAGCCTGCACGAAGCCGCTCTGCACGGCAGCTCGCATTACGACTTGCCGGGACTCATGCGGTGGTTCACGGCCAATATCGGCGCACACCACATCCACCACCTGTGCAGCCGAATCCCCTACTATCGATTGCCGCAGGCGCTGCGCGACCACCCCGAGCTGCGCGGGGTCGGCCGCATCACGCTGCTGCAGAGCTTTCGCTGCGTGCGGCTGGTGTTGTGGGACGAGGCGCAGCGCCGGCTGGTTTCATTCCGAGACGTCGGCGTTTGATATTGGCCCTCATAATGGCGTCCATCGACCTGCATCTGCTATCTCAACTTGAAGGGCATCAAGTAGGAGTCGCACCCGGTCGCCAAGAGTTGCAGCTGAATGTCTTCATCGCATCTGGGTCAGCCGGAACCCGATCAGCACGATCGCAAAGCCGAGAAGCTGCGCCATTGTCGGGATCTCGCCGAGCACGAGGAAACCGATCAACAAGGTGAAACCGGGGACCAGTGACGGAAATACCGCGGCGCGGCCGGCCCCCAGCAGCACCACAGAGCGGGTGAAGAAGTAGGTGGCTCCAGCGCCGGCAAAAACTCCCTGCGCGACCAGCTGCACGAGATTCTCGACGAGCCCCAGGCTGATCATGCGCTCGAAGCCGAAGAGCATCCAGTGGAGCGGTAAGCCGACCAGCGACACCACGCTGGTGACCGCGACGGCGCGCGTGGGCGCGATCCGCCAGAGCCGCAGCAGCGTGCCGAAGATCGCGAACAACAGGCCGGCGGTGACGAAAGACAGGTCGCCGACCATCCCATGCGATCCCAAAGTGGCGAGCGCTTCGGCGCCGATCACGGCGAGCCCGGCGACGATGATCGCCGCGCCGATGGCGCGCCCGGCCGGCAATTTTTCGCGCAGCACGAAGGTCGCGAGCATGAGGCCGCCGACTGCTGCGCAGGAAGGCTGGATCACGGCGCCGTGGGCGAGCGGCACGAACAGAAAGCCGGCATAGCTGAACAGCGCCAGCGGCGGACCACCGGTCAGCGTCAGCATTATTCCTTTCACCCATCCGACGCCGCCGAGACCGGCCAGATTGCTGCGGGCGACGAACGGCAAGAAGATCACTCCCGTCCAGACGAAGCGATGCAGAACAATGTCTGCGGGCGAGAATCCAGCGGCGATGCCGTGGCGTGCGGCGACGAACCCCAGGGCCCAGAACAGCGCCGCAGTGGTGCCGCAGATCACGCCGAGCAGGAGCGGCGGCTGCTTCGACGGCCCGGACGCAGCCGGATCAGGTTCGCGCACTGAGCTTTCCCTTGCAGATCAATTCCGCAGCCAATCGCATACGCTGCCGGCAATGAGGGCACCATCGCAAGCGCGCAGGGCTGCATTGACCAGCTGGACAGGTATCTTGGTCGCAGCCGGCGGTGAGGACAAATCGCGCCGGCGCGGCTATCGACCGCCGGCTGATGAGGATCGCAGCGAAGTCAGCGCCGGAGGCAATCCCCGCAAAGGGGGAGCAAGCTTCCTCCCGAGAGCAATCCCTTCGAACAAGCTCACCGATCATGTCGTTCTGGTCGGACACGGCCGGGTCGGCAGCTTCATCGCCGCCGCTCTGCCGGCGGGGACCTCGGTGCTGGTGATCGAGGACGATACCGAAAGGGTCGCGGCGCTGAAGAGCGAAGGCAAGGAAGCGATCGCCGGGAATGCCGCATACCCCGACGTGATCGGAGCGGCCAATCTGCGCGCTGCGCGTTGCCTTCTCGTCGCCATCCCCGACGCATTCGAAGGCGGTCAGGTGACGGAGCAGGCGAGGGCGCTCAACCCCGCGCTTCGATCATCGCGCGTGCCCATTCCGACGCCGAGGTGGAGCACTTGAAAAGGCACGGCGCAACCAGCGTGGTGATGGGAGCGCACGAGATCGCCAGAGCCATGATCGCAGGGAATTCCGCCTGTGCGGACTTGATTGCCGCGCCATGTTTTCTGCGGTGTGCGATAGCATGCTTGCGCTCGCCCGCTGATGCGCTTTGACTCCGGCAGGGATACTTGCAATTGCCCGATATTTGGCTTGCCGCCGCGTCTCGGCACTCGTTCCACTGAGAAAGCAAGGGATTCGCGTCTCGTGAGCTCCATCAATTCCATCAGCCTCGGCATCCTCCTCGGGTCGCTGCTGGTGCTGGCTGGAATTCTGTCGAGCCTCATTGCGTTGCGGTTCGGTGCACCATTGCTGCTCGTTTTCCTCCTGGTGGGCATGCTGGCCGGCGAGGCCGGCCCGTTCGGGCTGCAGTTCGACGACGTCGGCGTGGCGTACACGGTCGGGTCGGTGGCGCTCGGCCTCATTCTGTTCGACGGCGGCCTGCGCACGCGGTTCCAGACTTTTCGCAATGTGATCGGGCCGGCCGGCACGCTGGCGACGGCCGGTGTCATCGTGACTGCCGCGCTGACTGCGCCGGTCGCAATGCTGACCCTGGGCCTCAACTGGACCGAAGCGCTGCTGATGGGTGCCGTGGTCGCCTCGACGGACGCCGCCGCAGTTTTCTTCCTCCTCCATGCCAAGGGATTGCGGTTACGGCCACGCGTCAGCGCGACGCTGGAGGTCGAATCGGGCCTCAACGATCCGCTCGCGATCTTCCTCACCATCGTGCTGGTGGAATTGCTGCTGGTCGGCAGCAAGCCCTGGGCGGAGATCGCTGTCTTTCTCGCGCGCGAGACGATCCTGGGCGGCTTGATCGGATATCTCGGCGGACGCGCCGTGGTATTCGTGCTCAACCGGCTCGATCTGCCGCAGGGCCTGCACGCACCCTTCGTGGCGACCGGCGCGGTTGTCATCTTCGGGCTGGCCGAGGTTGCCCACGGGTCGGGCTTCTTCGCCGTCTACATCGCCGGCCTGGTGGTGGGAAACAGCTCGGTGCGCGCCCACAACACGGTCGTGGTTTTCCTCGACGCCGTGACCTGGCTCGCGCAGATCGCCATGTTCGTGCTGCTCGGCCTGCTGTCGTGGCCGCACCGCCTGCCCGAAACGATGCTGCCGGGTCTGGCGGTGGCGGCGGCGCTGATGCTGATCGCGCGGCCGGCGGCGGTGTTTCTTTGCCTGGCGCCGTTCCGCTTCAGCCTGCGCGAGAAGCTGTTCATGTCCTGGGTCGGGCTGCGGGGCGCGGTCGGCATTTTCATTGCCTCGATCCCGCTTCTCGTCGGGTTGCCGAATGCGCACATCTATCTTCGATGTGGGTTTCGTCGTGGTCATGACATCGCTGCTGGTGCAGGGCTGGACCATCGCCCCGGCGGCGCGCGTGCCTGGGCGTGTCGTTCCCGCGCAGCGATCCGCTGCCGCGCCGGGTCGAGCTCGATCTGCCGGGCCAGCTCGAGCAGGAAATCGTCGGTTATCCGCTCAGCGCCAACAGTCCCTATCTGCGCCGCGGCCTGCTGCCCGACCTGGGCGCGGCCGACCCTGGTGGTGCGCGACGAGCGCATCCTGAGTCCGCAGGAGGCCCAGCCGGTGCGGCAGGGCGATTATGTCTATCTGCTGGCGCCGCCGGAGAAGGCGCAGGCGCTCGATCGCTTCTTCGTCGACATGCCGCCGCCGGCCGCGCCGGATCCGCGCCTGCTCGGCGATTTTTTCGTCTCCGGCGACGCCACGCTCGGCGCGCTTGCCGAGATCTACGGCCTCTCCATCGCGCCCGAACGACACTGAAGATGTCGCTCGCCGATATGTCGCCGGACGAGCTCAAGCGCCGGCCGCGGCCAGGCGATGTCGTGCCGCTTGGGCCGATCGCGCTGGTGGCGCATCGGGTCACGGACGGCCGTGTGACCTCGGTCGGATTGCGGCTCGCGGACGAAGACGAGCCGCCGGCGACGGGCGCGGCGCGGCTCAAGCGGAACGCGCGCAATCTCTGGAAGCGGTTCGGATGAGCGGTCCAGCAACCGTCGCATTGTCCCTCGTCATGCGCGGGGCGCATGCGTCATCCATGTCGGCTATCGCAGCCGCCTCCATGGCGCACGTCTTCTGCTGCCTCTGACAGCAGCCAATCACGAAAAGTGACGATCTTCGGCAAGTTCGCTGTCGCCTTGGGACAGACGATCCAATAGGCATATGGGACGGGCAACGAGTGTTCGAACGGGCGCACGAGTCGTCCGTTGATGAGATCCCAGGCCGCGAGCGCGCTCCGCGCAAGCGCAACGCCTTGGCCATCGACGGCGGCATCGATGGCCATGCTGGCCTGATTGAGAATCGGCCCTCGGTATACGTCGACGTTTTCAACGCCGGCCACCTCGAGCCACCTGACCCAATCGTTTCGGTCGTTGATGTGCAAGAGCGTGTGTCTGCCGAGGTCAGACGGCTTGCGAATAGCGTTCTTTCCGGAGAGCAGCTTGGGATTGCAGACGATTACAAGCTGTTCGGCGCACAGCCGCGTCACGTGGAGCCCGGCGGCCCGGCCGTCTCCATGGCGGATCGCAAGATCGACATCCTCGCGGGCGAAATCGACGTGGTGCAGCGAGGCGCTGATCCTCAGATCGATTCCGGGGTGCGCCACCGCAAATCGTGCAAGCCGATGCACGAGCCATTTCGCCGCGAAGTTGGGCGACGTCGTGACAGTCAGCACGCCGGCGCTCTGGCGCTGCAGCAAGCGTTCGGTGCCCGCTGCAATACGGTCGAGGGCATCGCGCACGACCTCGAGATAGCTGCGCCCAGCCTCCGTGATGACCAGCCGCTGGCGCTCCCGATTGAAGAGCTTCAACCCAAGCTCGGCCTCGAGCGATTTGACTTGATGGCTGACGGCCCCCTGGGTGACGCACAGTTCCTCGGCGGCGCGGGTAAAGCTCTCGTGACGCGCCGCAGCCTCGAAAGCCTTGAGCGCGTTGAGCGGCGGCAGTCGGCGTGGCACGGGGCACACCACATCATGAGAAAATCTAAGACAAGCTAGAGAAAGCATGCTTTGCCGGCAACGGCCAGCGCGCCTTATTTGGCGGCCTCCAAGCACCCTTTTGGCGCATCGTCTGTCACTTCTGGGGGATGAAAAATGTCTCAAAGTCACGCGCATTCCAATATCGTCGACTTTCACAACCATCACATTCCAGCGCGCTTCGAGCTGACTGCCGCGAAGACACAGCCGGCAAATCAGCGCGCCCGCTGGGCAGCGCTTGCGCGCAAGTTGCCGGACGAGGAGCTTTTGCTGAAGGACGTCCGCGAGGGCAATATAGATGCGCGAAATTACGCTCTTGTATCCGGAGGATGATGGGAATGCATCGGCGTCTCGACCTCGCGGAGCTTGATCGGGCAGCGCAGCGCGACCCGGTGACGTACGTGTATTCGGCGCGCGCATTGCGCGATTTTGGCGACGGATTCGTCGCCGTGTTGCTGCCGGTCTACCTGACGGCGATGGGCCTCGGTGCGCTGGAGGTCGGCATCGTGGCGACGCTGGCGCTGTTCGGCTCGGCGTTGATGACGCTGGGCATCGGCCTTCTCGGTGCGAAGACAGATCAGCGCAAGCTGTTGATATCGGCGTCCTGCCTGATGATCACGACAGGGCTCGCGTTCGCGGCGTCCAGCGCCTACGCCGTCGTTCTGCTGGTCGCCTTCTTGGGCACGATCAATCCCTCGTCGGGCAGCGTCAGCATCTTCGTGCCCCTGGAGCACGCGGTCCTCTCACGGTCGGTCGCCGACGAGAGCCGAACAAGAATGTTTGCACGCTATAGCCTGATCGGCGCGCTCGCCGCCGCCGTTGGGGCGCTGGCATCCGGAAGCCCGGATGTACTGATCACGATGGGCGTGTCGCGGCTCGCGGCGCTCAAGAGCATGTTCGTCGTCTATGCCGTGCTCGGCGTGGCCGGCGGCTTCATGTATGCGCGCATTCCAGCCGAGGCGCCGCCGGCCGAGGAGAAGCCGGTCGCCGCGCTCGGGCCCTCGCGCGGCATCATCTACAAGATGGCGGCTTTGTTCAGCATCGATGCCTTTGCCGGCGGCTTCGCGGTGCAGTCGCTGGTCGCGTTGTGGCTGTTCACCAAGTTCGGCCTTTCGCTTTCGGCTGCCGGCCTGTTCTTCTTCTGGACGGGCGTGCTGTCCGCGTTCTCGTTTCCGGTCGCGGCTTGGCTGTCGGCGCGCATCGGGCTCGTGAACACGATGGTGTTCACGCACATACCTTCGAGCCTATGCCTGATCCTCGCGGCCGTAGCGCCGAGCCTCGAGTTGGCGTTGGCGCTCCTGCTCCTCCGCGCGGCGCTGTCGCAGATGGATGTGCCGACCCGCTCCTCGTACGTGATGGCCGTCGTCACGCCGCCGGAGCGTCCGGCGGCCGCGAGCGTCACGTCGGTTCCACGAAGCCTTGCGGCCGCCGCAAGCCCTGCGATGGCCGGAGCGCTGTTCGCAGCCGGTTTCGAGGCCTGGCCACTTGTGATCTGCGGCGTCCTGAAAATTCTCTACGACTTGGTCCTGCTATGGGCTTTCCGCCACATCAAGCCCCCTGAAGAGCAATGACCTCATCGCCGGTGGGCTCGCGGCTTGCGAACTTTGATTCAGATCGGCCGCTCGAGGATCGGGGTCGGGCCAACCGCAGTTTCCATGATGAAGGCCTCGACCGCGAACACTGCGGCGATGCGTTCCGGCGTGAGCACCTCGCGCGGCGTTCCGTCCGCGACCAGGCGGCCGCGCTCCATCATCAGCACGCGGCCGGCGTAGCGCGCGGCGAGCCCGAGATCATGCACGATCGCCAGAACCGCGCCGCCCTCGCGCGCCACCCGTGCCAGAAGCTCCATCACCAGAAGCTGGTGGCGCGGATCAAGCGACATCGTGGGCTCGTCGGCAAGCAGGACGCGCGCCTGCGTCGCCAGCGCACGGGCAAGCGCGACGCGCGCGCGTTCGCCGCCGGAGAGCGTCGTCACCTCGCGCCCTGCCCAGGCTTCGATCGCGGTAGCGGAAAGTGCGCGGCCGACCGCCGCCCGGTCCTCGTCGGAGAGCGAGACGAACGCATCCGCATGCGGATGGCGCCCGAGCGCGACGATTGCGGCGACGCTCAGCGGCCAATGAAACACATGCCCCTGCGGCAGATAGGCGATGCGGCGCGCACGCTCGCGCGCAGAAAACGCGCGGAGCGGGCGGCCTTCGAGCGCGATCCGGCCCTCGGCCGGAAGAAGGCCCGGCGAGCGCGCGCATGAGCGTGGTCTTGCCAGCGCCGTTCGGCCCGATCAGCACGGTCAGCTCGCCGGTCTTCAGCGCGATCGCGGCGCGATCGACGATGAGGTTGCCGGCGAGCGACACCGAAAGATCGCTCGCGCAGAGAATCGGCACTGCGTTCACGAAGCCGCTCCTTCGAGCAGGCGCCGCTCGGAAAAGATCATGGCCAGGAAGAACGGCACTCCGATCAGGGCAGTGACGACGCCGACCTTGAGCTCGATCGCCGCCGGCACCACGCGCACCGCGATGTCGGCAGCCATGAGCAGGGCCGCACCGGCGAGCGCGCCGGGGGCGAGCACGCGCGCGGGATCCGAGCCGACCATCCGCCGCACGAGGTGTGGAGCAACCAGCCCGACAAAGCCAATGGAGCCGGCGACCGCCACCGCGGCTCCGACCCCGAATGCGACCCCGATCACCACCATCAGGCGCACGCGGCCGAGATCGACGCCGAGCGAGGCGGCGGCGTCCTCGCCGAGCGTGAGCGCGCGAAAGGCGCGGGCATTGGCCGCGAGCAGCAGCCAGCTCAGGAGAAGAACGGCGCCGCAATGACGAGGTGATCGGTGCTGCGGTCCTCCAGCGAGCCGAGCAGCCAGAACGCGATCTCGAGCGCGGCGAAGGGGTTGGGCGCGAGATTGAGGATCAGCGCGGTCATGGCGCCGGCGAAGCTTGCGAATGCAAGCCCGGCCAGCAGCGTCACGGTGAGGCTCGCACGGCGGCCCGCAATGGCGACGAGGCCGCCGATCGAGACGAGCGCGCCGGCAATGCCGGCGAGCGGCACCGCCAGCGAGGTGGCGCCGGCAAAGGAGAAGGCGATCATGAACGAGGCCGCCGCCGCCGCCGCCTGCGGCGCTCCGAACAGCGCGGGCTCGGCCAAGGGATTGCGCAACAGGCCCTGCAATGCGGCGCCGGAGAGGCCGAGCGTCGCGCCGATCAGGAGCGCCAGCAACGTGCGCGGCAATCGGATCTCGCGCACGATGATCCCGGCCGGCCCCTCGCCGCCGATCAGGCCGGCGAGCGCGGCACGCGGCGAAAGTCCCGCCGGCCCGACAATGAGCGAGAGCATCCCCAAGCCCGCGATCAGGGCGATGAGCGCGGCTTCGAGCCGCCATCCCCTTCGCCGCGCCAGATCCATTCGTCCGATCCTCCATGTCCTTCCTACAAAGTTCCGGCTTGCGGTCCAACGGGATTGCGCCATGATTGCGGGAATGACGCGCCGCTATCTCGCGAGCACCCTCGCATCCGTCGCCGGGTTTCTGGGTGTCGATCTGCAACGCCGCCGCCGATCCGCCGCGCCGCATCGTGTCATTCAATGTCTGCGCCGATCAGCTCATCGTGGCGCTCGCCGATCCGCAACAGATCGCCGGCCTCTCGCCCTATGCGACCGATCCGATGCTGTCGGCGGTGGCGGAACAGGCGCGCGGCATTTCGCCGCCTCGAGTGGCAGGCGGAATCGGTGGTTTCGCTCGATCCCGATCTCGTCCTGGTCGGTCCGCGCGACCGGTCGGTGACGCGGCGCATGCTGAGCGGGCTCGGCTACCGCGTCGCCGAGCTCGGTCTCGTCCTCGACCTCGATGCGGCGCGCAAGCAGATCGCAGAGGTCGCCGAGCTGGTCGGACATCCCGAACGGGGAGGGGCCTTGCTCGCGCGGCTCGATGCCGCGCGCGCCCGGCTCATGGCGGTGCCGCGGCCGCCGCTACGAACGGCGCTGCTCGTTGGGCATGGCGGCTATGCCGAAGGTCCGGCGAGCCTCGCCGCTGCCATGCTCACGCTGGCAGGGCTCGAGCCGCCGCGGGCGCGCCGGACGGGCTCGGCGGGTTCATCCCGCTGGAGCGGCTGCTGGTCGCTGCGGCCCGACATTCTGGTGATGCGCAGCCTGATCGAGCAGGCAAGCGACCAGGGCTCGGTCTATCTCATCCATCCCGCGTTGCGCGAGCTCTATCCGCCGCAGCGGCGGATCATACTGCCGGGCCGCTATACCCTTTGCGGCGGCCCGGCGCTGGTCTGCCGGGCTCGAATATCTGGCCGATGTGCTCAGCCGGTTGGCGAGCGCGCCGCCCAGTCCTCGATGATGCGGCAGCAGTGCATCGAGCCCGTCGGTGAGCGCCGCCGGTCCGGGCTGCAGGATCAAGGGAGATTTGATCTCGCGCAGGAAGCCGCCGCGTACTGCCGGGATGCTCGAAGAATCCCGGGCGAGCGGCGACCTTGTCCGCGACGAATTTCTTGCCGCACCAGGAGCCCACGATGATGTCGGGAGCAGCGGCGATCACTTCCGCAGCGCAGACGATGCGGTCCTTCGCGTTCTTGCATCGGGACCGATCTGGAAAAACTTCGATCCCGCCGGCGATCTCGATCAGCTCCGCCACCCAGCGGATGCCCGAGATCATGGGATCGTCCCATTCCTCGAAGTAGACGCGGGGGCGGCGCTCGCGCAGCTGCGCCCGGGCGCGAGTGACATCGAGGCGCCGCTCGAGCGAATGCGCGAGCGCTTGCGCCTTTGCCGGCGCGCCGATCAACGCACCCAGGGTGTGGATCATGTCGAAAATGCCGGCGAGGTCGCGCTGGTTGAAAGCATGGACCGCAATGTTGCGGCGGATCAGCCCGGCGGCGATCTCGGCCTGCAGATCGGAGAACGTGAGGACGAGATCGGGTTCGAGCGCGAGGATTCGCTCGAAGTCGGCGGAAATGAAGGCGGAGACGCGCGGCTTCTCCTTGCGCACGTGCGGCGGGCGCACCGCGTAGCCGGACACCCCGACGATGCGCCGCTGCTCGCCCAGGAGATAAAGGGTTTCCACGGTCTCTTCGGTGAGACAGACGATGCGCTCGGGCGGGAACATGACAGTGGTGGTGGGTGTTTTTTGGTGTCCTCGTCTTTTCGGGAACACAGTCACGACGGCTGGGTAACGATGGCCGCGGCGACTTCACCTTGCGCTTGTGAACGGTCTCTCTTGACCGGCGAAGGGTCAGTTCGACGCGCGGTGGAAGGTGCCCTGGCCGGTAGTATCGAGGTTCTCGATCGTCAACGATGTCGCGTTCTGGTTGGCCCCGATCTGAAACCTCACCGCACTCGGGCCGTAAGCATTCTCGCCGATTGGTTGGTAAGTGAAGACATCGCGGTCGAAGTGACGCAATACATACGATTCCTGCCTTGGGCCCAGCTTCAGAACCAATTCGGGGTCTGTTGCGGCGACCCAGATCGGTCCATACAGATCGCTGCGATAGTTGCCGACATAAGCATTGGCCGCGAGTGCGGCAGTCGGCCGCTCAGGCAGCTTCGAATAATCAATGGATGTGCCATACTCCGGCGCCATGGTGGCTGCCATAGCCTGTCCAAACAACGCGAGCCAGTCCCTTTCGACTTTGCCGGTCAGCGCCAGATCGAGAAAGCTTCTGCAGATCGCCTCCGGCACTCCAATCGGACACGTATTGGTCAGTGCAACGATACCGATCTGTTCGACCGGCAGAACATTCACGCACGTCGCGGCGCCAAGATTGAATGCCCCCGGAATGGCTCCAGCGAATGCGACCCTGCTCATCATAGCCGATGCCCCAGCCCAGCCCATAGAAGGAGGACCGATCGACCATCGCGTTCGCGGCCGGTGTGCTGACGGCTTGAGGGCGATGGGTCTCGTCCAATGCCGCCGCCCTGATGATTTCGCGACCGTCGATACTGCCTCTGCCGAGTTGCAGGCGCAGCCACTGCGCCATGTCGCGCGCCGAGGAACTGACCCCGCCTGCCGGCGACTGCGCATCGGGATCACGGGTGTACTTGGCGGCCCAGGCACCATCCTGCCCGACGTGGCCCAGCGCCCGATTCGGAGACGCTGTGAAATCCGCGAAACGTGAACTTGTGCTCTTCATGCCGAGCGGACGGTACAGCCGTTCGACTGACAGGTCTTCCCACGACTTACCGCTTGCCTTTGCCGCCGCTATCGCAGCCGCGGTCAAACCAAAATTCGTGTAGGCATAATGCGATCGAAAGCTGCTGGCTGGCTTGATGTAGCGCAGCCGATGCAGAACCTCGCGCCGGTCATAGCCGATGTCTTCCAGGGTATCGCCGGCGTGATGCGGCAGTCCGCTGCGATGGCAGAACATATCGCGCAGCGTGATCTCCCGCGTCACCCAGGAAGCATGCATTGCAAACTCCGGATCATGCCGGACGATTGGATCGTCCCACGTGACCAGTCCATCGCCGGCAAGTGCCGCAACCACGGTCGAAGCGATGGGCTTCGACATGGAAGCAAGCTGGAAGACAGTGTCGGCATTGACAGGCTCCGGCTTGCCTGCCTGCCTTACACCGAAGCATTCGAGGCAGACGATCTGATCGCTATGGACGATGGCGATGGACAAGCCGGGTACGCCCGTCTGTTTCAACGTTTCACGCACCAAATCGTCTAGCGCCGGGAGATAGCTCTCGATCCTCCCCCGAATGCCGACCGCAGCCGTCTCGGCAAGCACCGTCCGCGGTGCAAGCAGCCCAAGCCCTGCTGGAACAAGTGCGGCACGGCGTGACAGGTGCATGTGGAGCCCGTGATCAATTCGTTGGACATATCTCAATATCTCACTTTGGTTCTCGAAATTCCTTTTTGCAAGCTAAGCTGGTAATGAAAACGGCTGGTTTTAATGTGTTGCCGATCCACCGCTCACACACACCGCCCATTCACATGGTCGCGTGCGGAGTATCATTGCCCTGCTGCCACTTGCCCGTCGCGACCTGCTCGATCGCGACGACCGCCAAGAACATGAGAATTCCAAGCACGCTGAGAACGAGAATTCCGGCGAACATCAGTTCGGTGTCGAGGGCTATATTGGCCGCATTGATCACATAACCCAGCCCCTCGCCCGCGGCGACGAACTCGCCGACCACGGCGCCCACGATCGCCAGCGTAATCGAGATCTTCAACGCGGCGAAAATATAAGGAAGGGCCCAGGGCAGGCTGATCTTCAGAAATTTCTCGCTCGGCTTGGCACCGAGAGAATCCATGTACTGCAGCAGCTCGACTTCCACCGAGCTCAACCCTTTTGCGGTATTGATGACGATCGGGAAGAACGCAACCAACGCAGCGATCACGATCTTGGGCGTGATGCCGAAGCCGAACCAGATGAGAAACAACGGCGCGAACGCCACTTTCGGCAGCACTTGCGCCGTCACCAGAAAGGGATACGTCAGCTCGCGCACTGCGCGCGAATAGGAGATGCCTATTGCCAGAATGAAGCCCGACAACACCGCTGCTGCAAACCCGAGCGCGATCGCAACGGAGGTGGGCCATGTGTTTGCCATCAGCAAATCACGCTGCTCCCAGATCTTCGCGAACACCACGGAGGGAGCCGGCAAAATGACCGGACGAGCCTGAAGGAGACGGACCGCTACCTCCCACAAACCGAAAAAAGCGGCGAAGACGAACGCTTGGCCAACCAATAATGACATTCTGCTTTTCAACATTGGTCGAGCCTTTCGATATCCAGACGGCCTGCGCGCAGGTAGTGGCGGATATGCTGGGTGATCTCGCCGAAGCGCGGTAGGTCGCGGATCGCCTCGGTGCGCGGCCGCTCGAACGGCACGTCGATCGTCTCGATGACGCGACCGGGGCGAGCCGACAGCACCAGGATTTTCTCGGAGAGCAGCACGGCTTCGGGAATGCTGTGCGTGATGAACACCACCGTCGTGTCTATTCTCGCCCAAAGTCGCAGCAATTCGTCCTGCATAACCTCACGGGTGATCTCGTCCAGGGCCGCGAAAGGCTCGTCCATGAGCAGGATCTGCGGCTGGAACACGAGAGCGCGGGCAAGCGACACACGCTGCTGCATGCCGCCCGAGAGTTCGTGCGGATGGCGCTCCTCGAAGCCCTTGAGGCCTACGATCTCCAGCCAACGGCGTGCCTCGCCTTCGCGCTCGTGCTGGCTCATCTGCTTTCGCGTCACCTCCAACGTCAGCATGACGTTCTCGAGCGCAGTGCGCCAGGGAAGCAGCATCGGCCGCTGGAAGACATAGCCGATGTGCCCGGTCATCGCCGCCTCATGGAGGGGGCGACCATCGAAGCAGACCTCGCCCGCGCTCGGCGCCAATACACCGGAAAGAACTTTTAGGAGCGTGGTCTTACCGCAACCGGACGGTCCGACGACCGTCAGGAATGAGCGTGGCTCTATTCGCGCGCTGATATCCTCCAACGCCGTCAGGGGACCGTCCGGCGTCCGGAACCGCACCGAGATGTTTTGAATGTCGATTGCTGGTAGCTTCTTCACCGGCTCGCTCGACGCTGATCAGCTCTTTTCGGTGTCGGAGAGGTCGTAGAAATGTGAGCCGCTTTACGGTCTGTGCATGAGGTTGTTGTCACTAAGTGATTTTTCCATTACCATAGGAGCACTCCAAAATGTGCGTCAACATGACGTGTTCGTTGCCATGTTGACCGCGATTTGTGCTTGAAACGGAAAAGAAGAGGTGACCATGTCGGGCGATGAATTCGTTCCCGATCGCGAGCGAGCGGCCGCGGCGGACGCAAAGATTCCAGTCATCGACATCTCGCCGTTCGCCGCCGAGCGCGGCGGCAAGGTCGACGTTGTTGGCGCGATCGCCCGCGCGTGCGAACAGGTCGGGTTCTTCGGCATCGTTGGTCATGGCGTCGACGATGCGACGATCGCCGGGATTTACCGGGAAGGTCGCGCGTTCTTCGGCTCGACGCGTGAAGAAAAGATGCAGATTGCCCGACCCGCACCCGGGGTAAGTTGCGGGTACAATAGCCTTGCCGATCAGAGCCTCGGCAACACTCTGGCGACCGGTGTGCCTCCAGACCTGCAGGAGAGCTTCGCCATCGGTCCACTCGACCCTGGCAGCGGGCCATACTGGACCGATGCACATGGGCCAATTCACTTTCATCCCAATTTGTGGCCGGAACGTCCCGTTCGATTCCGCTCCGCGGTCACCGGCTATTATCAGGCCATGGAGGGCCTCGCCGCGCGGCTGGCGCGCATGTTTGCGCTTGCGCTCGATCTTCCCGAGCAGTTCTTTATGGACAAGATCGATCATCATGTCAGCACAATGCGGCTGAATTTCTATCCGGCACAGCCGGTGCCGCCGCTGCCCGGGCAAATCCGGGCGGGCGCGCACTCGGACTACGGCGCTTTCACCATCTTGCGCACCGAAGCGGCGCCAGGCGGTCTGCAGGTTGTCCGCCGTGGCGGCACCTGGATCGACGTGCCGAACATTGAAAACGGCTTCGTCGTCAACATCGGCGACTTGCTGATGCGCTGGACCAACGACCGCTGGGTCTCAACCATCCACCGCGTGATCAATCCGCCGGAAGCGGTTCGGGCGAACACCACGCGAATGTCGATCGCATTTTTCGAGGTTCCCAATCACGACGTCGAGGTGCGTTGCTTCGACAGCTGCACCGCCCCCGGCAATCCGCCACGCTACGCGCCCACGAGCGCCGGTGCGCATTGGCGCGCCAAGATTCTCGCCGCGCGGGGCGAGCGGCCCGCAATTGCGGCCGAGCGTCCAGTGGTAGTGGCTGGTTGAGAACAACCCTTGCGTAAAAATGCGGCGAAGCAAAGAGGTATGAGATGAACCGGAGGAGAATTGTTGCGGGCGTTCTGAGCGTTGCAATGGCAGCCTTCCTGACCCCCGCAAAAGCACAAGACAAGGTTACGCTTCGGCTCGACTGGGTGTTCGGAACCGAGCATTCCGGTGTGTGGGCGGCCCAGGAGAAGGGTTTCTTCAAGGACGAGAATCTCGACGTCCGAGTTCTTCCCGGCGAAGGGTCGAGCGTGACCGTAAAGCTGGTCGGCACCGGAGACGTCGATTTCGGCTACGCCACGGCCGATCAGGCGCTGCTTGCCTATTCGCGCGCACTTCCAGTGGTGACCACGGCGGTGATCCTGCAGAGCAGCCCAACCGGCATTGTTTTCCCTAAAAGCACCGGGATCAAGAAGCTCACCGATCTTTACGGCAAGCGGCTTGGATTGCAGCTCAAGAGCGCGGTCGAGCGTCAATGGCGCGTCGTCGCCAAAATGCAGAACATCGACACTACCAAGATCAACGAGGTACCCGCCGATCTCGCCGTGGCGCAACTCATCATCGCCGGACGGATCGATGCCGGCGTCGCGTTCTTCTTCAACGACGGCATCCGGCCCATCGTCGAAGGCATCGATATGGATTGGATTCTGTTCCGCGATGTCGGTCTTGCTATGTACAGTTCGAGCCTGATCGTGAATGCTGCAACGATTGCGAAAAAACCGGATCTGGTCGCACGGTTTACCCGCGCGTTTGTCCGCGGCTGGGCCTACGCCAAGGCGAACCCCGAAGAGTCATTCGCACTCACGGTAAAGGCACAGCCCACGCTCGATAACAAATACAACAGAATAAAGCTGCCGGCGGTGCTCAGCTTGCTCGACAGCGCGGACACGCAGAAGAACGGTGTTGGACATTCCAGCCGCGCCGGGTGGGAATTGCTGCAGAAGGCGCTCATCGACGTCGACTTGCTCAAGGAGCCGGTGGACCTCGACAAGGTCTACACGAACAAGTACCTGCCGCAGCCGAAGTCGTAGCGATCGTTCTGATCGACGAATTGTCGTGTAGAGAGTCAGTAGAGGCGAAGTGCAATGCCATGCGAAGGGGCCTGTCGGCGGGACGCCTTCGGCTAACCCGTCCACATGTTGGGCGCATGGATAAGTCGGGTATAGCCGCTCCCACCGTCCCGCCACCGGTGAGCGCCGCCGGGCCCGGTTGCAGGGGAGACTTGATCTCGTGCAGGAAGCCGCCGCGCACTGCCGGGATGCGGGAGAATCCAGGGCGTGCGGCCACCTTGTCCGCGACGAATTTTCTTGCCGCACAAGGAGCCCACGATGATGTCGAGAGCGACGGCAATCAC
>CAWHPT010000072.1:0-72454 GCA_963831225.1 uncultured Alphaproteobacteria bacterium
TCTTCCCCCACGCCTTCAACTTTCAGTTACGTATTGCTAGACGCCGGTCGGTCCGACGTACGATTCCGGCGACTTCCCCAAGCTGCTTGCGCGGGTGCTGGCGCTCGCGGATTACGACGGGTTCGAGCGACGCCGCGTCCGAGCGGCCAGAACCGGCCGGCTGCGCGGGCTCGGCATGGCCTGCTATGTCGAATCGTTCCGCGTTGCGCCGTCACGCTTCGCGGGCGCGCTCGGCGCGCGCGCCGGGTTCTACGAGGCGGCAGCCATTCGGGTGGAGCCGGACGGCGCGGTGCGCGCCGCGCTGGGGACTCACAATCACGGTCAGGGTCACGCCACTTCGCTCGCACAAATCCTGTGCTCGCGACTGGGGGTGCCGATAGGGAAGATCGAGGTGGTCGAGGGCGACACCGACCAGGTCCCCTACGGCACCGGCACGTTCGGCTCCCGCACCATTGCCGTGGGCGGCAGCGCGCTCGCGCGCGCAGCGGACAAGATCGTCGCCAAGGGAAAGCTGATCGCCGCGCACCTGCTCGAGGCCGCGGCCGGCGACGTCGATTTTGCCGATGGCTGGTTCGCGGTCGCCGGAACCGACCGGCGCATCTCGTTCGCGGCGGTGGCCGAGGCCGCTTACACCGCGCACGAGCTTCCGCTCGATGGCCTCGAGCCGGGGCTGCAAGACCAGGCGGTCTACGACCCGCCGAACTTCGCGTTCAGCAACGGTGCGCACGCCTGCGAAGTCGAGATCGACGGCGAAACCGGACGCATCGAGATCGACGGCTACTGGGCGGTCGACGACGTCGGCACCGTGATCAATCCGTTGATCGTGCACGGCCAAATTCACGGCGGCATCGCGCAAGGCATCGGCCAGGCGCTCCTCGAATGCGCCACCTATGACCGCGATGGTCAGCTGGTATCAGGGTCGTTCATGGACTATGCACTGCCGCGAGCGGACGATCTGCCGGCATTCGTTGCGGAGTGTGACGAGAGCCAGCCTTGCCTGCACAATCCGCTCGGCGCCAAGGGCTGCGGCGAGGCCGGCGCCATCGCGGCGCCAGCGGCGCTGATGAGCGCGGCGCTCGATGCCCTTGCACCGCTCGGCATCGTCGACCTCGCGATGCCGCTCGCGTGCGAGCAGATATGGCGCAAGATTCGAGACGCGCGTTGTCGGGCGGGCTAGAGCGCGTTTCTGCACGCGTCAACGCTCGAGGCCGCACCTCCAATCTTGCTCAATGCTGAATGCTGATCGCCTGCCGACCCGCTTTGCTGGTGGGGGCTTTTTTTCATCACCGCGAAAGTTTCCGTTGACATGCGGTGAATGAGAACATATAGTGAACGAAAATGCCGTTTCGCCCGAGGATCGCTGCTTGGTCCCGCGCGAATTGGTAGCGACGCTGCCAGGCACGGGAAGAACGTGGTCCCGCCTGAAGCGTCGCGGTGGAGCGCCGGGAGGCGCCTGCCCCCCTGCGTTACTGGGGGGCAAGGCGCCGCCGCAGCGGCGCTGGGCGGACCTCGGCGGGTCCGCCAGGGCGCGTTTAAGCCGACGCGCCCGGGCGCCTCCCGGCGCTCCATCTCCCTCGCCTGCGAGGGAGGAGGAAAAAGGGTAAAGGGCGGCCCGGCGCCCTGAAATCAGAGTCCCCGGGCGGCGCAGCGTTGGCTAGGGCTGTTTGACAAGTGAATTCGGCGCGGATCGATATGAAATCCCTTGCGCTTCTATGATCGCTTGTCCCAGCCCGGAACCGGATACACCGGCTGGTTGATGAACTGGTCCGTGAAGATTTCCACCACTTTGCCGTCCTGGATTTGAATCACGGTCTGCGGCATCTCGATTTGCCCGTTGCCGGCGAAACGGATGCGGCCATAGACGCTCTCGAAATCCAGCCGCGCGATCGTGTCGCGTACCCGATTGGGATCGGAGGTCTCGGCCGCTTCGATCGCCTGCGCGAATGTCTCGACCGCGGCAACGGCGGCGGCCGCGTGATAGTCCGGCGGGTAGCCGAATTTCTCCTCGTAGGCCCGGGCGAACTGGCTGGCATCGCCGAACCACCTGTCCTTGAGCCGCTCGCTCGGGAGCCACGGCGTCATGCCGAAGACGTAGTTGGCATCGTTGCCGAGCGCCGAACGGAAATTGGCGCCGGGCACGCCCACCGTGAAGGAGGCGAGGAGGTTGGGATGAATGTTGCGGTTGCGCGACTCGCGGATGAAGCTGATCGCACCGGCTTCATGCCCGCTCCAGAGGATCACGTCGGGTGCCCTGGACCTGATCAGCGTGAGGATGTTGTAAAAATTGGGGGTGCGCTCGGAGTAGTGCTGATGCAGGACCACCTGCAGTCCCGCCTTCTCCAAGAGAGCCGTGGTGCCATTCGACACCGTGACGTCGAACGCATCGTCGCCCGTGACCAGCCCCACGGTCCTCGTCTTGGGCGTGAGCTGCTCCAGCATCGCTACGGTGCTGCGGAAATAGTCTTCTGCCGGCGGCAGCACGCCGAACACGAATTTGTAGCCGCGGTTGAATATCCGGCCCGCCGCGCCGCCGCCCTGGACCATCGGCACCTGATATTTCTCGGCGATTTCAGAGCCCGCCAGGACGGCATTGCTCGAGAACGGGCCGAGCAGGAAATCGACTTTGTTCCTGGTCAGCAGGTCCTCGTGCTGCTGCTGGTTGAGCTTGGGATCGGACGTGTTGTCGAGCATGCGGAGCGCCAGCCTGTAGCGCTTCTCGCCAATTCGAACCC
Organism: uncultured Alphaproteobacteria bacterium; assembly: GCA_963831225.1. Classification (GTDB taxonomy): domain Bacteria; phylum Pseudomonadota; class Alphaproteobacteria; order Rhizobiales; family Xanthobacteraceae; genus VAZQ01. The sequence continues at coordinate 2,733 of CAWHPT010000072.1, forward strand.
CGCCTTTCTCGTTGATCGTGTCGACGGCGAATTGATATCCATCGCGATAATATCGCCCGGTGCCGGCAAGATTGCCGCTCAGCTGCACGGAGGCCCCGAGCGTGACGGTGTCGGTCTCGGTGCAGGCGGCGACGCCGGACATCGCCAGCACCGCGAATAATGCCAGCCAATGCCGGCTCCTCGAGCTCGTTGCTGATCGATTCATCGGGATATCCCACACTCCGAAAGAAACTCCTCGACCATGCGTGCGCATTCGACCGGCTTCTCGATCTGCATCAGGTGACCGGTGCCGGGAATGAAGTCGTAATTGTAGCCGTTCTCGATCCCGAGCGCCCGGTTGGTCGCTGCGGTGGCCGGCGCGCCCGGAAGATCGGGATCGGCGCCGATCAGCTTGACTGGTCCGCCGAGCTCCTCGGCGCGCGGCCAGAGGTTGAGCGTCAATGCCTCGGCATAGATCGCCGCTTCGTTCTCCGGCGCGCAAACCAGCTCGAAGCCGTCCCCATCCGGCCGCTTGCGCAGGACCGAACGCGCCATCAAGTCATGCGCCCCAGGCACCCATCCTTTGCCGGCGCCCGAGCTGCAGATACACATTTGCGAGCTCCTCCACCGAAGCGAAACGCCGGCGCCGCCGCAGCGCCCAATGCGTGAGCTTCTGCTCGAAGCTCTCCATCGCCGCGTAGCGGGGATGATCGACCGGGGGAACATTGGGCGGGTCGAACAAGACCAACCCCTGCCAGCGCCAGCCGACCTCGACGGCGTGCTTCATGGCGGCGCGGCCCGACATGGAATGGAAGATGCCTGCGATGGGCCGCTTGCCGAGCCGGGAATCGATTTCCTGCAGAACGCGCTCGAGGTCGCGGCTCAGCTGCGCATAGGTGTGATTGCCGGGCTCGGCCGGAACGTTCTGTCCGTGATTGCGGAAGTCGAAGACCAGGACATCGTAATAGGGGGTGAGCTGCTGCCAGAACGGCAGGTATGCGTCCGCTGCAAATCCATTGCCGTGGGTGACGGTCAGGCGTGGGCCATCGGGATTGCCGTGGCGCCGCACCCGGATCGAGGCGCCATCCTCCAACCCGACATCGAAGGTCTCGCGTGCCGCCGGAACCATCCAATTCATTCGACCTCTCTCGTTCGATCTCGATCGTCCGATGACGCGCGCGCATGACCGATAATGCAGGTCGAGCAGGTTTAATGGATGGAAGACTTGAAAGGAATCTTCGACTGCCGAGCCACATCCGGTGCAGCATGCTGGCTTGTTGTGGCGATCACAGACCGTTATACCCCTCGGAGCAACCCATATTCTCCATCATCAGCGGACCACAGAGCTCATGGCGGTGACCTTCAATCAGGCGGCGGTCGTGTCCGAGACGGTGCGAAGGGGGATTGCCCGGCAGGCCCTGCTCAACAGCGAGCGTGTCCCCGGCATCAGTTTTCAGCTCGATCGCATCTCGATCGATGCCGGAGCATCGTACCAGCTCCGCATCGCGGACACCGGCCTGGCGTGGTTTCAAGTTCTCGCGGGCAGCGCAGAGCTCGTCCACGGCGGAACCCGGCAGCCGATCACTGATGCGCACGTCGTGTTCCTGCCGCCTGGTTTCGACGGCCGTGTGGAAAGCGATGCTGGTGGATCGCTTCTGCTCGCCGATCTTCAGAACGCAGGACGCTTCGACCCGGAGTTCGATGCCAAGCCGCTCTCGCTCCGGATCATCGACTGGACGACGGAGCCGGTCATGCTCTCCGAGCACGATGCCCGAAAGCGGATCTACCTCGTCACGCCTACGTTGTTCAATACGAAAGCGATCAAAGGCGAGATGATCATCTATCCGCCGGGCACCGAAGCTGCCAACCATCATCATGAGGGAGCAGCCCACTTCATGTACATTCTTGCCGGCAAGGGCACGTGCTTCGCCAACGGGGAACCGTTTCCGGTGCGCCGAGGGGATGTCGTCTATTACGCGGACGGTGAGCGCCACTATCTTCGGAGCGATCCTTCCGTGGAGATGCGCTTCGTGGAGCTCTTCGTTCCCGGCAAATACAAGACCGTCTGGCGCCGAGGGCGCAAACGTCTGCACCTGGACCCCATCGGGCTCCGACATTCGCGGAAAGAAAGCGGCGCGTGACATTCAGGCGCACAGCTCAGCCGCGCCAACGGCGGATGTCTGATGGCCGCCCTATAGCGTTACGCTCCGAGCACCCCCGCCATACTCCCGCGTTCCAGGAGCATCCGATGCAACGAGACGTCATTCGCCCGTGGCCATCGATGGCCGAGCACAACACCCCATTCGTGCCAGCGGTCAAGATCAAGCTCGCCGGCGCGAGCGTGCTGTTCATCTCGGGGATGGGACCGCTTCCACCGGTGCATCGCCATCCGCATGTGCCCGAGGAATGGACGTTGCCCGACGACGCCACCGAGCAGGCGCGTCGCGCGTTGACCAAGATCCGAACCATCGTGGAGGCAGCCGGAGGCCAGTTCCGCCATATCGTCAAGATCACGCGCTATTTGAAGGATATGAACGACCAGGACCGGATCAACGAGGTGATCCACGAATATTTCGGCGAGAACCTGCCATGCAGCACGACCGTCCAGGTGGTGGGTTTCGTGGCGCCTACGATGAAGCTGGAGTTCGATTGCTGGGCCGTGATCCCGGAAGGAGAGAGCGCATGAGAGCACAAGCCCTGAAGCTCGCCGCCGCGGTCCTCATGGCGCTGGCCGCAGCCCCCGCTTGGGCGCAAGCGCCTTATCCCTCCAGGCCGGTGCGGGTAATCGTGCCGTTTCCCGCGGGCGGCCCGGTCGATGTGATCGGGCGACCGGTCATGGAGCGGCTGCGCAGCGCGCTCGGTCAGCCGTTCATCATGGATTTCCGCCCGGGCGCCGGCTCCATCATCGGCAGCGACTTCGTGGCGCGTGCCGAGCCGGACGGCTACACGCTGCTGTTCACCGCCTCGCAGCACTCCGATCAACCCCAGCATCCACGCCAAGCTGCCGTACGACACCATCAAGGATTTCGCGCCGGTCAGTCAGGCCAGCAACCGGCCCGCTGATCCTGGTCGTCCATCCGAGCGTGCCAGCGAGGAGCGTCGGCGAGCTTATTGCCCTCGCCAAGGCTTCCCCGAAGAAGCTCAACTACGCCTCGGCAAGCATCGGCAGCGGTTTCCACATGGCGGCCGAGATCATGAAGTCCATGGCTGAAATCGACATGGTGCACATTCCGTACAAGGGCGGCGCGCCGGCCACTGCCGACCTCGTCGCCGGGCAGGTCGACCTGATGTTCAGCAGCAGCGTCGTCATGCCACACGTCCGCGCCGACCGGTTGCGCCTGCTGGCCGTGACCACCGCCCAGCGCTCGCCCCTCGTGCCCGATGTACCCACCATTGCCGAGTCGGGCCTGCCGGGCTTCGACGTCGATACCTGGTACGGCGTGCTCGCGCCGGCCGGGACGCCGCGCCCGATCGTCGAGCTGCTCGCCCGCGAGATCGACAAGGCAGTCCGCGACCCGAAGCTGGTCGAAAGCATGCGCGATCTGCTCACCGAGCCCAAGGGCGGAACACCCGAGGAGTTCGACGCTGCTATCCGGCGCGAGGTCTCCAAATGGACGAAGGTCGCCGGGGAAGCGAACGTGAAGCTCGACTAGCGCATGAGGTGACTGGTGTCCCAGCTTCTGGGCGTTCCCACGCTTCGCAAGGAAGACCCCGCGCTGCTGTCCGGACGCGGGCGTTACGCCGACGATCTGCCGGTGCCGGCCGGAACGCTGCACGCCCACGTGATCCGATCGCCGCATGCGCACGCCCACATCGTCGCGCATCGACGCGGGCGCGGCGCTGGCGCAGGACGGCGTCTGGGCGGTGGTCACCGGCGAGGACGTCCGCAAGCTGTCCGATCCGTTCCTGATCGCGCTCAAGGCGCCGGTCCATCAGTGGTCGCTGGCGGTCGAGCGCGTGCGCTATGTCGGCGAGCCGGTCGCGCTGGTGGTGGCGGAGAGCCGCTACCTCGCCGAGGACGCCGCCGACCTCGTGCGCATCGATTACGAGCCGCTCGAAGCGGTGATCGATCCGCAGGCCGCACGCACCCAGTCGGCGCCGCTCCTGCATGCCGAGGCCGGCAGCAACGAGATTTCGGTGCGCAAGTTCTCCTACGGCGACACCGAGGGCGCCTTCGCGCAGGCCGACTGCCCGGGTGGCGCTGACCTGCAATTACCCCCGCAATTCCTTCACCCCGATGGAATGCTACGTTGTCGTCGCGCAATACCAGCCGAGCGACGGCAGCTACGACGTGCTGGCGAATTTCCAGGGTCCGTTCAGCACGCATCCCGTGATGGCGCGCGCGCTGCGCGTCGCCGGCCCGAAGCTGCGCTTGCGCATTCCGCCCGACAGCGGCGGCAGCTTCGGCATCAAGCTCTCGGTGTTTCCTTATATCGTGCTCGCGGCGCATCGCGGCGCGCATCACCGGCCGGCCGGTGAAATGGGTCGAGGACCGCCTCGAGCATCTCATCGCCGCGAGCTCGGGCCCCAACCGCGTCACCGAGATCGAAGCCGCGGTCGCCGAGGACGGCCGCATCCTGGCACTGCGTCTCGACCAGCTCGAGGACTACGGCGCGTTCCTGCGCGCGCCCATGCCCGGTCCGCTCTACCGCATGCACGGCGCGGTGACCGGCGCCTACGACATCGCCAACGTCGATGTGACCAACCGCGTGGTGCTGACCAACAAGATGCCGGCGAGCCTGATCCGCGGCTTCGGCGGACCGCAGCTTTATCTCGCGCTCGAGCGTCTGGTTCAGCGCATCGCGATCGAGCTCGGGCTCGACCATCTCGACGTGATCAAGCGCAATCTGGTGCCGAAGGAAAAGTTTCCGTACCGGGCGGCGGCCGGCGCGCTCTACGATTCCGGCGACTATCTGCGTGCGGTCGAGACCGCGACCGGCGAGGGGCGCCTCGACGACCTCGAGCGCCGGCGCGCCGCCGCGCGTGCCGCCGGCCGCCACTACGGCATCGGTTTCTGCCGTGGTGGTCGAGCCCGGCATGTCCAACATGGGCTATCTCTCGACGCTGCTCTCGCCGCAGGCGCGCGACAAGGCCGGCCCCAAGAACGGCGCGGTGTCGATGGTCACCGTCAATCGTCGATCCGCTCGGCGCGGTCTCGGTGACGGCCGACGTCACCGTGCAGGGGCAGGGCCACGCAGACCGTGCTGTCGCAGATCGTCGCCGAGCGGCTCGGCCTCGCCCCCGACGACGTCGACGTCGTGCTGGAGATGGACACCGCCAAGGATCAATGGTCGATCGCGGCCGGCACCTATTCCTGCCGCTTCACGCCCGGCACCGCGGTCGCCGCGCATCTCGCCGCCGAGCGCATGGCGGACAAGCTCAAGGGCATCGCGGCCAAGCAGCTCAACGTCCTGCCCGAGGACGTCGAGCTTGCCGGCGGCAAGATCCGCAGCCGCAGCAACCCGGACAATGCGCTGCCGTTCGGCCGCGTCGCCGGCACCTCGCACTGGTCGCCGGTCATGCTGCCCGACGGCATGGCGCCGGCCTTGCGCGAGACCGCGCGTATGGTCGCCGCCGGAGCTCGAGCCGCCGTCGAGCGACGACCGCATCAACACGTCGCTGACCTACGGCTTCGTGTTCGACATGTGCGGGATCGAGATCGATCCGCTGACCTTTCAGGTGCGGGTCGACCGCTACGTCTCGATGCACGACGCCGGCCGCATCCTCAATCCGATGATCGCCGAGGGTCAGATGCGCGGCGCCTTCGTGCAGGGGATCGCCGCCGCGCTTTACGAGGAGTTCGTCTACGACGACGGCGGCCAGTTCCTCACCGGCACCTTCGCGGACTATCTGGTGCCGACGGTGGCCGAGATCCCGGCGGTGGAGATGCTGCACCAGGAAACGCCGTCGCCGCTCACGCCGCTCGGCGCCAAGGGCCTGGCCGAAGGCAACTGCATGAGCGTGCCGGCCTGCATCGCCAATGCCATCGCCGACGCGCTCGGCGTCAAGGACGTCGAGCTGCCGGCGACGCCGCGGCGCATCCATGCGCTGATCGCCGAAGCGGAAGCGCCCCCGCCCGCGGACCTCGAGCGCCCGGCCGCCGGAGCCGGACGATGAAGCCGCGTCCGTTCGATTATGTGCGGCCGGAAACGGTCGAGGAAGCGATCGCAGTGCTGGCCGAGCACGGCGAGGAGGCGCGCGTGCTGGCCGGCGGTCAGACGCTTCTGGCCATGCTCAATCTGCGCCTGGTCGAGCCCGCCGTGCTGGTCGATATCACGCGCATTGCCGAGCTCGACGTCATCCGCGAGATCGACGGCAAGGTCGAGGTCGGCGCCGCGGTCACGCAGAACCGGTTGATGGCCTGGCCCGCACTTTCGGAGAAGCTTCCGCTGCTGGCCGCGGCATTGCCGTTCGTCGGTCACTTCCAGACCCGCAACAAGGGAACGGTATGCGGCTCCGTCGCGCATGCCGATCCGACGTCGGAGCTGCCGCTGTCGCTCGCGCTGCTGCAGGGCGAGGTGGTGCTGGCCTCCAGCAAGGGCGTCCGCACGCTTCCTGCGAGCGAATTCCAGCAAGGCATGCTCGACCACGGCGCGTGCCCCGGATGAATTGATCACCGCCGTGCGCTTTCCGGTCATGCCCGGCGCCGTGGCGTTCCGGGAAGTCGCGCGCCGGCACGGCGACTTCGCCATTGTCGCGGTCGGCGCGCTGGTCGAAGGCGCCGGTGGCATCCGCCTGGGCGTCGCCGGGATGGGAGATCGTCCTGCCGTCCGCCACTTCAGGGGTGGCGACCCGGACAGCATCCGCGCGGGCATCGAGCGGCTCGCCTGGGAGCTCGAGGGCTACGAGGACATTCATGCCTCGGCCCGCATGCGGCGCGATCTGCTGCGCCGGATCGGCCCGGTGGTGATCGAGGAGGCCGTTCGATGCGCCGCGTGAGCAAGAGCGAGCGGGCCAGGCTCGGCCTGACGCTCAACGGCCGCAAGGTCTCGGGCGAGGCGGAACCGCGCATGCTGCTCAGCGATTTTCTCCGGCACGTGCTGGGCGCGACCGGAACCCATGTCGGCTGCGAGCACGGAGTCTGCGGATGCTGCACCGTGCTGATCGACGGTGCGGCCGTGCGCTCGTGCCTCACCCTCGCCATTCAGGCGGAGGGGCGCACGTTGACCACCGTGGAATCGCTCGCCGATGACGACGGGAAGCTCAATGCGCTGCAGCAGGCCTTCCAGAACAATCATGCGCTGCAGTGCGGGTTCTGCACCCCCGGCATCCTCATGTCGTTCACCGATTTTCTGGAGCGCAACCCCGACCCGTCGGAGGCCGAGGTGGTCGACGTGCTCAGCGGCCATCTGTGCCGCTGCACCGGCTATGCCGGGATCGTATCGGCCGTGCTCGAAGCAGCGTGCCGCCGCCGCCCACACAGCAAGGAGCAGAGATGAACAAGCCCCAGAGCAAGCAGGTCGCGAAGGCGCCGGCGCAGCAGGCTTAACCATGGCGCATGTGTTCGGCGAGCATCGGCCGGAAATCCCATACGCTCCGATCGCCGATCTGCTGGCGCGGTACCGGCGCCGCAATCCGGACAAGCTTGCGATCGTCGACCTCGATCATGCGGCCTCGATCACGTTCGGGGCGCTCGAGCAGGCGGTCACCGACATCGCGGCCACGCTCTCGAAGCATGGGGTGCGAAAGGGCAACCGCGTGCTGCTGCTCTCCGACGAGAACCTGGAAAAGCTCTTGATCTGGCTGGCGGTCTGGCGAGTGGGTGCGGTCGTGGCCCCGCTCAACATCGAGCTCAACGCCGCGCTGATCGGGGAGCTCGCGGCTGCGGTCGCTCCGGTGCTCACCCTGGTCCACAAGGAGCTCGATGGCAATGCGCTGCTGGCGGGACGGCCGTTCATCCGGTTCGGCGCCTACGCGCCGGAGCCGGCGGACTCCGATCCGCGCGACGATCTTTTCCGTGCCATGGCGCGCAAGGTGATGCCGGAGAGCCTGCCGGAACGCAACGAAGCAGCAGACATCGCCTGCATTTTCTGCACCTCCGGCACCACCAGCCGCCCCAAGGTCGTGGTCTACGACCACTGTGCCTACTGGCTCAACGGATTGTCGACGCTGGAATGTCTCGGGCTCACCGAGGACGACCGCACGCTGGAGTATCGCTCGTTCGGCTGGAACTCGGCGCAGGTGCTCAGCCTGATGCCATTCCTCGAAAAAGGCCTGACGATGCACATCGCCAAGCGCTTTTCCCACAGCCGCTTCTTCGAGTGGATAAGGACCCACGGCATCACCTTCGCCGCCGGCGTGCCCACCGTCCTCAACATGCTCCTGAACAGGCCGGTCGGCACCGGCGCGCAGGACGTTCCGACCCTGCGGCTGATGACCTGCAGCACCGCTCCGCTCACGCTCGAGCAATGGCTGCGGTTCGAGCAGATGTATGGGGTCAAGCTGCTACAGATGTACGGGATGTCGGAGGCCGGCTGGATGTGCGGCAACCGGCATTACAAGAGCAAGATGGGAACGGTCGGGCTTCCCGCCCTGCATCAGGAGCTCGAGATCGTCGATGGGCAGGGCAAGCCTTGCCCTCCCGGTGTCGAGGGCGAGGTGACCGCTGGCGGGCCGCATTGCGCGGTCGGCTATCTCCTCGATGACGGCACCATCGAGCCGATCCGCGGCAAGCGCATCAAGTCCGGTGATCTCGCCGTCATGGACGCGGATGGCTTCATTCGCGTGAGCGGCCGCACCAAGGATCTGATCATCCGCGGCGGCGTGAACATCGCGCCGCTCGAGATCGACGAGGTGCTGCTCGAGCATCCCGGCGTGCTCGACGCCGCGGCGGTCGGCGTGCCCGACAGCATCTACGGCGAGGAGGTCGTGTGCTACGTGGTGGCACGGCCAGGCGCGCGTCCTGACCGAAGCCGAAATCACCGCGCACTGCCGGACGCGCCTCGCCTGCGCAAAAGTGCCCAAGCACGTTCTCATCGTATCCGAGCTGCCGAAAAGCGATCGCGGCAAGGTCCTGCGCGACAAGCTCAAGGACGACTGGAACGAACGGACCAGGCTCTCGGCGTGAACAGATCTCCGCTGTCATCCCCGCGCAAGCGGGGATCCATCCCCGCCTTCGCGAGGAGGCGGCACGTGCGCTGAAAATGGGTCCCCGCCTACGCGTCGCCTACGCGGGGACGACATTGAGATTCCGCTCCAGCCGCCATCGGACAGCCGAAGCGGGTAGAGCTGTCGCGAGCGCGCTGGTGTTGACAAGGAAAGCAGAATGGAGACCGTCGGCTTCATCGGCGTCGGCAAGATCGGCCTGCCGATCTGCGAAAATCTGATCAAGAGCGGCTATCGCGTGCTCGGCTATCGCCGCGGCTCCCTCGAGGAGCTGGAGAAGCTCGGCGGCATTGCCGCGCGTTCGCCCGCCGAGATCGGCGCCCAGGCCGAGATGGTGCTCTCGTGCCTGCCGTCCTCGCAGGCGCTCGAGGAGGTGGTGCAAGGCCGCAACGGCCTGCTCACATCGGCGCGGCCCGGACAGGTGATCGTCGAGCTCGGCTCGCACCCCGTCCCCGACAAGGAGCGCCATGTCGCGCCGCTGGCGGCGAAGGGGGCGGCCTTCCTCGACGGGGAGGTGAGCGGGACGCCGGGGATGGTCGCGGCGCGCAAGGCCGTGATCTATCTCGCCGGCGAACGACAAGCGGCGGCGAAAGTCGAGCCGGTGGTCGGCGGCTTTGCGGATACATGCCTCTATTTCGGGAAGTTCGGCGCCGCCAGCCGGGTCAAGCTCGTGAACAATCTGCTCGTCGCAATCCATATCGCGGCAACCGCGGAAGCAATGGCGCTGGGGCTCGAGGCCGGCGTCGACGTCGATCTGATGATCAAGGCGATCGCCGGCGGCAGCGGCGGCTCGACCCAGTTCGGCATCCGCGCGCCGTGGATGGCGCAGCGGCGGTTTCTCCCGGCGCAGGGCACGGTGCCGGCATTGCAGCACTATTTCGAGATGATCGGCGCCTTCGCCGATAGCGTCGGCGTTGCGACCCCGCTGCTCGACCGGGCGGTGGAGCTCTATGCCAAGTTCATGGAGATGGGGCTTGCCGAGCAGGATGCGGCGGCGATGGTCGACGTCATCGGCGCCTTGCCGCGTCCCGCAAGGACAGAAGCTCGAGCAAGCAATAGCCAATAACGGAGGTTCCCATGATCCGCGTCAAGAAGATCGCCCACGCCACCTATGAGATCCCCGATCTCGACCAGCAGGTCGAGTACTACACCGAGATTCTCGGACTGAGCGTGACCGGCAAGGACAAGGATGCGGTCTATCTCGCCTCGACGCTCGATCACCACTCCGTGGTGCTGCGCGCCGGTGCGCAGGCGCAATGCGTTCGCGTCGGATTTCAGATCGGCCCGGACGACGACCTCGATGCCTTCGAGCGCCAGGTCCAGGGCCATGGGGTCGAGACCCGGCGACATAAGGATCCCGGCCCGACCATCTCCGATGTGCTCGCATTCGAGGACCCGAAAGGCACCGTCATGGAGGTGTTCAAGCGCGAGGAATTCGCCGGCCAGCGATACCCGACCAAGGGCATCGTCCCGCACAAGCTCGGCCACGTCGCCTTTCACGTGACCGACGTCAAGCTCGTCACCAGGTTCTATTGCGACGTGCTCGGCTTCCGCGAATCCGACTGGATGGCTGATTTCTTCTCGTTCCTGCGCTGCGGTCCCGACCACCACAGCATCAATCTCATGGAAACCGGGTCGGACCGTCATTTCCATACTGCGTTCGAGCTGCGTGACTGGGGACACCTGCAGACCGCCTGCGATTATCTGAGCCTCAACGGCTATAAGCTCATCTGGGGTCCCGGCCGGCACGGCATCGGCCACAACCTGTTCGCCTATCATCGCAGCCCCGCCGGGCTGATCATCGAGACTTTCGCCGAGCTCGACCGGATGAATGAGGATCTCGGCTATTTCGAGCCGCGGCCCTGGCACCGCGACCATCCGCAGAAGCCCAAGGTCTGGCCCAAGGATCCGGCGGCGGCGAACTTGTGGGGCGTGATGCCGTCGGACGAGATGCACAAGTAACTCCGGCTCACGACTGGTGCCCCGGGACGCGGCGCACTACACGCGGACGAACCCAGACCAATTCCAAGTTCCCATGCACGGAGATGCACCATGACTTCGAGGTTCTTGCTGACTTTGATGGCGCTCCTGGTCTCCTCATTGCCGGCGCGCGCGCAACCCGAAACCTCCAAGCTGCGTATTTCCGCGGTGCCGATCGCGGGCTTCACGCCGATCTACGCGGCGGACAAGCTGGGTTTCTTCAAGCAGGCGGGCCTCGAGGTCACCATCGATCGCGCGGCCGGGGGAGCTCAGACCGTGCCGCTGCTCGTGCAGGGCACGCTGCAGCTGGCGGTTACGCCCGTCGTCTCGGCTGCACTCGCCAATCAACAAGGGTTCAACCTCCGGATCCTTCCGCCGTCGCTGGATGAGAAACGGGCGCCGCCCGGACAGACCGCGCAGATCGTTCTCGCCGACAGCGCCATCAAGTCTCCCGCCGACCTGAAGGGAAAGCGCGTCGCCGTGAACACGATCAACAGCGTGAATTGGCTCTATGACCGCGCCTTCGTGCGATCGAAAGGAAAGATCGATCCCAGGGAAGTGCAATACACGGAAGTGCCGTTTCCTTCGATGGTCGATACGCTGCTGCGCGGCTCGGTGGACGCGATCAATGTCCCGCAGCCGTTCCACCACATTGCCGTCGCCACCGGCAAGGTACGCGTCCTCGGCTATCCGTTCGTCGAGACGCAGCCGGGGCTGCAAATTGCTCCTTATGCCGGAACGGCCGCCTGGCTCGACGCCAATCCGAAGACCGTCGAGGCGTTCGTCGGCGCCATGCGCAAAGCGGTCGAGCACATGCGCAACAATCCGCAGGAAGCAAAAAAGCTGATTGCGGAATTTACCGGCGCCAGGGCGGAGCTCGTCGAGGTCATTCCGATCGATGATTGGTCGACGACGCTTGCAGCGCAGGACGTGCAGAAGACATTGCAGGTGATGCAGCAGGAAGGCGTCCTGAAGAAGGAGCTCAACGCGAAGGAAATGATCCATGACGTCGGCCGGTGATGGTGCGGTCCTGCTGCGGCCCGGCCCGCCGACATGACGACCGCGCTGTCGGTGCGCGGCGTTGGAAAGACCTTTGCTACCGGTCTGACGGCATTGACCGGCGTGTCGTTCGAGGTTGCCGATGGCGGCTTTGCAAGCGTGCTCGGACCGTCGGGCTGCGGAAAATCCACCCTTCTGAAGCTGATGGCGGGGCTCGTTTCGCCGTCGGAAGGAACGATCGAGCTGCACGGCCGTGGCGTCGCCGCGCCGCCGCCGGGCCTCATCTATGTCTTCCAGCAATATTCGAAATCGCTGCTGCCCTGGAAAACGGTGCTGGGCAACATCAGGTTCGGTGCGCAGAGCCCGCGCGCGCGGCAGGCATCGAATGCGCCGGTGACGCGAAGCCGACTGCATGCAGCATGTGGACCTGGTCGGACTGAAGGGCCATGAACACGCCTATCCGTCGCAGTTGTCGGGCGGCATGCAACAACGTGTGGCGATCGCCCGCGCGCTCGTCGCACGTCCACAGGTCTTGCTGATGGACGAACCCTTCAGTGCGCTGGATGCGCTGACTCGCGAAGGGCTCCAGGATCTTCTGCTCCGGCTCTGGAAGGAAGTCGGCCTGACCGTGGTGTTCGTGACGCACGACATCTCCGAGGCGATTTATCTGTCCGACCACATCGTGGTTTTGGCGGGCGCACCGGCGAGCGTGGCGGCGAACATCGAGGTAGCGGTGCCGCGGCCGCGCCATCAAGTCTCCACCCGCGAGTCGCCGTCGTTTCTCGCTTTGCGGCGCGAGCTCTATCAGATGGTGGTCGGGAGGGATGCGTGAAGCTGCGAATGTTGCTGGAGCGCGTCCCGGGAGTGCTCCTGATCGTCTTCCTGCTGGCGCTGTGGGAGGCAAGCGTCCGCCTCGGCTGGATGGTTTCGCCGACATGGCCGGCTTTCTCGACGGTGTTCCACACGTTCCGGGAGAATCTCGCAGACGGCACGTATCTGGCCGTGATCGGCTCGAGCCTTCGGCGTCTCTTCATCGGTTACTTTCTCGCGGTTGCACTGGCCGTCTCGATCGGGCTGGCCATGGGCGTGTGGCGTTCGTTCTTCCTGCTGGTCGAGCCCCTGGTGGAGTTTCTCCGGCCGATTCCCAGCCCGGCCTACCTGCCGATGGCCATCCTGTTTCTCGGCATCGACGACGGCATGAAGGTATTCATGGTCGCGTTCGCGGCGTTCTTTCCGATTCTCCTCAACACGGTTTCCGGGGTGCGTTCGGTGGACCCGGTGCTGCTCGAGACCGGCAAGACGTTCGGCTACGGGCGTTGGCAGATCATCCGCAAGATTCTGCTGCCGGCGTCGGCGAGCTTCGTCCTGACGGGAATGCGCATCAGCCTGGCGATCGCGCTGATCGTCACCGTGATTGCCGAGATGGTTGCAGGAAACAGCGGCATCGGTTTCTATGTGCTCAACGCGCAGCGTTCGTTCCTCGTGCCCGAGATGTATGCCGGCGTGATTGCTCTCGCATTCGTCGGCTTCGGCTTGAACAAGATTTTCGTTCTGTTGGAGCACGCGCTGCTGCGCCGGCAACAAGGATCGCAGGATGTCGCCCTCTGACGAGCTTCTCGATTTCGTCCGGTCGGTCGCCCGCGTGCGCGCAATCGCGATCGAACCCGAATGGATCCCGGAAGTGGCGCTCCACTTGAGGCGTCTGCTCGACGCGGCGGAATTGCTGGAGCGGAGCAGCATGACATCGCAGGAGCTGGCGCCGAGGTTCGAGCCGTGAATCTGCGGTCGCTGGATGCTTTCGGCATGGCCGAGGCGATCCGGTCGGGAGGCATTTCTGCGCAGGAAGTCGCAACGGCTGCATTGGCGCGCGCGAAGACGACCGGCGTGCAGTTGAATTGCTATACCGCCGTCTTCGACGAGGAAGCGCTGGCGGCGGCGCGCAGCGTCGATGGGCGTCTGCGCGCAGGGACGCCAGTGGGACCACTCGGCGGCGTGCCGCTTGCGGTGAAGAACCTTTTCGACGTGACCGGCGTTGTCACGCTTGCGGGCTCGAAGATCGACCGCGAGAAGCCGCCTGCCGGGCAGGATGCTGCGGCGCTGAAGCGTCTGCGGGAGGCAGGAGCAGTTCTCATCGGCACCCTGGGCATGGACGAATATGCCTACGGCTTCACCAATGAGAATACCCATTACGGCCCGGTGCGAAATCCGTTCGATCCCGACCGTACGCCGGGAGGGTCATCCGGCGGATCGGGCGCGGCCGTCGGCGCTGCGTGCGTGCCGCTCGCCTTGGGAACGGATACCAACGGCTCGGTTCGCGTGCCGGCATCCTTGTGCGGGGTATTCGGTCTCAAGCCGACCTTTGGACGAATCTCGCGCGCCGGCGTCACGCCGTTCGCCCCCAGCCTGGATCACGTCGGCTGCCTGACCCGCAGCGCGCGCGACGCGGCGCTGGCCTTCGAGATCATGCATGGTTTCGACCCCGCCGATCCGGTGTCGGGCCCGCGCGCGCGCGAATCCGTCGTTTCCTCGATCGATCGAGGCATCGCCGGACTGCGCGTCGCGCGCGCCGTCGGATACTTCGAGGAGGAGGCGACGGCGGACGCCCTGGACGCGGCCCGCGCCGTTGCCGCGGCGCTGGGAGCCGCTTCCGGGGAGATCGTGCCGGAGGCCGAGACGGCGCGCCATGCGGCCATGATCGTAACTGCGGTGGAAGGCAGCGCGCTGCACTTGCACGATTTGAGAACGCGCCCGGCAGATTTCGATCCGATGACGCGCGACCGTTTCATCGCCGGCGCGCTCGTGCCGGGTGAGGCATACGTGCGCGCGCAAACGTTCAGGCACGCCTATCGCAAGGCGGTGCGGCGATTGTTCAGCCGCGTCGACATCCTCGTTGCGGCCGCAACGCCGATGGTTGCGCCGAGGATCGGCCAGTCGCAGATCGAGATCGGGGGATCGAGCCTGCCGTCGCGCGCGCATCTGGGCCGGTTCACGCAACCGATCTCCTTTGTCGGGCTGCCGGTCGTCGTCGTGCCGACGCGGACGAGCTGCGGGCTTCCGATCGGTGTGCAGCTCATTGGTGCGCCCTACAGCGAGGGTGTCTTGCTGCGGGCCGCGCATTTTCTGGAGACGACAGCAGCGTTCCAGGCGCTGCGTCCGCCCGAGTGACGCGCATGTTGGAGGAGAGATATGGACAGCAGAACCGCCGCCGGATCTCCGCGAACGGCCGGCAACCTGGATCTCGACCGCTTCCGGCTGCGGGCCTTTCTGGCCGGGCTCGGCGAAGACGAGCTCGAGGTCCGCCCCGAGCGTATCGACCTCGCCGACGTCGCGCAGGCCTTGGAAGGCAACAAGAAGGCGGTCTGGTTTCGCAATGCCGGTCCCGAAGGTGCCGAGCTCGTCGGCAACATTGCCGGGAGCAGATCGCGCCTCGCGCGAGCCTTCGGCGTTACAGCGCAAGACCTTCTGCCCGAGCTGTTGCGGCGGATCCGAAGCAATCCGGAAATCGTCGAGGTTCCGCGCGGGTCGGCGCCGGCGCAGGAGGTGATCGCGACCGGCGACGATGTCGACCTTACTGCGCTCCCGGTTCATCTGCAGCACGGCATGGATGGCGGCCTCTATATCTCGGCGTCGATCGACTTCGTCGTCGATCCCAGGACCCGGCAGACCAATGTCGGCGTGCGGAGGCTGATGCTTTATGGGCCGCGCGAGACCGGCATCGACCTGGTGGCGCCGAGCGATCTGCAGGCGATCTATCGTGCCGCCGTGGCACGGCAAGAGAACCTGCCGGTGAGCTTCGTCGTCGGCGCCCATCCGATCGACCTGGTCGCTGCAACGATGCGGCTCCCCGGCGACGAGCTCGGGCTCGTCGCATCGCTGCGCGATGCCCCGTTGCCGGTGGTGAAATGCCTCACCAATGATATCCACGTTCCGGCCGACGCCGAATGGGTCCTGGAGGGCTATCTCGATACGCGCGGCTACGTGGAGGATGAAGGTCCGTACGGTGAGTTTCTCGGCTACTACGGCGGAGTGAAGCGCAATCCCGTGTTCCACGCCACCGCCATCACCCGGCGCCGCGATGCGATATTTCAGACGGCCTCGATCAGCGGCCGCCAAATGTCGAGCACGGAAACCGCACAATTGAATTCGCTGCGGACGGAGCTCTTGGTGTGGCGCGCGCTGGAAACGGCAATCCGGGAGCCCGTTGCCATTCATGCCAATCCCGCGAGCGGCGGGATGTTCAACGTGCGCGTGGCAATGCGGCAGCGGGTGCCCGGTGAAGCGCGCAACGCGATCATGGCGGCGATGGGATGCCTTGTTAATGTCAAGCATGTCTTCGTGGTCGATCCCGACGTCGATATCTACTCGGACGAGCAAATGGACTGGGCATTGGCGACGCGATTCCAGGCCGACAGGGATCTCGTGGTCGAGAGCGGCCTGCGCACGCTCTCGCTCGATCCTTCGCTCGACAACCAACGGGTCGGTGCAAAGGCGGGTTTCGATCTGACCTGGCCGTTCGGATCCGGCGAGCGCCTCGAACGGACGGTTCCCGAGGTGCCCAAGTTCGCGGGCAAGCGTTTTCCCTCGATACGCGCCGCGCTCGACGACGGGCCGAAGACGTTCGAAGCGCTCATGACTGCAATCGGGAGTCGCGACGGACGCGACGTCGTACGGGCGCTCGCCCCGTTGCGAGCAGCCCCCGGACTGGTGCGCGACAGTCTCGGCCGCTACTCGCTCGCATGACCGCAACTCGGCTGTAGCCGACTTGCGGTGGATTGCCGGGTTGGTCAATCCAGATCAATCCCCCGCAGTGACGGCTTCGAGAGCTCGCAGGCGGGGTTGTTCGCGATACGTTTGCGAAATCCCGTTTGCTGCCATACCATCGCAGCCGTTCGTTGCTGCACACGATTCAAGTGAGGCCGCCATGACCGATACGAGCACTCTGGTGAACAATAAGGTGAGCGATTTCTTTCGTCCGCGCCGCCTCGGCCACGCCAACCTGTTCGTGTCAGACTATATCGAGGCGCAGAAGTTCTACTATTCCATCGCTGGCATGCACGAGGCTTACCGGCAGCCCGACAACATGGCATCGTTCATCAGCAACGGTAACACCTATCACGATTTCGGGCTGACGGACGTTCGCAGCCACTATGCACCGAAGGGTCAGCGCCCGGGCCTCAATCACATCGCTTTCGAGATGGAGAACGAGGTCAGCCTCGTCAACGGCTATGATCGAGCGCTCGCAGCGGGCGTCAAATTCAGCCACACGCGCGATCACGACGTCGCCCATTCGCTTTATCTGAGGGATCCCGACGGCAACATGGTCGAGATCTACGCTGACGTGACCAACGACTGGCAGACCAGCCGCCGTGGCATCATCATCAAGAAGAAGCCGGAATACATACCCGGCGTCACGTCGCCGCCGGTCGCAGAGCACAATTACCCGCTCGATCCGCAGATCGTCGTTGTCGATGAGGCCATCTTTCATGCAAAAAGGGCAACCCATGTCGCCTTCGTGACCGGCGATCTCGACGCCATGTTCGGCTTCTACTCGGATGTCGTGGGTTTGAGCGCGGTCGCCGGAGATGCCGGCAGCTCGCACGCCGTCCTGCGCGGCTCGTACGGCACCGGCGACGTCACGCTGCTGCGCCGGCGTCCCGGACTCGAACCGGGCCTGCACCATGTCGGGGTCGAAGTCGAAAGCGAGGCGAACCTCGATCGTGCGCTGCACCTGCTCCCGAAGCACGGCATCAGGGTCGAGCGGCACGTGGATCACCCGGCACGGCGCGCGATCACCATTCCGGATTCCTCCGGAATTCGGCTGCAGTTCCACGTCAACCGGAACTGGCAGCCGCAGGTGATAAGAACGGCAAGCGAAGACGAGGCGCCGTATCTGCTGTGACTGCCGCACGCCGGCGGTCCACAAACGCGATCCGGTGGACCGCAACGATCGCTGAACGCTCAACTCCGAACGTGGCCCGTGCCGTTGGGAGGAGGCGCAATGTTCACTCGCCGGCAATTCGGAATGGCGGCCGCCGGATCTGCGTTGACCATGGGCGGTGCAAAGTCGGCCCCGGCACAATCCTGGCCCGCCAAATTCGTGCGGCTGATCGTGCCGTTCGCGGCGGGCGGCGCCAACGACCCGATCGCTCGTATCATCACCGCCAGGCTTTCGGAAATCTGGGGCCAGCAGGTCGTCATCGAGAACAAGCCGGGCGCCGGCGGCAATATCGGCACCGAGATGGTCGCGCGCTCCGAACCTGACGGCTATACGATGTTGCTGCTGGGAACGGTGCCGTTCGTGGTGAACCAGTTCCTCTATCGCACCGTGCATTATGATCCGTTTGCGGACTTTGCCCCGGTCGCAAAAATCTGTCTGTCTCCCAACATCATGGTAGTTCCGAATTCGTCACCAGCAACGTCGGTCTCGGAGTTCATCGCCTACGCGAAGGCCAACCGTGGCAAGATCAATTTTGCCTCGTCAGGCACCGGTACAACGGTGCACCTCGCCGGCGAGTTGTTCAAGCGGATGGCCGGGATCGAGATGACCCATATTCCCTATCGGGGCGGCGCGCCTGCCATGACCGATACGATCGCCGGGCGGATCGATGTCATGTTCGCCGTCGGCGGCGTGGCCTTGCCGCAGGTGCGGGCCGGCACCGTCCGGGCGCTCGCCGTCACCACCGCGGAGCGGCTGCCGATGGCGCCCGATCTCGTGACGGTCGCGCAAGCGGGTGTGCCCGGATTCGAGGCGGCTGCTCCCTTTGCATTTGTGCTCCCGGCACGAACCCCGCTCGCGATCGTCAACAAGATCGCCGCCGATACGGTGTCGGTTCTGGCGGAGCCAGCGACCAGGCCGAAATTCGAGCAGCTTGGGTTCGTGGTCGCGAGCTCCACTCCCGCGCAGTTGACAGCTCATTTGAAGTTCGAAGCCGAGCGATGGGGCGCCCTCATCAAGGAAGCCGGGATCAGAGCACCGGATTGATCTCGCCGGCCTGGGAGCTCTCAGCGTTTGTCGATGCGCTCGGCGCGAGGCTATCCCGGCTGCTCCGATCGCAGTAGACTGGGCCGCAGACCGGGAATGTCGAAAGCTAGTGCCGTCCACCACATGGCGGGAGGAGACCAGCTGATGCTTGCCATCCCAGGACGCGCCATTTGGTCTGGGTCACTCGCCATCCTGTTCGCCGGCATGACAGCGCTCTGGACCATGCTTCCGGCACGCGCGGCCGATCCAATCAAGGTCGGCTTCAGCATGGCGCTGACCGGCGCAGTCGCCCCCAATGGCAAGCAAAATCTGCTGGCGCTCGAAATCTGGCGCGACGACGTGAATGCCAAGGTAGGCATCATGGGCCGTCCGGTCGAGCTCGTCTATTACGACGACCAAAGCAATCCCAACAATGTTCCCGGCATCTACACCAAGCTGATCAGCGTCGACAAGGTCGACCTCCTGGTCGGCCCCTATGCCACCAACATGATCGCGCCGGCGATGCCGGTGATCATGCAGAACAACAAGATGACGATCAGCATGCTCGGGATCAACATCAATCGTCAGTTCAACTACCCGAGATATTTCTCGATGGTGCCGGGCGGCGACGAGGGCACGCTGGCGTTTTCCAGGGGCTGGTTCGAAATCGCGGCGGCACAGAACCCCAAGCCGCGCACGGTCGCGCTCATCGCCGCCGACGCCGAGTTCGGCAAGACCGCTTGCGACGGGGCGCGCACGAACGCCAAGGCTGGTGGCTTCGATATAGTCTACGACCGGAGCTACCCGCCCGGCACCGCCGATATGGTGCCGATCGTGCGCGCCATTGCGGCGACCAATGCGGAGCTCGTATTCGCCTGCTCCTATCCGCCCGACACCGTAGGGATCGTGCGGGCTGCGAACGAAATCGGGCTCAACGCAAAGATGTTCGGCGGCGCCATGATCGGGCTGCTCGCTACGCCTATCAAGATGCAGCTCGGTCCGCTGACCAACGGTCTGGTGATCATGGAAAGCTTCATTCCGGCACCGACTCTCAATTTTCCGGGTCTACGGGCGATGCTGGACAAGTATCAGGCCAAGGCCCCTTCGCTGGGCATCGATCCCCTCGGCTACGGCTTCACACCGTTCGCCTATGCGGCCGGCGAGGTGCTGGCCCAGGCGGTCGAGCGCACCAGGAGCCTCGATCACAGCAAGCTCGCAGACGATATTCACGCCAACAAGTTCTCGACGGTGGCGGGCGAAATTTCCTTTGGCAAGGACGGCGAATGGAGCAAGTCGCGGCAGTTCTTCACGCAATTTCAGGGGGTAACCGGCAATGACCTCGCCCAGTTTCGGGACACCAAGCACCAGGTGATCGTTTGGCCGGCGGAGTACAAGACCGGCAACGTGATCTATCCCTATCAGGATGCCAAGAAAAAATAGCAGGGTGCGCGGCTCGAGCAGGAGCGTGAATTCAAGGTTGAGCACCATCCGTGCCGGCGGTGATCGGTCCTATGGAAGATCGATGTGAGGTCGAGCGCGCTCCGCCCGGCCACCGCTCATGGGTGAGGGGAACGGTGAGCCTCACCGCCAGGCCTTCAGGGCCGAACGCTTGCTGCACTTGGCCATTGAGCTGACGCTCGATCACCATGTTGATCAGGCGGGAGCCGAAGCCCGGTCGCCTGCTGCGCCTGGGTGCAGGTCCCTGGCTCTCCTTCCAATCCAGCACCAAAGTGAGCCCCTGCGCAGTTCGAGTCACCGACCATGTCAAGGCAGACGCGGCCGGCCGGCTCGGACAGGCTGCCGTGCTTGCCGGCGTTGGTCGCGAGCTCGTGCAGGGCCATGCTCAATCCGAAGGTCGGATCAGGCTCGAGGAATACATTCGGTCCCTTGACGGATATGCGATCGAGAAACGGGGCAAGCAGCGTGTTGAGCAACTCGTTGAGCGAAGTCGACTTCCAGCCACCCTCGGTGATGAGCCGGTGTGCGTTGGCCAAAGCCAGGACCCGGGCCTCATACTTCGCCACCAGATCGGCGACACTGCGCGAGTTCTTGGCGGTCTGCGAGAACAAGCGCGAGCAGTTGCGAGAACAGATTTCCGGAGCGGTGCCGCAACTCCCGGATCATCAGTTCGTGGCGCTGGTCGAGTTGGCGCCGCTGGATGGCCCCGGCGACCACATTGGCGACGCAGCAAGAAACGATACGTCATAATCATGAAACTTGCGCCGCTCGGTCGTGTGCGCGCCGAGCACGCCATAGGCGCGGCCGTCGTGCCCCGCGATCGGGAGCGGTAATCCCGCTCACGACGCCATGGTCGAGGAGCAATTGCGGGCCTGAAAACCGGGTTTCCGACGCCAGCTCTTCGGCGATCACCGGTCGGCCGGACGCGAGCGTATAGCCGGCCTGCGAATCCCGGCCGGTCGAGACATTGGCGGTGCCGACCAGACCAGGCTTCCAGCCGATGCCGGCTCGCAGCAGGAGCTCGGCGTCGCCTGGCAGCAGCTCGAGGATTTTGACGAGCTTGACATCGAGGATTTCGCCGACCGTGGTGACCACCTCGTGGAAGAAACGTTGCAGGTCGCGTCCGGTCAAGCGCTGCTCGCCCAGCCGCGCCAGCGTTTCCTGCTGCCGTGCGCGGACGCGAACTTCGCGATTGACACGATGACGTTCGCTCACATCGCGGCACATGCCGAGCACTTGCACGGCCGCGCCATCCTCGACAACGACGGTGACGGTTGCTTCGAGCCACCGCTCGTCCGCTCCGATGACCCGGCAGGCGGTACTCGAAACGACAGGGCTTGTGCGTCTGCAGTGTCTTCGTGGATGGCCGCGAGCACGCCTCGCGCATCCTTCGGCGGGAAATCTCCCGGAACGATCGAAACGTGCCGTCTAGGCTCCTCGCTCCGGCCGGCCGCGAACGTCCTGCAGATCGGTGGACCACGTCATGCGGTTCGAGCGGAGATCCCAGCACCACACTCCGACCGCGGCCGGCATCGAGCGCGGCACGAAATGCCTGGAGATCTGAAGCGCGCGCGGTTCAGGCAGAACGGCCTCTTGCGTTTCGATCCTTTCCTGATCGTGTTGCCGTTCAGGCACGTTCATGTCCGTGCAAAGTGCATATGCGTTAGGTTCGGCAGGCTTAGAGGAGGCTTGTTGTCGGACTGCACTCCGCCCCCCTGCACGATCCCGCTCGCAAGATAGCCAGAAATCCTCGCCACCGGGGCGACATCTTTGTACAAACCCGCGGCTTTTCGAATGTTCCTTTTGGCCATCAGGAGAATCTCCCGATTGGGCGGGGCCTAAGATGTGCGTCGAGCAGATCAGTGAAAATTGACGCAGTCAAAAACAATAGTCTCAACCGACCTGCGCTGCGAAGGGCGATCGATAACGAGCGGAAGAGGTGGCGAAGTCCGCGGTGAAGAAGCTTTAAGACACGCAGCGTCCGGCGATTTGTGCCAGCGGCGACTGTCCGATCGCACTGACCACCGGCTCGCATCCATCGAGCAATTTCGGCTTGGCAGCCGGTACCGGCCGGCGTCTTGATCTCCAGCGGCCCGTTCACGGCATTACGGTTGTTGCTGGAGACGAGCGGCAGTCGGTCGCTCTTGAGCGTGCGGTTCATCACTGGGGCGGCCTTCTCGACGGAAGGCGCAGCCGTGGTGGCCGAGACTTCCAGTCCAACGAGAAAGGAGGCTATGGCGAATCAGCTCCACCGCAGCCGACGAGAAATCGAGAATGACGCAGCATGGGTTGCTCCCACGATCCCTGTCACCGTTAGTCGCGTTAACCCTCTGTTAGGTTCAATCCGGTCGGGGCCGATTGCGCCCTGAAGCAGCAGCCGGGTCGGGTTGCCTCGCTAACGCATTGCGAGCAAAGGCGTTCCATCGGGGTGCGCAGGGAAGGCAGGGGCCGAGATTTTGGCCTGCGCGCTCGGCTTGCCGGCGTGTTGGCCAGGCTCATAGTCCAGTTGGAAGGGCGTCGCCCGGGCGGGGATGCCTGCGTCTCTGATCACGCAGTCCCAGGCGTTCACGCCGCCCGTTGGGCTCGCACCGACTTCGATGCCCCGAGATGTTTTTTGGGAACCAAGCGAAGCGGCGTGCATTTACATGGCAGCCGGCCGCCCATTTCCCCCTCCCCGTGCTCGGCCGGTTATCTGGGGCGTAGTCGACGTTCGCGTCGTCTACGCCCCTGTATTTTTTGCGGGCGGCACGTGCCCGAGCTTTCGCCTGATATTGGTCCGGCTGATTGGGCCATTCTACGAGGTTTGCAAGCGAGGAGGCCGAGCACCAGATCGACACTTGGGTCGTGGACGCGTAACACTGTTCCGGCACAGCGGTTCGACACCGATTAAGATGTTCGCAGTCAGCAGGGAGCAAACAATCCCGCTTTCCGCTGTTTCGCAATTGGAGGCTTTCCATGTTCGGCCAATCGAGTTCTTCCCGCGCAATTTCCGCCGACATCGGCGAAATCGAACGGCGGCTGCGCGCGCTGGAAAAGCACCTGCAGCGCATGGGAAATCGCACTTCCACCAGCGCAGTTCAGGCCGCTGACCGGATCAGCGATACCGTGGCTACGGCATTGAGCAGCATGGCGGATCGATTTCGCGAGCTCCGCGACAGCCGCGGCTATGACGAAGCCGCGCGGCTGGGCAACGAGGCAGCGCGACTCGGCAACACGGCCTTGCGGCGTCTTTCCAATGAAGTCGAGGAGCGTCCGCTGGTCATGCTCGCGGTCGCGATCGGGGTGGGTATTCTGGTCGGGATCGCAACTCAGCGCCGCTGAGCGGAGCGCGACGCTTGGCCAAATCTGCGTTGCGCTTCGAAGCGCGAACACACGCTGCGCTTGGACGCACGAGCCGCTGATGGCGAACAGTTGGCCTTTGGGGCGCCGGACCGAAAAATCGCGTCCAGCTCACGCGGTCACGCGTCGCTCTCTCCGTTTGGCACTGCGTTCAAAGAACAGCGCTTGGCTCGCCACGGCCGACACCGTGGCGGGTTGAAATGGCTTGGCGATCAGGAAAGCCGGTTCCGGCCTTTCTCCGGTCAAGAAGCGCTCGGGGTAGGCGGTGATGAAGATGACGGGAGCCTGAAAGGTTGCCAGCAACTCGTTGACTGCTTCGAGCCCCGAGCTGCCGTCGGCGAGCTGGATATCGGCAAGAATCAGCCCTGGCTGCTTCGTCTTGGTGAGTGCCAGAGCCTCGGCATGCGTTCGAGCAACGCCGAGCACGCGATGCCCCAGCCCTTCGACCAGCGTCTCGAGCTCCATCGCTATGAAGGTATCATCCTCGATGATCAGCACGTCAGTTGCTATCTCGGCGGCAAGCTCGCGACCGGATTCCTCCACCAGCCCGCGCAATCGCATCACGTCTACATCGAGCACGCGCGCCGCGTCCGGCTCGGAAAAACCTTCGAGCGCGACCAGCAGAAATGCCTGACGCGGGAGCGGAGTGATGTTTGCCAGCTTTTGCTCTCCCGGCAGAATGCTTTCCGGGCCCCCGGTAGCGCCATTAACTGCGACCGAATTCCAAATCTTGGTGAAAAGACGATACAGCGCCACCCGAGGGCCTTGCGAGTCGTCCATGACGCTGCGATCTGCGATCATGGCTTCCAAAGTCGCGGCAACATAGGCGTCTCCAGAGGTCTGATTACCAGTCAGGGCACGTGCATAGCGCCGCAAGAATGGCAGGTATTTGGCTACCGTTTTCGAGTCCGACACGGCACCCTCCCGTTCGTTCAAGGCATGTTACGGCTCAAACGGGGTCTGGTCAAAAAAGTTCCATCGCAGGCGGAACTATCGGTTTTGCGTGCAGTTACACTCTGATGAGCACAGAGGGGCCGCCGTCGAGTTTTCGGCTGCGAAACGGATTATGAGCGAGCATAAACGAGCGGGGGCCGATGTGGTCGGAAAAACGACCGGGTCGGAGCACACGGAGAAAGAGCCGCTGAGGCCAGAGGCGACAATGCACACCGACGCCCAACTGCGAAAGCCCGGAGGACGCCTCAGCCGCGAAGATCAGCGCCGGCTCGGCGATATCCTGCAGCGGGTTTATGATGATGTCATCAGCCAAGGGGTACCTAATCGTTTCCGGGATCTCTTGAATGAGTTGGAACAGCCGCGGCCGAGGGAAGCAGGGCAGGCAACCGATACCAACGCTGTACCGCGAGCGGAGAAGGAGGCTGAGCCGGATCTTCTTCGTGGAGCCGAGGCGGATCACCATCCCAGCAACAAGGGATCGAGATGATGACCATGCGACCGTCCGTACGCGACGCGATGCTCGCAGCGGTTCCGAGCTTGCGCGCATTCGCGATCTCGCTCTGTGGCAACGTGGATCGAGCCGATGATCTCGTGCAGGAGACGTTGCTCCGCGCGATGGCCAACATCGATTCGTTCCAGCCGGGCACCAACATGTCGGCCTGGCTGTTCACGATCCTCCGCAACCTGTTTCGGTCCGAATATCGCAAGCGGCGGCGTGAAGTCGAGGATACCGATGGAAGCTATGCGGAAAGCCTGAAGTCCCATCCCGAACAGCACAGTCGTGTCGAGTTCGAGGAGTTTCGTGTAGCGCTCGCCAAGCTTCCGCCGGACCAGCGCGAAGCTCTTATACTTGTCGGCGCGTCGGGGTTTTCGTATGAGGAGGCGGCTGCCATCTGCGAGTGCGCGGTAGGAACGATCAAGAGTCGGGTAAATCGCGCGCGCACGCGGCTTTCTGAGCTGCTCTCGATCGATGGCGCCGACGATTTCGGGCCGGATCATACCACCCGGGCTATCCTTTCTGCGGGCGGACGCAGCTGATTCTCCCCCAAGCTGATCTCCCCCAAGCGATCTCCCCCAAGCTGATCTCATCTCTGCTTGGGGGCAGCCCTGCCGGGTCGGGGTTCTTTCATGAACAACGGATTGGCTACAATCGGTGCCGCGATCGCGCCTGCGATCACCGAGCCGCTGGCGGATCGGGCGACGTGCTCGACGGCGATGTGGCCGGCGGCGCCAACGCCGTGATCGATTACGAATTGGTACCGAGCTTGGTTTGCAGCGCGTCCACCATCACGCGGGCGAGCACTGACACTCGACTACCGTTCGCGCGCCCGTAGCGGCGAAGGCGGGCTGACCTACAACAACGCGCAGCAGAAACAACATCGTCATGAGCACAGAAGACCGGGTCACCACGCTGAGGGCGGCTCTCGACGACTACCCGCACACGGTGTCGCTCAAGCGCGGCGACATCAAGTCCGCTCGGGTCGCGTTCACCTTTTCCGACATCAAGCCCGCGAACCGCTTCTTCAAGTCAATGGTGCGCGACCTCGAATTCGACGTCAGCGAGATGGCAATAGCCACCTATCTGCAGGCGAAGGCCTATGGAAAGCCGCTGATACTTTTGCCCGTGACCATGATGGGACGGTTTCAGCATGGCACCATCCTCTGCAGTGCGGCGCGGCCGCGCACACCAGCCGAGCTTGCCGGTGCCCGCGTCGGGGTGCGCTGCTTACAGTCAGACCACAGCGGTATGGGTGCGCGGCATCCTGCAAAACGACTATGGCGTGGACCCCGATCAGGTTCACTGGGTTACCTTCGAGGACGGTCATGTGGCCGAATATCGCGAGCCGGCACGCGTCGAGCGAGCCGGCGCTGACAAGAATTTGCTGCAGATGCTGCGCGACGGCGAACTGGATGCAGCGATCTACGGCGCCGATCTTCCGAACGACCCGTCGTTGAAAAGTTTGATTGCGGATCCCGAGGCGGCCGCACAGCAATGGTATCATCGATCATCGGGTGGTCCCGATCAACCACATGGTTGTGGTTACGGAAAAGCTCGCAAAGTCGGACCCAGGCGCAGTACGGGAAATCTATCGTTTGCTGGTGCAAGGCAAGAAGGCTGCCGGGTTGCCCAGGTTGGGCGAAATTGATTTTCTTCCGTTCGGGTTCGAAGCATGCAGGCCCGCTTTGCAGATGATCGCCGACTATGCGTTGCAGCAAAGCCTCATCCCGACAAAAATCGACGTCGCGGAACTGTTCGACACCACCACGCGTTCGCTCGGCACTTGAATTTTCGCTCACGGTCGAAAAAGCATTTTTACTTTCAAGTTCAATGACGTGGCGGATAGCTGCGGGGCGCGACTCGGCATGGCTTCCAGCATCGAACGAGCATGTGCCTCCCATCGTGCTGCGCCTCGGCGGTGCCCAGAAGTTGATCGACATTGCGCGCATGCGCTCGTTAATTCTGCTACGAGAATCATCGAAATCCGGGGCTGGTCATCTCAAAGTCGGGAGAGAGTGTCTTGGCGAAGCTCGAGGGGGTAACCCCCCAGGCATCTGCATCCGCATGTCATCGCAAGTATTCGAAGGGTTCGCGCTCCTTGTTGGTTTGCGGCGTGACCTTCTTTGTGGCCGCCGGCCTTTGGGCCGGCCTCGTAACCTCCAGCGAGGGCGCGCCTCGCCGGTTCTACGTTTCCAACAGCGGCTGGTTCGGACTACCCGCTTTCGTGCAACCTCGTTTCGCCGCTCCGTACTACTCCAAAAAAACGCAAGATCAGATCGAGCGCCGGGTCCAAACGGCATAGAGCCGAACCGGCCGCGAGCTTTGGCGAAATGCCGAAGGGGCCCATGCAGATCATCGTTTCGATCAGCTCTCAGACGAGTGACGCTGTTCAGCAATGGCGTGCGGGTGGCGCAAGGCGCAGTCTCGACCGGCACCGCCAGCCATCCGACCCCATTGGGGGTTTTCAGCGTCCTCGAGAAGAACCGCCATCACCGTTCCAATCTCTACAGCAATGCTCCAATGCCTTACATGCAGCGCCTCACCTGGTCGGGCGTGGCCCTGCACGAGGGCGTGTTGCCTGGCTATCCTGCCTCGCACGGATGCATTCGCCTGTCGCGTGAGTTCGCCGCGAAGCTATGGCCTGCCACCAAGCTCGGGGCGCGCGTTATCGTCGCGCGCAATGAATTGGCTCCAGTCGAATTCAAGCATGCCAAGCTTTTCGAGCCGAAACCAAAGCCCGGCGAGCCGCCGGTCGCGATGAACCCGCCGACCGACGGGATGAGCGCGTCACGACCGGTCAAGTTGGCGCAAGCGCCGTGCGGCGGACGCGGAAAGCAGCGCGAGCGATGCCGCGCCGGCAGACAAGTCGACGGCGAGCCGGCAGTCGAGACCGGGAAACGGGCGCTACAGCCCGCGACCAACGGAAGCCCGGTCAACGCAACCGGTAGGCCGAGGCGGCAGCCGCCGGATGCGGCGCTGCTGCCGCCGGGCGAACTGCGCAAATCGGTCGAAGTCGACCCGAGCGAGCCATCGGGCTCTGCGGAAGCCTTTCCGGCGGCCCCGTCCCCGCTGATCGAGACAGCGGTGAGCGACGGCGGTCCGGAAAAGCCTGCTCTGACAATCGATCCCGCCAAACCGCAGGCGCTGCGCACCAGGTCAGCCGATCAGTCGATCAAGCGCACCGGCCAGATCGCCGTGTTCGTAAGTCGCAGGGAAAAAAAGGTCTTCGTGCGCCAGGGCTTCATTCCGGTGCTCGACCTCCCGGTCGTGATCGAAGAGCCGGATCAACCGCTCGGCACCCACGTGTTTACGGCGCTGAACGCTACCGGCAGCGGCGCCGGCATGCGGTGGAACCTGTTCACCATTCCCACCGACGGGGCGCCGACAAATCCGACCTCCATGAGAAGGTCCAAGGATCCACCGAAATTGCCGGTTCTTCTCAAGGCGCCTTCGAGCGCCGCCGAGGCGCTCGATCGCATCCAGATGCCGAAGGAAGCGGTCGATCGCATCAGTGAGCTTCTGGTCCCCGGCTCCTCGCTGGTGATTTCCGACGAAGGGCTCGGCAGAGAAACCGGACGCTATACCGAATTCATCGTCCTCACCCGTTGAACCGGTTGACCGCGCCCGGGATGTAGGCTGCCTCCCCCGCCTCGCGAGGGGAGGGGTTCTACCGTGAGCCTACCTATATCATGGCATCACGGTGCGCCGCTTTGTCCGTAGTGACGCTACCGGCAATGGGGTACGCTGTCCGACAGTTGACACGCGACCCCCGCGCTTCCGCTGCCGTTCGCGCTGCGGATGGGAGCGTGCAGAGGATGGCAGCATGCATGTGTTTCGGAATACCAGCAGAATGCGAATTGCGTTTGCGATGATCCCGGCGGCATGGACGCTAGCGACCGTGCTAACGGATGTGCCCGCGATGGCACAGGCTTGGCCGACGAAAACGGTTCGAATTATCGTGCCATTTTCCCCAGGCAGCGCAACCGATCTGCTTCCGCGCGCGCTCTTCGAGCACGTCTCGACCAATGTCGGTCAGACCATCATCGTCGAAAATCGCCCTGGCGGAGGCGGAGCCATCGGCGTTACCGCCGTCACCAAGGCTGATCCCGACGGCCATACCGTCCTGGTGCATTCGAATGCGCTCGTAACGGCGCCGGCGATCCAGAGCATGCCGTACGACCCGGTGCAGGATCTGGCAGGGATTACCCCTCTGGGCAACGTGCCGCTGGTGCTGGTCGTCTCGCCCGGCAAGAACATAAAGACGCTGAAGGAATTCGTCGATGCAGCGAAGGCCAAGCCTGGATCGATGAACTATGCGGCCGCAGGGATTGGAACGCCGCCGCACCTCACGATGGAGCGCTTTCGGCTTGCCGCTGGTTTCGAGGGTCAGCTCGTACCGTTCCGAGGTGCGCCGGAAGCGCTGACCGAAGTCATGACCGGAAGGGTCGATGTGTATTTCTGCCCAATTACGCCGGCGATGCCATTCATCCGGGAAGGCAAGCTGTTGGCCCTGGCCGTGAGCAGCTCCAAACGCGCGGCGGCTTTGCCCGGCGTCCCCACGACGCTGGAATCCGGCTTTCCCGACTCCGATTTCGATTTCTGGATCGGAATGACCGTTCCCAAGAAAACCCCTCGCGACATCGTCGCCCGCATGCATGTCGAGACGGTCAAAGGGCTCCAGGATGCGGGCGTGAGGGACAAGCTGGCCAAGCTCGGTGTCGAGCCGCTCATCATGACTCCGGACGCATTCGATGCACGGATCGCCAAGGAAACTCCACTCGCCGTAACTCTGGCGAAGGCGGCTGGAATTGCCGCGAAGTAATCCTCAGGAGACTGCGGGCGACGGTGCCGCCAGGAAGTTGCGAGCAGCGTACCAGAGCAGGTGCCTGTTGTTGCTGTATCCCGGACTGTGCGCCGTGTACGGCAGGATCACGAACTGCCGGTCGCCCTGGGCATAGGCACCGGCGCGGATGGCGCCTGAGGAGGTGCCGTAGAAGTGCATCTTGCTCCGACTGGTTTGCTGCATCACGAGCGGTATCGCGGCCCTGAGGTCTTCGACACCGCTGGCGATGTCGGAATTGTTGCCCGAGCTGCCGGATCGGCCGTAGCCATCGTGATCCATGGTCCATACGTCGTACCCGGCGCGTGCCATGACGTTCATCAGCGAGTATTCGCCTTTGCCCGGCACGGTGAGATCGTATGACGAGCGCCCGGAATTGGAGGAGCCGTGCACGAGGAACAGGACCGGCAGTGGATGCTCGCCGGCCTTGGGCGCTCCGGCGCGCTTGCGCCAGAGATTGAGCCGGACACTGCGCTTTTGCGCCCAGTATTCGGCGCTCCAGATCGGTTCTTCGGTTTGTTGCGCTGCTGCAGCTTCAGTCATCCCGGCCGGGGTCAAGGCGGGGAGGCCGGCCACCAGCCCGACGCCGGCGCCAAGGCCTGCTCCCGCGATCACAGTGCGGCGCGCAACAGTGTGTTCTGCGGGCGGCTGGCTCTCGCTCATGGCTTTCTCCGTTCGATTCGTGGATGGCACAATTCGATGGGCGGCAGCGCCACTATAGGGTTGGCTCGGTGCGGCTGACAGGCGCCCGAAGCTTATCTGATGGCCAAGGCTCCTGCCGACCGATCACACCATGCCTGCTCCTGCCCCGACGGCCGCGCTGCCGAAGTCCGAGGCCTCGCGCCCCCGCCGGAGTTTTGCTAAGCGTGGATCCCTGCCGGCTCGAAACTCCGCCAGCCTATCGGCGATCCCTTGCAATGCGCGGATTGGAAATTGGCTGCCGCGACGACGATATTAATGGGAGTTTCCGGGACGCCCCGTGACAGATCGAACGATGGAGCCGCAACAGCCGGATCGCGAGCGTAGGGTGCTCGATGCTTTGCGTCGGGCCGCGCGGTTCTGCGACGAAAAGATCGGCTGGAACCGGATCGGCTTCGTGCTCAGCGTCACCATCATCCTGGTTGCGGTCGTGGTGCTGTATCGCATTCTGCGCAACATCAATAGTCAGCAAGGTGATCGAGGCGCTGTCGGCGACCGATTGGCGCCACGTCACGCTCGCGGCATCGTTCGTGGCGGGCGGCTATTTCACGCTCACCTTCTACGACCTGTTCGCGCTGCGTACGATCGGGCGAAACGACGTGCCGTATTGGGCGGCGGCGCTGGCCGGCTTCACCAGCTATTCGGTCGGCCACAATGTCGGCGCCAGCGTCTTCACCGGCGGTGCGGTGCGCTACCGGATCTATTCGGCCTGGGGACTCAACGCCATCGAGGTCGCTAAAATCTGTTTCGTGGCCGGGCTGACCTTCTGGCTCGGCAATGCCACCGTGCTCGGGCTCGGCATTGCCTTCGAGCCGCTTGCCGCCAGCGCCATCAACCAATTGCCGGCCTGGTTGAACCGCGGCGGAGCTATTCTGATCTTGATCGTGCTGACGCTCTATGTCATCTGGGTGTGGCGGCGCCCGCGCATCGTCGGCCGCAATGGCTGGAGCGTCACCTTGCCGGCCGGCCCGCTCACATTGCTGCAGATCGCCATCGGTATTGTCGATCTCGGCTTCTGCGCGCTCGCAATGTACATGTTGATGCCGCAGGAACCCAATATCGGCTTTGTCACTCTCGCGGTCATTTTCGTCTCGGCCACGTTGCTCGGCTTTGCCAGCCACGCCCCTGGCGGGCATCGGGGTGTTCGATGCCGCCATGCTGGTTGCGCTCTGGCAGTTCGACAAGGAGGATCTGCTTGCCGGCCTGCTGTTGTTCCGGCTGCTTTATTACATCGTTCCATTCGCGCTTTCGTTGCTGATTCTCGGCAGCCGCGAGCTGGTCCTGGCGCTGCGGGGAGCACCCCCGCCGTCGCTGCCTCGGCTTCCGTCGCTGGCGCCGACCGAGGTGGTCTCACCGCCCGAGGCGCGCACGGAACGCACGGGAGTTGGTTGAAAGGCCGCCGCGCGTTTGCAGTTTGATGAAGGGCCGAATGACGATGGACCGCTACGACGGCCGCAAGTCCGCACTGCGCGTGTGGCTCGAACGCCTCGAGCAGGCGCGCCTGGTGCTGGCCGGCGCCGCTATCCTGCTTGCCGCCCTCTGGCTCGCCGGCGTGCTTTCGGTTGAGCTTGCTCTGGCGGCTTTCGCCGCCGTTCTCGCGGTGGCAGCTCTGGTTGCGGCGAATGCCGGCGAACGCACGTCCGTTGCCGCGCCGGACGAGCGCCCGGTGGCTCGCGCCGGCGATCCGCTGTTGGACGCGGTGTTGGCCGGGTTGCCGGATCCGGTCGTTGCGCTTCGCCCAACTGGCGAGGTCGTTGCGCTCAATGCGCGGGCAAGCGCGCTTGCACCCGCGCTTCGACGCGGCGAGCCGGTCTCGCTCGGCCTGCGGGTGCCCGAGATCCTGGATGCGATCCGGCGCACGCGCGCGACCGGAACGATGCAGCGTGCGGAGTTTTCGGTGCGTGTGCCGTTCGATCGGTGGTACGAAGCAGTTGCGGCGCCGATTTCATCGCCGCAGCTCACGGCCGGGCCGGACCTCCTGCTGCTCGTCTTTCACGATCTCACGCCGCTGCGCAGGGTCGAGGAGATGCGCGCCGACTTCGTCGCCAATGCGAGCCACGAGCTGCGCACCCCGCTCGCTGCGCTTTCCGGCTTCATCGACACTCTGCAGGGTGCCGCCCGCGAGGATCCGCATGCGCGCGACCGCTTTCTCGCGATCATGCAGGCGCAGGCGAACCGCATGGCGCGCCTGATCGACGATCTGCTGTCGCTCTCGCGCATCGAGCTCAACGCGCATCTGCGCCCGGACAAGCAGGTCGATCTCGTCGGCATCCTCCGGCAGGTCGCCGATACTCTGCAGACCTTGGCCCGCGATCGCGGCGTCGAGGTCGAGGTCGCCGCGCCATCGGGTCCCCTGCTCGTCCTGGGTGACCGCGACGAGCTGATCCGCGTGTTCGAGAACCTCGTGGAGAATGCCCTCAAATATGCCGCATCCGGTAAGCGGGTCGAGATCGAGCTCTCGCTCGGCGAAGCGTCGGAGGGCCAAAAACAAGCCCGTGTCGCTGTGCGCGACCATGGACCGGGAATAGCGCCTGAGCATCTTCCGCGGCTGACCGAGCGTTTCTACCGGGTTGACGTTTCTGAAAGCCGCGCGCAAGGCGGTACCGGCCTCGGTCTTGCGCTCGTCAAGCATATTCTCAACCGCCATGGTGGCCGACTGACGATCGAAAGCGTGCCGGGGCAAGGGGCGACCTTTACGGTGCATCTGCCCCTGGCCGAGAACGAGCGGACATCAGCGTTGAAACTCAGCCTCGTCTGAGCGAGCGCTTTCCCGCAGGAACTGCCCAGCGGCCGACCAAGCGCGCTTGAAAAAGTCCAATGAATTCAAAAATTGCATTGTCATCCAACTGTCGTATGCCCGTCATATAACCATTACGCGAAGTCGATACGCGGAGAGGGCATTCGGAAGGGTGCAAGTTTCAGGTGCTCAAGACAGGAGGCATTCATGCTCAAATCCGCGCTGCTGTCGGCCGTCGCCTTGGTGCTGACGGTCGGCGTAACCTCGGCGCAGAACAAGATCATCACGGTCGACGGCTCGTCGACCGTGTTCCCGATCACCGAGGCCATGGCCGAGGAATTCCAGAAGGCCAACAAGGGCATCAAGGTGACGGTCGGCATCGGCGGCACCGGCGGCGGCTTCAAGAAGTTCTGCCGCGGCGAAACCGATATCTCCAACGCGTCGCGGCCGATCCGTGAAAACGAGCGGGAAGAGTGCAAGAAGAACAACGTCGAATACATCGAGCTGCCGATCGCGCTCGACGCGCTGACGGTCATGGTCAATCCCAAGAACGACTGGGCGAAGGAAATGACCGTCGCCGAATTGAAGAAAATCTGGGAGCCGGAGGCGCAGGGCAAGATCATGAACTGGAAGCAGGTCCGCGCCAGCTTCCCCGATCGTCCGCTCAAGCTCTATGGCGCCGGCGTCGATTCCGGCACTTACGACTATTTCACCGCCGCGATCGTCGGCAAGGAGCATTCCTCGCGCGGCGACTTCACGGCATCGGAGGACGACAACGTGCTGGTGCAGGGCATTGCCGGCGACATCAACGCGCTCGGTTTCTTCGGCCTCGCCTACTACCTGGAGAATGCGAGCAAGCTGAAGGCGGTCGCCATCAAGCCGAAAGACGATGCGAAGGCGGTCGATGCCGTCGGTCGAAGCCGCCAGAGATGGCAGCTATCAGCCGCTGTCGCGCCCGATCTTCATCTATGTCAGCAAGAAATCGGTCGAGAGCAAGCCCGAGGTCGCGAAGTTCGTCGAGTTCTACCTCGATAAGAAGAACGCGGTGAAGCTCGTCAAGGAAGTCGGCTACGTGCCGCTTCCGGACAACGCCTACGACGTGTTCATGCAGCGATTCAAGGAGCGCGCGACTCGGCACCGCCTTCCATGGCTCGAAGATCGGCGTGTCGATCGACGAGCTGTTGAAGGCGCCGCTGGTCAATTGAGTTGCAGCGTCGCGTGAGTCGAGTGCACTGCGGGACTGGGCGGTTGGCGCCGCCCAACTTCCGTCTGCGCGGAGAAGGGTGACAGCAATGGCGACCGTTGGACTTAGGCCATCGAACCTTCGAGCAGCCGCCATGCGATACGGCCGCCTTGCCGCCAGCGAAGCATTTCTGCGACGACGAGCAATGATCGCGGATGGATCGTGCGCGTCATTCTTTTTCTCGCCGCGGCCTTGTCGGTCTTCGATCACCGCCGGCATCGTCTACATCCTGGTCTACGATTCCGTTCTGTTCTTCCGAGCAGGTTTCGATCATCGACTTCCTGACCGACACCGAATGGACGCCGGTGTTCGACAATCCGCGCTTCGGCATCATGACGCTCGTGTCCGGCACGCTGATGACGACGTTCATCGGCCTGCTGGTCGCCGTGCCGGCCGGAACGATCCTGGCGATCTATCTGAGCGAGTTCGCCGGCCAGCGCATGCGCGAGATCGGTCAAGCCGATCCTGGAGCTTCTGGCAGGCGTGCCGACCGTCGCCTTCGGCTATTTCGCGCTGTTTTTCCTGACGCCGATTTTCCAGCGATTTCATTCCCGGCCTCTCCGGCTTCAATCTGCTGGTGCCCGGCATCGTGATCGGGATCATGATCCTGCCGTACATCGTGTCGGTCGCGGAGGACGCGATGCGTGCGGTGCCCGACACCCTCAGGGAGGGCGCTTACGCGCTCGGCTTCACCCGGCTGCAGACCGCTGCTCGGGTCGTCATTCCGGGCGCGTTTTCCGGCGTGACCGCCGCCTATCTTCTCGGCATGTCGCGCGCGGTCGGCGAGACCATGGTGGTCGCGATCGCCGCCGGCCAGCAGGCGCGGATCGCCTATGATCCGCTCGAAGGCGCCGCCACCATCACCGCTTACATCGTGCAGATCAGCCTCGGCGACGTGCCGCACAATTCGCTGGCATATCTGACGATCTTCGCGGCCGGCCTCACGCTGTTCCTGATCACGCTGGTCGTTCAACCTGATCGCGTTCTGGCTGCGCAAGAAGTACCGCGAAGTCTATTGAGCGAGACAAACATGAGCACCGAGCCGGCAAAATCCAGCTTCGGGAGAGATCGACGAGCAGCGTCTGGTCACGCAAGGCCAATCGGCAGGATTTGCGATTCGCAGTCGTCGGATTCGTGGTGCTCGTCTTCGCGATGGCCACCTTGCTGGCGCTGGTCGCTGGACTTCATGATCGATGGCGTGCCGCGCATCAGCCCCGACTTCCTGATCAACTTATCCGTCACGCCGGCCGGAGCAGGCCGGCATCCTCTCGGCCTGGGTCGGGACCGTGCTGGTCATGCTGACCACGGCCGCGCTGGCGGTCCCGATCGGCGTTGCTGCCGGCGTCTATCTCGAGGAATACGCGCCCAAGAACTGGATGACCGATGTCATCGAGATCAACGTCACCAATCTCGCCGGCGTGCCGTCGATCATCTACGGCCTGCTTGCGCTCGGGCCTGTTCGTGCAGACCTTGCGGCTCGGCCAGACGATCCTGGTCGCCGGGCATGACGCTGGCACTGCTGATCCTGCCGATCATCATCGTCGCGACCCGCGAAGCCTTGCGCAGCATTCCGCTTGAGATCCGCGAGGCGGCCTACGGCCTCGGCGCCGACAAGTGGCAGGTCGTCTGCATGTATCTGTTGCCGGCAGCGCGGCCTGGAATTCTGACCGGCGCCATCGTCGGAATGTCGCGCGCGATCGGAGAGACTGCTCCGATCATCACCATCGGCGCGCTGACCTTCATCGCGTTCCTGCCCCCGTCGCCGGTGCAGCCGGAATTTCCCTTCGTCAATTTCGAATGGCTGAACTCGCCGTTCACCGTGCATGCCGATTCAGATGTTCAATTGGATATCGCGGCCGCAAGCCGGCTTCCATGTGGCGGCTGCCGCAACCGGCGTGATCCTTCTGCGATGACGCTGCTGATGAACGGGCTGGCGATCTATATCCGCTACCAAATACGCAGAGGTCAGAAGTGAATGTAGCTGCAGAGGGTTGTCATGGATGCGATGACGCCAAAGGCCGCCGACCGATGCCCAAGTCGAGACGCCAGCTACGGTCGAGCATCCGGTGCGCGCTCGCGTCGAGGATCTCAGCTTCTACTACGGCGAGAAGCAGGCGCTCAAGGACTTGAACTTTCCCGTTCACGACCGCAAGGTCACGGCGCTGATCGGGCCGTCAGGTTGCGGCAAGAGCACGTTGTTGCGTGCGTTCAACCGGATGCATGACCTTTATCCCGGCAACCGATACGAGGGCGAGGTCATTCTCTATCCGGAGCAGATCAACATCGTGTCGCCGCGAGGTCGATCCGATGCTGGTGCGGCTCGAAGATCGGAATGGTGTTTCAGAAGCCCAATCCGTTTCCGAAATCGATCTATGACAATGTCGCTGCGGGCCTGTGGGTCCGCGGCATCCGCAAGAAGTCGATCGTCGACGAGCGCGTGGAGCAGGCGCTTGGGCAGGCGGCGCTGTGGGACGAAGTCAAGGATCGGCTGCACACGTCGGCCTACGGGCTTTCCGGCGGCCAGCAGCAGCGGCTGTGCATCGCGCGGGCGCTGGCGCCGGAGCCGGAAATGCTGCTGCTCGACGAGCCGACCTCCGCCCTCGATCCGATCGCCACCGCGCGCATCGAGGGGTTGATCGCCGGAGCTGGCTCCGATGGTCACGATCGTCATCGTCACCCACAACATGCAGCAAGCGGCGCGCGTGTCCGATTATCACGGCGTTTATGTATCTCGGCGAGATGGTCGAATTCGGCACGACCAGCAAGATGTTCACCGCGCCGAGCGACCGCCGCACGCAGGACTACATCACCGGCCGTTTCGGCTAGATCGCAAGGCTCGCCAGCCGGGAAAAGCAGATGGCCATGTCCGAACATACCGCCAAGGCCTTCGACGCCGATCTGCAGGAGCTCACCCGCATGGTCGCGGAGATGGGCGGGCTTGCCGAAAAGCAGATTGCCGATGCAGTCGATGCGTTGGCCCGGCGCGATCGCGCCGCCGCGCAACGGGTGGTGGCCGCGGATCCCGACATCGACGCGTTGCAGCGGGAGATCGAGGAAAAGGCGGTGCTGACGATCGCCCGCCGCCAGCCGATGGCGGTCGACCTGCGCGAGATCGTCGGCGCGCTCCGGGTCTCCAATGACCTCGAGCGGATCGGCGATCTCGCCAAGAACATCGCCAAGCGGGTGACCGCGCTCGACGGCGACTTTCATCCGACCAAGCTGATCCGCGGGGTCGAGCATATGGGCTCCCTGGTGCTCGCCCAGCTCAAACAGGTGCTCGACAGCTACGCCGGCCATGATCTCGAGAAGGCGCTCGAGGTTTGGAGCGGCGACGAGCAGGTCGACGCGATGTGCACCTCGCTGTTCCGCGAGCTGCTGACCTACATGATGGAAGATCCGCGCAACATCACGTTCTGCATTCATCTCATGTTCTGCGCCAAGAACATCGAGCGGATGGGCGACCACGCGACCAATATCGCCGAAACGGTTTATTACATGGTCGAAGGTCATCCGATCGTCGATCAGCGGCCGAAAGGCGGACACCACCAGCTTCGCGGCGCGCCGGCGCGGAATTGATCGGGGGGCTCGATCTCGATGCAAGGCTCGCATCTTGATCGTGGAAGACGAGGAGGCGCTGACATTGCTGCTGCGCTACAATCTCGAGGCCGAAGGCTACGAGGTCGAGACGGTCGCGCGCGGCGACGAGGCGGATCTGCTGCTCAAGGGAACGGCCTCCCGATCTCGTCATGCTGGACTGGATGCTGCCGGGGCTGTCCGGCATCGAGCTTTGCCGCCGGCTGCGGGCGCGTGCCGAGACCAGGCACTTGCCGATCATCATGCTGACTGCGCGCGGCGAGGAAAGCGAGCGGGTGCGGGGGCTCGCTACCGGCGCCGACGATTACATCGTCAAGCCGTTCTCGGTTCCGGAATTGATCGCGCGCGTGCGCGCCCTGTTGCGCCGCGCGCTTCCCGAGCGGATCGCCGACGTGCTGAGCTTCGGCGACCTCGAGGTCGATCGCGAGAAGAAGCGCGTGTCCCGCGGCGGCCGCGGCGGTCGATCTCGGGCCGACCGAGTACCGCCTGCTCGAATTTCTGATGCAGCGGCCCGGCCGCGTTTTTTCGCGCGAGCAACTGCTCGATGGCGTGTGGGGAAACGAGATCTATATCGACGAGCGCACCGTCGATGTCCATGTCGGCCGTTTGCGCAAGGCGCTCAACCGCGGCCATGCCGCCGACCCGATCCGCACCGTTCGCGGCGCTGGTTACGCGCTCGACGATCGATTCGGAAAAACGGCGTAGCATCCGGGCGCGCAAAAGCGCGCGCCTGCACATGCGCCCGTCCGAGGAATTATCCGCGCAACGGCCGCCGGTCGCGGCGGATATTGGCGGGCTGATAGGCGACACGCGAATGATAAGCGCAATAGGGCAGGCTGGTCATGGCTTGGCCGCCGCAGAAGAAAAATTCGCTGTGGCCGGGGTCGCCGATCGGCCAGCGGCAGGTTTCCTCAGTGAGCTCGAGCAAGGTGCGACGTTGGCCGAGCGGGATGACGTTGTCGATCGGCTCGGGCTCAGGCTCGACATCGAGGTCGTAGACATGAGCCAGCGCCGTGTTGCCTCGAATGGAGGGTCGCGAGACCCGCAGCATCTGCGAATGGGCACGTGCCTTGCGCGGGCGCTGTCCGGCTGCGGAAGGCGACTTGGCGCGCCCGGACAGTCCGAGCCGGTGCACCTTTCCAATCACCGCGTTGCGCGTGATGCCGCCAAGCTCTCCAGCAATTCGGCTCGCCGACAGCCCTTCGGCCCATAGCTTCTTCAAGGTCTCGACGCGCTCGTCAGTCCAGGTCATGCCTCAATTCCTCGGCGCAGCGACGGAGAAGTCCGGACAGAATCCGACTACGGGTCTGGGCAACAACCGGTTGGCCCGACGCAAACTCCCGCTACCGATTTACGCGAAGTCAGTTCCGCCGCACGAAATGTCGTACCCCACGATCGAAAAACTACAATATGGCGAGAGTCGGGCGCAAGAGTCCGACCGCATCGCTTCCACATGTTCCATGCATTACGGCGCCTGCGTCCACACCTATCCACGGGTCTCTGCAAGGCGGCTGGCGCGTTATGACCGCGGCCGGGCGCGGTCGGCCGGTTGGCCCCGGTTGGCCCGATCGTGTTGACACCGAAAACCGTTGCAATAAAATGTTCCATCGTGCCGCCCGGAGAGGCGGCACATTTCATTTCCGATGATCGCCAGCTTCGATGAATAGCTCACAGCCGTCGCATTTGCTGCCGACCTACGCGCGTGTCGACCTGTCATTCGAGCGCGGCGAAGGGGCTTGGCTCATCGCCAGCAATGGGGATCGTTATCTCGACTTCAGCTCCGGCGTGGCAGTCAATGCGCTCGGTCACGCGCATCCGCACCTGGTTGCCGCGATCACCGAACAGGCCAACAAGGTCTGGCACGTTTCCAATCTTTATCGCATTCCCGAGAGCGAACGGGTGGCCGAGCGCCTTTGCGCGGCGAGCTTCGCGGACGTCGTGTTCTTCTGCAATTCCGGCGCCGAAGCCATGGAATGCGCGATCAAGATGGCGCGCAAGCACCAGTCGGCCGGCGGCAAGCCGGAACGCTATCGCATCGTCACCTTCGAGGGCGCTTTTCACGGCCGCACGCTGGCCACGCTCGCAGCCGGCGGCCAAAAGAAGTATCTCGACGGTTTCGGCCCGGTGGTCGAGGGGTTCGACCAGGTGCCGTTCGCCGATTTGGAGGCCGTCAAGCGCGCGATCGTGCCCGAAACCGCTGCGATCCTGATCGAGCCGATCATGGGCGAGGGAGGCGTGCGGGTTGTGCCGCCCGAGTTCCTGCGGGCGCTGCGCCGGCTCTGCGACCAGCACGGCCTGCTGCTGGTTTTCGACGAGGTGCAGACCGGCGTCGGACGCACCGGGGAACTGTTCGCCTATCAGCGTTGCGGCAGCATTCCCGACATCATGGCATTGGCGAAGGCTCTGGGAGGCGGCTTCCCGGTCGGCGCCTGCCTCGCCACCGCGGATGCTGCCAAAGGCATGACCACGGGCACGCACGGCTCCACCTTCGGGGGCAATCCGCTGGCCATGGCAGCGGCCGGCGCGGTGCTCGACGTGGTGCTGGCGGCCGGTTTTCTGGAGCGCGTTCGGCGGATCGCGCTGGTGTTGAAGCAAAAGCTCGCGCAGATCAAGGATCGTCATCCGGCGGTGATTGCCGAGGTGCGGGGCGAAGGCCTTCTGATCGGACTGCGCGCAGTGGTGCCGAGCAGTGATCTGGTCGACGAATTGCGGGCGGAGAAACTGATCACCGTCGCGGCCGGCGACAACGTAGTGCGGCTGTTGCCGCCGCTGATCGTGAGCGAGGAAGAGGTGGCTGACGCGATCGAGCGGATCGACCGCGCTTGCGCCCGCATAGCCGATGCGCACACGAAATCGGCAAGGCAGGGGGCAGCCGGATGAATGCGAACGGCATCCGCCATTTCCTCGACCTGACCGATATTCCCGCCGCCGGAGCTGCGCGGCATGATCGACGTGAGCCGCTCGATGAAGGGGGCGCGCGACCGCGGCGCCAAGCCGCTCGACGGCAGGACGCTTGCAATGATTTTCGACAAGCCGTCGACCCGCACGCGCGTCTCGTTCGACGTCGCCATGCGCCAGCTCGGCGGCGCTGCCATCACGCTTACCGGGACAGGAGATGCAACTCGGCCGCGGGGAGACCATTGCCGATACCGCCCGGGTTCTTTCGCGCTATGTCGACGCCATCATGATCCGCACGCTCGACCACGAGATGCTGACCGAGCTCGCGCGCCATGCGACCGTTCCGGTCATCAATGGCCTGACCCGGCGCTCGCATCCCTGCCAGGTATTCGCCGACGTCATGACATTCGAGGAGCACCGCGGATCGATCCGCGGCAAGACCGTCGCATGGACCGGTGACGCTAACAACGTGCTCGCCTCCTGGATGCATGCTGCCGAGCGCCTCGATTTCCGTCTGCGCGTGGCGACGCCGCCCGAGCTCTCACCGAAGAAGCCGCTGCTCGACTGGATCAAGACGTTCAGGCGCTGCAATCGAGCTCGGCAGCGATCCGGAACAGGCGGTCAAAGGCTGCGACTGTGTCGTGACCGACACCTGGGTGTCGATGGGCGACAAGGACGGTCAGCGCCGCCACAACCTCCTCAAGCGATACCAGGTCAATGCCGGTTTGATGGCGCGCGCCAGGCCCGACGCCATATTCATGCATTGCCTGCCCGCGCATCGCGGACAGGAGGTCACCGACGAGGTGATCGACGGGCCGCAATCGGTAGTGTTCGACGAGGCCGAAAACCGCCTGCATGCGCAGAAAGGGATTTTGGCTTGGTGCCTCGAGCCGCGTTGAGCCCTTGGACGGCGCCCGCCCTGCGCCGAGACGCTCCTGGCTGGCGTCGACTGACGGGAGCAGGGCTCAAATTCCGCCCGATCGGCATTATATGTGATCATCATGTTCGAAGCGCGCATGGAGATTCCGACGCGAGCGCCCGCGGCGAGGTCGGTGGATGACACCATCCTGCCGTTTCAGGTCGAAGCGCTCGATCTGCGCGGGCGCGTCGTTCGCCTCGGACCGGCAATCGACACGATTCTTTCGCACCACGAGTATCCCGCGCCGGTGGCGAAGCTGCTGGGCGAAGCGATCGTGCTCACCGTGCTGCTCGGATCGACCTTGAAGTTCGAGGGCCGCTTCATTCTGCAGACGCAGGGCGACGGGCCAGTGCGGATGCTGGTGATCGACTACACCACACCGGACAAGGTGCGCGCCTGTGCCCGGTTCGACGCTACTCGGGTCGCCGCCGCCATCGCCGGCGACGCGGCCGATCCGGGGGCGCTGCTCGGCAAAGGCCATCTCGCAATGACAATCGATCAGGGCCGCGACACCGCCCGTTATCAGGGCATCGTTGCGCTCGAAGGCAAGGACCTCGAACATGCCGCGCACGAGTATTTTCTGCGGTCGGAGCAAATTCCGACGCAGGTTCGCCTGGCCGTAGCCGAGGAACTGCGTGCCGGCGAGGACGGGCGCCCGCCACCGCTGGCGTGCCGGCGGAATGCTGCTGCAGTTTCTGCCGCAGTCGCCGGAGCGTGCGCGCCAGCCCGATCTCGATCCCGGCGACGTCCCCGAGGGAATCACGGTCGATGCGACGCCCGACGACGATGCCTGGATCGAGGGCCGCTCGTTGGTCGCGACCGTGGATGATCTCGAGTTGCTGGATCCGGACGTGTCGGCTGAGCAGTTGCTCTACCGCCTGTTCAAGGAGCGCGGCGTGCGCGTCTTCCGTGCCAGGGAGTTGCACGCCCAGTGCTCATGCTCGCGCCAAGGAGTCGAGCAAATGTTGCGCAGCTTTTCGCAGGACGACCGCGACCACATGGTGGAGAACAACAAGATCACCGTGACCTGCGAATTCTGCAGTTCGACATATGTGTTTCAGCCCGCCGAGGTCAGTGAGCCGACGGTGAGGTCGTAGGTCAATTGATGGTCCGCTCCCGCTGGGGGGTGTCGAGCGAGAAAGCCGGGATTTCGATCTCGAATTTCTCGCCGGCGGCGGTCACCATCCCGTAACTGCCCGTCATGAAATCCTGACGACGTCGGCAAAGGCACGCCGCTGGTATATTCGAAGTTTTCGCCGGGCTCGAGCACCGGCTCTTCCCCGACGACCCCCGCGCCGCGAACCTCTTGCAGCCGCCCTTGCGCATCGGTGATGCGCCAATGGCGTGTCTTGAGCTGGACCGTCTCGCGGCCGAGATTTGTGAGCAAGATGGTGTATGCCCAGAAGAAATAGCCATTTTCGGGCGAGGAGCGGTCGGGCAGGAAGCGCGGGGTCACCCTGACCTCGATCTGGCGGGTCACGGTGCGATAGGATGGTTTGACGGCGTCCGTCATCATCGGCCCGGTCGCAGGTCTAGCCGGCGAGTTCCATCTCCGGCGCGCATTTGATGGCCACCAGGGCGTTTTCGACACGCTTCCAATCGTTCCAATATAGAGTGGAACGGGATCGGAACGCAAAGTGTCCGTCCCGCTCCGGGCGAAGCGCTTTCGCGAGCATCACTCGATTTGCGAATGTCGCAATCACGTGAACTCACAACTCGTGCAACGCCGCATTAGGATTTAGTCGCTTTGAAAGCCGTAGAGAAGATCGCCGAGATGCATGTCCCCGTGGTCACCACCGGACGGGACCTGCGGCTCGACTTGTTCCGCGGGCTCGCATTATGGCTGATCTTTCTCGATCATATCCCTTCGAACCTGGTCGCCTGGGGCACGATCCGCAACTACGGGTTCAGCGATGCGACCGAGATTTTCGTGTTCGTGTCGGGTTATACCGCCGCCTTCGTGTACAGCAAGGAAATGCAGGAGCGCGGCTTCGTCGTGGCGGGCGCCCGCATCCTCCGGCGAGCCTGGCAGATCTATGTCGCCCATGTTTTCCTGTTTGCGATCTATCTGGCCGAGATTTCCTACGTCGCGACCAGCTTCGAAAACCCGCTGTTTGCGGAAGAAATGAACATCCTCGACTTTCTGAAGCAGCCGGATGTGACCATCGTCCAGGCGCTGCTGCTCAAGTTCAAGCCCGCCAATATGGATGTGCTCCCGCTTTACATTATCCTGCTGCTGTTGTTTCCGCCGATCCTGTGGTTGCTGCGGCTGCAATCGACGCTGGCGCTCGCCGCTTCGGTCCTACTCTACGTGCTCGCCTGGGAATTCGGCTGGAACATGCCGAGCTATCCGAGCGGCCACTGGTATTTCAATCCGTTCGCCTGGCAGCTGCTGTT
Organism: uncultured Alphaproteobacteria bacterium; assembly: GCA_963831225.1. GTDB lineage: Bacteria > Pseudomonadota > Alphaproteobacteria > Rhizobiales > Xanthobacteraceae > VAZQ01. Next base: position 47,334 of record CAWHPT010000072.1, read on the forward strand.
CGTTTTCGGCGCCTGGTGCGCGCTGGGGGGAGCCCAGCGGCTTTCGTCGGTGCTGCAGTCGAGGGTGACACTGGCGTTGGCGATCGCCTACTTGCTGTTCGCGTTCGTGATCACGCTGACCTGGCATCTGCCCCGCCTGAGCCAATATGTTCCGCATTGGCTCGAACAGCTGATCTACCCGATCGACAAGGTCAATCTCGACGTCCTGCGCTTTGCGCATTTTTTGGCGCTGGCGGTGGTGACGGTCTGGTTCGTTCCGCGCAACTGGCCGCCACTCAAGTCGTGGTGGGCAAGGCCCGCGATCATCTGCGGCCAGCATTCGCTCGAAATCTTCTGTCTCGGCGTCTTCTTGTCCTTCGCCGCCCATTTCGCCATGGTGGAGATATCCGGCGCATTCTGGATGCAGGTCGTGGTCAGTGGATTAGGCATTCTGATCATGATTGCCGCGGCCGGCCTCATATCCTGGTATAAGCAAACCGAAGGACGCAGTTCCGGATCGCGTCCCAAGAAAACGCCGGATGCGGACCTCGCGGGAGGCGAGGCATGAAGATGCCCATTGCGGTATTGCTGGGTTTTCTGTGCCTCATCGGCACCGGTTTGGCTACCGAGAAGCCAAGCTGCGAGATTCCGGGCTATCTGCTGTTTGGCAACTACGAATTGAAACGGGTGGCTGAAGCCGTTGCCAAGGAGCAAAGGTTGACCATTGCGGTCGTCGGAACCGGGTCTTCGATCCTTGCCGGCCCGGACGGGCCGCGCTCGGCTTATCCCGCCCGGCTCGAAGCGGCCCTCCAGAAGCGGCTGCCCTCGGTCGTCGTCAAGGTAGTGACCCTGGTCAGGACCCGGCAGAGCGCCCACGATCTGGCTCAAGGCATGGGCAAATTGATGATCGACGAAAAGCCCGATCTGGTGATATGGCAGGTCGGAACGATTGACGCCATACGCCGGATCGATCACGATGAATTCCTGGCCGCCCTCGATGAGGGGGTCGAAACGCTGCAAAAGGCCGGGGCGGACGTGATCCTGATGAACATGCAGTACAGCCCCCGGACCGACTTCATGGTCACACTTGGCCCCTATGCCGACGCGATGCGCTTCGTGGCCCAGCAGCATGAGATACCGCTGTTCGACCGTCTCGCGGTCATGCGGCACTGGTCGGATACCGGCGAATTCGACCTCTATGCTGCCGGCAAAGGCAACGTTCTCGCTCATCGGGTCCACGACTGCATCGGTCGCGGCATCGCTTCCATGATCATCGACGCTGCTCATCTCAAAGCCAGCGCCCTCGAGCCCGCTCAATAAAAGGCCGACGCAACAGGGGCGAACCTCGACATGCATGGCTATTTTCGCCGGTGGCACTTGGCCGTCCTAGGTGCCGTTGCGACGGTGGGGTTGCTTGCGCCTGTTGCGTTGCGCGCGCAGACGGCCGGCCCGGTTGCCACTCCTGCTGTTGTGCCCGCGCAAGCCCCGGCGGCACCGCGGCCGCCGGCCTGCGTGGTGGCGGCGGAGCAGGTCCGGCTCGATATTGCACTTCTGCGCACCGCAAAGCGGGTGGTCAGCGGCAAGCATATCAAGGTCGTGGCGCTCGGTTCTTCATCGACCTACGGTGCGGGTGCCAGCACGTCGGCGGCGTCCTATCCCAGCCGGCTGACGGAGGAGCTCACCAGGCACTTCCCCGGGCGTGAGATCATCATGGTCAATCGTGGCGTGAACGGCGAGGAAACCGCCGACATGCTGGCCCGGCTGGAGACTGCCGTGATCGCCGAGCAGCCCGACCTCGTGTTGTGGCAGGTCGGCACCAATGCGCTGCTGCGCGACAAGGCCTTGCCGCCGCACGAATCGCTCCTGCACCAAGGCCTGGTGCGGCTCAAGGCGATCGACGCCGATGTAGTGTTGATCGACCCGCAATACGCACCCAAGGTCATCGCCAAGCCCAACGCCGATGGCATGGTGAAGCTGATCGCCAGGATCGCCAAGGCCGAGCATGTGGCGGTATTTCACCGCTTCGAGCTGATGCGCAATTGGTACAAGACCCAGCGGTTGCCGTTCGCAACCTTCGTTTCGGAGGACGGGCTGCACATGAACGACTGGAGCTATGCCTGCCTTGCCAAGGGGCTGGGCATCGCCATCGCCGAGGCGGCGACCCGCGTCACTGCCACCGCCGCCAGCCCCCTGGTTCGGTAGCCTTCACGTCACTTTCAGCGCGGTGATCAGGTCCTCGACGATATCGTCCGGATGTTCGAGGCCGCATGACAGCCGTACAAGTCCGTCGCTGATGCCGAGCGCTGCGCGCGCGGCTGCGGGTAGGCGCTGATGCGTGGTCGTGGCGGGGTGGGTGATCAGGCTTTTGGCGTCGCCGAGATTGTTGCTGATGCATATGAGCTTCAGCGCGTCCTGGAACCGGAACGCCGCCGCCTTTCCGCCCGCGACCTCGAAAGCAACCAGCGTCGAGCCGCCCTGCATCTGCCGGCGCACGATCTCGGCCTGCGGATGGTCGGGTCGGCCGGGATAGATGAGACGGGTGATCTTGGGATGCTCGGCGAGCGCCACGGCCACGGTTGCCGCGGTATCGGTCTGGCGCCGTACGCGCACCGCGAGCGTTTCCAGTCCCTTGAGCAGAACCCAGGCATTGAACGGCGAAAGCGAGGGACCGGTCTGGCGGATCAGCTGGTGAATATTTTCCTGGATGAATTTCTCGGACCCCAGGATGACGCCGCCGAGACAGCGGCCCTGACCGTCGATATGCTTGGTGGCCGAATAGACCACGCAGTCGGCCCCGAGCTCGAGCGGTTTCTGGAACAACGGCGTCGAGAAGACGTTGTCGACGACCAGCGTTGCACCGACGGCATGTGCGATCTCGGCGACTGCCTTGATGTCGATGACTTCCAGCGCCGGATTGGTCGGGCTTTCCAGAAAGAAGGTCTTGGTGTTCGGCCGCACCGCCTTGCGCCACTGATCGAGGTCGCAGCCGTCGACCAGGGTCGATGCCACCCCGTAGCGCGGCAGGTGCTCTTCCACCACGTAGAGACAGGAGCCGAACAGCGCCTTCGACGACACGATATGATCGCCGGCCCTGACCTGGCCCATCAGTGCGGTGGTGACCGCGGCCATCCCGGTCGCGGTAGCGCGCGCCGCCTCTGCACCTTCGAGCGCGGCCATGCGCTGCTCGAACATGCTCACCGTCGGGTTCGAGAAGCGGGAATATTGATAACCGGGCTCTTCGTTGGTGAAGCGCTTCTCCGCGGTTAGTGCGGTGTCGTAAACGTAGCCTTGAGTGAGGAACAACGCCTCCGAGGTTTCGCCGAATGGCGAGCGCAAGACGCCGGCTTGGACGAGCTGGGTCTCCGGCCGGTAGGCTCGTTTCGCAGACGCAGACATCGGCATCTCCTTTGCCCAACAAAAATCCCGGCCGGAAAAGCTCCGCCGGGGTTCTACGCGTCCCCGGCCTTTTAGCGACTTGTTTTACGTGGCTGCAAGCCGGCCGGCTCAAATGACCACGGGGATAACGACCCTGTAGCGCGGCCGGCGTCTTTCCGTCAAGGCGGTCATCCGCTAACGCTTCTTCTTGGCCTCGAGGATCAGATGGGGGATATGAGACTTTGCCGCTCGCTTTCGCCGTCGACCAGAAAGGCATACTGCCCGACCATATGATTGCGGCGCTCGCAGACGACGGCGCCATCCTGCGTTCCTGTGATTTCGTACCCGATCAAATTCAACCCGCGAGCCTCGATCTGCGGCTCGGCGAAGTCGCCTACCGGGTGCGCGCCAGCTTCTTGCCTGGTCCACAAACGACGGTCGCAAAGCGTATCGACGAACTGAAGCTGCACGAGATCGCACTTGGCGATGGCGCCGTGCTCGAGACCGGGTGCGTTTATATCGTGCCGCTGCTCGAAAGCCTCGCTCTGCCCGAAGTGATTTCCGCTGCCGCCAATCCGAAGAGCTCGACCGGCCGGCTCGACGTCTTTACCCGGGTGATCGCCGACGAAACCCGCGGCTTCGATCGCATCAAGCCAGGCTATCACGGGCCGCTCTATGCCGAGATCAGCCCGCGCACTTTTCCGGTGCTGGTGCGTGAGGGCTCGCGGCTGTCTCAGATCCGATTCCGCCATGGCAATGCGCTGCTCGGCGGCGAAGCTTTGCGGGCACTGCACGCGCGCGAACGCCTGGTCGACGACGACGACGCCGACGTCAGCGAAGGCATCGCCGTGGGCGTCGACCTTGCGGGCAACCTGCCGCTTTCCTCGGCGCAGGTGCGGTCGGGCGCCGGGGGAGCATCCCGCGTGGTCGGATATCGCGCCAAGCGCCATACCGGGCTGATCGACGTCGAACGCCGGGCCGGCTACGACCTGGCGGAATTCTGGGAGCCGATCGCCGCGCGCAAGGACCAAAGCCTGATCCTCGACCCTGACGAATTCTACATTCTCGCCTCCAAGGAAGCGGTGCAGGTGCCGCCCGACTACGCTGCCGAGATGGTGCCGTTCGATCCGCTGGTCGGCGAGTTCCGCGTGCACTATGCCGGGTTCTTCGACCCCGGCTTCGGCTATGCCGGGGCAGGCGGACGCGGCGCGCGCGCAGTGCTCGAAGTGCGTTCGCGCGAAGTGCCGTTCATCCTCGAGCACGGCCAGATCGTGGGCCGGCTGGTCTATGAGAAGATGCTGGAGCGACCGAGGTCGCTCTATGGCGAACGCATCGGCTCGAATTACCAGGCGCAGGGGCTCAAGCTGTCGAAGCATTTCAGGATGTGATCGGACCAAGCGCTTCAGCCGCCGGCCTTTGCTGCCCGGATGTCCGATCTCGACCCGCAGCTCCGCCACTTCCGCACGCAGGTTCTTGATCTCGGCGAGGATCGGCGCGGCTTCCTCCTGGATCATCTCTCGCTCGGCCTCGCGTTCGGCTGCATCGGCTTTCACCGCTTCCGCCTGCATGGCATTGACCACCACGCCGATGAACAGGTTCAGCACCATGAACGTGGTCACGACGATGAAGATGAAGAAGAACAGCCAGGCATAGGGATGATGCTCCATCACCGGCTTGGTGACGCCGTCGACCCAGCCCTCGAGCGTCATCACCGTGAACAGCGTGAACAGCGCGCTCGCCGAGCGTGCCGAACAGGTCCGGGTTGGTCTCGCCGAACAGCTTGGTCGCCATGACGCCGAACACGTAATAGATCAGCCCGATCAGCAACACGATCGATCCCATGCCGGGCAACGCGGCGAGGAGCCCGGCCACCACGCGCTTGAGCGTCGGCACGGCAGTGATGAGGCGCAGCACCCGCAGGATGCGCAGCGCGCGCAGCACGGTGAAGGTTTCGGTCGCCGGCACCAGCGCGATGCCGACCACCAGGAAGTCGAACACGCTCCAGGGATCGCGGAAGAAGGCCACGCGATGCACGAGGATGCGGGCGGCGATCTCGACCACGAACACCGCCAGGATGAGGTGGTCGAGCAATTCGAGCAACGGCCCGAATGAGGCCATCACGGTCTTGCTGGTCTCCAGCCCGAGGATGACGGCGTTGACGATGATGAGCGACATGATCACGCGCTCGGTGCGCGGATCCTCGACGATGGTGCTCAGCCAATCCATGATGATATCTCCCCCTCGCGGCGATAGTCGGAACTGCATCGAAGCAAGCGGAATTCAGGCTGCGTCAGTTCGCGTATGGCCGGCTCGGCCGTGAGCTGGCAAGTTGGCTCAGCGTTCCAGGGTGACGCTGCCAATCTGACGCTGCCAAGTCTGACGCTACCAAGTTTCATGGCGCCCGCCGAACGCCGGCTGGCTCTGGCCCAATCCGGGCAGCTCCCACACCCCGGCGCCGCCCGGGTTCTTGTCGGCGCCGATATTGGCGTTGATCAGGCAGGGCCGTCGCGCCGCAATCGCCGCGCGCAATGCGTCCGCCAGATCGGCGGCACGGTCGACGTTGACCCCGTCGATACCGGCCGAGCGCGCCATGGCGGCGAAGTCGGGGTTATAGGGAGCGCCGGTCTCGGGATGGCGGAAGTCGGTCGCCAGCTCGCGACCGCCGAGATAGCCGCGCTGCAGGCCGCGGATCGAGGCATAGGCGAAATTGTTCCACACCACCCAGACCACTGGCAGACCGTACTCGACCGCGGTGCCGAGCACGCTCGCATGCATGAAGAAGGCGCCGTCGCCGCAAACCGAGATGCACGGCCGGTCGGGCGCGGCGAATTGGGCGCCGAGGACGCCGGCGACGCCGAATCCCATCGGTCCGAAGCCCATCGAGCCGATCAGGGAATCCGGGCGACGCGGGTTGCAGAACTGGATCAGCCAGTTGTGGTGCACCCCGATGTCGCTGACCAGTATGGCGTCGTGCGGCAGCACGCGATCGATCTCGTGGGCGGCGCGCTGCGGATGGATCGGCGTGGAATCCTCGACAAATCCCGGCGCGATGAACGCATTCCATTGCTTGCGATAGCCGTCGATGGCAGCGAGCCAGCCCGCGCGCGCGGTCGCGACCTCGCTCGTGTCGGGGCGCTGCTCGATCTCGGCGAGCAGTTGACGCAAAAACGTGCGGACATCCGCCATCAGCCCGAGCGCGACCGGATAATTGCGGGCGATCTCGTCGGGATCGATATCGACATGGATCAGCTTGGTCGGCGGGATCGTGAAGGAATAGCCCGGCAGCCACGAGCTCGAGGTGCGGTCATCGAAGCGCACGCCGAGCGCGAGCAGGACGTCGGCAGTGCGCGCGGCGTGATTGGCCTGGTAGGGACCGTTGCGCGCGACCAGTCCCAGCGCCAGCGGGTGATGGGAATCGATGGCGCCGGTGCCGCTCGCCGACCAGGCAACCGGAATGCGCAGCCGCTCCGCAAGGCGCAGCAAGTCGGCAGTTGCACCGCCGTATTTCACGCCCTGGCCGACCAGGATGACCGGCCGCTCGCCGCGAGCAGCATGTCGACGGTTTTTGCGACGCCTTCCGGATCGGCGCCGCAGCGCGACGAGATGTTGGCGTTCCAGTCTTCCGGTTTCGGCGTTTCCTCGGCCGCGGCCTCCTTGAAGATGTCGAACGGGACATCGAGCACGACCGGCCCGGGCCGCCCGGTCACCATGGTCTTCCAGGCCTGCCGGATGGCGAGCGCCACCATGTCGCCGCGCGTCGGCTGGAACACGCGCTTGCAGTAGGCGCGCACGGTGGCGGGAAAATCGGCCTGGTAGTGCCGGTAGAGCTCCTGAAAAGCGCCCCGGTTGAACTGGCTCGTCGGCACGTTGCCGGTCACTGCGAGAAACGGCACCGAGTCGAGAAAGGAATTGGCGAGCGCGATCGGCAGATTGGCGGAGCCCGGACCGCAGGACGTGAAGGTCGCGGTCGGCCGGCCGCTGACACGGTAGAACACGTCGGCCATGAAGCCGGCGACGGTTTCGTGATGAACCGAGACGGTCTTGATATCGCCGGCGCGCTCGTAAAGTGCGTCGATGAAACCGATATTGCCGTGCCCGCACAGGCCGAAGACATAAGGCACCTGCTCGCGCACCAGATAGTCGACGATCACCTGACCGCCGTCGAGCATGTTCCTGGACATATGAAATCCTAGAGCTTTGCGCCGAGCCAGTCGGCGGCGAAATCAATCCCGACCTGGCGGTTATCGACATGGGCGTGCTCGGCTCCGCCTTCCTCGGTGGAAAAAATCCGAGCGTCTTGTCCTTGGAGCCGACCGCCGCATGGAGCTTGGGCGCATTCTCGACCGGCACCACGCGATCGTTGCCGCCGTGAGTGACCAGGAATGGGCACATGATGTTTGCCGCAACATCCGCAAGCGAGAATTTCCTTGCGACCTCGATCGCATCGTCCGGTGTTGCCGCGTTCACCACCCATTGAAACTGGAAATTCGACTGCGCCACCGATTTTGGATCGCTCCGGTTCTTTTCCTTGATGCGGGTCTGCCAGCCGGCCAGGTCCCAATGCAATGCGGAGAGCGCGACGCAGGCGGCATAGCGATGCTCGAAGGCGGCGATGCGCGAGGAGTAATAGCCGCCGAAGCTGTAGCCCATGATGGCGACGCGCTCGGCGTCGACGTCGGGCCGGCGCGTGACATAGTCGTAGGCGGCCGCGCCCGGAACCTCGTAATCGTAGCGGCTGTGAATGCCGCGCAGCCTCAGGCTTTCGCCCTGGCCCGGCCCGTCCATGGCGAGCGTGTGCATGCCGCGGCGGGCGAATTCGAGCCCGGCAGAAAAAGATGCTCATCTCCTTGGCGTTGTCCATGCCGTTGACGATCACGACGGTCGGCGCCGGGCCGGGCACCGGCGCTCTTCATGAACAGAGCGGGCAGGGTGGTGCCCTCGTACGGGCACCTCGACGAACTCGATGCTCGGGTGGCGCAGGCGGATGCCGGCGTGCCAGCAGCGGTAGGCCTTTTGCGCCCATTGCGCGCTTTTCGGGGCCGGGCAGGATGAACCGCTCGGCGTTGTAATGGTAGATGCCGGCGCGCAGGTAATAGTCGCCGGCGGTGTGCTTTTTGCCGTCGTTGGCGGCCTCGTCGGCGCGGCTTCTCGATCTGGTCGCCGAGCGCGCCCCACTCCTCGCACCAGGCCTTGCGCGTCTCGCCCTGTCGCGGCTTGAGCCGCTCGCAGACGCGATCGATCTCCTCCAGCGCGACCACGCCGTAGGGCGCCATGCCCTTGATGATGAGGGTCGCATTCGACCACAGGAAGTTGTCGCCGAAATGGTCGATCCAGGGGCCGCGAGAGCACGCAGAGTGATCCTTCGTCAATTTCGAGCACGGCCGGCATCGAGCTTCCCGAGTGATCGCTGTCCTTGACGCTGATCGTGCGCTCATTCCGGCTTCGATGTTCGCGTCCTTGATGATCTTGGTATAGGCGCGAGCTCGGATTCAGTAGCGCGCCACGTCCGGCTGGCTGGCGACCGGCGCCATGCCCTGGCCGTCGAGCTGCGTCACCACGTCGGGCGCCGCCACCGCCTTGGCCACCTCGTCGCGCAGGCGCTGGACGATCGGCTGCGGCGTGTTGGCCGGCGCGAGAATGCCGAACCAGCCGGCAATCTCGTAGGGCACGCCGGCCTCGAGAATGGTCGGCACGTCGGGCAGGGCGGGCGAGCGCTTGGTGCCGGTGACCGCGAGCGGCGTGACTTTGCCGGCCTTGGCCTGCGTGACCATGACCGGCATCGCATCGAACATGGCGTCGATGTGCCCGCCGAGGAGATCGTTGAGCGCGGGCGCCGCTCCGCGGTAGGGGACCATCGTCACCTTGATGCCGGTCCTGGCCTTGAGCAGCTCGGTCGCGAGATAGAGCGAGCTTCCGGTCCCGCCGCCGACGCCGAACGCGCAGCTTGTCCGGGTTCTTGCTGGCGTGGTCGATCAGCTCGCGCACGCTCTTGATCCCGATGTCGTTGCGCGCCACCAGGATCAGCGGCCCGGTCGCGACCTGCGTGACCGGAGTGAGCTTGGTGAGATCGAACGGATAGTCCGGATGCAGCGGCTGCGTGATCAGCGCGCTGGTGGAGATGAAGAACAGCGTGTGGCCGTCGGGCGGCAGCGCCGGTGAGCTCGCGCAGCGCCGGGATGAAATTGCCGCCGACCTTGTTCTCGACGATGACGGTGGTGCGCAGGCTTTCGCTCATCTTCTGTGCGACCAGGCGCGCCATCACGTCGGTGGCGCCGCCGGCCGAGAGGCCGACGATCAGGCGGATCGGCTTGCCGGAGAGATCCTGCGCCTGCGCCGGTCGCAGGCTGCGAGTGCCGCCAGCGTCGTGCACGCGAGAACCGACAATGCAGGATTGCACAGCTCGCCCGAGAAACGTCATTGCTTCCTCCCTCGATCAATCGCTGCAACAGCGTAGCCATGATGCGCTCGCGCGTCAGCGGCAAATCGCGGATGCGCTTGCCGAGCGCGCGGGCGACGGCATTGCCGATCGCGGCGCCGGTCGGGCCGACCGAGGCCTCGCCCAGTCCGAGCGCCGGCTCGTTCGGCGCATCGATCAGCCGGATATCGATCTCGGGCACCTCGGAGAAGCGCAGAATCGGGTAGTCGGCCCAGGTGGCGGCGGCGACCTTGCCGTCCTCGAAGCGCACCCGCTCCTTGAGCACGAAGCTGGCGCCCTGGATGATGCCGCCCTCGATCTGGTTCTTCGCCCCGTCCGGGTTGATCACCAGGCCGGCATCGGCGCAGCACCAGATCCGCTTGCAGCCGCACCGCTTCCTCGACCTCGACTTCGGCCACCACCGCGGCAAAGGAGGCGATGTTCTTGTAGCGGGCGAAGCCGAAGCCGCGCGCCGTGCCTTCGCCTGCGCGCGCGGTTCTCGAACCAGCCGCTCATCTGCGCCGCCGTCTCGACCACGCGGCGCGCGCGCGGCTCGCGACAGCAGCGACAGCCGGTAGCTCACCGGGATCCTCGCCGGCGACTTCCGCGAGCTCGTCGATGAAGGATTCGATCGCGAACACATTGGCCCAGGCGCCGAGCCCGCGCAGCGAGGAGGTGCGCAGCGGCACGCTCGGCAGCAGATGATGGATGAGGCGCTGATGCGGCAGATCGTAGATGGCATAGGCGTTGCGCGTGGCGCCGCCGCCGCGCTCGTCGGGAACGTCGTTGAGCTCGTTGCGCCGCGGCGCGTCGGGAAGCGCCTCGGCGCCGATGAGGTTGGCGTTGCCGTTCATGCCGGGGCGCTGGGCATGCGGCGGGCTCCAGATTTCGATCGACCAGTCGGCCGGCCGGTTGTCGGCATCGAGCACGGCGCGCAACTCGATCGCCATGGCGGTGCTGATCGGCGCCGACGAGAACTCGTCCTCGCGCGACCATTGCACCCGCACCGTCCGCCCCGGCATCCGGATGGCGAGGAACGCGGCGTCGAAGGCGGCGTCGTCGGCGGTGTTGTGTCCGTAGGCGCCGGCGCCCTGGCGGTGGCAAGACGGTGACCTGCGAGCTCGCCAAGCCGAGCGCGCGCGCGATCCAGTCGCGCAGCACGGCGGGCCCTTGGCAGTGCGACCACACCTTGAGCGCGCCGTCCTCGAATTGCGCGAGCGCACAGGCAGGTCCCGATCGAGCCGTAGGTCAGGAACGGACGCGAATAGCGCGCCTCGACCGTGCGGCCGGTCCGGGCACGAGCTGGGAAGTCCGGTCTCGACGGTGCGGTCGCGCGAAGGCTGCGCCTTTAGCCAGTCCGGCTCGCCGATGCCGGCCGGAGCCCGCTCGCCGCCCTCCCAGCGCGCCAGCGCCCGCGCAGCTTGCGCGGCCCGCATCACCGCGATCTCATCCGCCGCCGTGAAGGCGACCAGATCGCCTTCGCGCCAGCAGTCCGATCGGCGCCTTGGCGGCCTTGCGCACGGCGCTCTCGTCGAGCGCCGCGAGGTGCGCGCCGCGCCAGGGTTGCCGCAGCATGCGGGCATGCACGACATCTTCAGGTGCGATGTCGTGAATGAAGGCCGCTCCCGTCAGCTTCGCCGGCAGGTCGAGGCGCGGCAGGCTCTTGCCGACGATGCGATAGCTCGACGGCAGCTTGGTCGGCGCGGTGCCGCTCGCGCGGCGATCGAGCACGATCTCGATCCGCCATCGACCAGTAGTCGCGGCCGGTGTCCTTGCCGGCGCGCAGGAATCTTCCATCCTCGACCGACAGCTCTGCCATCGGACAGCCGAGCCGGTCGGCAAGGCGGTCGAGGAACAGCGCGCGCACCTCGGCGCAAACCAGGCGCATCGAGGCGCCGCCGACGGCCACCGAATAGCTGCCCGACGTGAAACCTTCGGCCGGGCTGACATCGGTCTCGCCCGACACGATGCGCAAGCGCTGCGGCTCGACGTCGAGCTCCTCGGCGGCAATCTGCACCAGTGCGGTCAGAATGCCTTGCCCGATCTCGACCTTGCCGGTGGCGATACGCACCCGGCCCTGCGTTCTCGAAGCCGATCCATTGCGACAGGATCGGATTGTCGATGAGGCTCTGCGGCAGCGTGTTGGCGATCATGCCGGCGCCTCGATCATGGCGCTTGCCCGCGCGACCGCGCGGATGACGCGGTTGTGCATACCGCAACGGCAGAGATGGGCATCGAGCGCGGCGGCGATCTCGGCGCGGCTGGGCCTTGGATTGCGCGCGAGCAGTGCCGTCGCCGAGATCAGGATGCCGGAGAGGCAATAGCCGCATTGACCGGCCTGCTCGTCGAGGAATGCCTGCATGCAGCGGCGAGAGCGCGCCGTTTGCCGACAGGCCTTCGATGGTCGTCACCGCTCTGCCGGCCGCTGTCTCGATCGTGCGCGTGCAGGAGAATGCAGGCTCGCCATCGATGAGCACCATGCAGGCGCCGCACTGCTCGGTGCCGCAGCCGAACCGGGTGCCGCGCAGCCCGAGCTGGTCGCGCAGCACCCACAGCAGCGGCGTCTCCCCATCGGTATCGACGTGAACGGATTTGCCGTTGACGATGAACTCGTAGCGTCCGCTCACGCCGGCCTCGTCTGCTCGACCAGTCGCCGTGACACAGGTGGTCATTCCGGCTTGATGCCATGCTCGTCGATGAACTTGCCCCAGTTGGCGATCTCGTTCTCGAGCTTCGCTCTTGAGCACGCTGCCGGGCGCGTAGGCCGGCTCGACGTCGAGCTTGGCCAGGCGCTCGCGCACGCGCGGATGCGACAGCGTTGCCGACACCGCCTTGTCCAGCTTGGCTTTCACGCCATCGGGAACGCCCTTGGGGGCGAAGATTCCGAACCAGAAGCGCAAATCCACGTCTGCGGTCTTGATGCCGGACTTCCTTCAAGCGTCGGAACCGTGGGCAGCACCGGCGACCGCTCGGGGCTGGTCACCGCCAGCCCCTTGATCTTGCCGGTTTCGACCAGGCCCTTGGCGACCTGGATCGCCGCCATATTGATCGCGACGTGCCCGGCGATCACGTCGTTCATGGCAGGTCCGCCGCCCTTGTAGGGAACGTGGACCGCTTCCATGCCGGTGGCGGCCCTGACCACCTCGAAGGTCAGGTGCGAGACGCTGCCGATGCCGGCGGACGCGTAGTTGATTTTCTGCGGCACCGTGCGTCGAATAGGTGACGAGCTCGGCCACCGAGTATCGGCCTTGACGTTGTTGGCGACGGCCATGACCAGCGGCGAGGTCGCGACCGTTGCGATCGCGTCGTACTGCTTGACCGGATCGAAGGACGACGTGGCCTTCTTGTGCAGGGCCTGGCTGATGCCGACCGCGTTTTCCGCCATCAGCAGGGTGTAGCCGTCCGGATCGGAGGACGCGACGTGGTTCCAGGCGAGATAGCCGCCGGCGCCCGGCTTGTTCTCGATCACGATCGACTGGCCCAGCGCCTCCCCCAGCTCCTGCGTGATCTGGCGGGTGAGGGTGTCCGTTGCGCCGCCGGGCGGGAATGCAACCACCAACCGGACCGGCCGGTCGGGATAGGACGAAGCTTGCTGGGCGTGCCCCACGCCGCACCGCCCCGGCAAGGCGCAGACGATCGAGCACCACCGGACGAGATTGATCATGACGTTCTCCTCCCTTGCTGTGCTGCCGTTGACCGGCTCATGGGCCCGTGGATCAGAGGATCGGGCGGCCCTATTGGATCATGCGCGGGCCGCGGCGTCACATGTTTTCGAGCAGCCAATCGCCGATGTAGTCGACGCCGAGCTGGCGATTATCGACCTGGCAGTGCTCGGCGCCGCCTTCCTCGGCCGTGAAGATCTTGATGTGCTTTCGCTTCGAGCCGACCCGCTCGTAGAGCCTCTGTGCTTCCGCCAGCGGCACGATGCGGTCGTTCTCGCCATGCAACACCAGGAAGGCGCATTCGATGCGCTCGGCGACGCCTTCGAGCGTGAACTTCTTCGCCCATTCGAGCGCGGTGGCATTGTCGGGAGCGCCCACCACCCAGCGGAACTGGAAAATGGACGTGGAGCTGGTGCGCGGATCGACCGCCAGCCTGGCCTTGTTGCCGGCGACCCATTCGTAGATGCTCCAATGCATGGCGCCGAAGGCGACGGCGGCGGCATAGCGCTTGTCGAACGCGGCGATGCGCGGCGCATGATAGCCGCCGAAGCTGTAGCCCATGACCGCGACCCGCTCGGGGTCGACCTCGCCTCGGGAGGCAACGTAATCGTACGCCGCGGCGCCCGGCACCTCGTAGTCGTGGCGGCTGGGAATATTGCGCAGCCGCAGCGTCTCGGCCTGGCCGGGTCCGTCGATGGCGAGCGTGTTGATGCCGCGCTTGGCGAAATCGAGGCCGGCGAAGATCACGCTCATTTCCTTCGCATTGTCCATGCCGTCGAACAGCACGACGGTCGGGACGGCGGCCGCTGCCGTGGCCCTTGACGAAATAGGCCGGCAGGCTGGCGTTCTCGTACGGTACCTCGACCCGTTCGATCTCGGGGTGCAGGCGCTCCATCGCCGCCTGGTAGCAACGTAGCGCCTTGCGATACATGGCCATCTTGTCGGACCCGGGCGGGATGAAGCGTTCCGCGCTGTAGTAGTAATTGCCGGCGCGCATGTAACTGTTTCCCGCCGTGATCTGGCGGCCTTGCGCTGCGGCCTTGTCGGCGACGTCGGCGAGCCGGTCCGCCATCGCCGACCACTCCTCCTGCCATGCATGATCGAGGTCGGCTTCGCCGGCGCGCGCCTCGAGCCGCCGCCCGATGCGGTCGATCTCCTCCATCGCCACGGCCCCGTAGGGCGTCATGCCCTTGACGATCTGCATGGCGTTGCTCCAGCGCAGATTGCCGGGGAAATGCACCGCCCAGCTGCTTTCGCCCGCAACAGCGGCTTTGGAATCGTGGAGGGTCATCTGGTTGCTCGTCGCCACGTTTCGCTCCTTCTGAACAGGCAGTTGCCCGCACCGGGCAACGCATCCCGCATTGCGCTGCGCTTGCGCCCGGCTACGAGCTCAGCAGCGAAGCCATCACCTCTTGCGTTCGCTCGCCCCAGCCGCGAGCATTTTTGACGAACATTCAGTAACGCTTGAGGTTTTTCCTGTTAGCTTTGTTTCGCCAAAATGCCTGACGCGGCCGATCTGGGTTTTCCCATTGGCTTTGTTCGGCCAACGGCGGCCAGCTCCGATTTTACCGATCTCGGCTCTCGCGGCCGGAAGTTCGAGGGCAAGCCAATTCGTCCCATATGCTTCCGAGCTGCACTGCGCGCGCGGATGCGGATGACAACCGTGAAGCTGCATCCTTGCACCCATGCGCAATCTCGGAGAATGCATGATGCATAGTCGAGTCTTGTAATAAAGTCAAGAACAATAAGGTCACCGACAGAAAGTTCCAAAGCTGGTTACGTGCTTTGCGACGGCCGAAAGCGCAACGCGATCGTCGATAACGGCATTCTCGATGCCGGCGTCAGCGCCATCGCCGGCGCTCGGTGCTATTGCCCTTTCGGCTTTCGCTTTCCTTCTGCCGGGGCAGCATAGCCTGATGCCTCGCCACGATCCGCGCGAGTCACGTGGGCAGCTCTCGATGGCGTCCCTCCACGCACGCCACGCATCTCCTGCCCATCTACGATCGAAAGCTCGTCGGTGTCACCCGCCATGACATCGGCATCATGCAGACGCCGGTGGAATTCGACGCCGGTCATCTCCGTGATCTTCGCCAAGGACATTTGATACTTCTTGAAGCGTCCCGGACGGAACACCTCGATGCCGAACTTCTTGACGACGTCACGCTGGCTCAACACGAAACCGAACACCGTCAGTTTCCTTGATCCATCCTGTGTCGTGGGCACCGCGATGACCTTCCAGAATCGCAGTGGGTATCTGATCTCGCCGAAGCCGAAATCCTTGGAGGGATCGCGATCGTCGAGCACGGGACCCGAGAGAATGCACGCCCTCGTGTCCTGCCCGGTCAGGTTCTTTTGAACATGGTTCTCGAAATCACCCCACAGCCCCTTCATCCCGATATATGTGGGATCGTTTTTTCCGGGCGTCGACTGGTTGAAGGCCTCGTGCTGCGGAGTGCAATTCGTCCAGTGGAAGGTGTCGGAATTGGCGAACTCGATCTCCGCGTCGGTCTCGCCCCAGGCGTTGTCTTCGCGGCGCACGATGTGTCCGCGATCGATGTTTCCGGCGGGCTCGTAAAACTCCGCGTCCAATATCTGAAGCTCCGCGGGGATGCGGGGATCGGGAATCCACTTGTCGGACCCGAAGGACTTGCGGTCGCCGCTGGCCTTGAGATTCGGATCGTAATCCACATTAGCCGCCGACCACATTTGCAGGTAGCGATCTTCGTTCATGACAAGCTCGAAATGATGATACTTCAGCACCCGGGGCTTGCCGTGACTGCCCTTGAGCAATTCCCTCTCGCGCGAGCGCTGCACGGTCGGAACGGGAACCTCGAACTTGGGGTCGCCGGGGTCGAGAAACTTCGGATCATAGCCGCGCCGGCCTTTGTAATTCGGATCGAACCTGATCACCTTTTCCGCGGCGATTGCTGCGCTGGGTCTTACGTCGATCAAGGAAGTGGCCACGCCGCTCGATCCGCCAGGCGCATAAACGTGAATGGTGACCGGGCCGCTCAAGTTGAAGGCATTGTTCGACAGCCTGCCTTCCGGGGAGCGATCAGGCGATGACACGCTCGCGGTCGACTTCGTCATTTCGTTTGCCAGATCGTCGACCGGGTCGGTGGTCGTGGCCATCAGTTCATTCAGCAGTGCCTGCTTCCTGGGATCATCCATCGTCACGGTCCCCAGATGCTTCACGATCGCGCTCACCCGTGCACCTTCATTCGCGATCCAGTGCACATTGTCATCCGGCATGCTGTCGTCCCAGAAACCACCGCCGACCGCGACGATCCTGTCGCCGGCCATTTCCGGAATCGATGCGTGGTGGAGGCCGACGAGCTGCCAGTCTTCGCTGAAGGCGGGGGACCCGGACGAACCTTCGAGCGTGTCGGTCTCGTAATGGAGAAAGCCGGAGTCCAGCAGGTCGACCAAACGATTCCCGGCGATCGTGTATTGCTTGGGGCCGCCTTCCGGATGCTGGATTATGTTGACACGCTGTCCAATCAGGATCTTCGGAGTCGCCTCGACGAGCGGCACCGAGCCGAGCTCGGTGATCGACCTCCCGTCGAGAGGATCTCGGCTCAACCCCCACGATCGCGAGATCCAACCGCCCGTCGCTCAGATAAAAAGCGTCGGCATCGATCTCGAAAACCACCCCATTCTCGAGGCCACGGTCGGTCCGCTCGTACAGGAAATTCGCGCCGGCCCCGGCGGCATCCGCCTTGGTGGGAAACACGTGATGGTTGGTCATGAGCAGGCGGGAGGTCACCAGAAAGGATGTCGCGAAACCCTCGGGCTGCGTCCCGGGTCCGCGAAGCTCGACGACCCGCGCAACGGGACGTCCGGCAGACCGGGCTCCATCGCTCGGTGCATAGGGTGTCCAGTCCAACGTGGGTCCCATCTTCCGCTCGATGCCGAGCGGGAGACGGCCGAGGCTGCGCAGCTCTCGCGCCCTGGCGAACGTCGCCTCGCGAGCCCTGAACCGGGCATTGCGGGTCGGCAAATCGGCGGCACCGATCCCGCCGGCGGCAATATCCTCGAGATTCTTCTGGCGCTGCGGAGTGCGCTCTTTCCAACGCCTGATCGCCGCGGCTCGAATGGCGCGTTGCGCTTCCTTGACCCTGTCCAAATGCCCCATATCGGCCTCCATACAGAGTAGAGCTCTGCCGATTCATTATGACGCTTTTCCAACGCCAGCTTCTGCGTCCCGACGGTTCAAGGCTTCCTCATGCAATTCTACGCAGACCCTCCGTGGCCGAAACATAGCGGCGGTTCCAGGAGCACATCGCGGACCACCAAGGCGATGCATCAATGGCCGCGTTGCAGCTCACGGCGCCGCCGGTTACATTGATCGTTCCGCCGATGACGCGAGGCCAGCAGAACCTGAAGAGAGAATAAGGTCACCGGCGTCGGCTGGGGTGCGGCACGTTGACGACGTTGACCACACCCTGGTTCCCCATCGGCAACAGGAGGGAGTGATGACCAAGGCTACATCAGCCGTCACACGTCGCACGCTGGTCGCGACCGGGGCGGCGGGCGCGCTGACCGCGCTTGGTGCCCCGCTCGTGCGGGTCGCGCGCGCAGCGCCCGTGTTCATCCGCTATGCCACCGGCGGTGGCAGCGGCACGAGCGAAATAGAGATCATGATCTATCACGAATGGATGCAGAAGAACGTGCTGAAGGCCTACGGCAAGGAATACACCGTCGACATGACCTTCACCCGCGGGACGCCGGAGGCCGCGACCCTGCTGGCGGCCGGCCAAGCCGACATGGCGACGCTGTCTCCTCCGGTATTCGCAACCGCGGTTCTGAAGAACATCGTGCCGGGCGGCATGACCATCGTGTCCGACAATTTTCAGGATGGCAGGCCGGGCTACGCCCAGAACACCTTTTTCGTCCTCGACAATTCGCCGATCCGGTCCTCACGAGACCTCAAGGGCAGGAAGGTCGCGATCAACGCCTTCGGCTCGTCGGTCGATCTCGCGCTGCGCGTCAAGCTGAAGAAGGACGGCATCGACCCGCGACGGGACCTGACCATCGTCGAGGTGGCGTTCCCCAATCAAGGTGCCGCTATCCGCGAGAAACGGGTCGACTGCGGCATCCTGCTCCAGCCGTTCATGAGCATCGAAGGCCGCAA
Organism: uncultured Alphaproteobacteria bacterium; assembly: GCA_963831225.1. Lineage (GTDB taxonomy): Bacteria > Pseudomonadota > Alphaproteobacteria > Rhizobiales > Xanthobacteraceae > VAZQ01. The sequence goes on from CAWHPT010000072.1 coordinate 65,899, forward strand.
GGGTGGCCTGCGCCCGCTGTTCACCGGCGGCGACGCGCTCGGTCCTTTCTCGGTGGTCTTCCAGGTGGCGACCAACGCGTTCCTGAAGAAGAGCCCCGACGCTGCGAAGGCGTTCCTTGCCGATTACGTGCACGGGCTGCAGTGGCTCTATGATCCCGCCAATCGCAATCAGGTGATCGAGATGACCGCGGCCTTCACCAAGTCGCCGGCCGACCTCATCAATTCCTACTTCGTCACCGAACGCGATTATTACCGCGACCGCAACGGCTGCGTCGGCGTCGCGATGATTCAAACCCCAATCGATGCCATGCACAGCGAAGGACTGATCGATCAGCGTGTCAATGTCGCCGAGCATCTCAACATGTCGTACCTGCCGAATCCCTGCTCGGCATGATTGTGACACTCCGACGCCAGTTGTGTTCCCCTGCTTGCTCCGGCATGCCGCTGCAGTTCATACCCGCGGACGCCAAGAATGACTCACTCTCGCCGTCACCCTGAGGTGCTCGCCCGCCGCAGGCAAGCTTGCGCAGCCTGCGCAAGCTTGCCTGCGTGGCTAGCCTCGAAGGGCGATCTTGGGGTCGTTCATCCTTCGAGGCCCGCACGCAAGTCGGCTGTAGCCGACTTGCGCATACTCAAAGAGCCGATCTCGGGTAAACCCGAGATCGGTGACGCGGGCACCTCAGGATGACGGTCACTGCCGTTCCGTTGGTATAACCAACTCCCTCCTTCTTGCGCGGCCCGTGCGGCTGTGCGATTCCTTCAGGGCTGCGCGCCCAACGGGAAGGCGCGGAGCGAGGCGAAGGTCCCGATCAGCTCAATCCGGCGAGGCAACGGCGCGAGGTTCGCGGGCGTAGTTCAGTGGTAGAACGACAGATTCCCAAAATGTTGCCTGACTAAGTATTTGATAACACAAGTATTTCTCGTAGAGATTGTTGGGCTAAATTCGCAACTTCCGACAAGGATCGGCGACGCCCACTGACGCAAGCAAAGCCGAAATCGAAAGCGCTCAACGTGCTTCGATATTGCGCAAGAAACCAAGGCTTTGCGCACGAACGACCGCTTGTGCGCGAGATTCGGCCGACAGCTTGATGAAAATCCTCTTCACGTGAGTCTTGACTGTCTCGGGTGTCACGCCGAGCGCGCGGGCGATCTGCTTATTGGACTGCCCACCCGCGATGAATTCGATGATGGATCGTTCCCGCTCCGTAAGTGCTTGCTTCGGCCCGCGAGCACCGGCCGGATCGTTGGTCGTCCCGTCTTGTGATCGAGCCTTGATCATGAGTTGTTCGAGAAACGCTCTCTGCTCGGACTTGGCGTCGAACACCTCCTTTTGCGCGGTCGTCAGGAGTTGATGGAATTCACGCGGCCGTTCCAGCACGAAGCTGATGGCGCCGGCCTTGGCGGCCCATTCCATCACCTGCCTCAATACTTCAAAGGCCTTATGGCGGCTGTTGGCAAGGAACAGGGCATTCGACAGCTCCAGCCCGACACGAAGCCCAACTTGTCGATTGTTGGTCGCCAACAATTCATCGTAGGCCCACGTCAGCAGTTGCACGGCCTCATCGATGCGGCGGTCAGCCAGTCTCAGGAGACCTTCGGCGATCGACACGCCGATGTGAATTTCTGACCAGGTGCAGCGCTCTGGCGCAGGGTGCTTGTCTCAGAATCGTCCGCAACTGATCCGCGGCTGCTCGCGCATCCAGAACGCGCTGTTCGCTCAGCAAGACGCGCACGCGTTCCAGAAGGAGCGCGGCCACCAGGCGCGCCCATCCGCGCTCATGGGCAAGTCGCTCGGCGCGATTCAGCAGCATCAACGCACGCTCGGTGTCGCCACGGCAAACCGCCGCGCGCACCAGCACGATGTAGGCACTCAGGAAACTCTCGTGAAAGACTGTCGTCTCAATGATGTTCAGCTCGTCGAGGATCGCGATTTCGGCCGGGCTGACCTCGCCTCGCTCATACCGGGGCAACGCAAGCAGCCCGGTGGCCATCGCAGCCGACACGGACTTCGGGCCGACGTACTTCTCGGCCAACGTGCGAGCATCCGCATAGAAGCGCAGCGCGGCATCGATCTCCAGCTTATGTGCTGCCGCCATGCCATACAGGCAAAGTCTGTAGTTTTCCGCCAGCACGTATGTCGCCTCGTCCGTGTCTTGCCCCGGCTTCGGAACGGCGAAGAAGGCATCCCACTCGCCGGCCTTCAGGTGGCCGTAGCGCGTGACATTCCAGATGCTGTTGACGTCAAAGGCGTTGTGGGAAGGATATCGCAGGCAGTCTGCCGCGACCCTGCGTCCCTGCGCACTGTCGTCCGACAGGGCATGCCACGCCGCGCGGGCAACGCGACATTTCCACCAAAGCTCGCTGGCTTGATCGGCTTTGGCAAGCTCTTCAACCTGCGTCAGAAGAGCATCCGCCTCGGTGAAGCGGGTCACCAGCGTCATGCCCCAGGCCAGTGCCAACTTCACATGAATTTGGCTGCTCATCAGCTCGGCCGGGAGCTGGCGCTCCCAGGCCAGCAAGGTCAGAAGATCGCCCTTGATGACCAACGACATCGCGCATTGTTCGACGAAGCCCAGGGCTTGGTCGAAAATCTTTGGCCGCGATCGCATGCTGGACGGCAAAATTCCACATCTGTTGAGACGCGTACCATTGGTAGGCTCTGCGGTGCAGCTCCGGCACCTGGTCGGCCATCCGGCCCTTGAGACGATCCACGAGGAAATCGCTCATCAGATGGTGATAGCGATACCAACCGTTTTCCTCATCGATCGTCATCAACAGAAGCTGCTCATGATTGAGCGCCTTCAAGAGCTCCGCGCTGCGCGCGATGCCTGTCACCGCTTGGCAGAGCGAACCGTGAAGCCGATCCAGAACAGATGTCTGGAGAAGGAACTGGACGATTTCGTCCGCTTGGGTTGCAAGCGTATCCTCGATGTAGGCGGATATCTTGCGCGATGCCCCCGAGAATGATTGCACGGTTTTCGACGGGTCAGGCGAGTTTCGCACCGATATGCGCGCAAGCTGCAAGGCGGCAGGCCAGCCTTCGGTCGCGTCGTGAAGCCTGGATATGTCCGCCGGCCCGAGTTTGGGGGACAGCTCGGCACTCAGAAACTCCCGGGTCTCAGCAAGGGTGAAACGCAGGCTCGCGACATCAAGCTCGGCGACCTCGTCCGCAAGCCGTAGCTTCGAAATCGATAGCAGCGGCTCCGTCCGCGACATAACGACGAGATGAAAGTTCGACGGCGCATATCGCAGGAGAAAGGCAGTCAGCTCATGCGACCGGCTGTCCGTTACCGAGTGATAGTCATCCAGAAAGAGGTAGACTTCGTCGTCGCTTTCGGCGACCGCGTTGATTGCAGCCGACACGACATTCTTGGAATCAATCAGTTTGGTTTCCGTCAAGAGATCGATCGCGGACTGACCGAGATCGGGAGCGGCCCGATGGATGGTCTTGGTGATGTGATAGGCGAAGGCGCTCGGCTCGTTGTCGTCCTCATCCACGCTGAGCCAGGCGACCACTGACCCGGACCGGCGCAATTGCTCGCACCAATCGACTGCGAGCGTGGTCTTCCCGTAGCCGGCCGGCGCCTTGAGTAAGATCAGCCGCCGCGCGGTAGATTCTTCCAGGAGGCTCAGCAGACGTCCGCGCTCGACTCGGAGCCTGTTTGCGGACGGCGGGACTGTCTTGGTCAGGGCAATTTGCGGCAAGCCGAGCGAGCCGGAATGCTCCCAGTCCCGTGGGACGTTTGCCTGTTCCATCATCCGCCCAAACCGGTCCGTTAAGCATCATCCCACGGATTTGGAAGGGGAAAAAGTGAGGATTCCGGGACAGCGCTTCACCCGCAGGTGGTCCGACACCACCCCAACGTCCCCCGTTTCCTTCGCTCCCAGTCCCCCGGATGGGGGGACTGTTACGTCGGCGGCTCATCGGTAAAGTCATTTCTCGATCAGTGCCTGACTCCTGTTGGACCACGGTCCAATCGCACGGCTCACCGCAACGGCGCAAAATCGACGGATTTGGCCACGAGAGGAACGAGCAATGAAAAGTCAGTTCGGAATGACGGCTTTAATCGCAGCGATGGTCGCTGTCATCGGCCTTCCAACGCTCGCGCACGCGCAGATGGATCGCTACGACGCATTGGCCAACAGTCCGATGGCCGAGAACCGGCCGACACCCGCGACGGCGAAGCTGCTCAGGGACGAACTGCTGTTCCAGCGGGCGACGCAGACCTATCTGTGGGCGCTGCCGCTGATCAACACGCTCGGCATGAAGGTCGGCTCGGAAAAGGTGTTCGGCGCCGGCTACAACGTCCTGCCGGTCTGGAAGAAGCGTCTCGACGCCAAGACCCTGGTGACGACGCCGAACTCCGACGTCATCTACGCCATGAGCTACGTCGACCTCGGCAAGGACGGCCCGATGGTGTTCGAGGCGCCGCCCGGATTGCAAGGCATCCTGCTCGATTTCTGGCAGCGCCCGATTCCCGGTCCGACCATCGGCGGGCAAGCTTTGTCGGCGACGTCGGCTTGCCCGGACCGGACGGCGGCAAGGGCGGCAAGTTCCTGATCCTGCCGCCCGGCTACGACAGGCCGGTGCCGGAAGGCTATTTCGTCTACCGCTCGGGAACCAACAACGTCTTCGTTTTCCTGCGCTCGTTCTATCAGGACCCCAACAACCTGGCGCCTGCGGTCGCAGCTGATGGAGCGCGCGAAGATTTATCCGCTGGGCGGCAAGGCCAGCGCCAAGCCGATGCAATTCCCCGATGCGTCCGGCGTGCCGGCGAACATGCTGCCGGTCAGCGACGGCAGCGCGTTCGATCAACTCAAGCTGCTGGTTGACAGTGAGGGCGCAAACCTCGCCGACCCCGACTGGACTTGGCATGCTGGCGGCGATCGGCATCGTCAAGGGTCAGCCGTTCAATCCCGATGCGAACGACACGGGCAATTCTCGATCGCGCGGCGAAGACCGCCTACAAGATCAGCCGCGTCATCGGCTTCGAGGAGGTCGTCAGCGGCCGCTATTTCCGCGTTTATCCGAACCGCCGCTGGGTCAATCCCGTCGCCGACGGCACGCCCGCGAATCCCGGGGGCCATTCGATCTGGCGTGGAGGAGAACCGACGGCCGGTATCTCGATCTCGACGCGCGCATCTGGTTCTTCACCGATTACTATTCGATCAGCCCCGGGATGATTTCGCAGGTCCCCGGCAAGGGCGCCAAGTACATGGTCGGCTTCACCGACAGCGCCGGCACGCCGCTGTCCGGCGGCACCAACTATCGCCTCAAGCTGCCGCCGAACATTCCTGCCGCCAATTTCTGGTCGCTGACGCTCTATGAAGCCGAGAACGCGTCCGGTTACGCCAACGGTCAGCCGTTTCCGTCGCTCGGCTCGCGCGATAATCCTGCGCAGAACGCCGACGGCTCGACCGATCTCTACATCGGTCCACAGGCGCCGGCCGGCAAGGAACGCAACTGGATGCGCACCATTCCGGGCAAGGGCTTTTTCGCAATCCTGCGACTCTACGCCCCAACCGAGCCGGCGATCAACAAGACGTGGATTCCGAATGACATCGAGCGGGTGAATTGAGCGGTCGGCGGCGCGGCTGCCCACCACGGAGCCGCGCCGTACCGCACCACCCCGATATCAAGGGCACGCAACAAGGAGCACGAGTCATGAAAAAAGCTCACACCAGCAGAATCGGATATTTGTCTTTGTCTGTGTTGCTGGCCGCATCGACCTACATCGTGACGGACGTAGTCCTGGCCCAGCAGGTGTCGGCGCCGCGAACCGCCGCCGACGTGACGGCGCCGGCCGCAGGCATCACGATGCATCCCGAATACGCCAAGGCGGTCGGCCGCATGGCCTATATCTGGGGCTGGCCCATGGTCAACCAGATCAACCGCCGCGCTGCCATCACGCAGGCGCCCGAGCCCGGCCGGCTGAACGGCGTTCTGCCCGTTGCACCGCGCGGCCAGATCGGCATGCTGAGCGACTACATCGATCCGGGCCAGAACTTCGTCACCTGTCCGAACCAGGATGTCGTCTACGGCCTCGGCTTCTTCTCACTCGATGAAGAACCCGTCGTGATCCAGGTCCCCGCCTTCGGCGACCGTTTCTGGGTCTACGCGATGTACGACGCGCGCACCGACCAGTTCGCGGAGATCGGGAAGCCCTACAACACCAAGCCAGGCTTCTACCTGATCGTCGGCCCGCAGTGGAAAGGCGAGAAACCGGCTGGCATCCAGGCGGTCATCCGCAGCTCCACCGCGCTGGCCAACGCCATACCGCGCGTGCTGATGGACGACACGCCCGAGGACCGAAAGGCGATCCAGCCTGTCATCAACCAGATCGTCGCCTATCCGTTGAAGGACTTCGACGGGAAGATGAAGACCAAGGACTGGAGCAAGGCGCCCGCGATTCCGGGTCCGAAGTCGGAAGGTGGCGGCGAAACGGCATGGGTCGTTCCGGAGAAATTCTTCGATCAGCTCGGCACGGTTCTCGATACCGTGCCGCCCTTGCCCGGCGAGGAATCGCTCTACGGGCAGTTCCGCGTGCTCCTCGAT
>CAWHPT010000073.1:0-11365 GCA_963831225.1 uncultured Alphaproteobacteria bacterium
TCCCCCGCCGATCGCCGGGAGCAGGCTTTCGCCCTGGATTCCGTTGTAAGGCGCTATGCGGGCACGATCGAGAATGGTCGAGGCGATATCGAGAGTACCGGCGAGCGCATCGGTGCTGCGCGCCGGCCGCGTGCCCGGCTCGGCCCAGATGAAGGGAACATGGGTGATTCCCTCGAAATGGGCGGGACCTTTGAGCAGCAGGCGGTGATCGCCGAGAAAGTCGCCGTGGTCGGTCGTGAAGATCACGACGGTGTCGCTCGCCAGGCCGTTGGCCGCGAGCCGCGCCAGGATGCGGCCGACGGCGTCGTCGATCATTGCAATCATGCCGCAGCTCAGCGCCATCGCCTCGCGCGCCTCGAGCTCTTCGACGGCGAAGGCAGCCTGCTCGGTGACGACGGCATTTCCGCTCTCGCGCTGGGTCAATGCCCAGGCCACCGGCCGCGCCAACGGCCGGTTGCCGTGGTGGAAGCTCGCGGGCAGCGCCATGTCCTGCGGCCGGTACATCGACCAGTACCGTCCTGGCGGCGTGAAGGGATGATGCGGGTCGGGAAACGACGCCATCAGGAAGAACGGCCGGTTGCGGTCGCCGGCGGCATGGCGGTCGAGCCATTCGCAGCTTTTCTCCGCGATGTACGAGGTCGGATAAAGCTCCTCGGGGATCGGGGTGCGATAGGCCTGCGGACAGACATAGTCGTGCGCCAGCTGGTGCTTGCGATCGCGCAGCTTGTCGGCATCGGGCCGCCGCGCCTTGAGCCAGACGTAGTAGTGCCCGCCGACCTGGTCGCCGTGGGTCGTGCATAAATCGACGTGCTCGAAGCCGTAGAACGGCAGCTGCATCTGGAAGTCGCGGCCCGGCTCCCATCGTTTGGGATGCTCCTGGTCATAGGGTCCGTCGGATGCTGCGGGCTTCCTCGCCTCGGCGAAGCTCTCGTCGAGCACCTGGTCGCCCGGTCGTGGCGGCGCTCGCTGGAGGATCGCCGGGAACTCGGAAAAGTTCTGCAGGTGGCTCTTGCCGACGAGTGCGGTGGCGTAACCACCGGCGCGCAGCGCATCGACGAAGGTGTTGGACTGGAGAGCGAGCGGCGTGCCGTTGCTGCGAACCCCATGCAGCGACGGCATCCGCCCGGTCATCAGGGTCGCGCGATTGGGCATGCAGACCGGGGTTGCCACGTAGAAGCGCGTGAAGCGCGTGCCGCGGGCAGCGATCGAGTCGATGTGCGGCGTCTTCAGCACTGGGTGCCCGTAGCAGCCGAGATAATCGTAGCGATGCTGATCGGTGATGACGAACAGGAAGTTCGGGCGCGTCGCCACGGGCCGGCCTTTTCGCGTTTGCCGTTGTTGATTTCCGATGCAGCGTCAATCGACGCGCATGTTGGCAGCCTTGACGAAGCGCGCCCACAGCTCGGTGTCGGCCCGCAGCCGGGCCTCGGCTTCCTCGGCGGAGGAGCCGATCACCTTGACCGGACGAGCCGGGTAGCCTCGAGCCTGCGCCGCCACGATAGTGAGGCTTGCCAACACCAAGGCAAGCATCGTCCGCCCAATCATGCCCGTCCCGTGGCGTGCGGCAAATTTGGATTCATTTTCGCTCTGGCTTTCCAGCCTGGTCGAAGACGCGTTGGATGTTGTCGAGGTGCCTCTGCTCGACCTCTCGGCCGGCCTCGAACTGATCTCCAAAAACCGCCGCGCCCATACCGCCCATCACGCCCAATCCCTTGCTCAAATCCGACAGATCCTTCATGCCCGGTGATGGTCCCTGCCTGCCCGGTGGCATTCGGACGGGGCCGCCCGCGGCGCCGCCGCCAAAGACGTCGCGCAGGATCTGGCCGAAGATGTCGCCGCCGGGCATCTGCTGTTGTTCGGGTTCAGCAGGCGTTGGACCGGCTTGTCCGCCAGGCATGGGTACCTGGATAGGGCCACCGCCGATGATGACGGGCTTTATCCGCCCCTCGCGAATTCCCTTCTCGAACTCACGGAGAATTTGGCCGAGGAGATCGTCGCCGGGGACCGGCTGCCCGCCCGTGTCCGTCGGAACAGGGATCGGCTGGCCACGCGGAACAGGAATCTGCTGACCAGCGTCCGGAGACGAGCCGGACGACCCCGGCATCCCACGTCCGAAAATCTGCCCCAGGATGTCGCCGAGCCCGCCGCCGGCCTCCGCTGGCGAGGTGGGTGGAGCCGATGGCGCGGCCTGCCCGGATCCACCGCGCATCAGCCCGGAAATGAGAATCCCGGCGAGCACCGGCAGCATCTTCTTCAGAATGCTCGAACCGACTCCGGAGAAATGTTGCGCCTGATCGGCAATCGCGCGGCTCACGTCGGGCGAGCCGAACATCATGGCCAGGACGTCGTTTCCGGCGGCGATGCCGTCCCGCCCGAAGGCGATCTCGGGGTCGTCGTACATCGCCTGCAGGTGGCGCTGCTGTCCCATCATGCCGAACAGGTCGCCGAGACCCTCAGGTGTCGCCGTCGATTGCTTCAGGCCGGTCGAGATTGCGGGCAGCAGCGCGATCACCGCAGCCTCGGTTTCTTCCGGAGTGAGCTCGAGCTCGCGGCCGAGGATGGTCATCGCTTGGCCGTCTTCCGCGTGTGCCAGGATGTCGTACAGACTAGCCATGGTCTTGCCCTTTCAGGTCACCGGTGACTACCAGCGGTTCCAGGATCCCCATCCGCTGGACCAACCCCAGCCCTGCGACCTGCCCCAGCCATGCGAGTAGGACGGAGCCGGCGCGACCTTGCGCACTGTGCGCGTGCGCGCTTTGCGCGGTTCTCGTGGTTCGCGCGCAGCATACGAGCTCTCGCGCGAGACCAGGCGAAATTGAGTGTCGAGCACCCTGCCATTGGCGTCCACCCGCAAGCACTCGGTCTCCGGCTTTTGTCCCCTTCTCTTGTCACTCGATACGCCGCTGATCGACTTGCATGACAGCTGGCGCCTGGCCTCGGGCGACGGCGTCGCGAGTGCGGCCTTGGGAGCGGCATGAGCCCATGCCGCCTGCATGATCGGCTCGAAGATCGGAACCGCGGTGTGGCCGCCGGTTGCGCCGCCGCCGAGCGTGCGCCGCTTGCCGCCGGCATTATCGTAGCCGACCCATACTGCCACGGTGACGTCGTTGGTGAAGCCCACGAACCAGGCGTCGTTCTCGTCGTCGGAGGTGCCGGTCTTGCCGGCGACGAATGGCGCGATCCCCGCCATCGATCGTGCCGTGCCGCGTTGCAGCACGCCTTGCAGCATGGACTTGAGCTGATAGAAGGCGGCTCGGTCGACCGAGCCCCCCTTCACCACCGGTTGCGCATCGTGGCGATAGATGACGCGGCCGTCCTGCTCGACGCTGTCGATGACGTGTGGATCAGGACGAACACCTTCATTCGCGATGGTGGCATAGAACGCAGCGAGATCGATCGGCCGCACCGGCTGGGCTCCAAGCACGAATGGATAGTAGCGCTCGCATTCGCGATAGATTTTCAGCTCGGCCGCGAGATCGCAGAGACGGTTGAGACTCGCTTCCGGCTTCTTCTCGATGCCGCCATCGAGCAGGCGCACGGTCGCAAGATTGCGCGAGTTCTCGAGCGCCTTTCGCAGGGTCAGCGTGCCGCCTCCACCGCCGTCGTAATTCTTCGGCGTCCAATAATCCTGCTCGCGGCGGCCGCCGCCGGGGGGCGGCAGGGTGATCGCCTCGTCCATCACCAGCGTATTGGGCTGCAGGCCTTTGCCGAGCGCTGCCAGGTAGCTCAACGGCTTGATCGCGGAGCCCGGCTGGCGCTGCGCCTGGGTGGCACGGTTGAGCTGGCTCAGCGGATACGAGAACCCACCCGACATCGCGAGGATGCGCCCGGTCTTGTTCTCCAGGACCACCACCGCTCCCTGCACGACCGGCCGCACCCGCAACTCGGCCCGCGCCGCGGTCCCGGACTTGCCCCCGTTCACCCGAACGAAGACCACATCGTAGAGGCCGAGCTTGCGTTGCACGCTGCCGCTGTCGATCGAGAGCGGCAGCGTGCGTCCATCGGAAAGACCGACGCGCCAGATCTCGCCCCTCCTCCCGGCCGGCTTTTCGATGACTACGGCCGGCGTCCAGTGCACGTCATAGAGCGGCAGCCAGGCGTTTGCGAGTGCCTGCTGCCAGGGCGGCCGCTTGTCGGAGGCCGGCAGCTTCGCGCCGATGCGGCGAATGGCGTTGGTGAGGTTTGCCTCGGCGGACTTGAAGGAAACGCGGCCGCCGCTGCGTTCATAACGCGACAGGCCTTCCTGGAGCGTCTGTTCCACGGCCCGCTGCAATTGCGGGTTGATCGTCGAGCGTATCGTATAATAGTCGGAAGTGATTGCCTCGATGCCGGCCGCCGACTTGGCTTCGCGCGCAACCTGGTCGACGAAATGGAAACCGAATTCACGGCGCGGTTTCTCATAGGGGACGAACGTCGGCAGCGATGGCAATCTGTTCCCGACGTGATCGGGAGCGACCGCACCGTCTTCCTGCATGCGGCTCAGGACATAGGCGAGCCGTTCCTGCGCGCGCCCGGGGTGCCGATCGGGATTGTAATAATTCGGCCCCTTGGTTAGTCCGGCGAGCAGCGCGCCCTCTTCGAGCGTAAGCTCGTTCGCGGTCTTGCCGAAATAGCTGCGCGCCGCCATCTCGATGCCCCACGCGCCTCGGCCGAGATAGACGAAGTTGAGGTAAAGCTCGAGGATCTCGTCCTTGCTGAGCGTCTGCTCCAAGCGGGACGCCACGATCATCTCCCGAATCTTGCGCTCATAAGTCAGGTCTTCGCCCACCAGCAGGTTCTTCACCACTTGCTGAGTGATGGTGGAGCCGCCCTGCGGCCGCCGCGAGCCGGCCAGATTGCCGATGAAGGCGCGGATCAGGCCGTGCTCATCGACGCCCGTGTGCTCGTGGAAGCGCTTGTCCTCCGCGGCAATGAACGCCTGCCGCACCTCCGGGGGAATGTCGGCGAGCGCCACCCAGGCGCGGCGCTGGTTCTCCTCGAACACCTCCGCAAAGCGCTCGCCCTTGCCGTCGAGCACCACGCTGGCACCGGGCAGCTTCAGGCCATGCAGCTTGCTGTGATCCGGCAGGTCGCTGACCGCCTTGTTATAGAAATCGATCACTTCGCCGAGATCGACGGCCGAATTGGCAACCGTCTCTTTGTTGCAGAACTGCCGATAGGCAATGTGCATATCGGCAAAATTGATGCCGCGAAACGCCTTGATCTCGCCGCTCAGCGCCTGCGGGTCGTCGAGCGCCGTGGCAATGAGCTCGTCGAGCTTGATGTCCTCGACGTCGAAGGCCTTGCGCATATGCGTGCAGCCGGCCTGCAACAATCCGGCGATCCGCGGCTGGTCGCGCGTGCGGTCGAACTGGGTCTGCACGGCGTCGGGTGAGGTCGTCACCTGACTGAGCGCCAGCGCCGTGCCGAAGATTTTGACCAGCAGCGTTTCCATCTGGATGGGCCTTCGATGTCAAGCGTCGAGCTCACGTCGTCCTTTCTGCATCGTGACACCTCGTCTAGGCACGGTCTATCAGGATTTCACAAAAGGACGAACTGAGGGGGCCAGGCCGGAGGTGTGCTGCGGTCGTGCGAGACCTCTTGTCAGCGCGACCGCCAATAGTCATCATCCAAGGTGACGAGGCAGTGACACAATTGCCTGCAGGGCGTTGAAAGACGGGTCATGGCCACTCCAACTCGTCAGCGTTGGCGGCCACTTCGATGCCGCGTGCGTGAACGATTTTTAGACACGGCGCTCGCACCTCCTCCACGTTTCAAGCGAGGAGAGCAGTGCCTAAGAAGGATAGCCAAATCATGCGAATCGATGATCTCCCGCGCAGCCGCAGGGTTGAAGATCGCCGGGGTCAGGGCGGCGGCTTTCGCATGCCTGGCGGTCGCGGCGGCGGTATCGGCATAGGTACCCTCATCGTGCTCGGCCTGATCGGCTGGGCGCTCGGGATCGACCCCAGCATTCTGATCCGAGGTGCCGACACCTTGAGCCGTACCCAACAGCCGCCTCCCGCGTCCGAGCGCGGCTCTGAGCAAGCTGGCGCTCCCAGCGACCAGACGGGTCAAATGGTTTCCGCGGTGCTCGGCAGCTCGGAAGTCCAATGGAAGAAAATTCTTGTGCAACAGGGCCGCGCCTACGAGCCGCCGACGCTGGTCATGTTCTCGGGCGCCACACAGTCGGCCTGCGGCTTCGCACAATCTGCAATGGGGCCGTTCTATTGCCCGAACGACCGGAAGGTTTATCTCGATACTTCGTTCTTCCAGGATCTCGAACGGCGTTTTCGCGCCTGTGACGCCGGCAGCAAGACTTGCCAGTTCTCGCAAGCGTACGTGATCACGCACGAAGTCGGTCATCACGTGCAGAACCTGCTCGGCATCCTGCCCAGGGTGCAACGCATGCAGCAAGGCATGGACAAGGTCGATGCCAACCAGTTGCAGGTACGGGTGGAGCTGCAGGCCGACTGCTTTGCCGGATTGTGGGCGCATCATTCGCAGAAGGATTGGCAATTCATCGAGCCCGGCGACGTCGAAGCCGCCCTGCAGACCGCTTCCGCTATCGGCGACGACCGGTTGCAGCGGCGGAGCCAGGGCTATGTGGTGCCCGACGCCTTCACCCACGGCTCCTCGCAACAACGCACACGCTGGTTCATGACCGGGCTGAAGTCGGGATCGCTCGAGAGTTGCGACACCTATAGCGTGGCCGAGCCCTGATACGGGAAGATCGTCTCATGCTCATCTGGATTGCAAACGCGGCTTGGCGCGGCGGGTCGCGACAGCCGTCAACGGGTCGTCCGGCCAGTGATGGCGGGGATAGCGGCCCTTCATCTCGGCTCTGACCGCGGCATAGCTGCCGCGCCAGAAACCGGCAAGGTCGCGCGTCACCTGCACCGGCCGACGCGCGGGGGAGAGGAGCTCGACGACGAGCGGCACACGACCGGCAGCAATGGTCGGATGGTGGTGGAGTCCGAACAGCTCCTGCACGCGGATCGAAAGCTTGGGCCCCTCCGGCGCATGGTAGTCGATCGCCACCGACGATCCCGACGGCGCGATGAAATGGGTGGGAGCCTCGAGCTCGAGGCGGCGGCGCAGCATCCAAGGCAGCAGGCCGTGCAAAGTCTGCATGAATTCATCGCTGCCCAACTCCGAGAGCGCGGTCTTGCCGGCCAGCGTCGGGGCGAGCCAGTCGGCTGCGGTTGCGGCGAGTGCATGGTCGGAGAGGTCCGGCCACTCGCCTCCTTCGGCGCTGCGCAGGAACATCACCCGATCGCGCCATTGCCGCAGCGGGTTGGTCCAGGGCATCCGTTCGAGGCCCGACCCGACGGCGCCTTGCGCGAGCATGAGGGCGGTCTCATCATTGGGCTCGACCTTCACCGGCTGCTCGGCCAAGACGATCGCTCCAAGACGGCGCAGACGCCGCGCGCGTAGGGCCGTGCTTGCCTCATCGAACGAAATCTCCACACGGCTTTCGATCCGCTCGGCAAACAGCGTCTCGATCTCATCGAGCGTGAGCGGTGCGGCGAGCATTACGCGGCCGCGGGCGGCGGTCCCGCTGATCTCGGCGACGGCGAGAAACGGCTCGCGAGAGAGCGCAGATGCTGGATCGACGTTGGCGCCGCGACCATTGGCCAGCAGGAAGGCGCCGTTGGCACCACGGCTCCTGGCAATGCGATCGGGGTAGGCGAGCGCCAGCAGGGCGCCCGGCGATGCACGCCGCGACCGCTGCTCTTCTTGTCCGTGAGGAGACAGAGCAGTTTTCACAACGTCAGCCCATCTCTTCGCCAGCGCACGCGCGTCGAGGGAGCGCCGCGAGGAGTTGCGGCGCAAAGCATCGATGCGATGGCCGAGATCGACGTCGTTGCCGCCGAGGCCGCGCTCGGTGAGCAGCACGGCAATCTCCGCGGCCAGCCCCGTTGCGCCGAGCGCTGCCGCGTCGGTCACCATGCGCGCGAGGCGAGGCGGCAGCGGCAGATCGCGCAGCCGTCGTCCCTCCCCCGTTATTCGGCCGTCGCCGTCGATCGCGCCGAGCTCGCGCAGCAGTCCCTGTGCTTGCGTGAGCGCAGCTGCCGGCGGCTGGTCGAGAAACGCGAGCGAACAGGGATCGGAAACGCCCCAGTGCGCGAGATCGAGCATGAAACCGGACAAATCGGCGGCAAGTATCTCCGGCCTGTTGGCCGGTTCGAGCGAAGCGGTTTGCGGCTCGTCCCACAACCGATAGCAGACGCCGGGCTCGGTCCGGCCGGCGCGGCCGCGACGCTGGTCGGCGGACGCGCGCGAGACGCGCACCGTTTCCAGCCTGGTCAAACCGACGCCAGGCTCGTACCGCGGCACCCGTGCCAGCCCGCAATCGATCACCACACGCACGCCGTCGATCGTCAGGGAGGTTTCCGCGATCGCGGTTGCGAGCACCACTTTGCGGCGCCCGCGCGCCGCCGGCAGGATTGCGCGGTCCTGCAGGCCCGCCTCCAGCGCGCCGTACAGCGGGACCAGGTCGATCTCGGGATCGCGGATCAATTCACGCAATACAATCTCGGTGCGGCGGATTTCGGCGACGCCAGGAAGAAAGACCAGCAGCGATCCGGCATCAGTCCGCACTGCCCGCATCACCGCATCGGCCACCTGGCGCTCGATCGGGAGGTGCGCATCGCGCCCGATATATCGCGTCTCGACCGGGAAGCTGCGGCCGACGCTCTCGACCAGGGGACCATCACCGAGCAGGCGAGCGACGCGGGAGCCGTCGAGCGTCGCCGACATCACCAGGAGCTTGAGGTCCTCCCGCAGTCCCTGCTGCACGTCGCGAGCGAGCGCCAGGCCGAGATCGGCATCGAGCGAGCGCTCGTGGAATTCGTCGAACAGAACCGCGGCAATGCCGCCGAGCGAAGGGTCTTCGAGCACCAGGCGGGTGAAAATCCCCTCGGTCACCACTTCGATGCGGGTCGCGCGGGAGACCCTGGAGCCGAAGCGAACGCGGTAGCCGACCGTGGCCCCGATTCCTTCTCGCAATGTTGCTGCCATGCGGCTGGCGGCGGCACGCGCTGCAAGGCGGCGCGGCTCGAGCATGACGATCTTTCTGCCCTTGGCCCAATCCTCATCGGCAAGAACCAGCGGGACCCGCGTCGTCTTGCCGGCGCCGGGCGGAGCAACCAGAACCACAGCTTGGTGCGCACGCAAAGCGGTGCACAATTCGAGCAACACCTCGTCGATCGGAAGCTGCATGTGCGTAAATGAAATAGCGCGGCCGAACCGGTGGCGAAAGCGCGAGCCAGGTGTTAATTCCAACGAATGCCCGCCAAGCCCGCACCGAGCGCCTCTCCGATCGAGGCCCGCCCGCCCGAGAAAGGCGACCACGTCTTCCTGGTCGACGGCTCCTCCTACATTTTCCGCGCTTATCACGCGCTGCCGCCGCTCACCCGCAAATCAGACGGGTTGCAGGTCAATGCCGTGCTGGGGTTCTGCAACATGTTGTGGAAGCTCATGCGCGACATGAAGCCGGAGGAGCGGCCGACGCATCTTGCGGTGGTGTTCGACAAGTCGGAGAAAACTTTTCGAACCGAGATGTACCCCGACTACAAGGCGAACCGGCAGGAGGCGCCCGACGACCTGCGCCCGCAGTTTCCGCTCATCCGCGAGGCGGTGCGAGCTTTCGATCTGCCGTGCCTGGAACAGGCGGGATTCGAGGCGGACGACCTGATCGCCACTTACGTGCGCCAGACCTGCGACGCCGGCGCGAACGCGACCATCGTTTCCTCCGACAAGGACTTGATGCAGCTCGTGAACGACTGCGTCGTCATGTACGACACCATGAAGGATCGCAAGATCGGCATTTCCGAGGTGATCGAGAAATTCGGCGTGCCGCCGGAAAAGGTCGTGGAGGTGCAGTCGCTGATCGGCGATTTCACCGACAATGTGCCGGGCGTGCCGGGAATCGGCGTGAAGACCGCGGCGCAACTCATTTCCGAGTTTGGCGACCTCGAAACGCTGCTCGCGCGCGCCGCAGAGATAAAGCAGGACAAGCGGCGCCAAGCCTTGATCGAGAACGCGGACGTGGCGCGGCTGTCGAAGAAGCTGGTCGCTCTCGACGCCCATGTGCAGCTGGAGGTGCCGATTGCCGACCTCGCCGTGCACGAGCCCGACTACAAGCGCCTGATCGCCTTTCTCAAGGCGATGGAGTTCAGCACGCTCACGCGGCGAGTGGCGGAGTTCTCCGGCCTCGATGCCGGCGCGATCACGCCCGACGGCAGACTGAAGTCGGGGGCGACGCTGCGCCCGGCCGCGGAACAGGCCCGCTCCCGACCCTTTCCAGCCCCAGAGGGAGCGAGCGCAGCGAGCGTCGGGGGAGAAAGCCCGGCGAGCCAGCGCAAACAGAGTCCGGCGAGCCCGGCGGCAGCAATCGAGCTCACACCGCGGTCGCTGGCGGCAGCACGGATCGCGGCCGCGCGCAATGCCAAGATCGACCGCTCGCGCTACGAGATCGTGCGCAGCCTCGAACAGCTCAATGCCTGGATCACGCGCGCGCGCGATCTCGGCGCGGTTGCACTCGACACCGAGACCACCAGCCTCGATCCGATGCAAGCGGTGCTGTGCGGCTTTTCGCTCGCGCTCGCAGCCGAACGAAGCCTGCTATGTGCCGCTTGCTCATCGGCAAGGCGGCGACGCCGGAAATGGCGGCTTGTTCCCCGGCTCAGTCGCGCCAGATCAGATCGAGGAACGCGCAGCGCTCGCGGCGATGAAGCCGCTGCTCGAAGACCCCGGCGTGCTCAAGATCGGCCAGAACCTCAAATTCGACCTGCAGATATTTGCCTTGCGCGGCATCGGCCTTGCGCCGTGCGACGACACCATGCTGATGTCCTACGTGCTCGATGCCGGGCGTTCCGATCACGGTATCGAGCCGCTCTCCAAGCGCTATTTCGATCACACGACCATCGATTACAATCAGGTCACCGGCACTGGAAAATCCAAGGTCACGTTCGACTGCGTCGATGTCGCCAAGGCGGCCGAATACGCCGCCGAGGATGCCGACGTCACGCTGCGGCTGTGGCAGGTGCTCAAGCCGCGGCTGGCCTCCGAGGGCGTGACCGCAGTCTACGAAACGCTGGAGCGGCCGCTCATTGCGGTGCTCGCGCGCATGGAGCGGCGCGGCATTTCCATCGACCGCAAGGTGCTGTCGCAACTCACGCACGAGTTCGGGCACCGCGCGCTCGCGCTCGAGATCGAGATCAAGGCGCTTGCCGGCGAGCCGCTCAACCCGGGCAGCCCCAAGCAACTCGGCGACATCCTGTTCGGCAAGCAGGGACTTCCCGGCGGGACAAGAACCAGAACCGGCGCCTGGGCGACTGGCGCGCGTGCCTTGGAGGACTTGGCGGAGCAGGGTCACGAGCTC
>CAWHPT010000074.1:0-39502 GCA_963831225.1 uncultured Alphaproteobacteria bacterium
CAAGAATTAGCGGCCGGACGCGGCAAGAATGTTTATGACGGCACGAAGCGATGCCGTTTCTGGCTATTATGACGATTTGGCCAGGGTTGCGACATCGCTCCTGCCAGGCTTGGGCAAACGAGGCAGAATGGTTGGTGCTGCCGCCTTCAACCATCCTGCGGCTGTAGCAGCGGTCGGTTTGCTGGTCGTTGGGCTTGTTGCGAGCCTCTTTCTCACGCAAAAACTCTCTAACGAACCCGGCAAGACCGAGCCAGGTGTCCGGAAACGGACGCGATCAAGAACTGCTTCCCAAGGCGCAGCTTCCAAAAGAACCGCTAACGCAAGAAATGCTTCGGCTAGAGGCACCAAGCGTTCGAATGGCCCCACGAGGGATGCTGCTGAGTCAAAAGCTGATCAGTCGCCTGACTCGTGATCAGCGTGTGTTGTGGGCTCTCAACCGACCGACAAGCTCGGACTACGCCTTCGGCAAAGTAGGTTGGTCGCGGCTCCCGACCTTACAACCGCGATAGACTGGCGACCGCGCCGTCCCTGTCGCTGCGGTCGCCACGCTTACCGAAGCTGATCCAACGTGCAGTCCTGGGCAGCTTTGTCGGTCCGCCAGCGGATCACCGCGAGCCGTGCCGGAACTGACCGCCGCTGATATGGTCGGTGCTGAGTTTGGCGACGAGGACCGGATTGAGCCGGGCCATCTCCGGCGTCTTGCCGGTCCACCAGATCTTGACCGACGGCAGCTATGGGGGTTCCCGTGAGGATCGCTCTCCGCCCCCGGACCTGATCACCCGAAGGCGTATGCTGAAACAATGATGACGAGCCCAACGTTGCAACGAGAGGGTCAGTTCTCCGTAAGGCTCGCTTAGACGACAGCAGGATCATTTGGGCGGGGGCTAGGGGCTGATCCCGCTGCCTGTTGCCTTGAGTAAATCTCTGGCACGTAGAGATTTCAGTACGAGGGGTCCCGCCCGGCAACGCACCATCGCGAGAACGTGATCACCCTAACGACGCCTGACGTGTCCCGGATTGAGGTCAAATGCGCCCCTCACCCGCAAAAGCTCGTCCTGTACTTCTGCCCACGTTCCCAGAAGGCGGTGGCACTGGGCGCACCTGATGACGGTAAATTCGGCAGCATTCTCCGGGATGTCCATGAGGATGGCTCCGCAGGACACGCATTCGAGCTTGCCACTGATGTCTTCGCTTGGCACAGGGCCCAACCTTGCAACGCGCAAATATAACTCTGTCACTGTGGGTCAGGAACTGGTCTGAATATCCAGAGAAAAAATGTGAGCCAGGGATCAGATCAAGAGGCGTGGCGCCTATCCCCCGCAACGAAAGCGACCGCACACCAGTCGCCGAAAGGAGACAGCAGGAGCAGTCTGGGCGGGGTTTTGAGAAGCGCTCCCGCTGCCGCTACCGTAATCCTTCTTCGGCAGCCACGCACAGGCGGCGGCTGGTTCGGGCGTGGGCGCTGGTAAAATAAAGCCTCACCGAGTGAATTTGGCTGGATGCTTATGAAGTTGCCTCGGTGACGAGGACAGTTTCGGAATCTTTAAGGTCTGTTTGCTGCTTCCTTCGTATTCGCTCGGCGACAGGTACGGCCATTCGTGCCTAGGCCCGCGAGCGGGAGCGGTGACGGAGAAATGGCTCGGACGTAGCCATTTCTCGACTAGCGGTATCGGGTCCAAATTGCACGGCTTAACCGGCAACCTGCATCACTCTGGGTGTGGGTCGAACAGTACGAATGCGGACCCTTCCTACAACAAAAGGCACATTCAGGTCCGAAGCTTTCAGAAGTAGATCTCGAGGAGGACTACATCCGCAGCTTTCCCAACTTTCCGCGGCGAAGCGCAAAACTCACAAGTCGAGATGGCGCGGCTGGCGCTGATCCGGGGACGAGTGGGGACTGTTGATGGCGCTCAGCAGCGTGATCGCGGTGCAGGCGGCGGCGCTATTTTGACGGCGATTTGTCGGGCTAGGCAACGCAATTAGGGCTTCTGGCTGAGGCGCACCAACCGAGACCTGAGGGCGATCGCCGCGTGCATAAATCGCCATCAATGCACATTTTAAGATTTGGGCACGGGCAGGGTCGGCGTGGAGGGTGAATAGGGGCCCATCGGACAGCTCCCTTCGTTTCGACCCACAGCCGGCTACGTCGCGGCCCCTTAGCAGTTCACCCCAATAGCGGTCATTCCGACCCCGGCCGTCGAGCGTCAACTTCGCGCTACCAGCGGCCATTCGGGTGGGATTAAAACCGGCCTTTACGCTGCTTTCGGCATCCGTGAGGTGAACGTCGCCCTGGTGACGGCAATCGTCGTGCCGGTTGGCCCGTCGTGATGTCGATGCGCGCATCGAGCTGTTTGACGAGCGCCTCCACGATCGCCGTTCCCAGCCCGGCATTGGGAATGTCGCTGCCTGCCTTGCCGAGCCATTGTCCGATACTGTCAGCTTCCAGTCGTCGGCCGTCGGTCTCGTAGGTCACCAGGATACGTGCGCCGGCCTTCTGCGTCGGGAAGGCATATTTGATCGCGTTGAGAACGAGCTCGGTCACGATCAGGCCGAGGCTCACCGCCTTCTGAGAATCTATCCTGCCGCTTTCCGCCATCGACGTTGACCGCGATGGCCTGGGCTTCGCCGATCATCGAAGAGGCCAGGCTGCTCGCAGAGCTTCGACAGATAAGAGCCGACCTCGATCTCGTCGACGCCGGTCGAGGCGTGAAGGTGGCGCTGCACTTCCGCCACCGACATGACCCGCTGATGGGCATCCTTGAGATGCTGGCGAGTTTCCTCGGAGGTGACGGACCGGGCCTTCAGCAGCAAGGATGCTGGCGATGATCTGCAGGCTGTTGGCGACCCGGTGCTCCATTTCGCGAAGCAGCACATCCTTCTGGCGCAGCAGGTCTTCGGTGCGGCTCGAGAAGCTCTTCCTTCTCCCGCTCGATCGCGCGGCGGGCCGTGATGTCGGTGAAGGCAAGCAGGATCGTGGTGGCTGCACTGTGGTCGTAGATCACCTTTCGGGCGTTGAGCAGCATGGTCCGGCGGCCGATATTGGGGAAATCGTATTCGACCTCGAAGCCGTCCATGGCGGTCTTCTCCGGGATGATCGTCTCCAGGAGCAGCCGAAGTGCCGGGATGTCCCATTGGCCGTCGCCGAGCGCATACAGCAGCGATCCGCGCGTCTGCTCCGGCTCGACCTTGAATGTCTGATAAAAGGAGCGGCTGGCCGCAAGCACGCGAAACTTCTCGTCAAGAACGAGAAACGGCTCGGGGATCGTGTTGACGATAGCCTGCGCCAACGTCTGCGCGTCTTCGATATTCGCAATGGGATGGAACATAGGCTTGAAGCCGATCCGGAGGCTCTTTGTCCTCCGATATCATTCTACGCCGCCGCGGCGCGCCTGTCGCCAACTGAATCGATTGGCAAGGGTCACTAGCGGACATTGGCCAGCGTCCGCTTTGGGTCGATATTGTTCTCTAATGGGTCAAGGGCGGCGGCTCGGTTGTGAGCGTTATCGACGCTTTCGGGTGCCTGCGTTCTCTACGTGCTCATTGGCACTTGATGGGGTCAGCTGGGTATGGAGCGGCTTGGTTGAAATCGCAGTCGGCCGATCTGATCGACCGCATGCTACGAAATCGGCGCCGTCATCCACTCCCTCCCTCGGGCGTCGCTCCCGCTCGGGAGCTTGTTTCGGTCTCCTGTCCGGTTCGCTGTTGATGGCTACGCGGGTTTGAACTCGGTGCCGTACCGCAGCATCGCATGCATGATGATGGCGAGCCGCCGGGCAAGTGCGATCCGCGCCTTTCGCATCGTCGACCGCGCCGCGATCGCCAGCGCCCAATCCTTCAGCTTCAGCGGTCCCTTGTAGCGCGTCAGCATGACGTTCGCCGCTTCATAGAGCAGCGATCGCATTCGCCGGTCGCCGCACTTTGAGATGCGCCGGTGTAGTCCACTTCGCCCGCGCCCCGCCGTTGTGAGGCGACGGACAGCTCCAGACGCAGCAGGTGTGGGCCTGTTTTTGTAGTTACGAAAATGTACGGCGGTGGCCAGCAGTGGACGTTTAACCACCAAAACGTCCTGACTCATCGGAGAGCCGAAAGGTCCGGGTTGACGATGGCGGTAACGTAGTTGCTGCCCTCAACGCTTTGCTCTGGCAGCGCGGTGGCTAACTCTCCCTCAATACCCTATAAGATACGGTCGCAGACGGGGATTGTTTCTGGCCCAGCCCTGGGCATCCCAGCATCGTTGGGACACAGCGGTAACCGGCGCGGCCGCCGCCCGACCTGCTGTCGGGAGGAACGGATGGACAAGCCTCGCATCTTCCTGGGCTCGTCAGGAAAGCAGGAGAAGCTGCTGCAGGCGCTGACACGCGGTCTCGAAGACGTCGCGCACGTAGATCCCTGGACGACATCCTTCAATCCTGGGACCACCACACTGGAGCGCCTCCTCGAGCTTGCGCATGAAGTCGACTTCGCCGCGTTCGTGTTCGCTCGGGACGACTGGACGACAGCCAGCCCGCCCGCATCCCCTCCCGCGGGATCCGGTCAGGCTTCTCCGCGAGACAATGTCGTCTTCGAAGCCGGCCTTTTCGGTGGAGTCCTCGGAATGCGCCGAACCTTCATCCTCCATGCGAGCGGCTCGAAGCTTCCGAGCGATCTCCTCGGCCTCACATGCGTACGGTACGGCGAAGCGACGACCCCTGCCGAGATGAGAGTCGTCAACCAGAAGCTTCGGAAGGCGATCGAGAACGAGGGCCGCGTCGCCCGCATCGAGGGCCTGTGGTGGCAGTTCTCCCTGACGGAGCGCGGCCCGCGGGAGCCTTCCGCCGTGAGCCTCCTGCGGATCTCGCGAGACCGCGACGGCGCGCTGGAGCTGCGCGGCCGCTCATGGCAAGAGGATGGCAGCCTGTCAGCGAGATACTGGAGCGAAGCGGTGAAGGAGAGGAAGGAGCCTTCGGGCGTCTTCTATTATTGGAAGGGAGAACGGCCCCGGGACCCGAACGCACCGCAGCTGGACGGGACGGGGGAAATCCGGCTGGAGTCCGCCGATCGCGCGGCCGGGTACTTCACGACTCGTTCGGACACGCGCCGCGAGCGTGAACGCGCGGACGGCCGGTGTTTACTGGCGCGCCGATCCAGAGGACATGAGCATCCTGGACGGAAGCGACGATCGGCAACGCGCGGAGTTGATCGCAGAGCGGCTGAGGCATTGGAAGTCGATGACTGAGGCGTTGGAAGTCGATCACGAGCGCCTGAGATCCTGTTGCCGGCGGTCAAGGAAGGGGCGGCCGGTTTTTTCACGAGCGTGACCTGTCCACGCTCTCCTTGCGTTTCCTCAGGCTTGCCGCTGCGATGGCCGGGCGCGACGGTGTCGCGCGACAATCTGGATGAGAACGGCGGCGGCAACGCCAACTTTGGCTGCCGATCTGCGCTCATCGATCCAGCCAAGCCCCTTCAATACCAATCACTCCAGCCTAACATCCTCCTCAACGCCGCAGCCGATCGTGCCGCTCGCACGCGGCCGCTCGATCCACCCCGATGAAATCCCCATAGCGCCCGCGGCACCCGCTGCCCGCGGCACCGCCACATCGACCCGGCTCGCGGTTTTTGGAATGCGGGGATAGCTATAGACTTCGTCTCGCATTGGCAAGATTTTGACGGAAATCGAGCGCGCGCCTGCGTCGAGTAGGCTCGTAGCGCATACGCTCGTGGGGGCTGGCGCGGTGATGAGGAGTAATGGAATTTGAACAGCGCCCCTTGCGAGACCTGGTCGCCGCTCGCGTTGGCGACGGTTTCGATGTCCCGCCTGGCCCCAGCGGGGTTCTGGGCAGATGCTGACAGGCTCAACGGGAAATCCCTCGATCGCGCTGCATGCCGAGCTGCCATGAGACGCCCATGCCGCGGATGAGACCGGCGGTGTAGCAGCGGCTCGCAACGGAGCACACCGCGCTATTTCACCAGCTTGTTCGTGTAGTCGATCACGAACGCCTCGACCTCAGCGTCAAGGCTGACGGATCAGTCTTGCGCACACAGATCGCGGAGAAGGGCCGGTCTCGCTGTAGCAATAATCGAGGGTATTCTGATCGATCAGACTGAAGCTGTAAGTTCCTTCCTCATCTGATCCGATCATCAACCTGCCGCCGGGTGTGAAGGCGCCCCACAGCGGCTCATCCTCGTCCCCGGTCGCATTGGAGCGCTTCAAGCGACCGACAAAGGTATTGCCCTGTTGCTCGGTTATGACCAGCGTCGCAAGGCCACCGCGCCGTCCTTCAATCTTGGCAATTCGGTCCCTCTGGCCGGCCCACGTGCCGACAAGGGACACCGAATCAGCGCTGAACACCGGCGTTGAAACGAGGATGGCAAAGGTAGCCGCGTATAAAAGAGCCTTCATGTTGAGCCTCCATGCTTCGATTCTCGAGAGTGGCACAGTAGACGTAAGCAGGACGTTATCAACGGTTACCCGGCGCGAGTAACGCGCCGAGCGCCGAGCCGCACACATCGCTGATCAACTGATTGCGCAAGCGCGCCGGCGAAGCGGGGGCCAAGCTCGAGCGGCTCCACGATGTGATCGAGAACGGAGATGCAACTCTCGATCTGCTGCGGCAGCTGGTTGGCATGATGCACCGGCCGCCGCGAGCGGTCGGTCAGCTTGCTGTGGCGCTATGATGCTCCGGCCTGCGCCGCGCGTCGGTCGCCGAAGCCGATCCGCGATTGGACCCTGCCCGAGGATCGGCGTGTGGCAACTCGTTCAATCGATCTCGCCGAGCCGAATCGAAAAACCGGGCAGCGCCGGCGTCGTGAGCGCGTCCTGAGGGCCGTGTTCCGCTATCGATGACCATCCGTCGCCGCTCGGCCTGGTATGCACCCACGTGGTGCGAGTGTTGGCGTCGATCACCCAGAATTCTTTCACGCGGTGGCGGGCATAGAGCCGCGCCTTGAGCCCCTTGTCATAGGCGAGGCTCGATGCCGCAACCTCGATAACCAGATAAGCGTCGCCGGGGTCGAGCTGGGTGAATATCGTCGACTTCTTGAATAGCTCCTTGGGAAAAACGGCGACATCCGGCTCGAGCATGATCGTATCGGTCAGCCGCAGGGTTGCTTCGACACCGATCGTCAGATAGTCCGGCAGCGCGCGCGAAACCGCGACAGTAAGCGCTGATTTGATTTGCTCATGCGCGACGCCCTTGGCCGCCATCATCACGATTTCCCCCTCGATCAGCTCGAACTTCTCGTCCTCGCGGATGACGCCGGCTTCAATCATGCGACTGATGTCATCCACGGTGAATGCTCTCCGGGGAAAACCTTCGGCAGCTGTGGTGACGGCAACATTCATGGCAGCGCTCACGTTGTGACGATGGGAATATAGCAGCTACCGCCATCCGGCGCGACGAGCGCCCTCCGCGGGCCCAAGACTACCAGCAATTCGCACTAACAGTTTGCGCCGGAAAGTAGTTAGGCGACCGGTGAGGGGCATGAGCAAATTCTCAGGCTTTGCTGAGGAGTGGCACCTGGCCGATGATCAGGCTTGTTGCCTATGTCCGCAATGGGTCGAGCCCAGCCATTTGACAGCTTTTGTTGCCGGGGTTGTTCATGCGCTATGGTGGATTGCCGATCGGAGAGGTGTGCAAGCCCCTGAGATCAAGCGGGCCAAGCGAACATGAGCGAAGGGAGCATCATGTCAACGAGCACAACAATCAAGGAAGTCATGCGCGAGCTCGCCGCGCTCGAAGACCCGAAGATGCGCGAGGCCAACGAACGCCGTGGTGACGATCACGGTGTGAACCTCACCCATCTTCGCTCTCTCGCCAAGCGACTCAAGACACAGCATGAACTCGCACTTCAGCTCTGGGCCACAGGCGACACCGCCGCGCGCCTTCTCGCGACCCTGGTATGCAGGCCGAAGGCCTTCTCTGCGGCCGAGCTCGACGCGATGATCCGCGACATTCGCTCTCCCAAGCTCCTCGATTGGTTCATCGTGAACGTGGTGAAGCCCGGTCGCCACGCCGAGGAACTCCGTCTGGGCTGGAAGGACGGCGACGACCTCGTCGGTCGCGCAGGCTGGAGCCTGACAACTGAAAGAGTCGTCAAGAACGCTGAGGGCCTCGACCTCGATGCGTTGCTCGACCAGATCGAGAAGGAGATGAAGCAGGCGCCTGCCCAGAAACAGTGGGCCATGAATCATTGCCTCGCCGAGATCGGCATTCATCATCCAGAACTTCGCACGCGAGCAATCGGGATTGGCGAGCGGCTCGCTGTCCTCATCGACTACCCTGCATCACCTGGCTGCACGCCACCCTACGCACCGATCTGGATCGCCGAGATGGTTCGCCGACGCGAGGCGCGCGAGGCCCATGACGGCGCCACGATAGGACGCCCAGGTGTGGTCATAACGTGATGACTAGCAAGGCTACATAGGCGAGCACTGCTATTTGCGGCACGAGAACTCCTTGCCTCACACAAGTCTCCAAGTGAAAAGCCCGCGGCCGCGTCACCGCAGGGATATCTCAAAGCGGATGTCCAGCCGTGAACGCCGGTCGTCACCAGCGCGCACGCCGGGAACGACGCCACGGAAGGGCGGGCATTAATTCGCTGCGAACGAACTTGGCGTCTGCCGAAGCGGACGGTCACGGAGTTGCCATCGGAGAGCGGAACCAATGCAGGGAATAGTCGTTGACTTCGAAATCAGTGTGAAAGGATCCTGCCATGCGCGGTCTGTTCGCCGCCGCCTTGTTGATCAGCCTTCCGAGCGCCTATGCACTCGCCCAGGAAAATCCGCCGCCGCAAGGGGCAAAGCCGCTGAGCGTTATTCTGCAGGGCATTGAAAAGAACGCCGACTTCCGGAACTTCGACGAGATTGAATGGGAGCACGGCGTGTATGAGGTCGAGTACTACACGAAGGCAGGCGCCAAGATTACGATTCGCATCGACGCAGTCAGCGGCAACCCTGCTCCCGCAGTTACCGGCGGCTCCTCACGGTGAGGAGTTGAACAGACTGGACCGGAGTTTCGCCTGCGGACGAGTGATGCCGTCCGGCAAATAGGACGTGCGATTCTGCGGCGTGGCTGGCCCAGCCGTGACGTCGGAACCACTGGTTCATCGACTCGCGGCCGCAATCAAAGCCGTTGCGATCGTCGGTCTCGGCAAGCGGCCGCGGCGGCGTTATGTCCGCCATGTGGGATCGGTGCGTACAAGCTCCTCGAGCGCGGCGATCTTTTCGGGCGGACGGTTCGCCCACGCCTCGAACGCCTCCCAGTCCTTGGCCGGAATGGTGACGACCGGGCGCTCCAGCAAGTCCATCTCGGCGGCTTCAAGCGCTTTACGGCGGACGAAATCGCTGAGGCTGGTGCGCGCCTGGTCAGAGGCCGCCTCCAGGAGAACTCGCTCCTCTTCGCTGACGCGCACGCTGAGAACGGACGTTGTGATGGCGCGGCGGTTCCTATGGCCTGATGTGTATGACAATAGCATACAGCCATGCGGTGTGCGGAAAATGGCGCGCCCGGAAGGATTCGAACCTCCGACCCCCAGATTCGTAGTCTGGTGCTCTATCCAGCTGAGCTACGGGCGCCCGTCGTCCTGCGCGCGGAAAACACTCCAGGCCGGCAGGCGCCGGCCCGGAATGCGAGGATAGCTATAGACTTCGTCTCGCATTGGCAAGATTTTGAACGGAACCGGAAATCGAGCGCGCGCCACTCTGCGCGGACCATCCCTGACTGCGTCCCATGGACTCATCAGACTGCACCCGCAAAAAAACCTCCCGCGAACGGGAGGTCGGTATTTCATTGCGTATGTCGCGCAGCGGTTAGCGGCGCCCACGGCCTCCGCGGCCACGGCCACCGCCGCGGCCACGACCACCACGGCCGCGACCTCTTCCGCCACGTATCACACCTCGGCCACGTCCTCTGCCGCAAAACCACCAACCACTCGTCCCTGGGTAATGGCACCAGCCGCGACCTCTGCCCCTTTGAGCCGCTGCGGGAGTGGTGCTCGCAGTCAGCGCGATGCCTGAGATCGCAAGGGTGCTCAAGCCATAGACGCCGAGCATGGCAACCGCTGCCAGACCGGCCAAGACCTTGCCGCGAGCCCGCGTGAGAAGATCCTTTGTTGTCATTTCATCACCTCTCCACTTCCCATGCTTCTCCGGGGAAATGCACGGAGCGCTTCCATTCTGAAGGACACACACTCAATTTTGGCTTCGACTTAAAGCCTTCAGCCTTACGAAGGTTCCCTGGATTTTGCTGATGAGTGCCTGCTTGCATCGATGCCGCCAGCGTGCGTGACGCGAACGCAGCGAGGAAAAGATAAAGCACTGCGACAGCTTCGGTCAAGCCGCGCAGCTTGACGAGGCAACGGCATGGATGCGATCAATCCGGACGAGCTGCAAGCCGCGGCCAATCAACTGAAATCAAACAACAAAGCTCCGACGTCGGATCTGTTCGGAGCGTCCCTCAGAATTGGACCCATGTCGAACAAGCACACCTATGTCCTCGGGATGAATGCGTACGACCACGATGTCAGTGCCTGCCTGCTGCGGGACGGCGAGATCGCCTTTGCGATCGCCAAGGAGCGAATCACGCGCGAAAAGCACGCCAGCGGCTTCTACAAGGAAGTCGTGCGACTATTGCCTGGATGCCGAAGGCATCTCGATGGACGACGTCGATCTGGTGGTACGAAATTGCTACGTCCTGCCGGTCGAGGAAATGGAAAGACGCCTGGTGCATCAGGATGCGCCGTTTTTTCTGGCCGAGAAGGAGCGGCCCGAAGCGGCAAAGGATCCGCTCTATCTCGCACGCTCGAACAAAGTCGTGACGGTATCGCATCACCTCGCGCACGCCTACAGCGCCTTCGCCGCCTGTCCCTTCGATGAGGGGGTCGTGATGGTGGTGGACGGCGTGGGCAGCTACAGCTCGGACGTGTGCGAAGAATATCCGCAGATCGACAAGGCTGCTCCGCTCGCGCGCGAGTTCGAGAGCTATTACCGGTTCGATGGTTCCAAGATCGAAGCGTTGAAAAAGGTCTGGCTGGAGCCCAGCCGCGGATTCCTGAGCGACGAATTCTACAACATGCCGGGGCTCGGCGCTTTATACAGCCGGGCCTCGACCTACATTTTCGGTGACTGGAACAAGTGCGGCGAGTTGATGGGCCTGGCGCCGTACGGACGCCCCGGACGGATCAAGCCGCTGCTCGAGATCAAGGGCGGTAAGCTGGACGTTCCTGATTGGACCGAGGAATTCAATCAGCCATGGCTGGCGGAGAGCGGGCAGGACTGGGAAGCCAGCCCATCTATGCAGCATTGGAAAGACTTGGCCTGGCGGGTTCAGGACGACACCGAGAAGGTGCTTCTCGACCGCGCGAACTGGCTGCGCGAGACCACCGGCGCCAAGAACCTGTGCATCGCGGGCGGCGTCGCCCTCAATTGCGTCGCCAACGGCCGGATCGTGCGCGAGGCAGGCTTCGAGAATGTCTGGATTCAGCCGGCAGCGGGTGACGACGGAATTGCGATCGGCTGCGCCTACTACGGCCATCTGGCGATCCAGAAGAAACCGCGCTCATTCGTCATGAAGCACGCCTATTTCGGCAGTGGAATACAAGGAAGACGATGTTCGCGAAGCCACGAATAAACGGCTGGTTCGTCTCGAGACGACAAGCTCGCCGAGCACCAACATATCCCGCGACACCGCAAAGGTCCTTTCGGAAGGCAATGTGGTCGGCTGGTTTCAGGGCCGTTCCGAATTCGGTCCGCGTGCGCTCGGCAATCGCAGCATCCTGGCGGATCCGCGCAAGCCCGAGATGAAGGACATCTTGAACAACCGGGTCAAGCACCGGCAGGCATTCCGCCCGTTTGCGCCGATCGTCCTTGCCGAAAGGGCGAGCAGAGGTCTTCGAAGGTGACGAGGATTCCCCCTTCATGCTGCTGGCCAAGCGTGTCCGGCCGGAATGGAGAGGCAGGATTCCGGCCATCGTTCACGTCGACGGCACGGCACGGGTGCAAACGGTGCGTCAGGAAGAAAACGACGTCCTGTATCGGCTGCTCGAGGAGTTCGATGCAATCACCGGCGTTCCGGTGTTGATAAACACGTCATTCAACGTGAAGGGCGAACCGATCGTCGAAACGCCGTACGACGCTCTGGACTGCTTCCTCGCCACCGGCATCGACTATCTCGCATTGCCCGACCGGCTGATCGCAAAGAATGCATTCCACAAGGTGCTTTCCCCGGTCATGAAGGCGTATTCGGAGGTGCGCATGATGGTGCGCGCTGGCGTCAATGCGGATTGAGCCGGGTCTTTGCAGAGCATCCTGCCAAGGGCGTATAGTTTGCCATTTCCATCAGGCTCGAAGTGCTTCGATACCTTTCGCGGTCGGAAGATACCTTTAACGCCGCACGTTCATACCGCGGCTGACACCGCCTGTGGACTTTTTGCCACGGTCGGAGAATTTTTTCGTTTAGCCTAAATGCAGCACCGATTTTCTGTTCCGATGTCGCCAACTTACAACAGGCGGGGGCGTTCACATGACCATCGAAACATTGCTTTTGATCCTGATCCTGACGCTGGGCGTGGGCTGCGTTCTGAATCGGCTGGATGCAGGACGAGATGCGTTTGGCGGCGGGAAGGGAGGACGAGGCAGAGCGTGACCGCGCTTCGACCCGGGAACGCCGGCGCTCCCCCGAAGTGCTCGCGCCCGCGCGCGTGCCAGCGCTCGAGCTAATCGGAGGAAGCCGACTTCAGGATTGTCCGGAACTCGAGCTCGAGTGCCGCGAGTGCTTCCAGCAATGCGCTGGAATTGAGCCGGGGAGAAAGCTCGACGTCGGCGGAGCAATCATACGCCGGGTCATCGGGGAAATGAGCCTGATATGCCTTTCCATCCAGCATCGCGCTCTCCGTCAAAGGTGAAGTCTGGCAGCAGACCTTCGCTCATATGCCGTTAATTACGGGTTAACGGGCCTGGAGACACGCGGTCGAAGTTGCCGTTGCGTCACATCGAAGGCGACGTTCGGGGCAAGCGGTGACTCGAGGGCTTGGACTTGTGGTGCCGCAGCAGCACCGAACCTCCGCAGTGAGGTCATCTCACCCGGCGGACTACGGACGAAACCGAGCGAAATCGACGGTGCCGTCCCGCCCGATGCGCGCGAGCAGGTCGACCTCCCACGACAGATACTCGCTCATCGCCTTGTCCGTGTCATTCGGCCGCTCGTAGGGTTTGAGCCAGACGTCCACGGCCTCGTCCGCCATCCTGGGATCGGCGGCGGTGAGCGAATGGCCGGCCGCCTGCCACGCGGCGTTGCCGCCGTCGAGGTAACGAACGGGAAGGTCGGTCAGCGCCACGGCCTCCGGCGCTGCGAGCCCGGCGAGAGTCCCGTCCTTCGAGGTCAGCACCACGGTGCCGCGCACCTCGATTGCTGCGAGCGCGTGTGCCAGGCGCGAGCGGATCGCGAACCAGGCTCCCGGAATGTGCGCGGTGCGGTAATCCCGGCTGAGCGAGAGATCGATGATGGTTGCGCCATCGCGTGCGATGAGCTCTCGCAAGGCGGCGCAATCCATGCGCAGCTGCGGCGGCGGCGCAACGCCCAGGATCGGCGGCGCCGGCCATCCCGTCTCGCTGCCGGCTTCGGCCAGCACGGCCACCTCGGTCCAGCCCATCCGCCGCAGCCAGGACGCCGTCATCAGCGCGCGCACCTCGGCGTCGTCGATGAGCACGATCCGTGCGCCGAGCGTCCCGACATGCTGGTCGGTCGCCTGGACCAGCTGTCCGCCCGGAGCGGAGAGCGCGCCGGCGACATGCCCGGCCTCGTATTCGCCAGGATCGCGCACGTCGAACAGATAAAGCGTGCGCTCATCGCGCTCGCTCTGCCAGCGCGCGAGCGTCGCCGGATCGATGTGGGCGACACCGAAGCGGCGCGCCACGCGCTGCGCAGCGGATTTCGCCCAGGCAAGTCCCTCGCGCGTAGGTGCGCCCGCGCGCAAGCTCTTGCCGGCATCGCATGTGAGCCCCGCGAGACTCCAGCCCATGGTGCCGTTGCGCAACGCGACCACCTTGTTGGGGACCCCGGCCTCGATCAGCGATTGCGCGCCGACGATGCTGCGCGTGCGTCCGGCGCAATTGACCACGATCATGGTCTGCGGCGAGGGCGCAAGGTCGCGAACGCGCAGCACCAGCTCGGCGCCGGGGACATTGACGGCGCTCGGGATCGAGACCCGCCGGTACTCGTCGAACGGCCGGCTGTCCAGCACCACGATGTCGGTGCCGTCTCGCAGCAGCCGGTCGAGCTCGTCCGCGGCGATGCTGGGCGTCGCGCTCGCATGCTCGACGAACTCGCCGAACGCCTTGCTCGGTACATTGACCCCGGAGAACAGCTCCAGGCCCGCCGCAGCCCAGGCCGCGACGCCGCCGTCGAGATTGTGGAGGTTGTGGTAGCCGGCGTGCAGGAGGATGCCGGCCGCGCGCTCGGCCAGCCCGTCCGCGTCGTCGCACAGCACGATGCGGGTGCCGCGTCGCGGCACCAGGCGGGCGAATTCGAGCTCGATCCGGCTCAGCGGCACCGAGCGCGCGAACAGGAGATGACCCTGCGAGAAGATCAGCTCTTCGCGCAGGTCGACGAGCGCCAACTCGGCGCCGTCGACGATCATCGACCTGACGGCGTGCGGGCTCAGCCCCTGCATGACGGCGTTCGCAGGCTCGGCGCTCGATGTCACGTCGCCTGCTGCGGGGTCATCTGGTGCACCTTGCCGGACGCGAGATCGAAGCGGACGCGATCGATATTGTCGAGGTTGGTGCCGGTCACGCGGATGAAGCGCGCGTAATCGGGGTAGTCGATGGAATGGATCCTGCCGTCCTGGTAGATGCCGGCATGCCCCGGCAGCAGCCGGTACTTCTTGACCGGCTTTAGCTTGGCCTGCCCGGGATCGCCGCCGTCGTCCTCGCGCTCCCATTCGATCATGTCGGTGTAATGGGTGGCCTGGCCGTAGATCGCCCATGAGGCACCATGATCGTGCGGCGGCGACACCCGTGCCTTGTCGTTGATGTGGGAGAGAACCTGAAAGCCGAGATCGCGATCCTCGTAGAGCACGGTTAGCCCCCGCGGCACATGCTCACCGCAATATTTTTCGATGAAGTCCTTGTTCGAGAGCAACTGCTCGAGCTTGACGCGCACCTCCTCCCGGCCGGCCGGCCCGGGATCGCGCTCGAGAATGGCACGGCAATCCGACGTGAACGCTTCGAGATCGTACGACATTGCGCTCCTCCTTGCGATGGCATCAGCTCTTGTAGAACGACTTTCGCTTAGCCTGTCATCGGGCGGCGCTTTGCGCCGACCCGTTGGCTCAACCCATCCTGCGCCCGTTGGCTTCACTCCTCCCGACGGCAAGCGCGCCGACGCCGACGGGAGGCTTCTCGACAGGTTGCCGCACCGAATCTGCGGCGCCGAGATCCGCGATCGCCTTGTCCAGGGCACGGCCCTCCTCGTCGGCGAGCGCGGCCTTGATCAGCGCTTCGAGCGCGGCGCCAGCGTTGGTTCGCTCGCGCAGGCGCGGGAGCAATCCGGCGAGCTTGTCGAATTTGGCTTTGCCGCCTTCGTGGGTATCGCCGTAGCCCTTCACCAGGCTCCGCATGCGCGCCACCTGCAGCGCCAGCGCATAATCCCCTTGCGTGCTCGCTGCCACCAGATCGAGCCACGCTGCCCGTTCCGCCCGCTCGACGCCGCAGCGGAGCGAGCGGGGGCGCAGCGGCTTGAGCATGGAAAGTGCGTAAAGCAGCAGGAAGCCGCTGATCGAGGTGGTCTTGATGATCTTGCCCTTGCGCATGAGCCGCTCGATCGCGGCGCGGGCCCAGCCGGTGCGCATGAGCCAGCGCCCGAGCGGCGCCGGAAGCGTGTCGGCGATCTCCTGCACGCGCGGATGAAAGAACTCGGCGATCTCGAGGATCTGATCCTGCTCGATCGCCACCTCCGCGCGCACCCGTGCGAAGCGGCTCGTGCAAATCTTCAGCTCCGCGACGCGGATGGTGTCCTCGTAGGTCATGGCGAGCGCGAGCTGGCGCGCCGTTTCCGCAACGAGCCGGCCGGAGCCGTTGCCGTGCTCCTGCTCGAGCGTCCGGAACCGCTCGAGCGCGCGCAGAAAGTCCTCGGCGTAGCCAATGTCCTGGTAGTCGTCGAGCCTCGCGATCGCCGCGGTGACGATGGCGCGTGCCTCGCCCGTATAATCGCGCTCGGCCTTGCCGAGCAGGTCACGCAGACGGGCAGGCGCATTGTCCTGGCGTTGATCGGGTGCCGCGGTCGCCGCCGGCGCCTCGCCGCCGCGGGCGGCCTCGAAGCCGGCGCCGAATGCGGCAAGGCTGCTGTTGACGCCCACCTGGCCGCGGCGGATCGCTGCCTCGAACGCCATGCGCGGGAAGGGGAGAGCGCCCGAGCCCGCGAGCGCGCCGAACAGCACTGCGCTCAAGGCGCTTCCGGTCGCCTCCGCCAGCGCCTCCATGTCGAAGGCGACGAGCTGGCGTGCCGCGTCGCGGCAGGCCGCGAGCAGCGCCGTCGAAATCCACGCGGCCGTCGGCAAGCGCGATCTTCTCGGTCATCGCGAACACCCGGTGGGTAGAGGCGATCAGCAAGGTCCTGTCCGGGGTGACGAAGCCGCGCTCGACCGCGCGCGCCGCCTCCATCAGCTCGGAAGCGAGCACCACGTCGACGTCGCCGGGGACCGGCATCAAGGCGAGCACCGGCTCCCGTCCGGCCGCCGCTGCGGCATTCCTGGGAAACAGCTCGACGTAATAGACGGTGGCTCCGGTGCGCTGCGCCACGCCCGGCACCGAGGTGGTCTGCGCGAGATAGCCGCCGTGCTGCGCGAGGTCGACGATCCAGTCGGCGAGCACGCCGCCGCCTTCGCCGCCGAGCGCGACCACGGCGATGCTGATCGGGCGGGGCTTGGCGACTCGAGCGTCCATGTCGGTCGTCAGGCGGCGGCGAGACGCCGGTCGATGCGCCGCTGCAGCGCGCCGATCACGGCGCCGCGCAGCCTCGCTTTCAGCCGGTCCCAGCGGTCGGATTGGCGATGATCGAGGCGCGATAGAACGAGGGGCACAGCACCGCGGCATGCGCAACCTCGCCGCACAACCCGCAGCCGACGCAGGAATTGATCACCTTGGTGATGGGCTCGCGCCGCAGCGGGTCCGGATTGGGCGCCAGCGTGAGCGAGGGGCAGCCCGAGAGCCTGATGCAGGAATGGTCGCCGGTGCAGGTATCGGGATCGACGCCGAAGCGGTCGCGCACCACGCGCTCGCCGCCTTGCATGCGCTTGCGCAGGATCGGCCGCTCGCGCCGCTGCTTGTTCAGCATGCATTCGGACTGCGCGATGATGATCTTCGGTCCCTTCACCGCGGTGGTGAGCGCCTCCTTGAGCGTGTCGCGCATCCTGGCGACGTCATAGGTGCGGGTGAGCGTGCGCACCCAATTCACTCCGACGCCGCGCACCGCTTTCTCGATCGGATTTCTGGTCGAGCGCATGCTGTTGTGGGCGGCCGAAGAGAGCACATCCTGCCCGCCGGTCGCGGCGGAATAGCCGTTGTCGACAACGATCATGACGTTGTCGCTCTTGTTGAACACGGCGTTGCCGACGCTGGAGGCGAGCCCGTTGTGCCAGAAGCCGCCGTCGCCCATGAGCGCGATCGCGCGCTTGCCCGCCGTGGCGTTGAACGCGGCCGCGCCCGCCCCGCCGAGCCCGTAGCCCATCGTGGTGTTGCCGATGTTGAACGGCGGCAGGATCGAGAACAGGTGGCAGCCGATGTCGCAGCTCACGTGGTGGGGACCAAGCTCGCGCTCGACCAGCTTCATCGCGGCGAAGATCGGCCGCTCGGGACAGCCGGTGCAGAACGAGGGCGGGCGGCCATGCACCTTGCCTGCGATCCCCTGCCGTGCCTTGGCCAGCCGGTTCGGACGGTCGCCGACGGCGCGAGTGGCGAGGCGTTCGCTCGGCGAGCAGGTCGGGCCGATAGGTCGCCACGAACTTGCGCAAGCCTTCCTTCATGACGCCGCCGGTATACTCGCCGGCCATCGGCAGCATGCCCTTGCCCTCGATGCGGGTCTGGATGTCGGCGCGCCGCAGGATGGTGTTGACGCGCCTGCTCGATGAATTCCGGCTGGCCTTCCTCGACCATCAGGATCGCCTTCTTGCCGGCGCAGAAGCGCACGAGCTCGGCATCGATCAGCGGATAGGTGACGTTGAGCACGTACAGCGGAATGCGGCTGTCGCCGTAAACGTCGGCGAGCCCGAGCACTTCGAGCGCCCGCAGCACGGTGTTGTACATGCCGCCTTGCAGCACGATGCCGATGTCGCCGGCGTCGCCATCGAAGAATTCGTTGAGCTTGTGCTGCTCGATGAAGCGCACCGCGGCCGGCCAGCGCTTCTCGATCTTTTCCTTCTCGTGCAGGTAGCTCGCCGGCGGCAGCACGATGCGGTTGGCGTCGCGCACCGGGTGCTCCATGGCGTCCTGCGAGCGTGAACGCCGGCGCGTACATTGTCGCGCGCGGTGAAGCTGCCGTAGACATGGCAGGCGCGGATGCGCAGCTCCAGCATCACCGGCGTGTTCGACGCCTCCGACAGCTCGAAGCCCTGTCTCCACCGCGCGCACGATCGAGGGCAGGTTCGGGCGCGGGTCGAGCAGCCAGATCTGCGACTTCATCGCGAAGGCGTGGCTGCGCTCCTGCATGATCGAGGAGCCTTCGCCGTAGTCCTCGCCCACGATGATGAGCGCGCCGCCGGTCACGCCGCTCGAGGCCAGATTGGCGAGCGCGTCGGAGGCGACATTGGTGCCGACCGTCGACTTGAAGGTGGCGGCGCCGCGCAGCGGATAGTTGATCGAGGCTGCGAGCGTGGCGGCGGCCGCGGCCTCGTTGGCGCTCGCCTCGAAGCGGATGCCGAGCTCCTGCAGGACGTCGTCGGCATCGGCCAGCACGTCGACCAGATGCGAGATCGGCGCGCCCTGATAGCCGGAGACATACGACACGCCGGACTGCAGCAGCGCCTTGGTGACGGCGAGGATTCCTTCGCCGCGGAATTCCTCGCCGGCGCCGAGCCGAAGCTTGTTGACCTCGTTCTTGAACGAACGTTCTGCCATGAGCGTCCTTTCGGCGCGCCGAGGCGCAATTGACTAAGGCCGGCGCCGCCGCGATTATAAGCGAAAGCAATGATTGCCGACACGAAGATCTAGGCATTGCGGAGGAAACAATCCATGCGTTCGACGATCATTGCGGGCTTTGTAGCCGTTCTGGCGGCATCGACGCGCGGCGGCGCAGGAAATCACCCTGCGCGCCGTCTCGTCCTTCGCCGAGGGCACCGAATTCTCGAAGAATTTCGAGCGGTTCGTCGAAAAGGTGAACAACGGCGGCAAAGGCATCCTCAAGATCAACTATATCGGCGGGCCGCGCGCGGTGCCGCCATTCGAGGTCGGCAATGCCGTGCGAACGCGCGTCGTTGATATCGCCAACGTGACCGGCGCGTTCTACACCAATCTCATGCCCGAGGCCGACGGCTTCAAGCTCAACGGCAAGCCGATGAGCGAGCAGCGCAAGGACGGCACCTGGGACTACATGAACCAGCTGCACAACCAGAAGCTCAATGCGCAGTACCTGGCGCGCCAGTTCCACAATGTGCCGTTCCACATCTATCTCAACAAGAAGATCGACAAGATCGACTTCTCCGGCCTCAAGGTCCGGGTCACGCCGGTCTACAAGGACGTGGTCGAGGCATTGGGCGGCACCCCCGTCACCACCGCACCGGGGGAGGTCTACACCGCGCTCGAGCGTGGCGTGGTCGACGGCTACGGCTGGCCGGTCACCGGCATTTTCGACCTCGGCTGGGACAAGGTGACCAAGTTCCGCATGGAGCCGCCGTTCTACGCGGTCGAGGTGAACGTGCTCGTCAATCTCGACAGCTGGAAGGGGTTGAACGATGCCCAGCGCAAGGTGCTCAACGACGCCGCGCTCTGGCTGGAAGGTCTCGACAGCGAGAAGGTGGCCGTGATCAAGGCCGAGCGCGAGCGCCAGGCCGCCGCCGGCATCCAGGCGCTCGACTTCGGTCCGGCCGCGTCGAAAGCCTTTCTCGACCGCGCCTACGACGTTGCCTGGCAATCCGTGATCAGACGGGCGCCGGAGAGCGGCCCGAAGCTGCGCCAGCTGGCCGGGAATTGAGCTCTCCCGCGCGCACCTCTCTATCTCCGTCATCCTGAGGTGCGCGCGCCATCGATCTGGGGTTTACCCGAGATCGGAGCTTTGATCGTGCGCAAGTCGGCTATAGCCGACTTGCGTGCGCGCCTCGAAGGATGAACGGCCCCCTCACTTGCCGCGACATGCGGGCCGTCCCTTCGAGGCTCGCAACGCAGCCAAGCTTGCGCAGGCTGCGTAAACTTGCCTGCGTGGGCTCGCACCTCAGGGTGACGGCGATAGGTTGGTAACACCAAGCCGGAGAAAGGGTTGCCATGACCCGCCTCTCAGCAGCCTTCGGCCGTCTGCTCGACACGCTCGCGGCGCTGGCGGCGCTGATCCTGCTGGCGATGGTCATCGTCGTCACCGCCGACATCGTGCTGCGCAACACCCTTGGCAGCGGCTTCGCTCTGGGCGAACGAGGTCTCGGAGTATGCGCTCTATCTCATGACCCTGCTGACCGCGCCCTGGCTGCTGCGGCGCGGGCAGCACGTGCGGCTCGACATCATCCTGACGCTGGTGCCCGCGCGAGCCGCCTGGATGATGGAGGCTGTGGCCGATGTCCTCGGCTTCGCCGTCTGCGTCGTGCTCATCCGCTACGGCATGGCGATGACGTATGACAGCTGGCGGCTCGGCGCGATCACCATCAAGAACCTGGTGTTCCCGGAATGGTGGCTGTTGGCGCCGCTGCCGGCGACTTTCGCATTGCTCGCTGTCGAGTTCGTCTTCCGCTTCGATCGGTTGCTCAAGGGCGAACGGGCGCGCCGTATCGAGGCGACGTCGGTGAGTTGAATGGGCTGGATCGAGGGGAGCCTGCTTCTATTCGGCGGCCTGGTCGCGGTCATGGGCCTCGGGCTGCCGGTAGCATTTGCGTTCCTGCTGCTCAACGTCATGGGCGCGGTGCTCTTCCTCGGCGGAGAGCCGGGCCTCGCCCAACTCGCGCGCAATGCAGTGCAGTCGATCACCAGCTTTTCGCTCACCCCGATCCCGTTCTTCGTGCTGATGGGCGAGGTGCTGTTCCACACCGGCGTTGCGATGAAGGCGATCGACGCCTTCGCGCTGCTGATCCGGCGCGTGCCCGGCCGGCTGTCCGTCATCGCCATCGTCGCCGGCACGGTGTTCTCCGCGATCTCGGGCTCCACCATTGCCACCACGGCGCTGCTCGGCAGCCTGATGCTGCCGACCATGCTCGCGCGTGGCTATGATCCTCGCATGGCCACCGGCCCGATCATGGGCATCGGCGGGGTCGACATGCTGATCCCGCCCTCGGCGCTCACCGTGCTGCTCGGCAGCCTCGCCGGAATATCGATCGCGGGGCTGCTCATCGGCGGGATCGTTCCGGGTCTCGCACTGAGCGTGCTTTATGTCGGCTACATCATCGCGCGGGTCACGATCAACCCGGCGTTGGCGCCCGACGACGCGGTCGACGATGTGCCGCGTGGCGCCGCCCGCTGGCTGCCGTTCGTCACCCATGTGGTGCCGCTCGTCCTCATCTTCGCGCTCGTGATCGGCGCGATGACGGGCGGATGGGCGACCCCGACCGAAGCCGCTGCGATCGGCGCCGCCGGGACCATCGTCGCTGCGGCGGTCTATCGCGGCCTCACCGTGCGCAATCTCATGCAGGCGCTCACCGGGACCGTCGCCATATCCGGCACCATCCTGTTCATCATCGTCGGCGCCACCACCTTCGCGCAAGTGCTCAGCTTCTCCGGCGTGGTGAACGGGCTCATCGGGCTGGTGACGGGATTGGGGCTGTCGGTCAACGTCCTGGTGATCGCGATGCTGCTGATCCTGCTGTTTCTCGGCTGCTTCGTCGACCAGGTCAGCATGATGCTGATCACGCTGCCGTTCTTCATGCCGCTGCTGGCGCGCTACGGCATCGATCCGATCTGGTTCGGCGTGCTGTTTCTCATTTGCATGCAGCTCGGACTGCTCACGCCGCCGTTCGGCCTGCTGCTGTTCACGATGAAAGGCGTGGCGCCGCCGTCCATCACGATGCAGCAGATCTATGCCGCGGCCATGCCGTACGTCGTGATGAGCCTTGCGGTGCTCGCGCTGATCTTCATCTTTCCGGCGATCGCGACCTGGCTCCCCGCCGCGCTCAGCCGGTGAATGTTATCAAGCCGCAGCATAAGTCCGATTACACTTGGTGGGCCGTTAACGACCCCGACTACATCACCGCAGTGCCACAAGTCGTGGGAATTCATGGGGCCACAGGTGCATTCCCAAGGCATACATTCTGAGACGACTACTTCCGTGCCAAGTACCGGATATTGCTGCACCTCCAAGAGCTGAAGGTAGCAGGTAGGGACCCGCATCAAAACGATCCGACGCCATCAGGGCGGCAAGCCTTTCGGGACCATTAAGCTCTTCACTGGCCACGGTCCGACCCGTCAGTTGATAGGCGGCGAGCAGCCCCATTTCATCCCGATCCGCCGCATTGAACCATAGATGGTACAAACTCTCGAAGTGACAAATTTGCAGTAACGATATATACAAATGTGACAAAGTACATGTCCGCCTCGATCGCAGCCAACAGCAGTAATGGCTCTTGGTATAGATCCTTTTGGATATTGATTCCGAATTCCTCAGTGAGACCTCTTTCCAATGTTTCTCGAAGATGACTATCCCCAATTCGAGTCTCGGCAGGTCTCACCAGATGTATGAACGGCCGCGCCGGCTCTGCCCACCAAGGCTCTCCATGCGTAATGTGGTTGGGCGCCCACATCTGCTCCGCCATCGTCGCGCCCCAGCCCTCGGTAATTGTAGAATGACTTGTACTCGTACTTGCAAGTATAAGGTATCTTCGTTGCTCTGGAGTTCTACAGGTGATTATTGCCTGGATGCTTACGTGGTAGGGAACGCAGTTGTTCGAAAACCGAGTTTGAGGGGCTGCCCAACGCTCAGGAAAAGCACGCTTTAGAAGCTTGTGTTCAGTGCAGTGTTCTATGCGCGATAGTTCCGTAATTGACCGTGCCGTGAAATAATCGCTGTTCGCAAAGCGAAGGTCCAGCGACGAACGATCGAGGACTGTCGGCGTGGGTGGTCCCGTAAGCACGCGTATTCGTCCGGGATTGGCGCCTTTTTCCTTTAACCACCCAGACACAGCAAGCCCATCATGGCCGACGAGACCGATACTGAGAGATTCCACCTGCTGATCACTTAGCCCTCCGAACTGATCGGGCCATTCTTGGGTATTGTCAATGTCACATATGATTTGATCACTCGACAGACCGCCATAGGGACGATCTGACCTCGTGCACCTGAGAATTTCTATCGCGCCGTCAATCGCTCTGTGTTGCCACTGAGCAGCGTGTTCGAGCGGAAAATCTTGCAACATGGCTTCGACGTTCTTTGACGGACCAAGAATGACTCTGGCAGTTCCTATGATTGCCCGCTCCCTCTTCTGGACCGCAAAGCGCTTCGAGCCAGCAAGCTTCAACAGCAACCCTCGCAGAAAATATGCCGCAGTCGCTCTAGCATAAGATTGCGCGCTATCGGTCTTTCCATAAGCAAAGTCCGAAATGGCCTTGACGACGAGATACTCGGGGAGCTGGCCATTTTGCTCAATGCCGCGGCGTACGGCCGTTGATTTCATCTCGACGGTCGTTACCGAAAATTTTTGATCTCTGGATAGACGGCTCAGTATTTCTTTGACCAATGCCTCGTCGTCCAAGACATAGTCTCCGCACGCCATTCCTAAACCCCAATAGGAGCTCCCCCGGCTCTGCCGGGGAGGCACAAAAAGTTTGACATATCCGGCGGTCGACGCCGCCGGCATCTGGGAGATGTATTCCGGAAATTGGCCGAGCAAAAGGAAAGCAAGATCGAGGAAGGTCATCTTCTGCCGGATCACGTGCACATGTTGATCTCGATCCCCCCAAGCACGCAGTGTCGCAGGTGATCGGATTTATCAAGGGAAAGAGCGCGATCCACTTGGCTCGTGTATACGGGGAGAAGAAGCGAAACTTCGTAGGCCAACACTTCTGGGCGAGGGATATTTCGTATCCACAGTAGGACGGGACACCGAGGTAATACGCGAGTACATCAAGAAGCAGGAAGCGGAGGACAAGCGTCTGGAGCAGATAAATCTGTGGCGCTGAGGAGCCACCTTCAGGTGGCCCTAACGATCGGGGCCGCGTCAGCGGCTAGCTCGAAAAAAAA
Organism: uncultured Alphaproteobacteria bacterium; assembly: GCA_963831225.1. GTDB lineage: Bacteria > Pseudomonadota > Alphaproteobacteria > Rhizobiales > Xanthobacteraceae > VAZQ01. The sequence continues at coordinate 24,336 of CAWHPT010000074.1, forward strand.
AAAACACCCAACAGCCGCTTTGAGCGGCTCCTAAAATAAAGCCCCCGGCTCTGCCGGGGGATACTTACTTCGTGATGACACTGCGCAGGGATCCGCAGGTTCTTAGTAATTTCCCTCGCGATACGTACCTCCTCCTTTGGAACAGTGCGAAACCAATTTGTCGCTCCGAATTCGACAGCGGATGAATGAAGCCATCCAGCTATTTTGAATTGTAGCGATCTTATACGAAACTCTCCCGGTAATCGTTTCTGTTCCGCGTAGTCATAAAGTACCTGCGGCAAACACGACATCCCCTAGTTGATAACCGCTGTTAGGATCAGCCGCCGCGATGCCATATAGAATTACGTAATCCGGTTTGTGAAAACAATGGTACATTAAATCTCGTGCCGCGAGGGCCGCCGGCAATCGCCCAATCTCCTTTGGTGAGAGTAGCGCGACCGTCAGCCCAGTATCCGGTTCAGGTCCGGCAAGCTTTGGATCGATACAGACGACTTCCCACACGCTCCTGATGTCTCGATTCGATCGACTTACTGAGAACTCTATCGATTGCTTGAAGTTCGAAGTCGGTAGCAGACGATGATTGCGAATCGATCTTTTCATCAATCAGCGTTCGCGCTCCTCTGGTCCGTCTAATCTATGCTGCGGGCATTGCACCAGATCAGATAACACTCTACTCGCTCTCCTGGTCGCTATTTCTCGAATGCATTCGTGGCTATTAGCGTGGCAAATTCAGCATAATCCGAATAAGAAATAATCGCCTCAGCATCGTTTGGATTATTCAACCAACTCTTGGAGCTCAATCGATTCCCTAGAAACCGAACACTGGTCATCGGCAAGTCTTGTATCGGGGAGTATATTTCGTGCTTCATCATCACCAATATAGAACATTCTTGAAACGTCGACATCCAGACCAACTTGTTTCTTGAGGGCGTAAAGAATAGGCGCGACGGCTTCTCAGCACCGGCAGTCGTAAAAAAGTCCCTCCTGGTCACCACGCAACAATAGCTAAGTATGTCGGCTGCGTGGAGCATTGCCGACGTTGCAAAGAACCGATCATTCGATGCGACGGAGAGCAGGTATCCTCGTTTCGTGGCTATGTCTAACGCATGACGCAAATCAGGAAGGTGCGATTGGCTTGCAATAACATCGAGGCAACCGATCGGTATGTGGAAAGCAGGTCAGTAGTCCATATTGGAAACTGTTTCGTCGAGACGACCTTTCCTGCATCAAATGCTGCCCAAGCCGCACGCGTGATCCAGACCTCCTCTTGAAGGAAGTGAATTGCAAAACTAAAATTGAATTCGATGTTTTCCTGCTTCCATAGCTAGACGAAGTCATCGACGACCTCAGGCATAAGACCAGCGTGAAGTTTCTCTCGGAGGGGAATGCTGGAGAGACGCGCGATCGTTTCATCAAAGGGATCGAAAATAAGTGTTCCACCAAGGTCGAAAACCAGGTGTATTGTCTGAGGCATTGTGCCGGACCCTTCACGAGCTTGGGTAGGAGCACGGTCGTGCGTGCATTGCGATCGCCCCGAACAACCGGTCGGTTCGATTACATTTTGATCGTCGTGCAGAAGCGCGGTTTAACGGGGGTGCCCCTTTCCCGGCTTCCGCGGCTACAGAAATGCAGCGTTTCAGACTCGGAATTCCACACGATCGCGGATCGCCAGCATGGTCGCGACGCCTGCGATAGCTGCGGCCAGTCTGTCTACTTCCGTCGCGAGGCTAGGCCGTTGCGAGGGCAGCAGAATGGTAGAGCAATGGCTGGCCCGCCACAAGGAACTTGGTCGACAGGAACTTGGTCGGCACCTTCAGCCCAGAGCCCGATGGGTCGCTATGGAAATACCGGAATGGGTCTACATCGAAAGGGCGGCGCCACCTTCTTCAATGAGTTCGCCGATCTGCAAGAAGGTCGGGGACGTACGTGGCAGGACGTTGCGCGCGGGATTGGGCTCGACAACCAGATCGGGTACAAATTTATGCATCCTGGACCTGGCTGGGCGGTTCCTGTTTCCCCAAGGGCTGTGGCTATCATCAAGACCGCGTATGACCACGCGGTATCGCTACGGATCGTCGAGGCGATGGTGGCTGTCAACGATCAGCGCAAGCGTGCGATGGCCGCACGGCGGATTGCGCTGACGCTCATGCGCCCTACGCGTGCTCCGGCAGCACCGCGGTGGCCTCGATCTCGAGCCGCGCGAGCGGCTCGACCAGCCGGCTGACCGCGACCACCGCCATGGCCGGAAAATGCCGGCCCATGACCTCGCGGTAGGCGGCGCCGAGCGCGGGCAGCGCGCCGAGATATTCGTCCATGTCGACGACGTACCAGGTCAGCCGTACGATGTGCTGCGGTTCGGCGCCGGCTTCCGCCAGCACCGCCGCAATGTTCTCCAGCGTGAGCTTCATCTGCGCGACGAAGCCCTGCGCGAAGCGGCCCTGGCTGTCCTGCCCGATCATGCCGCCGACGAACACGGTCTCGCCGCCGCGGGCGGCGACACCATTGGCAAAGCCCTTCGGTCGCGGCCAGCCTGCCGGCAGCAGCATCGTGTGCAGCGAGGCCTGATCCGGAGCTTTGCGGATTGAATGCTCGGTCACTGAGATCTCCCTGATTGTTCGAGATCGCGTGCGTCCGCCAATCCCCTCGGCTGTCGTCGTCCGCGTAAGCGGACGACCCAGTAATCACCGAACAAGACGGGAGGCACCGCTCCGCGCGATCGCACACACACGGAATACTGGATGCCCCGCTTATGCGGGGCATGACGGCGGAGAGATAGTTCAAGTCAGTGCCTATGGGGTCGAGCCCGGGAAAGGTGCATGTGGCTCTGGAAGGGTGAATCGACCCATCGGAACGTGCCTACGAAGCGAGCTGCCGCGATCCGCCGCCGCCGGCCATGCGGCGCAGCTCGAAGCGCTGCAGCTTGCCGGTCTGGGTGCGCGGCAGGGCGGCCACGAATTCGATGGCGCGCGGATATTTGTAGGGCGCGATCGTCGCCTTGACGTGGTCCTGCAGCACGCTTGGTCGAGCGCCGGCGCCGGTGTGGCCCGGGCGCAGCACGACATAGGCCTTGACGATCTGGCCGCGCTCCTCGTCCGGCGCGCCGACCACGCCGCATTCGGCGACCGCGGGATGGGTCGAGCAGCGCGGCCTCGACCTCCGGCCCGGCGATGTTGTAGCCGGCCGAGACGATCATGTCGTCGGAGCGCGCCTGGTACCAGAAGTAGCCGTCGCGCATCCATGCAGGTAGGTGTCGCCGGTGATGTTCCAGCCGTTCTGCACGTATTGGCGCTGGCGCGGGTCGGCGAGATAGCGGCAGCCGGTCGGCCCGCGCACGGCGAGGCGGCCGAGGCGTGCCGGGCGGCACCTCGCTGCCGTCGTCGTCGACCACGCGCGCCTCGTAGCCCGGCACCGGCCGGCCGGTGGCGCCGGGCCGGATCTCGTCCTCGGGCGCGCCGATGAAGATGTGCAGCATCTCGGTCGCGCCGATGCCGTCCATCATGCTTGATGCCGGTCGCCGCGAGCCAGGCCTCGAAGGTCGCCTTCGGCAGGGTCTCGCCGGCCGAGACGCATTTGCGCAGGGAGGAGATGTCGAGCTCGCCGAGCTGCGCCAGCATGGCGCGATAGGCGGTCGGCGCGGTGAAGCAGACGGTGGCGCCGGTGCCTGTCGATGGCCGGCGAGCAGGTCGTCCGGCGCGGCCTTCTCCAGCAGCACCGTCGAGGCGCCGATGCGCAGCGGGAACAGCACGAGCCCGCCGAGCCCGAAGGTGAAGGCGAGCGGCGGCGAGCCGATGAAGCGGTCGGCCGGCTCGGCGCGCAGCACGTGGCGGCCGTAGGTGTCGCAGATCGCCAGCATGTCGCGATGGAAATGCATGGTGCCCTTGGGCTCGCCGGTGGTGCCCGAGGTGAAGCCGATGAGGCAGACATCGTCGGCCGCGGTGTCGCACGGCGGCGAAGTCCGTAGCCGGCTTGCGCCATCAGCGCCTCGAGCGCATCGGGCTCGCCGCTGCCCCAGTAGACGACGCGCTCGAGGTCCGGCGCCAGCGCGCGCGCCTTCTCCAGCTCCTCGGCGAGCCGGTGGTCGCAGAGCGCGAGCCCGATCTGCGCCTTCGCGATCGATAGGCGAGCTCCTTCGCGCGCAGCAGCGGCATGGTGGCGACCACGACGCCGCCGGCCTTGAGCACCGCGAGATAGGCCGCGACCATCATCGGGGTGTTGGCCGCGCGCAGCAGCACCCGGTTGCCGGGCACCAGGCCGAGATCGCGCGCCAGCACGTTGGCGATGCGGTTCACGCGCTCGTGGAGCTCGCGATAGGTCAGCGTCTCCGCGGCGAGATCAGGCAGGGCGCGTCGCCGCTGCCCGCCGCGACCCAGCGGTCGAGCAGCGCGGCCGCGCAGTTCAGCCGCTCCGGATAGCGCAGCTCCGGGCAGGTCGAACAGGAAGTCCGGCCACTGTCGCCGCGGCGGCAGGTTGTCCCGCGCGAAGGTGTCGACGATGCGCCGTAACGCCATCGTCGGCCTCCGTCCCGTCCATTGCCGGCATCCTGTGCGTCACTCGCGGCCTGCGGCGATGGCGTCGGCGCCTTCAGCAGCTCCGCGCGATCACGATCTTCTGGACCTCGCTCGCGCCCTCGTAGATCCGCAGCGCGCGGATCTCGCGGTAGAGCTCCTCGACCTTGACGCCCTTGGTGACGCCGCGCCCGCCGAGGAGCTGCACGGCGCGGTCGATCACCCGCTGCGCCGCTTCGGTCGCGTACATCTTGGCCATCGCGGCCTCGCGCGTGACGCGCGGCGGCGCCCTGGTCCTTGGTCCAGGCGGCGCGGTAGACCAGCAGCGCCGCGGCGTCGATGTCGGTCGCCATGTCGGCGATCGCGGCCTGCGTCATCTGGAGGTCGCCGAGCGGCTCGCCGAACAGTGCGGCGTCGCCGCGTGCTCGACCGTCTCGTCGAGCGCGCGGCGGGCAAAGCCGAGCGCGGCGGCGCCGACGGTGGAGCGGAAGACGTCGAGCGTCGCCAGCGCGACCTTGAAGCCGTCGCCCGGCTCGCCGAGGCGGTTGCGCGAGCGGCACGCGCAGCCGTCGAAGCGCAGCGTCGCGAGCGGATGCGGCGCGATCACGTCGATGCGCTCGGCGACGCTGCAGGCCGGGCGTGTCGGCGTCGACCACGAAGGCCGAAAGCCCTCTGGCGCCGGCGCCTTCGCCGGTGCGCGCGAACACCACGTAGTGGTCGGCGATGCCGCCGTTCGAGATCCAGGTCTTCTTGCCGTCGATGCGCACGATGCGACGGCGCCGTCGGGCGTCGCGGTGGTCGCATCGCGGCGACGTCCGAGCCGGCCTCCGGCTCGGACAGGGCGAACGCCGCGATGCCTTGCCCGTCGCGACCGGCGGCAGGTAGCGCGTCTTGCAGCTCGGCGCGAGCCGAACAGCGAGATCGGGCCGGTGCCGAGGCCCTGCATGGCGAAGGCGAAGTCGGCGAGGCCGTCGCGAAACGCGAGGATCTCGCGCGCCAGGCAGAGCGTGCGGACGTCGAGCCGCGGATGCAGCCCGCCGTGCGCGGCCGGCACGACGGCATCGAGCCAGCCGGCCTCGCCCAGCGCCTCGACCCGCGCGCGGCAGGCGGCGTCGACGTCGTCATGCGGCAGCGCGGCAGTGTCGACGTCGGCCCAGTGCGCGAGCGCCGCGGCAAAGCGGCGATGGCGCGTCGTCGAAGAACGGCCAGTCGCCGAGAGGTCTGTCGGCTCGAGCTCATCGCCATCTCAGTTCCCCTCGAACACCGGCTTCTGCTTGGCGGCGAAGGCACGGTAGGCGCGCGCGAAATCTTCCGTCTCCATGCACAGCGCCTGCGCCACCGCTTCGGCCTCGATCGCGCTCTCGACCGACATCGCCCATTCCATCTCGAGCATGCGCTTGGTCATGGCATTGGCGAAAGTGGGGCCGGCGGCGAGCTCGCGCGCCAGACGCTGCGCCTCGCCAGCACCGCGTCCGGGTCGCGCCAGCCGGTTGAAGAAGCCCCAGCGCTCGGCTTCCTCGCCGCCAGCACGCGGCCGGTATAGAGCAGCTCGGCGGCGCGGCCCTGGCCGATGATGCGCGGCAGGATGGCGCAGGCCCCCATGTCGCAGCCGGCGAGCCCGACCCGGTTGAACAGAAACGCGACCTTGGCGTCGCCGTGCCGATGCGCAGGTCGCTGGCCATGGCGAGGATCGCGCCCGGCGCCGGCGCAGACGCCGTCGATGGCGGCGATGATCGGCTGCGGGCAGGCGCGCATCGCCTTGACCAGTTCGCCGGTCATGCGCGTGAAATCGAGCAGATCCGCGGCCGCCATCTCGACCAGCGGCCCGATGATCTCGTACACGTCGCCGCCGGAGCAGAAATTTCCGCCCGGCGCCGGTGATGACGAAGGCCTTGACGCTCTTGTCCTTCGCTGCGGCGCGGAACAGATCGACGATCTCGGCGTAGCTGTCGAAGGTGAGCGGGTTCTTCTTGTCCGGCCGGTCGAGCGTGATCGTCGCGGTCTTGCCGTCGACGACGAGACCGATGTGCCGTGCCTGATAGCCGGCAAGCGGCAGGGTCACCGGATTGGCGGCCCTCATCGCGTCCCTCCACTGCCGATCGACTTGCGTGCCGACATCTTGGCCTTGCCGAGCAGAAGCATGAGCATCTCGATATCGTCGCCGGACAGCTCCGCGAAAATCTCGCCGATCCAGTCGCCGTTCGCGCGCGCCATGGCGCGAAACAAACGCCGTCCGCCGGCGGTCAGGGTGACGATCTGGGCACGGCGGTCGCGTCGGCGAGCGCCGCCGCTGCACCAGCCCCTGCTCGACCAGCCGCTCGACCAGGCCGGTGACATTGCCGTTCGACACCATCATGCGCTGCGAGAGCTCGCCGAGCGTCATCCCGTTGCGTGCACGATCGAGCTGCGCCATGAGATCGAAGCGCGGGAGCGTGACGTCGAAACTGTCGCGCAGCCGCCGGCGGACCTCGGCCTCGATCACCTCCTTGCAGGTGAACAGGCGCAGCCACAGCCGCAACTCGTCCTTGTGGTCGTGCGGGCGCTCGGTAACCTTGGTCTCGGCATCGAGTGGAACGCTGCGGTCCTCCATCAGATCTCCCCGCCCGCGACCGCGAGCGTCGTTCCGGTGACCGCAGCAGCCTGCGGCGAGCACAGGTAAAGCACCGCAGCCGCCACTTCCTGCGGCTCGATCAGCCGGCCGATCGGAATGGCATCGAGATATTCGGCGAGCACATCACCCCGCGCACGGCCGGTCTTCTCGACCACGCGATCGATGCTGTCGCGCACAAGCTCGGTATCGGTATATCCCGGACAGACCGCGTTGACGGTGACCCCGCGCGCGGCGGTCTCGGCGGCAAGTGCGCGGGTGAGGCCAATCAGCGCATGCTTGGCAGCGCAATAAGCCGCGACATAGGGATAGCCCTTGAGCCCCGCGGTCGAGGCGATGTTGACCACCCGCCCGAAGCCGCGCTCGATCATCCCCGGGAGCACGGCCTGGCTGGCATGAACCGCCCCCATGAGATGGACGTCCCACATCTTGCTGAACAGCGCAGGATCCGACTTGGTGAACGGCCGGGTCTCGACCGATCCTGCATTGTTGACCAGCATGGTGATCGGCCCACGCTCCTGCGCGGCGGTCGCGATGGCCGTGCTGGTTTGTCTGCCATCGGTCACGTCGGCGACCTCATAGCCGGCGGCGTCGCCGGCTTCGACCGTTTCCCGCAACGCTGCTTCGCTGCGCCCGATCACGGTCACCGTGGCGCCGGCACGGGCAAGCACGCCCGCGATTGCGCGGCCGATGCCGCGGCCGCCACCGGTGACGAGAGCGTGCTTGCCTGCAAGCGTCATCCACTGCCCTCTTCCCCCCGGGGTATCGTCGGTCGCGATATACTTTAAGCTTCAAATTTTTAGACCTCAAGCTTGCCGGCATAATATTGCAAGCTTAAAGTAATCGGAGCTTCGGCGTACGCATGTCCTGATGAGCGTCGATTGATGTCGATAGATAGGCGGAGGTGTACGTGAAGGTTCACGTCGTCGGCGGAGGTCCGGCCGGCCTCTATTTCGCGATCCTGATGAAGAAGGCCTGGCCGCAACGGCGCATCACCGTGTTCGAGCGCAACCGGCCGGACGACACTTTCGGTTTCGGCGTGGTCTTCTCCGACGAGACGCTCGACAGCTTCGAGGCTTATGACCGCGAGAGCTACCGCGCCATCGTCGGCCATTTCGCCTATTGGGACGACATCGAGATCCATTTCCGCGGCACCGCGCATCGCATCGGCGGCAACGGTTTCTGCGGCTGCGCGCGCTCGACGCTGCTCAAGATTCTCGGCCGCCGCGCACGCTCGCTCGGCATCGAGATCAAGTACCAGGCCGAGATATCGCCGCTCGATCCCGCGATCTGCCGGGCGGATCTGGTGGTGGTGGCCGACGGCGCCAATTCGGGCATGCGCGCCGCCTTTGCCGAAAGGTTCAAGCCGAGCGTGGATCTGCGGCCCAACTTCTTTTCCTGGATGGGCTCGACGCGGCCGTTCGACGCCTTCACCTTCTTCTTCCGCGAGACCGAGCACGGCATCTTCATCGCGCATTGCTACCAGTATGAGCCACAGCGCTCGACCTGGATCTTCGAGGCCGACCCGCAGACCTTCAAGAGCGCTGACCTCGACACGCTCGAAGAGGGCGCCTCGGCTCGATTCATGGAAACACTGTTCGAGCCGGAGCTCAAAGGCCACCGCCTGATCACCAACCGTTCGCTCTGGCGCAATTTTCCGACCATCCGCTGCGAGCGCTGGGTGGCCGACAACATGGTGCTGATCGGCGACGCCAAGGCGACCGCGCATTTTTCCATCGGTTCCGGCACCAAGCTCGCCATGCAGGACGGGATTGCGCTTTACGAGGCGTTCCGGGCGACCGGCGGCCGCAACGTCGCCGCGGCACTCGCCCATTTCGAGACCCAGCGGCGCGACGAGGTGGAGAAGACCCAGCACTCGGCCGACGTCTCGCTGGTCTGGTTCGAGCACGTCGACCGCTTCTGGAACATGGACCCGACCCGGTTCGCCTTCGGCCTGATGACGCGATCGAAGGCCATCACCTATGACAACCTGGCGCTGCGCGCGCCCGAGTTCGTCAGGGCGGCCGACCGGGTGGTCGCGCGCGATGTCCGTGCGCTCGGCTTCCCCGCCGACATCGAGAAGCCGCTGGCGCCGATGTTCCAGCCGTTCCGTCTGCGCGGCCTCACGCTCGAGAACCGGGTCGTGGTTTCGCCGATGTGCCAATACTCGTCGCGGGACGGCATGCCGGCCGATTGGCATCTCGTGCATTACGGCTCGCGTGCCATCGGCGGCGCCGGCCTGATGTTCACCGAGATGACCGATGTGTCGGAGCAGGCGCGCATCTCGCTCGGCTGCGCCGGCATGTACAATGACGCCCACGAAGCCGCCTGGAAGCGCATCGTCGAGTTCGTGCACGCGCAGTCGAAGACCAGGTTCTGCCTCCAGCTCGGGCACGCCGGCCGCAAGGGTGCCACCAGGCTGATGTGGGAGGGCATCGACGAGCCGTTGGAGGAGGGCGCCTGGCCGATCGTCTCGGCTTCGCCGCTGCCCTATTTCCCCCACAGCGTCGTTCCGCGCGAGATGACGCGCGCCGACATGGAGGGGGTGATCGCCGATTATGTCGCCGCCACCAGACGCGCGCAGCGCGCCGGCTTCGACATGGTGGAGCTGCATGCCGCGCACGGCTACCTGCTCGCGAGCTTCATCTCGCCGCTCACCAATCTCCGCACCGACGATTATGGCGGCTCGCTCGAGAACCGCATGCGCTTTCCGCTCGAGGTTTTTCGCGCCATGCGCGCGGCCTGGCCGGACGAAAAGCCGATGTCGGTGCGCATCTCGGCGACCGACTGGGCCGATGGCGGGCTCACCGGCGACGACGCCGTGGAGGTTGCAAGGGCGTTCGGCGAGGCCGGCTGCGATCTCATCGATGTGTCGACCGGACAGACGGTGGCCAATTCGCAGCCCGTGTTCGGGCGCATGTACCAGACCCCGTTCTCCGACCAGGTCAGGAACGAGGCCGGGCTGGCGACCATGTGCGTGGGCGCCATCACGACCTCAGATCAAGTCAACACCATCATCGCCGCCGGCCGCGCCGACCTGGTCGCGCTGGCGCGGCCGCACCTGGCCGACCCGTATTTCACCATGAAGGCGGCGGCCTGGTACGATGCCCCGGCGATCCATTGTCCGCCGCAATATCTCGCCGGCAAGGAGCAGATATTCCGCAACAGCGCGCGCGAGCGCGAGGATCTGCGCGAGTTGCGCCTCAAGGCGAAGCCGAAGGGACACCGCGATACCTGGAAGGAAGCGGCGGAGTAGCGCGCTGCTCGCGCGCCGCTAAGCGGGCGCGAGCATCGAGAGCAGCATCACGCTCGGTGTCATCCCGGCCGAGGTCCGCCGGATACATCCGGCGGATCGAGAGCCGGGATCCAGTAGCCGCGATGACAGCCGAGGGGCGATCACGGATCTTGCACGGGCGTCTGACATCGTCGGCTCCGTGGTTACTGGTTTCCGGCTCTCGGGCGCTACGCGCCCTCGGCCGGAATGACATCGTTTGGTTTCAGCCGAGGGAGCTTGACGACGATGACAGGCGAGGGAGTTTAACTTAGAAGAAACGATGTTCCGGTCGGGGAGCCCGGACCCTGACGGAGGAGACCCCATGCACGAAGCATTGAACCACGCCAGGCTCGCGATGCTGTTCCGCAAGGAATTCGAGCTGTGCAACGTGCAGCAAGGGCGAGACCATCGTGCTGCTCAGCGATCTCGGCGCCCGTCGCGATTACGTCGCTGCCGCTTTCGCCGCCGCCGAGGATCTCGGCGCCGACGCCTACGAGATGTGCGTGAACGCCATGCCGTCATGGACCAAGGTGGGCGTCGAGACCATCGGGCGCTGCAAGGGCACGCTGGAGGCGGTCAAGTCGGCCGACATGCTGGTCTGCCTGCACATTCCGCTGTTCACGCGCTGGCTCAAGCAGGCGCGCGACGCCGGCACCCGCGTGCTCATGGTCATCGATGCCCCCGACGAGCTCGAAACGCTGATGTCGCCGCCCGGCCTCAAGGAGGCCGTCGGCTATGCGGGCAAGCGGCTCGAGCGCGCCAGGACCATGCGCATCACGCGTCCCGGCGGGACCGACCTCACGGTGAAGCTCGGCGAATATCCGACCATGATCCAATACGGCTATGCGGAAGCGCCGGGCCGCTTCGACCATTGGGGCGCCGGCCACGTGCATACCTTTCCGAACGAGGGCTCGGCCAACGGCACCGTGGTGTTCGCGCCCGGCGACATCGTCGTGCTGCCCTATTGCCGCTACGTGCAGGACGAGGTGCGGCTCGACATCCGCGACGGCTTCATCCGCAAGATCGAAGGCGGCCTCGACGCCAAGCTGATGAGCGACTGGCTCGAAGGCAACAAGGCGCATGCCGACGACATGGACGGCCACGCGATCTCGCATCTCGGCTGGGGCCTCAATCCGCAGGGGCGCTGGGACGCGATCGCGCTCAACGGCGCCGACCCGAGCGCGCACCACGCCGGCGCGCGCTGCTTTGCCGGCAACTTCCTGTTCTCCACCGGCCCGAACTCGCAGGGCGGCGGCAAGCGCACCACCAAGGGCCACTACGACGTGCCGATGCGCGACTGCACGGTGACGCTCGACAACGACGTGATCATCGAGCGCGGGAAGTTCACCGACGAGAAGATGCAGGTCGCTTTCGTCCCGCGCGATGCGATGAACGTTCCGGCGGCGAGCACAGCAGGCGTCAGCAAGACAGTTCGGCGCCGACGCTGGCGCTCGACGACGTCGACTTCGATGTCGGCATCGGCGAAATCCATGCCATCGTCGGTGAGAACGGCGCCGGCAAATCGACGCTGATCCGAATTCTCGGCGGCGTGCCATCGTCCCGACCGCGGCGATGTCCGCGGTCGCCGGCGAGGCAGCGCCACTTCGCGAGCCCGCGCGATGCGATCGCCGCCGGCATCGTGACCATCCCGCAGGAGCTGCGCCTGGTGCCGGCCCTGTCGGTCGCGGAGAACATCGCGCTCGGCGATCCTCCCGGTGCGCAGCCTCGGTCCGCTGGCCGTGGTCGATCGCGCGCGCATGCGCCGCGAGGCGCGCGCACGTCTTGTCGCAGCTCGATTTCGATCCCGACCCCGATCGCTCGCGTCGACTCCCTCGGCTTCGCCGAGCGCCAGCTGGTCGCCATCGCCAAGGCGCTGCGGCGGCGATGCCGGCGTCTTCATCCTCGACGAGCCGACGGCGGCGCTGGAGAAGCGCGAGATCGAGCGGCTGTTCGCGGTGCTCGTGCGCATGAAGGCAGCAGGGCACCGCCATCATCTACATCTCGCACCGGCTGGACGAGGTGGTCGTGATCGCCGACCGCTGCACCGTGCTGCGCGACGGCCGGGTGGCGGCGATGCGCAGGCGCGGCGCATTCTCCGTCGCCGATCTGGTGTCAGGCCATGACCGGCCGCCCGCGCGAGGAGGTGCTCGCCGCTGCGGCCGCACCCGGCGAGGTGCTGCTCGACCGCACCGAGCGGACGGCGCGAATGTGCTGCGGGTGCGCGCCGGCGAGGTCATCGGGCTCGCCGGCCTGCTCGGCAGCGGCGCCGACCGCGATGCTGCGGCGGCTGTTCGGCGTCGCCGGGCCCGGCAGCGCTCGAGGTGCGCCGAGCGCATGCGACGAGCTCAGCGCATCCCGCCGATGCGATTCCCGCCGGCATCGGCATGGTGCCGGGCGAGCGCATGCTCGGCCTGGTGATGAATCTGTCGGTGCGCGACAACATCCTGCTGCCGAGTCTCGACTGCGCTGTCGCGCTGCGGCCGGCTCGACCGCGCCGCGGGCGACGCGCATCGTCGCCGAATTGATGGAGCTGCTCGATATCCGGCCGCGCCGGCCCCAGCTGCGCGCCGCGCGCGCTGTCGGGCGGCAACCAGCAGAAGGTGATCCTGGCGAAATGGCTGGCGCGCCAGCGTCGCGCGTGCTGCTGCTCGACGAGCCGACCCAGGGCGTCGACGTCGCGGCCAAGGCGCAGATCCACGCGCTGATCCGCGACTTCGTCGCGCGACGGCGGCGGCGTGCTGGTCAGCTCCAGCGATCTCGCCGAGCTGGCCCGCGCTCTGCGACAGCGTCTCGCCGTGCGGCACGGGCCGCGTGACGGCGCAGGCTCGATCGCGCCGCGGGCTTCGACGAGCGCGAAGCTGCACGCCGCGATCGGCGGATGACGCATGGCGCGAACCGCGTTTCGGTGAATCTCGCCGGCCAGATGCCGCTCATCACGCTGGTGGTGCTGTGCGTCGTCACCGCGCTGCTGACCGACCGCTTTCTCTCGCCGCTCAACCTCACCAACATCCTGGTGCAGTCCTCGATCATGGCGGTGATCGCCATCGGCATGACCTTCGTCATCATCGGCGGCGGCTTCGATCTCTCGGTCGGCTCGACCGTCGCGCTTGTCCGGCTGCATCGCCGCGATGGTGATGGTGGAGGTCGGGATCGCCGCCGGCGTGCTGGCCGGGATCGCCGCCGGCGCTGCGGTCGGCCTCGCCAACGGCCTGATCATCGCCTTGCTCAGCGTCAATCCGTTCATCACCACGCTCGGCACCATGGTGCTGGTGCGCGGCGTCGTGTTTCTCATCACCGGCGGCGCGCCGGTCGGCGACGACGGCTTGCCCGGCGCGTTCATCGCCTTCGGCTCCGAGCGCTTCCTCGGCATCCATTATCTCGTCTGGGTGCCGGCGGTTCTGCTGGTGGTGCTGTCCTGGGTCATGCATGCGACGCCCTATGGCCGGCGCATCTATGCCACCGGCGGCAACCGCGAGGCGGCCTATCTTTCCGGCGTGCCGGTCGCGCGTATGATAGCCTCGACTTATGTCTGGTGCGGGGCGCTGGCCGGCGTCGCCGGCGTCATGCTCGCGGCCCGGCTGCAATCCGGCCAGCCGACCGCCGGCGAGTTCTACGAGCTGACCGCCATCGCCGCCGTGGTGCTGGGCGGGGCTGCGCTGCATGGCGGCGAAGGCACGCTCTACAAGAGCGTCATCGGGGTTTTCATCATGATCGTGCTCGGCAACAGCGCTCAATCTGCTCAACGTCAATTCCTACTGGCAGCGGGTCGCTGTCGGCGCGGTGATCATTGCCGCTGCCGCTGCTGATCGGCTACGCTCGCGCCACTTGAAGAGGAGTATCCGAATGCTCAGGCTTCGCATGATCCGCATCAAAACGGCAGCGCTCGCCGCAGCGCTCGTGATTCCGGCGTTGCTGGCGCTGGTTCCGTCGGCGTCGGCACAGCAGAAAACGACGATCGGCGTGTCGCTCGCGCAGGACGACAATCCGTTCTACATCGCCATGCTGCGTGGCATCCGTGCCCGCGCCCAGGAGCTCGGCTGGGAGGTGGCGACCGTGTCCGCCAATGAGGACAAGCTCAGGCAGATCAATGGCGTGCAGGACCTGGTCGCGCGCGGCGTCAAGGGCGTCCTGATCTCGCCGATCGACGCCGTCGGCGTGAACGCCGCCTATGATGCGGCCGGCCGCGCAAAGATCCCGATCGTGTCGGTGGCGCGCGGCTCGACCTCGCCGAACCAGACCATGCATGTCGCCATGGACGAGAAGCAGATCGGCCGCGACATCGCCGAGTGGACGGCCAAGAGGATCGGCGGCAAGGGCAAGGTCGCGCTGCTGCATGGGGCCGAGCGGCGCGCCCGACCTTCCGCAATCTCGGCGACGGCTATACCGAGGTGATGGCCAAGCATCCCGGCATCCAGATCGTGATCAAGCACGACGGCCCGCTCACGCGCGAGCGCGGCGTCAAGCAGGCCGAGGACGCGCTGGTCGCGCATCCCGATCTGAAGGCGATCTACACCGCCAATGACGACGTCGCGCTCGGCGCGATGCAGGCGGTAATGCAGCGAACCGCAAAGGCAAGACCCTGGTGACCGGCATGAACGGCGTGCCGCCGGCGCTGCGTGCGGTGAAGGAAGGCAAGCTCGCCATGACGATCGAGCTCAATCCGGTGCAGTGGGGCCGGCTCGGCGTCGACGTGCTCGCGACCTATCTCAAGGGTGACAAGGTCGAGCCGCGCGTGTTCATCAAGCACGTCATCATCGACAAGACCAACATCGACGCCAAG
>CAWHPT010000075.1:0-95808 GCA_963831225.1 uncultured Alphaproteobacteria bacterium
TGATCGAAGGGGATGCGCGCAAAAATTCCCGGGATCGAAGAATTCGACGTTCCCATGATATTACCGGAGCGACCTGAATGGTAGCGTCTGCTGGACCGCCCGAAAGTGCCGTCGTGGGCGGCGTTGCTTCCGGCGCAATAACAAATCGTCAGCTGAACGCGCATGAAGATGCAGCTGTCACCGTGGCTGCATCACGGAAGCCGCTCCTCCTGATCGGCGAACAGCCGTTGCGTGGCTTGCGCCTGGTGGCGCCCGCCGTCGCGGTCACGGCGGACATCATCGAACTGCTGCCGGAGACGATCCCCGGCGTGCCGGAGCAGAGCTTCGATCTGCGCGCTCAGGGCGTCTAGATCGGATCGTCGATATCGCTGCGCGCTGCCGCCGCTCTGCGTTGCAACTGGTGGAAACACGCGGTGAAGCTCGGCTGGCTCGATGCGCCACTCGCCGAGGTCGTCCTTGGTGGCAAAAATTTTACCGTCTTTGATCGCCCTGAAAATCGTCGTCCTGGTCAGTCCGGTGGCCGTCGCGGCCGCTGCGAGGGTGTAGAGCATGCACTGACCCCGGTCGATTAGATGATGAATGTGACCATGCTCCACAATTGTTGCCGAACTATGTAAACGTAACGGTATTCGCTTTGCCGCGTCGGTAAGAATGTGCCTGCCGCGGTCTTGAGCTACCTGCGAATGTGGCGGCTTGTAGGAGCGGAGCTCACGGCCAGCCGACCGCAGGAATCACTTCAGGCGAGACCTCTTGGGAGAGCTGCGAACTCAGGCTCGAGCGAGGTCGGCTTCGGCCACTACGCCACCGCCGATCGTGGCCGGTGCGGCCCGCCTTAGTGGCCGTTCCGCGCGCAGCTTTTCCGCCGCTGCCGGCCCGCTCGCGGGTCGGCACATCAGGTCGGTCAGCCGCAAGCCTGGCGGCTGCTGGGATGCGGGTTTTGACCGAGGCTCATTATTTGCAATAATCTTTCCGAGCAAGACGCCGTTCGGAGAATATTAATCCCGGACGTTGACGCAAATCGCCGGGCAATTAATTTCGAAAGGCCCAAGGAGACATTTTCGCATGGGCTGCTGCGACGAGGAAACCGCGCTGGTGCCGAAATCGGGCATGACGCGTAGCCGACTTCGCGCCGCCCGATGTGTCGCGGCGCTCCGTGCTGCAAGGCGTCGGCGCCGTGGCCGGCGTGCTGGGCTCGGCCGCTCCGGCGCTGGCGCAAGGCGCGCCGCTCAAGAAGGTGACGATCTCGTTCTGCAGCCAGTTCCTCTGCGCGCCGCCCTACGAGGTTGCGCGCGCTTTCGGATACTTCAAGCAGCAAGGCCTCGACGCCGAGATCGTGTATTTCCGCGGCGGCAACGCCGCGATCCAGGCGCTGGTGGGCGGCGCGGTCGACTACGGCGCGACCTCGCTCGACGTCGCCATGCAGGCCTATGCCAAGGGCGCCGACATCCGCCGCTTCGTCACCACCGGACGGCTGCCGCTGTTCGCCGTGGCGACCGCGCCGAAGACCGCCGACAGCATCACCGAGCTCAAGCACCTCGAAGGCAAGACCGTCGGCGTGTCCGCGCTCGGCAACGCCGACCATGCGCTGATGCTGTTCCTGCTCAAGCAGGCCGGCGCCGACCAGGGCAAGGTCCGGTTCGCGACGCTCGGCGTCAACATTCTCGAAGCGCTGCGCCAGGGCCAGGTCGATGCCGGGCTGGTCCAGGA
The DNA here is from genome assembly GCA_963831225.1 of uncultured Alphaproteobacteria bacterium. Classification (GTDB taxonomy): domain Bacteria; phylum Pseudomonadota; class Alphaproteobacteria; order Rhizobiales; family Xanthobacteraceae; genus VAZQ01. The sequence goes on from CAWHPT010000075.1 coordinate 1,708, forward strand.
GCCGGCGCTGACGCTGCTCGGCAAGGCCGGCTCGCGCGTCCTCGTCAACGCGATGGACAGCGCGGACGCGCAGAAGCACCTCGGCGGCGCCTACGAATTCATGGGTGTCTCGGTGCGCACCAAGGAGATGGAGGCCCGCCGGGCCGAGATGCAGGCGCTGGCGCGCGGCCTCGACGCCGCGCTCAAGGCGATGCCGCAAGATGCCGCCCGAACAGATGATCAAGGCGTTCCCGCGGGAACTGTTCGCCGGCAGCGACGTCAAGCAGTTCGAGGACGTGCTGGCGAGATACAAGAGCTCGCTCTATCCGGACAGCGTGAAGATCGACCTGCCGGCCGCCAAGCGCGTCGCCGAAACGCTGAAGATCGCGGGCCTGGTGTCCGCCGGCGCGGACGTGAGCGGCCTGCACGACACCACCGTGGTCGGGGGCTGAGCCCTGCGCGTTCGCGATCTTTCGATTTCGTATGGCGCCGCGCCCGTGCTCGAAGGCGCGAGCCTCGAGGTTGGCGAAGGCCAGTTCGTCAGCCTGGTCGGGCCGTCGGGCTCCGGCAAGTCGAGCCTGTTGCGCGCCGTGATCGGCTTGCAGAAGCCGCTCGCCGGCACGGTCGAGACCGAGGTCGCGCCGTCCGAGCTTGGCATCCTGTTTCAGGACGACGCGCTGCTGCCGTGGCGCACGGCGCGCGACAACGTGGCGCTCGGCCTGGGCTTCCACGGCATGGAGCGGCAAGCCGCGCTCAAGGAAGCCGACGCCTGGCTGGCGCGGCTCGGGCTCGCCGGCTTCGAGCACCGGTTTCCGCGGCATCTCAGCGGCGGGCAGCGCAAGCGCGTGGCGCTCGCGCAGGTGCTCGCGCTCAAGCCGAAGCTGCTGCTGATGGACGAGCCGTTCGCCTCGCTCGACGCCATCGTGCGGGCCCGCATCATCCAGGACGTGGTCGCGCTGGTGGAGACAGCGAGCGCATCAGCGTGCTGCTGGTGACGCACGATCTCGAGGAAGCGCTGGCGCTCTCCGACGTCGTCTATCTGCTGTCGCAGGGCCCGCGCGCGCGCATCACGCAATCCTATCCGGTGCCGATCCCCCGCCCGCGCGACGTGGTGCAGGCGCGCCTGCACCCGGCATTCGCGCCGCTCTACGAGCGGCTGTGGAACGATCTGTCGCGCGAAGTCAGCCGCGAAGCGGCCGAGGCGGCGTGATGACGCTCAATCCATCCTACGCCTGGGTCCGGCAATTCGCGGCGCTCGGCGTGCTGCTGGTGCTGTGGGAAGGCGGCCGGCTACGCCGGCATGCTCAACCCGCTCTACATGCCGACGCCCGAGCCAGATCGGCCGCGCGCTCGCGGAGCTGTTCGGCACCGGCAGCATCTGGACGCATCTCGAGGCGACCTTCGGCGCCGCGCTCGGCGGCCTCGTGCTCGGCATCGTGGTCGGCGTCATGCTCGGCGTGCTGGCTGCGCTCATCCCGCTGATCGCCGAGCTGCTCGAGCCGGTGATGACGCTGCTCAACGCGATCCCGCGCGTGATCCTCGCGCCGTTGTTCGTGATCTGGCTCGGCATCGGGCTCGCCTCCAAGGTGGCGCTGGCGTTCATCCTGGTCGCGGTGCTGATCTTCTTCACGGTGTTCACCGGCATCCGTCAGGTCGACCGCAAGCTGGTCGAGCGCATCATCACGCTGGGCGGCGACCGCTGGGCGCTGGTGCGCCACGTGTATCTTCCGGCGGTCACGGCCTGGGTGCTGGGCAGCCTGAAGGTCGCGATCGGCTTTGCCTTCACCGGCGCATGCGTCGGCGAGTTCGTCGCCGCAAGCCGCGGGCTCGGCTATCTGCTGTCGTTCGCGCAGAGCACCTACAATTCCGCGCTGATGATGGCGCTGGTGTTCCTGATCATGGTCGTCGTGCTGCTGATCTTCGCGATCAGCGGCCGGCTGGAAAAATGGCTGCTGCGCTGGAACTGACCGATGACCGCGACGTGCCGCCATGCCCTGTTGCGCCAGGACGCCTCGCTCGGTCGGCGACTTTCGGCGAGGGCAGACTGCGCTCGGCTCGATTGCTCCGCCGCCTGGTGCGCGCGCGGCCCCAACCCACCTTCGTCAGCAATCAACCACAACAGGGAAATGGCGAATGAGCAGCTCCAGCGGCACTTCGCCGCCCAAAATCGCTCGGATCTGGCGCGGTCGCACCGCCAGCGGAAGCGCCGACGCGTACGCCCGATACCTATACGAGAACGGCATCATACCGCTCGAGGAAAAGGCGCTGGGCGTCCAGCTGTTTCGCGAAGACCGGCGAAACCGAAACCGAATTCGTGACGATCTCCTACTGGGAGAGCATAGAGGCGATGTCGCGCTTCGCGGGCGATGACCCCCGACGCATCCACCACCTCGAGCACGATCCGGAGTTTCTGATCGAGTTGCCGAGTGAGGTCCAGATTCTCGACATCATTTCCGGCCATGGCCGAACCGGAGCCGGCGATTATGACGACAGCTCGCGCGACGATTTTCTGCTTTCGAGCAAGATGAGGGCCGACCCGCCCGCCGATTCCGTTTTACCCGTGAATGACAGTCCTGCCGTCTCAACATCTATCTCGGCGGACAAGGCCCAACGTAAGGCGGGACGGCCACGCTGGCACCCGCGGCCGCATGTTGGCAGATATTGATCCGCTCCCTTTTCATCATCGGGGCGAGCGAGTAGGACCGCAGGCTGTAATTCCCTATCGCATTAAGATAATTGCACAAGGGAAGCACCGTGGTGGTGCGATCCAAAAACCAAGTGCCGCTCGTCCCCGACTGGTATGGTGCGCTGTCCACCACGGCGGTCGTTTCGTGTGACGCAACGGTGGTCCAGCCGACATCGCCGATCGGGTCGCAGGCGTGATCGGCCCGAGCGGCGCTCACGACGAGCGCAACTGCTGCCCCGATGATGGCAGGGGTCGCCAGGACGACCGTCGGCATCGGAGCTTTGAACAGTCATTTTCCGTCCCATCGCCCGCCCAGAACGCGGGACGAAGCAGGCTTCCAATTCGTCGTGAGCGGGGCGCGTTCAATTTGCGCGCTGCGAATCTTGGCAGCACAGTTGCTGCCTTGACCCCACCATCAACAAAGTCAACACTATTTGAGCGGAAGACCAGCATCCGTTGAGGGAGAGGTCATGGGCAAGAACGCGAGGGATCGCGCTTCCGGCCGCAATGCGCCGGCATCCGTCAGCCGGAGAGCATTCCTATCCAAAGGCGCGGCTGGCATGGGCGCCGCCGCGCTGACCGGTGTCGGCGCAAATCAAGCGAACGGGCAAGAGGCGAAGGGCCAACCCAAATGGGATCATTCCGCCGATGTGGTCATCATCGGCGCGGGGGTCGCCGGGCTGCCCGCTGCCGTCACGGCGTGCGATTTGGGAGCGTCGGTCATCATCGTCGACGAGAATTTCGACATCGGCGGCCGCGGCATGCTGAGCGGAGGAAGGGTACACCTCGGTGGCGGCCACGCTTTGCAGCAGAAGCTCGGGAAATCGAGGATACCACCGAACAAGTTTTCCTCGACTGGGTGCGCCACGACCACGGTGAGAGCAGGTACAGCGACCGAGACCTCATCCGCGTCTTCGCCGACGAAAATGTCTCGACCTACGATTTCCTCATCGAGAATGGGGTGGAATTCATCGAAAAGCCGATCGGTCCACTGAACGCTTCGACCGTTCCGCGGATCTCGTCACGGTCGAGTGGCACGTGCCGAGCGAAATCATCGCGCCACGCCGCAACAGGAATGGCTCCGGGCTGGTCCGGAGACTGGAGGCGAGCGCGAGGAAAAAGGGCGCGCAAATCTTTCTGCGTCACAAGATGACGAGCATCGTCCGGGAACGCGCCAACTCGGGGGAGAGTTCTCGGAATTACGGCCATGAACGGCAGCAACGTCGTGAACATTCGGGCCAGGAAGGGCATCATCATCGCCACCGGAGGCCACACCGGCAACGTGAACTTCCGCAGAATGTTCGACCCAAGGCTCACCGAGGAGTACCAGCAGGCGTGCGAGCCGTACACCCATCAAGGTGCCGACGGAGAGCTCGCAGCCATGGACATCGGCGCCTCGCTCTGGGCAACAGCCAACCAAACCATCGACGTCGGCGCGCAAATCACCAAGACCCGTCACGTCGGCTGCCGCTGGGGCTACAGCTCCCTGGTCTATGAGCCCGACAGCCCGATGTTCCGCCTCGCCCGCGCGACCGGGCTCACCGTGCGGGATTGGCAGAACATGATCATGGTGAACCAGACCGGCCAAAATTCTGGAACGAGGTGGATGGCTCCGACAAGTTCTTTGCCGCGGCGATGGCCTACAATGGAGACAAGTCCAAGCTCAACGGCGGCGGACCGATTTGGGCGATCTTCGACGCAGACGCCGTGGCCCGGGAGAAATGGGATCCAAGCCGCCACATGTGGACCCTGACGGCTTCTTCTTCACCGCCGACACGATCCCGGAATTGGCTGCCAAGATCAAGAACCCCTATCAGAAGAAGCCGATATCAGGTGCCGTTCTGCAAGAGACGGTAAGCCGGTATAACTCCTTCGTCGCCGCGGGGGCGGACAAGGACTTCAAAAAGCCCTCCCCGATGCACAAGATCGAAACGCCACCCTTCTACGCGGCGTGGTCGACCCCGATCCTCCACGATACGCTGACGGGTCTGCGGACGAACGTGGACGCCGAGGTGATCGACATCCGTGGCGAGGTCATTCCGGGCCTCTATTGTGCCGGCGAGTTGCAAGGAGGATTCGCGCAGCACGGATTGGCCAGATGCCTCGTTTTCGGCCGCATCGCGGGCAGGCACGCGGCGAGACGAATCGCATGAGGCCGCAGAAGCTACGCGGGGGGAGCGGACCGACCCGTTCGTTTTCGCCCTCACTTTCGCTGACCAATGGCGCTGACTGACCGGACCCATTCCACGAATGTCGAGTTGAGCGAGCCCGGGCCGCTGGAGGTACCGGTCGGAACCGACTTGGTCTTCAAGGTCAGGGTGTCTTGTCCTGCGGGATGTGACCTGCGCGGCCTGCCGATCGAAATCATCGCTCCGGACGGAATCGTGCTGACGCGTGAACTGGCAACCTGTGATGCCGGGAGCAACGCAACCGGAGATCTCACGCTCAAAGCACCTCAAAAGGTCGGTCGATACGCCTGGCGCGTCGTGTTCCCGCCGCACGAGCTCGGCGGCGTTCGTCATGCGGAAAGCGCTCGCTCCATTTGCGTCACGACCAAGCCGCACGGGACCAGCTTGGCCGCGTGGGCAATTCCATCGCCGGTGGTGACGGGCAGCCGGTTCGAGATCAAAGTCGGGGCCAAGTCTTCGGGCGGGTGCCAAATGAACGGCGCCGCGATCGAGGTTTGCGACGAGACGGACGCCGTTGTGGCCCGGGGACGCCTCCAGGAGACGCCGTGGCCGGGAACGAGCGGATTGTATTGGACCCCGGTGGAATTGGTTGCTCCGGTGACGGAGGGGCTCTGCTCCTGGTCGGTCGGGCTGGCGGCAGCACAGTTGGAGCTCCCGCACGAGGCAGCGCGCTCTCGATTCGACGTCGCGGTCGTCAAGCCGCCGGAGCACAGCCTGACGGTGAAGGTGATCGAGAAGGATACGGCGTATCCGATTGAGAATGCTCAGGTACGACTCGGCGCCTATCGGGCCACGACCGACCGAGCCGGGCTGGCGCAACTCAGGATGCCCAAAGGCCATTACGAGCTCGATGTCTGGAAGGTCGGGTACGAGGCCCCGTCCCGGAGCATGGAAATCAGCACGGATGCAAGCGTCGAAATCGAGGTCCTGCCGGTCGCTGAGGAAGACCCGGACGCCGCTTGGTTGATGTGAAATCCCGCCGCTGACCGGAGCGAGGGCGAGCGTCCGCTATTCGGGCTTGAGATTGGCAGCCTTGATGGCGGCGTCGAACCGCGGCTGCTCCAGCTTGATCAGCTCGGCGAATTCTTCCGGAGTCGTGCCGCCCGGCTCGATGCCGAGCGCAGCCAACTGCGCAACGTTGGCGGGATCACGCGCCGCCGCTATGACGTGCTTGGCGAGCTTGTTGATGATCTCCGGAGGGGTCTTGGCCGGAACAAGGAATCCATTCCAGCTCGGGAGCGACATGTCCGGATAGGTCTCGCTGATCGTCGGAATGTTGGGAAGCTGCTTCATCCGCTGCGGCGTGGCAACACCCAGGATCGTCACCTTGCCGCTCTCGGCCTGTGGGACGAGGTCCGACGCATTGCCGAAAAACATGTCGATCTGCCCACCCAGCAAAGCCGCCGTCACCTGCCCGCTGCCGCGGAACGGGATGTGCACCGCATCGAGACCCGCCCGCGCCACGAACAGCGCGGCGGAAAGATGGGCGATGGAGCCGACGCCGCTGGACCCGTAATTGATCTTGCGTGTTTTCGCGTAGGCGACGAACTCGGCAAGCGTCTTGGCCGGGATCGACGCGCTGATTCCGAGGATGAACGGCCCGGTGCCGAAAACGCCGACCGGAACAAAATCCTTCTTCGGATCGTAGTTGACCTTCTGAAGCTGCGGCACGATCGCGATTTGCGGTGAGGCTGCGAAGAACAAAGTGTAGCCGTCCGGTGCCGCCTGCGCGACATGTGCCGCAGCAAGCGCGCCTCCCGCGCCGATGCGATTCTCGACGACAAAGCTCTGCTTGAGGTTCTCCGTCAGCGACTTGCTCGCCATCCGCGCCATCACGTCGGTGTTGCCGCCGGCCGCGTATCCCAAGACCACCGTCACCGGCCTGGCGGGCCAATCCGTGCCTTGTGCGTGAGCGCAAGCGGGTGCAAGACACGCCGCCACGGCCAGCGTGGCGGCCAACACGCCCCATTCGGGCAGCGTCGTTGATGGAAGGCACCGACCGCCGTCGGAAGGATCCGGTCAATTTGGTCGTCGATTGCATCTCGGCACTCCTGTGTTTTCCGTGCGGGGTTCACGGTCGGGGGCAAGTCGGCTGACCGGCAGAGCCGCGAATGTGACTTCCGGTCCCCACTGGCATGTCCTATACGATGTTATTGTATCGTCTTGCATTCTGTTGAGTCATTTCGATGGAGGGATCGCGCGGAATGGAGCCGGACCGGTGCAGCGAGGACTTCCGCGGCATGCTGACGCGCATGGAGAGCGAGGGTCACCTGCGGCGGGTCACGAAGAGCATCAGCCCGAGACACATCACCGCGCTGTGTGGCCAGGCTCCAGCAGCCATTCTCTGCCAATCAGTCGAAGATTACGATATCCCGGTTGTCGCCGGGCTGTATTGGACCCGCGCCCGGCTGGCCTCCGCCCTTGGCTGGCCCGAAGGTGAGCTCGGCGGCCGCTTTGCCCGTGCCGCCGCGCGACCGATATCACCGGTCGTCGTCACCGACGCGCCGTGCCAGGAGGTCGTGGTGACGGGGGACGACGTCGACCTCACGGCGCTGCCGATCCCGTTCATGCACGAAAAGGATGGCGGCCCTTACATCTCCGCGGGCGTTGCGTTCGCCCAGGATCCTGAATTGGGACCCAATTCCGGATGCTACCGGCTGATGTTTCGCACGCGCCGTGAAATGGCCATGGACCTTTTCACCGCCTCCGACATGCGCCGCTATTACACCAAGACCTACGAGCGCAATCAGTCCCTGCCCGTCGCCATCGCGATCGGAGTGCACGCGTTCGAGCATATGGCCTCTGCCTATAAGGCTCCCGCCGGGACGAACGAAATGGAAATCGCCGGCGGCCTGCGCGGTGAGCCGACTCCTCTTGTGCGCGCCAGGACGGTCGACGTCATGGTGCCGGCAAATGCCGAGATCGTGCTGGAAGGCGAATTGCTGCCGAACGGTTGGACGGCGGATGAGGGGCCGTTCGGCGAGTTCGCCGGCATGCAAGGAGATCTCAAGCACAATCCGCTGTTTCGTGTCGGCGCCATCACGCATCGCCGCAACCCTGTTTTCTACGCGCTGCAAATGCCATGGGAAAACGATTGGCTGAACGGGCCTGCGACCGAGGCTGCGTGTGCGCGCGTGCTGGGGCTTGCCGGCATCCAGGTAGCAGCCGTGCGTGCGACGGAAGGCGGATGTTGCGGCTGGTCCGTCGTGGCGTCGATCAGGAAGCGCGCCGGCGAAGGGCGGAATGCTCTCGCGGCGCTGCTGTCGCTACCGCTTGTGAAGCAAGCGATCGTGACCGACGACGATATCGATATCTACGATCCGAACGAGATCGAGTGGGCGATCACCTTTCGGTGCCAGGCAGACAAGGACATCATCATCTTGTCCGGGATGAAGGGAAAGCACGTCGATCCCAGCGTGCGGCCCTGGGACCTCGAGCCCGGCGAGTTGCCGACGACTTCCAAATTCGGCATCGATGCGACGATCCCTGAAGGGATCCCCGCATTCCGCTACGAGCGGATCGTTCCGGCCTTCCGCGACGAGGTGCGCATGGAGGATTATCTGTGACGGCCGGGAATCGCGCAGACCCCGCGCTGGTCGAGAGAGATCGAGGAGTGCCTGCGCGAGCCGGTCTACTTTCGCGACATACTCGATGCGACCCGCGACCAGAAGTACCGCGCGATCCTTCTGGCATGGAGCGACATTCGTACGCGTCATGCGCTGGAGCGGGACGAGCAAGGACGCTACTGGCGCGCAAAATGAATTCCACCTCGGTGTCGTGCCCGCGCATGCGGGCACCCAGTCATCAGCGGCGGAGCGGTGGGGCAGAGTCGCTCGACAAAACCCGGCGGTGGCTACTGGATTCCGGCGCTCGGATCCCGGATCAAGTCGCAGACTTGATCCGGGTCCCTCGGCCGGAACGACATCGAACCATTCTCCTCGGTGGCGTGCGTCGCAAGCTCCTCGGTGTCGTGCCCGCGCATGCGGGCACCCAGTAATCGGCGGCGGAGCGGTGGGGCAGAGTCGCTCGACAAAACCCGGCGGTGGCTACTGGATTCCGGCGCTCGGATCCCGGATCAAGTCGCAGACTTGATCCGGGTCCCTCGGCCGGAACGACATCGAACCATTCTCCTCGGTGGCGTGCGTCGCAAGCTCCTCGGTGTCGTGCCCGCGCATGCGGGCACCCAGTCATCAGCGGCGGAGCGGTGGGGCAGAGTCGCTCGACAAAACCCGGCGGTGGTTACTGGATTCCGGCGCTCGGATCCGGATCAAGTCGCAGACTTGATCCGGGTCCCTCGGCCGGAACGACATCGAACCAACCCAACGCGTTGGCGCAATCCCGCTATGATCTCTTGCGAGGCAGATATTTCTCCGACCGCTTTGCCACCTCGGTCCATTCCGTCTCCGTCAGCTTCACCGGGCCGACGAACTTGTTGGTGAACAGCTTGTCCAGCGGCGGAAGGTTCTTGACTCCCATATAGGTCTCGACCGACTGCGCCGACGCGGCAACGAGACCGGGATCCATGTAGCCCAGTCCGTGCTGCCTGACCGCCGGCACCACGCCCAACGCGGTGCCGATGGCCTGGCCATATTCGATCACCTTCTGGTTGGCGACGCTGCCGCCCTGGAATTCCTTGACGCTCTCGATGTGCAGCGCGACCGACCGTTCCGGGTTCAGGTAGACGTATTTGAGTCCTTCCATCAGGCCGCCGACGAAAGCCTCGCACAGTTCCGGCTTCTTATCGACGGTCGAGCGCTTGCATGCCAGCACAATGCTGAACATCTTCACCCCGTAATCCTCGTACAGCATGTTGTTGAGCTCGAGGCCCTGAGCCCACAGGCTCGGTGCGATGCTGCCGAAGAAGTTTCCTACCGCCTTGACCTGCTTGTCGACGAGCGTCTTGATCAGCGCCCCCGGGTCCATCGTCACCTTGTTCACTTTCTTGTCGTCTATTCCCGTCGCTTTGACGAAAGCCGGCCAGAGTTGGAAGTCGCCGCTGCCGACGTCGAAGCCGACTGTCTGACCTTCGAGGTCTTGCGGCTTGGTGATGCCGGATTCCTTCAACGAAAAAATGCCGACTGGAGAAATCGGCCAGACTTCCCGCCAGCGCGATGAGGTCGAGCCCCCTTCCCGCGCAATTCATCATGACCGCGAGGTCGATGAGGCCGAAATCATATTGCCCCTGGTCCACAGGGACGCAGACTCGGCCGGAGCCGAAGCCGCGGTCGATGGTCACGTCGAGCCCGCGCTTCTCCCAGAACCCCATCTTCTTCGCGACGAATGTGTAGCTGTATGTTCCGAGCGGCAGCCACGGCAATGTCAGCTTGACTGCGGTCGCGGCGCGCACGATTGCTGGCGTCGCAATTCCGAAGGCTGTGGATGCGGCCGCAGTGCCGGCGGTGAGCCGCAGGAACGAACGACGATGTAGTTTCATGTGAGTCACTCCTCTCTGGGTTCTGTAAGCACATTAGAGCATCGATTGTCTCGCGCGCATCATCATTGCGTGCCTGCAGGGCGGATTGGCACGCAGCGCTGATCCGCCGTTCTCACCCTCCTCCCGCCGCGATGGCACCCGACGACGGCTGCCAGTACACGGCCCATCTTTCCGCGCTGGAGATTATCCCGTAGAGGGCCAGGCCGCTGATGCTGAGGGCGGTAATGGCCGCCAGCATCAGCGGGGTATCCAGGAGCCCGCCCGCAAGCTTGATCAGGTAGCCGAGGCCTTCCTGGGAAGCGACGAATTCCGAGACGATGACGCCGATGATGGCCAGCGTGATGGAAATCTTCATGCCGCCGAAGATGTATGGCAATGCATTGGGCATGCGGATCTTCCAGAAGATCTGCCAGCGCGAGCCCATGAACGTGCGCGCCATCCGATGGATATCCTCATCGACCAACTCGAACCCCATCGCCGCGTTGATGGTCATCGGAAAGAAGGCGATCAGAAAGGCGAGCAGCAGGCTGGACATGGCGCCGGTCCCGAACCACACGATGAGCAACGGCGCGATCGAGATCTTGGGAATGACCTGGGAGACCACGATGACGGGATAGAAGCCCTTTCGAATGAAGGCGGAGTAGGTGATCAGCACGGCGACGAAGACGCCGCCGATGACGGAGAGCAGGAATCCGAGCACGGTCTGGAAAACGGTAGGCCAAAGATGTGTCAGCAGGAGATCGTAGCGCTGCACCATCACTTCGAGCACCGCCGATGGGGGTGGCAGAATGATGCTGCGGATGCCCAGCATCCGGACCGCAAGCTCCCACGCCAAGAGCATGAGCATCGTGATGAGGACCGGCAATCCGATCGTGCCCGCGTGCTTCTCGATGCTATCCCGCATGGCTCGCCTCGATGGCCTTGCGCAAATGCCGCACCAGGCCGTTGAAGGTCTCGTCCTCGGTCATGGCGATGTGCCGAGGCCGCGGCAGATCGATTGCCAGCTCGTCGATGATCGTCGCCGGCCGGCGACCCATGACCAGGACGCGGTCCGATAGAAATGCCGCTTCGCGGATGCTGTGGGTGACGAAAATCACCGTCTTGCGGTTGGCCTGCCAGATGCGCTGAAGCTCGACCCCCATTTCGTCGCGCGTGATCGCATCGAGAGCGCTGAACGGCTCGTCCATCAGCAGGATGCTGGGGTCGTGCACGAGCGCCCGGCAGATCGCCACGCGCTGCCGCATGCCGCCCGACAGTTGACGCGGCAACAGACCGGAATATTCGTCGATTTTCGCCATGCGCAGCAATTCCATTGCGCGCGGCTCGTATTTGGAATGCGGCAGCTTCAGCAATTCGATTGGAAAAAGCACGTTCTGCAGCACCGTTCGCCAGGGCAACAAAACCGGACTCTGGAACACCACGCCGACTTCCCGGCGCGGACCCGTCACCTTCGCATCCTTGACCCAGATTTCACCCATGGTGGGATCGATCACGCCGGCAATCATCATGAGCAACGTGCTCTTGCCGCAACCGCTCGGACCCAAAACGCTGAGAAACTCCCCGTCGCCGACGTCGAACGAGACCTGGCGGATCGCTTCGAGCTCGCCGTAGCTCTTTTTGAGAGATGCGATGCGCACAAGGGTGGCACCGCGGCCATCGCTATCGGGGCAGCCGGGGGCTGGACCAGACCCCGGCGAGGCGACTGCCGACCGCATCGAGTGGCTCTCCTCAATTCTCGGCAGCCGGACGGGACGATATCGCACGCACTCCGAAGAGGTGGGTGAGGTCTACGCCGAGACCGCGCAGAGACCTTCACAGCCTGCTCACACTGTCCTACTGATAGTCGTCACTTTCGAGGATGACGCCCCTTGACCGCTCTTGCAAGGTTCTTTCTTGGGCATCCCGCCGCAGGCGCACACGTCGACAGGACGCTCGTCGCCCGGTGGCAGCGTGACGCCGCTCTATTGCCGTGCACCGCGAACGAGCGGGTGTTCCTATCGGCTCGATGCAGCATTTGGCTTCCCGGGCGCAGCGCAGCATGTAGCGTAGCGAAATGTTGCGCTGCGGACCCGGGATCGTTCCGGACTCCGAGCTTGGAACGGTCCCGGATCAGCGGCGCACCGCTTCGCACGCACTCGAGCTTGCGCAGACTGCGTAAACTTGTCTGCGCGTGCTCGCGCTGCACCGCATCCGGGACACGACATCGGCCTAGCTTGGCGCAAATGGGGTCAAGCCCGGGGGTGACGCATGAGGCTACACTCCGCGCCGATCCGAACGGCCGAAAGCCGGACTGAGCTTGGGCATGACGGGCCAGGGCGTCGGGGCTTCGGTTCTGCGCAAGGAGGACGACCGGTTCCTGCGGGGGCGCGGCCAATACGTTGCCGATTTCAGGATTCCGGGCGCGCGCGAAGTCGCCTTCGTGCGCAGCTCGGTGGCGCACGGCCGCATTCGCAATGTGCACGTTCCCGTCGAGCACGAGAATGCGGTTTTCACTGCGGTCGATCTCGCCGATGTCCAGCCGATCCGGGCGGCGACCGCGCTGAGCGGCTTCAAGCATTCCTCCGAGCCGATACTGGCGCGCGACAAGGTCCGGTATGTCGGCGAGCTGGTCGCCATCTGCGTCGCCGGCTCACGGGCGCAAGCGGAGGACATCGCCGGCAGCGTCATCGTCGACTACGAGGAGCTGGAGCCCGTCGTGGACATGCTGGCCGCGCGCCAACCCGGCGCGCCGCTGGTGCACGAGGAATGGGGCGACAACGTCTTCATCGAATTTTTTCAGGACGGCGCAATCGATCGCGCCGGCGAAACCGCCGCCATCAAGGTCACGCGTGAGATTCGCACTGCGCGGCATTGCATGTTTCCGATGGAGGGACGCGGCGTCGTCGCCTACCGGGACGCTCGGCTGGACTTTCTGACCATCATCAGCGCCACTCAAATGCCGCACATCGTGCAGCGCGGCGTGGCCGAGTGCCTGGGCCTCAACGACGGCTCCATTCGTGTCATCTCACCCGATGTAGGCGGCGGCTTCGGCTACAAGGGCCTGCTCTGCCGCGAAGAGGTGGCGTTGGCGTGGCTGGCGATGCGCGGCGGAACGCCGGTGCGCTGGCTGGAGGATTGTCGCGAGCACCTGAGCGCCAACGCCAATTGCCGCGAGCACCATTATCGCATCAGCGGTTATGCCGACCAGGATGGGCGGTTGCTGGCGCTGGATTGCGTCGCCAACGTCGATGCCGGCGCCTATTCCGTCTATCCCACCTCGTCGGCGCTGGAGGCCGCCCAGGTGGCGAGCCTCTTGCCGGGGCCATACGATTTCGATTTGTACCGATGCCGCTCCGCCGCCGTCGCAACCAACAAGTGTCCGATCCTTCCGTATCGTGGCGTGGCGCGGACAGGCGTGTGCCTCGCGGTCGAAGTCATCATGGATGCGATCGCGCGCCAGGCCGGCCTCGAGCCGTACGAGGTGCGGCTGAGGAACCTCGTGCGTCCCGAGCAGATGCCGTTCGAGAACGTGGTCAAGAAGCAATTCGATGGCGGCGACTACCCGGAGTCCATGCGCCGTGCAGTTGCCGCCATCGGCCTGCCGGCTGCCCGCGAGCGTCAGCGCCATGGCGAGCCGGACGGACGGCTGCTGGGCGTCGGGTTCTCGATCTTCTGCGAGCAAGGGGCGATGGGAACCGACGTGCTGGCGGCTTGGGGCCGTCCGGTCGTGCCGGGCTATGAGCAGGCGACCGTGCGGCTGACCGCGGATGGCGACGTCGAGATTCGCGTCGGCACCCATTCGCACGGCCAGGGCCACGAAACCACGCTGGCGCAGGTTGCGCACGAGATCCTCGGTGTCGACCTCGACCGCATCAAGGTGCTGCAGGGCGACACGCTTTACAGCCCGTTTTCCTCCGGGACCTGGGCTTCGCGGTCGATGGTGATGGCAGGTGGAGCGGTCGCGCAGGCCTCGCGTACGCTCGCCGGGCGGGCGAGCCGGATCGGTGCATGGCTGCTGCAGGCCGATCCTGCCGACGTGCGCACCGCCAATGGCAGCGTCATCGGGCGGGGCGCGAGCGTCACGCTGCGCGAGGTCGCCCGCGCCTGGTATCTGCAACCTCAGAATCTGCCCTCTGATGTGGATCAAGGGGGGCTCGAGGTCACCACCGGCTATCGCCCTGCCCGCGACACCGGGACATTCAGTTACGCCACGCATGCGGCGATGGTCGCGGTCGATCCCGGCACTGGGCTCGTTGAAATCCTCGACTATGTCGTGGTCGAAGACGGCGGCAAGCTCGTCAATCCGATGATCGTCGATGGCCAGGTGCAAGGCGGGACCGCACAAGGAATTGGAACGTGCCTGCTGGAAGCCGTGCCGTTCGATGCGCAGGGCCAGCCGCTGGCGTCGACCATGCTCGACTATCTCCTCCCCGGCGCCAATGACGTTCCCGACATCCGGGTGTTGCACATGGAGACGCCCTCCCCGCACACCGAATTCGGCATGAAGGGGATCGGCGAGGGAGGCGCGGTAGGCCCGCCGGCAGCGATCGTTTCGGCAGTCAACGACGCCCTGCACCCGCTCGGCGCCGAAGTGCACGATCTGCCGCTCACGCCCGAACAAATCCTCGACGCTATTTCCGCTGCGACAGTACGAGGCGGAGCGCGCGAACCATGAAGCCGGCGAATTTCGAGTTCGCGCGCGCAGCAACCCTCGCCGAGGCGGCGGCGATCCTGCGCCAGGCCGACGGCGCAAAAGTCGTTGCCGGCGGTCAATCGCTCGGCCCGATGCTGAACCTGCGCCTGGTGCAGCCGTCCATCCTGGTCGACATCACGGCCATTCCCGAGTTGACGCGCATCGAGGAGGATGCGGATTGGCTCAGCCTGGGAGCCTGCATCACCACCTCCGACATCGAGGATGGGCGCGTCCCGGTGGCGGAGCTGCCGATCCTCATGACGGTGGCCGGCGGCGTCGCCTATCGCGCGGTGCGCAATCGCGGCACCGTCGGCGGAAGCATTTGTCATGCCGATCCCGCGGGGGACTGGCTGCCGGCACTGTTGGCGCTGCGTGCCGAATGCGTGATCTCCGATGGACGCCGGGCGCGACGCGTGCCGATCGAGCAATTCGTGATCGGCGCGTTCGAGGTGATGCTCGAAACGGGAGAATTGCTGCAAGCCATCCGCATCCCGCGCCCCTCGCGCAACGCCCGCTGCGGATACTACAAGGTGTGCCGGAAGGCCGGGGAGTTTGCACTGGCGAGCGGGCGCGCTGTTGCTCGATCCCGATCGCGGCCTTTTCAGAGCCGTCATCGGCGCAACTCGAGGGCGGCCCATCGTCATCGATGATGCGCGCTCGATATTCGATGAGATCCCCCGGCCGGGGAATGCTGTCCGTCTCGATGAGAATGCCGTCACTGATCTGCTGGCGCATGCCGGACTGACCAGGCCGGCGGACGTGCGCCTCCACATCACCGCGCTGTCGCGGGCGGCCGCGCAGGCGATGGCCAAATGACGCCCGTGCGCCTCACCGTGAACGACATCCGGGTCGTCGAGACGATGGAGCCGCGCACGCACTTGGCGGACCTGCTGCGCGAGAAGCTCGGCTTGACCGGCACTCACCTTCGCTGCGAGCAGGGCGCATGCGGCGCCTGCACGGTCCTGATCGACGGCCAGCCGGCACGATCGTGCATCACCTATGCGGTGCTGTGCGAAGGCGCGGAAATCACGACGATCGAGGGTCTCGAGCACGACTCCGTCATGGCCGCGCTGCGGCGGGCGTTCGCTGCCGAGCACGGCTTGCAATGCGGATTTTGCACGCCCGCAATGCTCATCACGGCACGCGATATCGTCATGCGCCTCCCGGACGCCGACGAACGGCGCATCCGCCTCGAGCTGAGCGGCAATCTGTGCCGCTGCACTGGATATGTCGGGATCGTGCGCGCCATCCGCCGCGTGCTGGAGGAGCGCCGGCGTGGGAGCCTCGCCGCCGCCGCTTTCCAGCGATGCAGGCTGGGGCCGGTCGGATCGCAGCATGCCGAGCGGCGCGCCGGCACGGTTTCGGCGCCAAGCCTCGATTTCGACAAGCCTCGATTCGACCATCGGCGAAACGCGCCCGGTCGTCGGGGAAGCCGGCTTGGGGCTCGGCGGGAAAAAGCCGACCATCGAAGTCCGTCAATCGTTCGTGATTGGACGCCCGCCACAGGAGGTGTGGCGCTTCCTCGCCGATATCGAACGGGTGGTGCCCTGCATGCCTGGTGCGACGCTCACCGGCTCCAGCGGGGACCGGTTGCAGGGCCGGGTGGCGATCAAGCTCGGGCCGATCGCCGCTTCGTTCGACGGAGAGGCACGCGTCATTCGCGACGACGCGACCCAACGCGGAATGATCCTCGGCACTGGACGCGACCGGCTCAGCGCTTCAAGGGCCAATGCCGAGATCGAATATGTTCTGACCCCGGAGCAGGACGGAACCGCTGCGCGAGTCGATATCAGCGTACGCGCCGTTCTGGCCGGCCCCCTCGCGCATTTCGGGCGCAGTGGAATCGTCAATGATCTGGCGGCTCGCCTGAGCGACATGTTCGCACGCAATCTCGAGCGGCGCCTGGCGGGAGCATCCGCTGCGATCGAGGAGCCGAGCGCTCCGATCGCAGCCGGATCGCTGCTCGGCGCGGTCGTTGTCACACGCATGAGGAATGCGCTCGCCCGATTGCTGGGCAAGTTTCGCCGATGATGCACATAACGAGTTACCGTAGGGTGGGCAACGGCGGCTTCGACGTTGCCCACGCGCCTGACTGTCCGAAGCCGTTCGCCACATCCCCGCCAGCTCGGCCTCGCTTCGACTGAACTGAAAGCTTTTCAAGACGCGTGGGCAACGTCGAAGCCGCCGTTGCCCACCCTACGGACTGATCATTTCAGGTTTCACGCGTGGTATCATCTGATCGTACAACAGGCCCAATTCGCCGGCTGAAATCCCCGAGGCGCCATGGCCAGACTCGTCATCGACAACATCGACTACCTGGTCACCGTCGACGAGGATCGCCGCATCATCCGCGACGGCGCCGTTGCCATCGAGCAAGGCCGATTTGTCGCCGTCGGCAAGTCGAAGGACATCTCGACCGAAGGCGCGCACGAGATCATCGACGGGAAGGGCAAGATGGTCCTCCCCGGTCTCTTCGATACTCACATCCATAATGCACAGCAACTCGGTCGCGGCCTGGGAGACGAGGCCTACTCGGGACCGGAGCGATTGTTCCGCCGGTTATGGGTGGTCGAGGCTCACATGGACAGCGGCGACGCCTTGTGCGCCGCGCGTCTCGCCCAGGTCGAGATGATTCGCGCCGGCATCACTTGCTTTGCCGACCCGGGCAGCTACTTCGCCGCGGAAACCGCACAGGCGGTGAAAGAAAGCGGCATGCGCGGCATGCTTGCGCGCACGGTGTTCGATATGGGGCAGACTTCGATGGGCAATCTGCCCAAGGGCTTTTTCGAGCCGACCGATGAGGCCCTTGCCCGGGCCGACGACATGGTGGCCGAGTTCGAGGGTGCGCTCGACGGCCGGCTGAAGGCCTGGTTCTCGATGCGGGTTCCGGTCGCCTGCTCGGACGACCTTCTTCGCCGCCTGGCGCAGCTCGCAGAGAAGCGCGGCGTCGGAGTGATCGGACACGCCTGCGAGAACAAGGACGAAATCGTCGCCTCGCACCTCAAATACGGGATGGGAGACGTTGCGCGGCTGGAGAAGCTAGGGCTGCTCGGCCCCAACCTGCTGCTGCTTCACATGGGATGGATCGACAGCAAGGAGCTGTTCATGCTCCAGAAACGGGATGTGAAGATCTCGCTGGCGCCCGGCGCTTCGTTCCATCAAGCCATGGGCAATATCAATCATGGCAAGGCACCGGAAATGCTGGAACTCGGCCTTGCGGTCTCGCTCGGGTCGGACTCGGCGATGTCCGGGAATTTCCTGGACGTCATCCGACAGACTTTCCTCGTCGTCGGCGGCTACCACGAAGCGCGGCTCGATCCTAAGCTGATGCGGCCGGAAGTCGCGGTGGAGATGATGACCATCAACGGCGCCCGATGCATGATGTGGGAGAAGGAGCTCGGCTCCGTCGCGGTCGGCAAGAAAGCCGACCTCACGATGCTGGACATCAAGAGACCCGAGTGGCAGCCGATCCACAATCCGATCGCCAACCTGGTCTACTGCGCCCATGGCGGCTGTGCCGATACCGTGATCGTCGACGGAAACGTGCTGATGCGCAGCGGCAAGGTGCGCACGCTCAACGAAGCCGATTTGATCGAGGAAGCACAGGACCGCGCCATCTCTCTCGCCAGGCGCGCCGGTCTGGAGGATGTCGCAAAGCCGATCTGGCCGATGTCGTAGCAACGGCCGGAATTGTCCACGCCGCTCATAGGAGAATCCCATGCGCAGAATGAAAATTGATCTGCCAACACTCTTGTCGACGGTTGTGGCCGCGCTCGCCTTCGCCGGCAGCGCAGGTCCCGCGCAGGCGGCGGACCCGCTTCGGGTCATCATGTCTTCCACGCCGTCCTTCACCTTTCTCCCGTTCCTCGTCGCGGAGAAGGTCACGTTCCCCGATCTCGAAAAGAAGCTCGGGCGCAAGGTCGCGGTGACCTACGCACCCACGCCGAGCCCGGCGGTGCTGGCCCTCCTGGCCGGCGAGCAGGACATCGGGATTCTCTACGTCCAGCACGCCATCAAGGCGCAGGCCGAAGGCAAGGATCTCGTCGTTCTTGCGAAGCTGATGGCCAACCCGACGATGGCGCTTCTGGTTCGCAAGGGATTGCCCGAGGTCAAGTCGCCCGCAGATTTGAAGGGCCGCGTCTTTGGAGTTGTCGGACTGGGTTCCGGTCATCATCTCGTCGGCCTCGGCATCGTGCAGGCCTACGGCATCAACCCGGACGACGTGACGTTCCGCTCCACCGGCGGAGTCGCGGGCTGGATCCCCGCCATGCGCGCCAAGCGCGTCGATGTCATGCTGGCCAGCGAGCCCACGATCTCGCGCCTGCTCGCCGAAGACCTCGGCACCGTTCTCATCGACCTCCATTCCAGGGAGACGACGGAGAAGGTGTTCAAGGGCGTTTTCCCGACGGTCGCCATCGTCGCACGCAAGGCATACGTGGACAAGAATCCCGATCTCGTGAAGGCGTTCGTGACCGCGAACCTGGACGCCCTGAAATGGATCCGCTCGCACTCGTCCGCCGAGGTCGCCGCGGTCCTGCCCGAAAACCTGAAGGCGACGGAAGGCGTGGAGAAAGTTCTCGAGCGCGTTATTCCTGCCGTTTCCGAGGACGGCAAGGTCCCCGAATCCTCGGTCACGCTGACCGTCGACCTGATGAAGGACCTCGGCGAGCTGTCGAAGGACCAGAAGATCACGCCTGCCCAAGTCATCGATGACCGCTTCCTCCAGTGACGGTTTGCGAAGGCGCAAGCGGGGATGAATGCGGTCGAAGTCAATGCGGTGTCCCATACCTTCGTTTCCCAGGGACGCAGCCTGACGGTCCTCGATGACGCCACCTTCGCGGTGGCGGCCGGGAACTTCGTATCGCTCGTCGGACCGTCCGGATGCGGCAAGTCCACCGTGCTGCGAATGATCTCGGGCCTGCTGGCGCCGAGCTCCGGCTCGATCAACGTCAACGGGGAAGAGGTGCGCGGGATCAGAACCGACGTCGGCTTCATGTTTCAGTCCGACGCGCTCATCCCGTGGAAGACGGTGCTGGACAACATCGCCCTGCCCCTTCGCTTCAAGGGCGTGCCCAAGGCGGAGCGCGAAGAACGGGCCCGCGCCTGGATATCGACGCGTCGGCCTGGAGGGCTTCGAGGAGTCCTATCCGCATCAGCTCTCGGGCGGCATGCGAAAGCGCGTCTCGCTCGCCTGCACTCTGGTCTCCGATCCCAGGACCATGCTGATGGACGAGCCGTTCAGCGCGCTCGACGTCCAGACCCGCAACATGATGGAGAACGAGCTCATCGAGATATGGGCGCGCGACCGGAAGACCGTGATCTTCGTCACGCACGACCTGGAGGAAGCGATCGCGCTTTCGGATCTGGTCATCGTCATGACCGCCCGTCCGGGGAGCATCAAGGCCGTGCACAAGATCGACCTCGAGCGGCCGCGCGACATCCTCGACGTTCGCACCGAGCAGTCCTTCCACGACCTTTACACGCGACTCTGGGAAGACATGCGCGACGAGGTGCACCGCAGCTACCGGCAGGAAAAACGCGGAAACTGAAGTTTCCTCGGCTGTCATCGTCCGCGTAAGCGGACGATCCAGTACTCACCGAGGCGGGTGAGAGGCACCGCCTCGGCACGATCGCTCACCCCCGGGGGTCCAGTCCCACTTCGCAATAAGGCTTGCGAAGAAGATGGATTGCCGGGTCAATCCCCGGATCAAGTCCGGGGACGGCAATGACAACTGGTTGGTTCAGGCGAATGCCGCAGAAAGCCACTTTCGCCTATGGCGGTCTTTGCCTGGCGCGTGGGGCTGGTGGGAACCTTCTTCGGTCTCTGGCTCTGGGTCAGCCTGCGCGACCCGAGCGTGCGCGACGTGTTCGGTGATCCGATCTCGGTCGCGGCTCAACTGGCCGCCTGGATTGCGGCCGGAGACATCTTCTATCACCTCGGCCTGACCGTGCTGGAGTCGCTGCTCGGGTTCGTCGCCGGAGCGATCATCGGCATCAGCGTCGGCTTTCTGTTCCTGTTCGTGCCCCTGCTGCGCAACCTTTTCGATCCGCTGATTGCGATCTTCGCGGTGGTACCGCGTATCGTGTTGGCCCCGGTGTTCATGATCTGGTTCGGCCTGGGCATCCTGTCCAAGTCCGCACTGGTGACGCTCATTGTATTCTTCATCGTCTATTTCAATGTCGAGGCCGGTTTGCGCAGTGTCCAGGGCGCTCTCATCGACAAGGCGCGGCTCATGGGCGCGAGCGCATTCGGCCTGGTGCGCGAGATTTATTTTCCCGCATCCCTGGTCTGGCTGCTTTCCAGTCTCAAGGTCGCGATCGGATTCGCATTCCTCGGCGCGATCGTAGCGGAGTATCTGGGCGCCAACGCCGGGATCGGCTCACTGATCGCGGTCGCGCAGTCGCAGAACGATCCCAACGCGGTCATGGCGGGGCTTCTGGTCATCTTCATCGCCGTGGTGCCGCTCGACCGGATGCTTGCCCGGGTCGAGCGCAAGGCCGATGCCTGGCGGGCATGACGGACATGACCTCCTCGCTGGGATGGCTGGCCGGCAGGCTGCTGGTGATCGCGACCTTCATCGGGCTCTGGCAGGTAGCGGCCACCGCCGGCTGGATCGATACCTTCTTCTTCAGCTCTCCCGGCGAGATCGCGGGGGTGATCGGCCGATGGCTCGAAGAGAACCGCGTGTTCGGCAATCTCGGTCTTACACTGGCCGAAGCCGCCATCGGCTACGTGATCGGCGTCGCGATCGGCACGGCGCTCGGATTTGCATTCGCTTTCCTGCCTCGGGTGGCGCAGGTTCTCGATCCATTCATCGTCCTGATGAACTCGTTCCCGCGGCTTACGCTCGCGCCTCTGTTCATCGTCTGGTTCGGCTTCGGAATGGCGCCGAAGATCGTGCTGGTCGCCCTGTTCATCGTCTTCATCTGCTTCTTCAACACTTATCGAGGGCTGCTGGAGGTCGACAAGGAGCTCCTGGACCGTGCGCGGCTGTTCGGCGCGTCGCGTTGGCAGATCACGCAGCACATCTATTTGCCTGCGGCCTTCTCGTGGATCATTGCCGGACTGCGCGCCAGCGTCGGCTTCGCGCTGATCGGCGCGGTCGTCGGCGAGTATATCGGCGGCGATGCCGGCGTCGGATTTCTCATCATGCAGGGCCAGCATCGGCTGAGAATGCGCGAGGTGCTGGCCGGGCTCGCACTGCTTCTCGTGATTGCCGCGCTGATCGACATCGCGCTGCGGCAGATCGAATCCCGCTCGTTGCGATGGCGGCCGCCTGCGGACACACGGTGAGCGTGGCTCTTGGAGGGCCAAGGGGGCAAACCTCTCCTCCCATGACCACACATTGCACATATATTATGACTGCAAATAGCTATTGACTTCCTAATGCAGATGTACTAGAAAGCCTTCGTCTCGCTCATGAGGGGCCGTTTCTAGAGGCGATCCTGAATACGGAGTGAGATTTGGCGTCCTGCGGCCGCGGCTCGCAACCGCGGACTCGGGAGGTCCGGGAAACGACTGTCGGGTACTACGGCCCGGCCGCGAGGAGGTCTCGCTACAGCCTTCGGCACAAATGCCGAAGGGGGAAGCAAGCGTACCCGGATCAGAAAGCGCCAAGGTGGAGCGCCGGAAGGCGAGCGCACCCCGGCAGGGTGCGCGCCGCGCCTCGCCAGCGCGGCAGTTGTTTGCGCCTTTCGGCGCTCCGCCGCCCCTCACATCGGGTGGCTGCAAGGAGACGTCAAAACCCGGGCGCCGTGGCGCCGCGGGAACGAGATTTGCTGTTTGACATGGTGCGTGCAACAGGGGTGCGTCCTGGTGCAGGGGTCGGGGACGGTAGGAAAGCGCCATGATCCGCGGTCCGCGGTTGTAGGAGCAGGCTCGTCGAGACATGAAACGTGAGGGAGAGATCGATGCGACCGCAGCCGACACGACCGCCGGGGGGCGTCCGCCATTTTGGCCGAACGAACCCACCACCCGAAGCCTCGCTCCATTCGAGGACAGGCAGGAAAGCAGGGCAAGGCCGCAGGCCATTTTGGCGGAACAAACCTAACGCACGAAAGCAGAAGACATCCAACGACTTGCCCGCGCGCGCGGGGAATGCACTGGAGCGTTGATGGGCAAGTTTCGCCGATGATGGATCAGTCCGGGGCAACAGGAAGCGCCATGGCCTCACAAGGTGTCGGAGCTCGTCTCATCAGAAAGGAGGACGACCGCCTCATGCGCGGGCGTGGGCAGTTCGTTGCCGACATCCGGCTGCCTGGAATGAAGGACGTCGCCTTCGTTCGCAGCCCGCTCGCGCACGCCCGCCTGCGCGGCATTTCCATCCCTGCGGAATATCGCGGCACCACGTTCACGGCGGCGGAGCTCGCCGGCGTGAAACCGATCCGCGCGGTGTCGGGCTTGCGCGGATTCAAGGTATCGGAGCAGCCGCCGCTCGCCACCGACAAGGTGCGTCATGTCGGCGAGCTGGTGGCCATGTGCATCGGCGCCACGCGGGCGGAAGCCGAAGACGTTGCGCAGTCGGTCACGCTCGATCTCGCGGAATTGCCGGCTGTGCACGACATGCTGGAAGCACGCACGACCGGCGCCGCCCTGGTCCACGAGCACTGGGCCGACAACGTATTTCTGGAGACCTTCGTCGATATCGATATCAGCAAGGCGTTCGATGCACCCATCAAGGTCTCGCGCGAGATCCGCACCTCACGGCAATGCATGGCGCCGATCGAAGGGCGCGGCGTTGTCGCCTGCTGGGACACGCGCCTCGAGCAATTGACGCTGTACTCGGCCTGCCAGATGCCGCACATCGTGCGCACCGGGCTCTCCGAATGCCTGGGCCTCGACGAGGGCCAGGTCCGCATCATCGCGCCGGACGTCGGGGGAGCATTCGGCTACAAGGGCATCCTGTTGCCGGAGGAGATCTGCCTGGGCTGGCTCGCCATGCATTGCGGCCATCCGGTGCGGTGGATCGAGGATCGTCGCGAGCATCTGACCGCCGGCGCCAATTGCCGCGAGCACCATTACCGCATCACGGCCTATGCCGACCGGGACGGCCGCCTGCGCGGCATCGACTGCGAAGCCGTCGTCGATTCCGGCGCCTACTCGTCGTACCCGTTCTCCGCCTGCCTGGAAGCCGCGCAGGTGGCGAGCATCCTGCCGGGACCATACGATTTTCCGGCATACCGGTGTCGCACCTGGTCGGTCGCTACCAACAAGTGCCCGATCCTGCCGTATCGCGGGGTGGCGCGCACCGGCGTGTGCTTCGCGCTCGAACTCCTGCTCGATGCCGTCGCGCGCGCAGCAGGCATCGAGCCGCACGAGCTGCGGGCAAGGAAATCTCGTGCGACCCGAGCAGATGCCATTCGACAACATCACCAACAAGCATTTCGACAGCGGCGACTATCTGGAATCCTTGCGCCGGACCGTCGCGGCGATCGACATCGCGGCAATCCGGGAGCGTCAGAAACGCGGCGAGCCCGATGGACGCCTGGTCGGCGTCGGCCTTGCGACCTATTGCGAGCAGGCGGCGCACGGCACGTCGGTGTATCACGGCTGGGGCATTCCGATGGTGCCCGGACACGAGCAGGCAACGGCGCGCCTCACCCCAGACGGAGGCCTGGAGTTGCGCGTCGGCATCCATTCGCACGGGCAGGGACTCGAAACGACGCTGGCCCAGGTTGCCCACGAGATTCTCGGGATCGACACCGGCAAGATCAAGATCGTGCTCGGTGACACCGCGCTGACACCCTATTCGACCGGCACCTGGGGATCGCGCTGCATGGTGATGGCGGGCGGCGCGGTGGCGACGGCTTGCCGGGTAATTGCGAAGCGTGCCGCAAAGATCGGAGCCCGGCTCCTGCAGACCGATCCTGCGCAGGTCCTCATCCACGATGGCAAGGCGGTCGGTCCGCAAGGATCGGTCACCTTGGCGGAGATCGCGCGGGCCTGGTACCTGCG
This sequence comes from uncultured Alphaproteobacteria bacterium, assembly GCA_963831225.1. Taxonomy (GTDB): domain Bacteria; phylum Pseudomonadota; class Alphaproteobacteria; order Rhizobiales; family Xanthobacteraceae; genus VAZQ01. Next base: position 26,623 of record CAWHPT010000075.1, read on the forward strand.
GCCGCAGGACCTCCCGGATGATGTGGATCCCGGCGGGCTCGAGACCACCATCGGTTACAAGCCGCAGCGCGACAGCGGGACGTTCAGCTATGCCACGCACGCCGCCCTGGTGGCGGTCGATCCGGAGATCGGCGACGTGGAGATCCTCGACTATGTCATCGTCGAGGACGGCGGCAAGCTGGTGAACCCCATGATCGCTGATGGCCAGATCTACGGAGGCTTCGCTCAAGGCGTGGGCACGGCGCTTTACGAGGAGATGCCGTTCGATCGCTTGGGGCAGCCTCTCGCCTCCACCCTCTCGGATTATCTCCTGCCGGGCCCGACGGAAGTACCGGCCCCCACGCTCCATCACATGGAGACCCTTGCGCCCTACACCGAGTTCGGCGTCAAGGGGATCGGCGAAGGCGGCGCCATCGCGCCGCCGGCCGCAATCGCCAACGCGGTCAACGATGCCTTGCGGCCGCTCGCCGCCGAGTTATACGTCTCGCCGATCACGCCACGACGCGTCCTCCAGGCGATCGCGCAGCGGGGCTGATCGTGAAGCCGGCTCGGTTCGAGTACGAACGTCCGGCGGATATCGCCGCTGCAATTGCGCTGGCGGAACGCAGCGACCTGGTGGTGAAGTTCATCGCCGGCGGCCAGTCGCTCGGCCCCATGCTCAATCTTCGCCTGGCGCAGCCCGATCTGCTGGTCGATCTGACCGGCATCGCCGAGTTGATGCAGGTCGAGGAAACGGCCGACGCGCTGTCGATAGGGGCCTGCGTCACCCACAGCGACATCGAGGACGGCCGGGTCCCGGATCTGGAAGGCGGGGTGCTGCGCAGCGTCGCCCGCGGGATTGCTTATCGCGCGGTGCGCAACCGCGGCACGATCGGCGGCAGTGTCGCCCACGCCGATCCTTCGGCGGATTGGATCGCATGCCTTGCCGCGCTCGGCGCCAGCGTTCTCGTGCGCGGCGCAACCGGGCGGCGCTCGGTGCCGATCGAGGAGTTCGTGCTCGGAGTATTCGAGACCGCGCTGGCGCCAGGTGAATTGGTGCAAGCCATTTCGGTGCCGCGGGTGTCGCCCCGCGCTCAGTGGGGCTACTACAAAGTGTCGCGCAAGACCGGCGAATTTGCCACCGCAATCGGCGCTGTCCTGTTCGACCCGGCGCGCGCGGTCTGCCGGGCGGCCATCGGCGCCACCGAGAGCCGGCCGGTCGTGTTCTCCGATGCGGGCGCGTTGTTCCGCGGTGGTCCGGAGGCCGGTCTGTCCCCCTCTTTTGATCAGCAGCCCGCACGAGCGGCGCTTGCTGCCGCAGGAATGACCGATACGATCGGGCAGCAGATCCATCTCGTCGCTTTGCGCCGCGCCATCGCGCAGGCCTGCGCATGAAGCCCATCACCCTCACCCTCAACGGAAAGAAGTCTGGCTGCAACCGTCGAGCCGCGCACGCATCTCGCCGACTTCCTGCGCGAGGCACAGGGCCTCACCGGCACGCATCTGGGCTGCGAGCACGGCATTTGTGGCGCCTGCACGCTGCTGGTGGACGGCGTCCCCATACGCTCGTGCATCACCTATGCAATCGCCTGCGACGGCGCCGCGGTCACCACCATCGAAGGGCTCGACGACGACGAGATCACTGTAGAGCTGCGCCGCGCATTTTCGCGCGAGCACGCACTGCAGTGCGGCTATTGCACGCCGGGAATGCTCGTTTCCGCCCGCGATCTGATCATGCGGGCCGATCGAGCGGACGAACAGGAAATTCGCGTCGCGATGAGCGGCAATCTCTGCCGCTGCACCGGCTACGTCGGGATCGTGCGCGCCATTGCGAGCGTGATCGAAAATCGGCAAATGCGCGGCATCGCGCCGATGCCCGGTGCCGGACGCAGCAGAATTGGCCCGGCAGGCTCGGGGCACCCGCCGACCACGGACTTTGCGCGCGTCGCGGGAAGTGAAGCCCCTGCGCCGAAGACCCTGCCGCCTCGCCCCGGATCGCAAGCGGCGCCAGCGCCAGTCGCGCCGCTCGAGGATTTCACACCTGCGCTGACGTTCGCCCATCACTTCGTCGTTCACCATCCGCGTGAGGATGTCTGGGCATTCTTTGCCCGCATCGAGGATGTGGCGGCCTGCTTGCCGGGGGCCTCCATCACCGGCGGCGACGACCGGAACGTTACGGGCAAGATGCGGGTCAAGGTCGGTCCCATCGCGGCAGAGCTCGAGGGTGTCGCCATCATCGAGCGCAATGCCTCGGATTTTTCCGGCACGATTCGGGGCAGCGGCCGCGACACCCGCGGCAGCACGGCTACCCGGGGGACGATCCGCTATCGCGTGGTGCCCGCTGACGATCCGCGATCCACCCGCGTGGACGTCGACATCGGCTATGCTTTGACCGGCGCATTGGCGCAATTCGGCCGAACAGACCTGATGCAGGACATCGTCAAGCGAATCACCAATTCTTTCGTGCAGAATCTGGAGGCGCGGCTCGCTGCGCCGGGCCAGGCCCCCTCGGCGCCGGCGGCCGAGCTCGACGCGGGCTCGGTCGTGCTTTCCGTCCTCGCCGGACGGGTCAGAGGCTGGCTGCGAAAGCTGTTTCGTCGCTCGGAGGCTTGAGGCTGGACACCGGAATGCCGACCACGCGCGCGAGAAGCCGCAGGTTGCAGATGTCGATTGACGGGCGGGAGATCGCCTCCTACCAATTGAGCTTCTGCCGATCGGAGCACTAGGAAAGATGGTACCAACGGTCACACTCGTTTATTCGTCATGCCCGCGCTTGGCGCGGGCATCCACGTCTTGCTCGTGGGCTGTAAAGACGTGGATGACCGGAACAAGTCCGGCCATGACGATGGGTCAGTTTCGATGGGTCATGTTTCGATGGGTCATGGTTCAAGGTCATGAGTGCGAGCATCCGCCAGAACCTTCTCCAAAAGATCGACGACAGGCGTGACAAGGCGATCACCTTTCTCCAGCAGATGATCGCCATCCCGAGCGTCACCGGCGATGAAGCGAAGATCCAGAAGTTTCTGGCCGACTACATGGCGAAGATCGGCCTCGACGTCGACATGTGGGAAACGGATTGGGAAGAGCTGAAGAAGCATCCGGCATACATACCCGTCGACAGGGGGTATGAAGGACGCCCGAACATTGTCGCAACCTTGAAGGGCTCGGGCGGCGGGCGCTCATTGCTCTTGAACGGGCATACCGACGTCATTCCGGTCGGCGGTGGCGAGGGATGGAGCGACGACCCCTGGTCCGCGACCATCAAGGACGGCCGTGATCTACGGGCGAGGCTCTGCCGACATGAAGAGCGGAGTTGCCAGCCACATCATGGCGGTGGAATCGCCTGATGGCAGCGGGGCTGAAGCCCAAGGGTGATGTCTACATCAATATCGTCGTCGATGAAGAAGTCAGCGGCCACGGAACGTTGGATACGGTGATCCGCGGGTACCGCGCGGATGCCGGCATTTCCGGTGAGACCAGCGACCTCGCGGTGCAACCTGCGTGCATCGGCAGGATCTGGTTCGAGATCGAGATCCACGGCAAGCCCGCCGGGATTCAGAAGCGGTACGAGGGCATCAGCGGAATCGAGCTCGGCAACAAGATCGTGAAGGCGGTGGCAGATCTGGAGGCAAAGCGAGTTGCCACGGTAACGCACCCCTTGTATCCCAATGCCCTCGATACGCTTCCCTGCATCATCGGCAGCTTCTCGGCCGGCAATTATCCGAGCGCGTTTCCCGTCAACTGCCTTCTGAAGGGCAGCATCGGCACGGTCCCGGGAGAGGACCATGAAGGCGTGAAGCGGAGCCTCGTGGAACAGGTGGCGCGCGCGGCGGCCGAGGATCCCTGGATGAAGCTGCACCCGCCGAAGGTACGGTTCGTGGGGTATGACGCGCAGGCATCCGAAATCCCGCGAAATCACCCGATCGTTGAAACCGTCTGCAAGAACTACAAGGAGGTCACCGGCCGCAGTCCCGAGATCAGCGGCCGTCAGGGCGCTGCGGATACTCGTTTCCTGAACCGCTATGCCGATACTCCGACCGTGATCTTTGGACCGGGTTCGACTGCGGTCATGCATGCGAACGACGAGTACGTGTCCGTCGACGATTACCTGACCTCCATCAAGGTCATGGCGCTCAGCATTTGCGACTGGTGCGGCGTCGATAGCCGGTAAGGCCCGCTCGGCGCGAGCGCGGATGCACCGCTGACCGCTGCAATAAATCCAGGAGCCGCACCGGCGACATGACGCATCAGTTCCTCATCCGGCCGGAAATGCGCGACGGCGGCCGCCGCCGAGCGGCGGTGGAACGCCTGCGCGCGGCCCGCGTGACCTTGCCGACCTGGAGCCAATTGGCCAATCCGGCGCTCATCCCGGCCGCTATCGAGAGCAGTCTCGACGCCGTCGGCCCGGATGAGCCGGACGGGAAAAACCTGTGGCGTGTTCACTGGTTCAACGATGCGCGACCGCAGGGACCGGGTGCCGCTGCCGGGCCACGTGGTCCTGCCCGAGACGCTGACCGGCGTAAAGTCGCCGATCGTCGTCCTGCTCGGCAGCCGCTTCCCGATGATCGGCGCCCACAAGGTGCTCGCCGCCTATGCCTGTCTGGTGCCGCGGCTGGTGACCGGCCAATTCGACCCGCAGCATGACCGGGCGATCTGGCCGTCGACCGGAAACTACTGCCGCGGCGGCATTGCCATATCGCGCATTCTCGGTTGCCGCGGCGTGGCCGTGCTGCCGGCCGGCATGAGCCAGGAGCGCTTCGACTGGCTGGCAGGAGTGGGTTTCTGATCCCGCCGACATCATCCGCACGCCCGGCACGGAAAGCAACGTCAAGGAAATCTACGACAAGTGCGCCGAGCTCGCCGCGCGACGAAGGACAACGTCATTCTCAATCAGTTCTCCGAATTCGCCAACTACCTGATCCACTATCACTGCACCGGTGCCGCGTTCGACCGTGTCTTCTCGCACCTGAAAAGCACCAATCCGGAATATCGGCTGGCGGCTTTCGTGTCGGCGACCGGCTCGGCCGGAACGATCGCCGCCGGCGACAATCTGAAATCGCGGCACGGAACGAAGATCGCCGCGGTGGAAGCCATCGAGTGCCCGACGATGCTGTGCAATGGATACGGCGAGCACAACATCCAGGGCATCGGCGACAAGCATATTCCGCTGATCCACAACGTGATGAACACCGACCTCGTGTCGGCGTGTCCGATCTGGCCAGCCGATTCGCTCAATCTGTTGTTCGGGGGCAATGTCGGGCGCAGCTATATGGCGGGGCGGCGCAAGATCGATCCCGAAGTGGTGGGAGCATTCGACGATATCGGCATCTCTGGGCTCGCCAATATCGTCGCCGCCATAAAGTTGGCCAAGCATCTCGATCTCGGCGCCGACGACGTGATCATGACCGTGGCGACCGACAGCGCCCTGCTCTACGCCAGCGAGCGCCAGAACTTCATGACGCGCCGTTATCCGGACGGATTGGACGAAGTGAACGCCGGCGAGATCTTCAGTCGTCACCTGGAAGGCATCGTCGACGATCACGTCCTCGAGCTCACGCACCTCGATCGCAAACGCATCTTCAATCTCGGCTATTACACGTGGGTGGAACAGCAGGGCGTAGCAATCGAGCGACTTCGACCGCCGCAGGGATCAGCGGTTCTGGCGCGAGCTGGTAGACAGCATCCCGATATGGGATCGCTGCATCGAGGAGTTCAATCTGGAGGTTGGCGCCGGGAGCGGGCGCTGAATCGGCATGGCAGCCACCAACGCCACAGCGAGGGACAAGGCCCCTCCGACCTATCTGGAGCTGCGCGAGGGCCTGTCACGTCGCGACCGAAGTCTGCGGCAGAAGGTCGTCTCCCTCGAAGAAGCTGCCTCCTTCGTGCGTGACGGAGACACCGTCGGAATCGGCGGGAGCACGATGTCGCGCACGCCCATGGGGATGATCTGGGCGCTCATACGGGCCGGCAGAAAAGGGCTCACCTGCTCACGCAGCATCGTGTCGAGCGACGGCGACCTGCTGCTCGCTTCGGGCGCGTGCGGCCACATCGTGACGAGCTGGTTCAGCCAAAGCATCCTGTGGGGCGTCTCGAAGGTGATGCGCCATCACGTGGAGACCGGAAAGGCACGATACGACGAGTGGAGCCATATGGCGATGGGCATGCGTTTCCGCGCAGGTGCCATGGGGATTCCGTTCATGCCGATCCGATCGATGCTGGGATCGGATGTGCAAAAGCTGCGCCCCGAGGCGATCGAGATGGATTGCCCGTTCACCGGCGAAAAGATCCTGCTGGTTCCGGCGCTCAATCCGGACGTCGCCTTGATCCACGTCCAGCGCTGCGATCATTTCGGAAACGCGCAGATCGACGGGTTGCAGTTCATGGACATCGATTTGGCCATCGCCGCCGACAAGGTGATTCTGACGACGGAGCGCATCGTCTCCAACGATCAGATCCGGCGCGCGCCCGATCAGACCAAGATTCCGTTTTTCGCGGTCGACGCGGTCGTCGAGCTGCCGTTCGGCTGCGCCCCGCACGAATGCTACGGCGTCTACGAGCCGATGCTCCGCCACATGCAGTACTACGTCGGACTGGTGAACACCGATCCGGTCGAAGGGATGCAGCAGTATCTCGAGCGCTTCGTCTATGGGCCGAAGTCGTGGAACGAGTTTCTCGCTATGATCGGCATGGACGAGTTGCTCGAAGCGGCCCGCGCGGGAGAGAGCATTTACGATGCTTAAGCCGCACAGCCACACCGCCGCGGAGCTGCTCACGATCCTGAGCGCTCGCCAGCTCGAAGACGGACAGGTGGTATTCGCCGGAGTCGGCATCCCGCTCCTCGCCGCCACGCTCGCCCAGCGCCTGCGTTGTCCCGGCCTGACGATCCTGTTCGAAGGCGGCGTGATCGGCGCATTCGTCGAGCCGGGCAAGCTGCCGCCCTCCACCAACGATCAACGTTGCACCAGACGCGCCAACATGGTGCTCGGCAGCGCCGAAGTGCTGTTGCTGCTGCAGCGCGGCTATGTGGATGTCGGGTTCATGGGCGGCGCGCAGATCGACCAGTACGGCAATCTGAACAGCTCATTCATCGGTGATCCGATCAAGCCGAAGACGCGGCTGCCGGGCACCGGCGGCGGCAACGACATTGCGAGCCTTGCGCAGATGATCGTGGCCATGAAGCATGAAAAGCGGCGCTTCGTCGAGCAGGTGGATTTCATCACCAGCCCCGGATTCCTGCGCGGCGGCGATACGCGGCGGGCAAGCGGCCTTCTTGCCGGCGGCATGTTCCGCGTGGTCACCGATCTGGCGGTGTTCGGATTCGAAGCCGAGAAGCGGCGCATGCAGGTGATCTCCCTCAATCCGGGAGTGAGCCGCGAGCAGGTGCAGGACAATACCGGATTTCGCCTGGACTTCGCCGCCCATGTGGGCGTGACCGAGCCGCCCACCGATCAGGAGCTCGAGCGTGGTGCGCGAGCTCGATCCAGAACAGCTCTACACCGCCTAGCGCATGTTGCGATGAGCCTGACTCGGAATTACCCACCCACATGCGTCACCCCGGGCTTGACCCGGGGGTCCATCGCTCTTCGCAAGAACGTCTTGCAAGCGAGGATGGATTGCCGGGTCAAGCCCGGCAATGACGACTTTCTTGACTAGAACAAGGAGCTCGAGATGGCTGGTTTGGCCCGGACATTCGGCATCGCCGTGCAAAATTTCACCGCCTATCCGCAAATGCCGGATGTCAAGGCACTGGTCGAATACGGCGTCAGAATGGAGCAGCTGGGCTTCGACTCGCTCTGGGTGTGGGATCACATCCTGCTCGGCGTCGACCCCAACTTCCCGATCATCGAATCCCTGACCCTGCTGACCGCCATCGCCGCGCGGACCAACAAGATCAAGCTCGGGCACCGGCATCCTGGTGCTGCCGATGCGCAATCCTGTCATCCTTGCCAAGCAGCTCGCGTGCATGGATCTCTTGTCGGATGGCCGGCTGCTCATGGGGATGGCGTCCGGATGGTATCGGCGCGAGTTCAATGCCATCGGCGTGCCGTTCGAGCAGCGCGGCAAGATCATGGACGAGAATCTCGACATCCTGAAGCGGTTCTGGACCGAGCACACGGTCAGCGGCAAGTTCCGCAATCATGATATCCCCGCCGGCGTCATGTATCCGAAGCCGGTGCAGAAGCCGCATCCTCCGATCCTGATCGGCGGATACGTCGATCGCGTGCTCAAACGCGCGGCAGTCGCGGGCGACGGCTGGCTGACCTATTTCTACCGGCCGGAAAGCTTCGCAAAATCCTGGGGCAAAATTCGCGATTTCGCGAAGGCGGCCGGAAAGGATCCGGACAAGCTCCTCAACGCCTCGCAGCTGCCGATCTACATCGGCAAGTCGCGCCAGGCAGTTGAAAGTCAGATGATGGAGTGGCTGACCAAGGAATGGGATTTTGCGGCCTGGAGCGAGTCGACCAAGGAAAGCGCCATCATGGGAACGGTCGACGAATGCGTCGAGCAGCTCAAGGAGCACCTCGCGGTCGGAACGCAGAAGCTGATCTTCGTTCCTTACAAGTACGAAATGCAGCAGATCGAGACCATTGCGCGCGAGATCATTCCCGCGGCTCAAAGCATGAATTAGATCGCGGACTTCGTCGCCACGTGGGGGACAAAAAATCGCATTTTGCCGCATGGAGTGCGGCAAAATCGGCTTGCCCCGCTGTTCGTTCCTCATGCTATCATCCCGACAGAGGACCACCGACGCCGGCCGCCGGAACGCACTTGCGCACGAACGGGCGCAAGGTTGGCACGCGGTTCATGCACGGATGCGCTGCTTGCCCCCGACCAGATTTTGCAGCTATGCGAAGATGGCTCATGCCGCTCGCACAACGGAGGGAAGACATGAGGCAACACGCAAGCAAGACGGCGCTCGCGACAATCGTCCTTGCCGCAGGCCTGGCAACGGGCGCCGGCGCGCAAGAGACGATCAAGATCGGCGTCATCCAGCCATTGACCGGCGCGTTCGCGGCGTCGGGAAACTATGTCGCCAACGGCGCGAAGATCGCCGCCGACGAGATCAACGCCAAGGGCGGCGTGCTCGGCAAGAAAATCGAGCTGGTCATCGAGGACAACAAGAGCAACCCGACGGAAGCGGCTGCCGTCGCCGAAAAGCTGATCGTGCGCGACAAGGTGCCGGTGATGATGGGCGCGTGGGGCTCCGGCTTCACGCTCGCGATCATGCCGAAGCTCATGGAATACAAGGTGCCGATGCTGGTCGAGACCTCGTCGTCCGGCAAGATCACCACGTCGGGGAATCCCTACATCTTCCGCATCTCGCCGCCGTCGGCGGTCGAGGCGGACGCGTTCGCCAAGATCGTCGATCAGCTCAAGATCGGAAAGGCGGACTTCCTGGTCGTGAACAACGATTGGGGCCGCGGCGCCGCGGAAGATTTCGGCAAGATGTTCAAGGAGCACAACATCAAGGTGGGTCTGGTCGAGACCATGGATCCGCCGGCGCAGGACATGAGCGCCCAGCTCGCCAAGATCAAGGCGTCCGATGCCGATACGCTCATCGTCACCACGGCGGTCGAGCAGCTCACCCTGATTTTCAAGCAGGCGGCGGCGCTCGGGCTGAAGAAGCGGATCATCACCACCGGCGGCTCGCAGAATCCCGATCAGCTGATCGAGCAGGCGGGTGCGGCGGCAAACGACACCACCCACATCACCTTCTTCACGCCCTGGAACCCCGATGTGTCGGCCGACTCCGGCCATGGCGAAAGCCTTCATCGAGGAATGGAAGAAGCGCGGCCATCCGTTTGCCGGCTTGACCGAGAGCTTCCGCGGCTATGACGGCATCCGCACTATTGCGGCGGCGATCACCAAGGCCGGCAAGGCCGAGCCCGAAGCGATCCGCGCGGCGTTCTGGCAGGTCGAGCTGACCGGGATGAATGGCCCGATCAAGTTCAACAAAGCCGGCCCCGCCGGTCAGGAAAGCGGCCAGAGCAACCCGGGCATCTATCTGATCAGGATCGAGAACGGCAAGGTCGTCCTTCCGAAGGCCTGACCTCTTCCAGTCACGAGCCTCCGGTTCGCCCCGGAGGCTCGGTCTCGAACAGCACGCAAGGCTGCGGGGCCGCGCCAAGCCTGTGAACAAGCCCGTGACAAGACCGTGACCGGCTCGTGGACCAATTCCTCCAGCACCTCGTGAACGCCGTCATCCTCGGCGGAACCTACGCGCTGCTCGGCATCGGGCTGACGTTGATTTTCGGCATCATGCGGGTGGTGAACTTCACCCACGGCGAGCTCTACGCCTTCGGCGCCTATACCGTCTATCTCGTGGCCGCGGCGCTCGGGCTCAATTTCTTCCTCGGACTCGTGGTTGCCATCATTGCCGGCGCGCTGCTCGGCGCGCTGATCGAGATCACCCTGCTGCGGCCGATGCGCGGCGCCGACATCGACACCGTGATGCTGGTGATGATCGGCGGCTGGATCGTGATGCAGAACACCGAGCTCCTGATCTGGGGCGGCGTGGCCAAGGCGATCGTCACGCCGTTTCCGGACGCCCCGCTGGTGATCGGACCGGTTTCGATATCCTGGTTGCGCATCTTCGTGCTCGTCGTCGCGCTGCTGCTGATCGTCGCAAGCTACGCCCTCATCCATCGCACCAAGCTCGGCAAGGCGATGCGCGCGACTTTCCAGGACACGGAGACTGCCGCGCTGATGGGCGTCCATATCAAGGGCATTTATACCGCGACCTTCGCCATCGGCTCCGGCCTTGCTGCCGCCGCCGGCGCCCTGCTCGGTCCGGTTTTTCTCGTCACGCCGACAATGGGAGACCTGGCCTCGCTCAAGGCCTTTGCCATCGTCATCCTCGGCGGTCTCGGCAACATCACCGGTGCGACCATCGGCGGATTCATCCTCGCGTTGGTCGAGGAGATCGGCGCCGGTTACATCTCGTCCGGCTATCGCGACGCAATGGGCTTTCTGATCATCATCGTGGTGCTGCTGTTCAAGCCGACCGGCCTGTTTGCGCGGGCGGAGCGCGTTGGATGAAGCGCGCGCTTGCCGGCCTTTTGGCTCGTCGTCCTCTTCACCGTTCCGATATGGCTGCAGGATCAGTACATCCTGCACATCCTGATCACGACGGGCATTTTCATCATCGCGGCGATGAGCCTGAACCTGCTGCTCGGCTATACCGGGCAGCTCAGCCTCGGCCATGTCGCGTTCTTCGGCATCGGCGCCTATGCCAGCGCGTTGACCACGCTCGGCTTCGACGTTGAGTTGCTCGGCGGCTTTCGCGTGGTGCACGAGCCCTGGCCCGCCATCGCCGGCTTCTTCGTCGGCATCGTCATCGCCGGCATCAGCGGCTACGCGATCGGCCGGCTCTCGTTCAAGGTGCGCGGCGCCTACTTCGTCATCGTCACGATCAGCTTCGCCGAGGTGACGCGGCTGGTCGCGCTTGAACTGGGTGGAGCTGACGCAGGGTCCATTGGCGCTCACCAACATCCCTCCGTTTACCCTGGGCTTTCCAGGGCTCGGCGAACTACACGTTTTGGGGAAAGACCGGGTACTACTACCTCGTCGCGGTCGTGGGGCTCGTGGCCTATCTCGTCATCAGCCGGCTCGTCGAATTCCCGCATCGGACGCGCCATGATTGCGCTCAAGGAAAACGAGACGCTCGCGAGCTCTGTCGGCATCGATGTGACGCGCTATCTCGTGCTGGCGGCCGTCGTCTCCGCGGCGATCGCAGGTAGCGCCGGCAGTCTGTACGCGCACTATCTCAAGATCATCGATCCCGACATTTTCCTGTTCATCTACACGGTCACGATGGTGATCATGGTGATCACAGGCGGCAAGGGAACGCTGGCCGGGCCGATCGTCGGAGGAATCATTTTCGGCTTCCTGCCTGTGATCGTTCGCCCGATCGCAGCGCCCGCCGTGCAATGGATCCTCTACGGCGCCCTGATGATCGTGATCGTCTTCGTGCTGCCGCAGGGGATCGTGCCTGCGGTGGAGCGATGGATAGCGAATTGGACGCAGCGCAAACGCAAGCGCGCAAGGGATGATCTTGGCGGACAACACCAAGCCGGGCGACGGAAGCTAATGCCGGACCGCATCGCACCCGGGGAAGTCGTTCTCTCGATCGAGCACGTCACGGTGCATTTCGGCGGTCTCGTCGCCCTTTCCGATCTCAATTTCACGGTCCGCGACGGCGAGATCGTGGGCCTGATCGGGCCGAACGGTGCCGGCAAGACCACCGCGTTCAATGTCTTCACCGGATATTCGAGGCCCACGCACGGCGAAGTCCGCTATCGCGGTACATTGTTGAACGGCCTCGAGCCGCACGAAATCGCCGATCTGGGTCTGGTGCAGGACGTTCCAGCGCACGAGCATATTTCAGAGCAACAGCGTGTTCGAGAACGTGCTGATCGGCTTGCATCGCCGAGGACGAGTCGAGCGTCCTGGAAACACTGCTGGCGATGCCGCGGGAGAAGAGCCGAGGAACGCGAGCTCGCCGACAAGGCCCATGAAATCCTGCGTCTGGTGGGCCTCGAGCCGCGGGCGGCGGAGCTCGCCGGCACCCTTCCCTACGGGGAACAGCGCCTGCTCGGCATCGCTTTGGCGCTTGCCGCGCAGCCCTCCATGCTGCTGCTGGACGAGCCGGTATCCGGGATGAACCCGAGCGAGACGGCGAAGGTCATGAAGCTGGTCGAGACCATTCGCGCTTCCGGCGTGACCATCCTGTTGGTGGAGCACGACATGCCCATGGTCATGCAGGTATCGGACCGGATCGTCGTGCTCAATTACGGGCGCATCATCGCGGAAGGCCCGCCGGCGGTCATTCAGAACAATCCCGACGTCATTCGCGCGTATCTGGGAGAGGGAAAGAAGCGTGCTTGAGCTGCGCGATGTCGTGTGCTGCTACGGCCAGGTGATGGCGCTCAAAGGGATTTCCCTCACCGTCGGCAAAGGTCAGCTCGTCACTTTGATCGGAGCGAACGGAGCCGGCAAGACTACGACCTTGAAGGCGATCTCGGGGTTGTTGCACCCGACCGCCGGGACCATCGTATTCGAAGGGCGCGACATCACCCGTTCCTCGGCGCGCGCGATTCTCTCGCTCGGAATCGCGCATTGCCCGGAGGGACGCCACGTGTTCCCGCAAATGACCGTGCTGGAAAATCTGGAGATGGGCTGCTATCTGCGCAAGGACAGCCGCGAGATCGCGGCCGATATGACGCGCATCTTCGAGCAGTTCCCGCGTCTTGCCGAACGGCGGCAGCAGCCCGCGGGAACGTTGTCGGGAGGTGAGCAGCAGATGCTGGCGATCGGCCGGGCTCTGATGTCGCGGCCCAAGCTCATCCTGTTCGACGAGCCTTCGCTCGGTCTCGCGCCCAACATCGTCGAGCGCACATTCGACATCGTCACGAACATTCGCGCTTCCGGCACGACTGTCCTCATGGTGGAGCAGAACGCTTCGGCCGCCTTGGACATGTGCGACCACGCCTATCTGCTGGAATCCGGGTCGCTCGCAATCGAGGGCAGCGGACGCGAGTTGATCGACAATCCGCACGTGCGCCAAGCGTATCTCGCCGGGTGAGGGTCAGTATGCCTGCAGATACTTGGTGATGTCGACTTTCTCCGGCAGCGTTCCCACGGAAGTCGAGAAGTCGATGAATTTCTGGAACTCCGCCTTGTGCTGGGCCGTCAACTCGCCCGCCATGTAGTAACGCACCATCGGCACCGTATCGACCACATCCTCGGGCGTCAGTGTATTCTTGGCGAGATACTTGCGCGCTTCCTGCGGGTTCCCGTTGACGAAATCGATGCCCTTTTTCCAGACGGCAGCAAAGCGCCGGGCGACGTCGGGGCGGGTCCTGATGAAGTCGCTGGTTATTGCACAGCCGGCTGCGAAGGCGTTGCCGTTTTCATCGCCGAGGATGTACTTGGTGATGACGCCGGCCTCGAGCGTGCGAGCGACGCCGAGCTTGCGCATTGTCGAGGCTTGCGGCTCGAGCGTGTAGCCGGCATCGAAGGTTCCGGACGTCATGGCATTGACGTGCTGGCCCATGTCGAGCTGGTCGATCGTGTAGTCGCGCTCGTTGAGGCCGACCTTGGCGAGAACGGCTTTCGCGGCCACCACGTTGGCCGGTCCGGGCGCCGACATGATGCGCGCGCCCTTGAGATCCTTGAGCAACTCGGCCGCATAGCCCTTGCGGGCCACGAACTGCTCCATCTGGTAGGTCTTGTTCTGGCTGTGCACGCCGATATACATGGCGACACCCGGCTTCTTGATGTTGGCGTTCATTCCTTCGATGGTCACCAGGACGATCGCCGCCTCGATCTGATTGCTGATCATCGCCGCAATGTTCGGCGGACCGCCGATCAGCCGGATCGTCTCCGGCTCGATGCCCTGCTCCTTGAAGAACCCGCGCTCGATCGCCGCGAAATAGGGAACCGAGGAAGCGGTCGGGAAGACGCCAACCTTCACCTTGTCCTGCGCAGCTGCCGGCTGGCCGAGACCAGCCATCACACGCGATGACCGCGCCCAAACCCAGCATCTTCGATCCGATCATCTGCATCGCATTCCCTCCGTCATCAATGGCACCAAGAGTCCAGCTGGACGTGCGCCAACACGCGAGGATGCTCCTTTCTGATTACGTCGACAAGCGAGGCTGCCCCATCCTATCCTCCCCCGCTTGCGGGTCGCTTGCGGGGGAGCAAGGGTGCGGGATCACCTCATTCAGCGGCTTCCCGCAGGTCGTCGATGGACGGACAGGAGCACATGAGATTTCGGTCGCCGTAAGCATTGTCGACGCGGTTCACGGGACACCAATACTTGTCCTCTCGCAGCCTTTTCAAGGGAAAGCAGCCTTCGGCGCGGGTATACGGACGTTCCCATTTTTCATCCGCCAGGTCGAGCACGGTATGCGGAGCATTTTTGAGTGCGTTGTTGTCACGTGGCATCCGGCCTTCCTGGATCGCTCGGATTTCCCGCGTATCGCGATCATGGCTTCGCAAAACCGATCGAGCTCAGCCTTCGATTCCGATTCCGTCGGTTCGATCATCAAGGTGCCGGGGACCGGAAAGCTCATGGTCGGAGCGTGAAAGCCGTAATCGATAAGACGCTTCGCGATGTCGTCGACCGAAATGCCCGCCGCCTCCTTCAGTGGGCGTGTATCGAGAATGCACTCGTGCGCGACACGCCCATTCCGGCCTTTGAAAAGAAGCGGGTAGTGCCCTTGCAGCCGGGCGGCAATGTAGTTCGCATTCAAGATCGCCGCCTTGCGTCGCCGCGGTCAGACCCTCGCCACCCATCAGCATGATGTAAATCCAGGAGATGGAGAGGATCGACGCGGAGCCGAATGGTGCCGCCGAGACCGGACCGACTTGCGAAGGTCCGCTCGGCAGCTCCGGATGGCCGGGCAGGAAACGGAGCGAGATGCGCCTTTACGCCGATCGGGCCCATTCCCGGTCCGCCTCCGCCATGCGGGATGCAAAACGTCTTGTGCAGATTGAGATGGCTGACGTCGGCGCCATAATCACCCGGTCGCGCCAACCCGACCTGGGCGTTGAGATTGGCCCCGTCGAGATAAACCTGGCCGCCGAAGGCATGCACGATATCGCAGATCGACTGGATCTCCGGCTCGAACACGCCATGCGTGGAGGGATAGGTGATCATGATCGCGGCGAGGTCATCGGCATGGCTCTCTGCCTTGACGCGCAAATCCGAAAGATCGACGTTTCCCTCTCCATCGCAATTCACCACGACGACGTTCATCCCGGCCATCTGGGCGGAGGCCGGGTTCGTCCCGTGCGCAGACGATGGAATGAGGCACACGTTGCGGTGTGGATGTCCCGCGGCTGCGATGATAGGCGCGAATGGCGAGCAGACCCGCATATTCTCCTTGGGCGCCGGAATTGGGCTGCATCGAAATCGCATCAAAACCCGTGATCGCGCAAAGTTTGGCGGCGAGATCAGTGATCATTTCCGTATAGCCCGCGACCTGATCGGCTGGCGCGAACGGATGGATGTTGGAAAATTCCGGCCAGGTGAGTGGCATCATCTCGGTCGTGGCATTGAGCTTCATCGTGCACGAACCAAGCGGGATCATGCTCCGATCCAATGCCAGATCGCGGTCCGCCAGCCGGCGCATGTAGCGCAGCATTTCGGTTTCGGAGCGGTATCGATGGAAAACGGGGTGAGTGAGAAAATTGCTCTCGGCGACGCAGGGACGCCGGCAGCGTATCTGCCGCCTGGTCCGAAATTGTTCCAAGCGAAATCCGAGCGGCTGCGGGAGTCTCGATCGAATGGTCCGAATGATCGCCAGACCGCTTCGACGATCGCCGTCGTCGTCGTCTCGTCGCAGCTGATGCCGATGTGGCGCGTACCGTCCTGCTCCTACAATTCTGCGAAGGTTGATTCCGTTTTCGGTGGCGCGCCGAAGGATATCTGCTTGGCGATCACCCGACACGAATGGTGATCGTGTCGAAGAAATTCTTCTGGCTCGATGCTCCACCCGAGCGCGCCTCAGTCCTGCGGCAAGCGTGGCCGCGCTGCGTTGCACCTTTCGGGCGATCGTCTCGAGCCCTTCCGGGCCATGATAGATCGCGTACATGGAAGCGATCACCGCAAGGAGAACCTGGGCGGTACATATGTTCGAGGTCGCCTTCTCGCGCCGAATGTGCTGCTCGCGGGTTTGCAGCGCGAGGCGATAGGCAACGCGCCCCCGACTATCTACGGAAACACCTACAAGGCGGCCTGGCAGCGCGCGCTGGTGTGCTCGCCTTGGTTGCGATATAGGCGGCATGCGGACCGCCGTATCCGATCGGAACTCCGAACCGCTGGGTCGATCCGATCGCGATGTCCGCGCCGAGCTCGCCCGGCGGAGTGAGCAGCGCGAGCGCCAATGGATCGGCCGCCATCACCGCGAGCGAGCCGGTCGCATGGAGAGCGGCGATCGGCTGCCGAAAATCCCGGATTTCGCCGGAGCATCCGGGATACTGAAAGAGCGCGCCGAACACTTTCGTCGGATCGAGGTCCGTCATCGGATCGGCGACGATGACTTGCCAGCCGAGCGGTTCCGCACGCGTCCGCACCACGGCAATCGATTGCGGATGGCAATCGCGATCGACGAAGAATGCCGTTGCCTTCGAGCGCGCAACGCGCCGGGCCATGGCCATCGCTTCGGCCGCGGCAGTTGCCTCATCGAGCAGGGACGCATTGGCGATCTCGAGCCCAGTGAGATCGACGATCATGGTCTGGAAGTTCAGCAAGGCCTCCAGTCGACCTTGGCTGATCTCGGGTTGATATGGCGTGTACGCCGTATACCAGGCCGGGTTCTCCAATATGTTGCGCTGGATCACGGGCGGCAGGATGGTGCCGTAGTAGCCTTGGCCTATCAGCGATGTCAGAATTTTGTTCTTGGACGCGATGCAGCGAAGCTTTTGCAGCACCTCCGTCTCCGACAGCGCCGGACCGAGATCGAGCGGCGTGCGCTGCCGGATCGTGCTCGGAACGGTTTGCTCGATCAATTCGTCAATGCTCGAGGCGCCGACCGTCTCCAGCATCCTGCTCACGTCGGCAGGCGATGGGCCGATATGGCGGCGAGTGAAAATCGCCCGCGCCGGACCAGTCTGCAAAGTCGGAATTGGGCGTCATTGCATCGACCTTCTTGCTCATAGCGTGATGTGATCGCAGTCGTGGGCAGCCAGCCCCTGAGAAAATTGATCGCCATCTCGCACCCTGCGAAAAGCGGGAGGCGAGCACGAAGCGCCACGTGCAAATGGTGATGCCGGGTTCGCTTGCGTCCGGAATCTCGAGGCTGGCTGGTTATCCGAAGACATCGAAGCACCTTCTGATACGGCTTCTGAGCCGATCTTCTCGAGGTGCCCCCTCTGTCTGTTTGCCTGAGAACGTTATCCCGTCGGCGGGCGCGTCAAACGCCACTTTCCAGAGTCTTGTCGGCTATCGCGTGGTTCATCTGCCTGAGAGTTTCCGGGGCGGTTGCTCCTTCGGCGTCGGCCAGGGCCGATCTCTCCCGCTGCGATAGTGTGCTGTTGCTAGGACGATCCTCCGATTGGTGCGCGAAAGCGCCCTATGTTGGAGTTCTAACTCGGCACTCCCGGAATGTCATCACCCGGTTCCGCGCATGCCTGCGTCAGATGGCGTCAATCGAGCTTCACGCCGGATTCCTTGACGGCGGCCTCCCAAAGGCGTGTCTCGTCGGCAAGCGCGGCCGAAAATTCTTGCGGGGTCAGGGGTCTCGACTCCAGGCCGACCTTGGCGATGCTCGCCTGCATTTCCGGCGCCTGCAGTCCTTCGTTCATGGCAGTATTGAGCTTCTCGATCACCGCCGCCGGAGTTTGCGCCGGCGCGAGCAACCCGATCAACAGATACGCAGGGATCCCGTCGAACCCGCTTTCGCGCAGCGTGGGCACGTCCGGAAGGTCCGACCATCGGGCATCGCTGGTCACGGCCAGCGCTCTGAGCTTGCCGTCCTTGATGAGGGGGAGAAGCACCGCCTTGGTGGTCATGCCTACCTGAATCTGATTGCCCAACAAATCCGAGATCGCAGGGGCCGCCCCTCTATAGGGGATGAACGGGATGCCGTGCCCGGCTCTCGCCTTGAGCAGCTCCAGCGAGACATGTGGACCGATGCCGAGCGAGGCACCCGACGACAGTTTCCCCGGGTTTGCTTTGGCATATTGGATGAGCTCCTGGATTGTCTTGGCCGGCACCGCCGGGTTTACGACCAGGGCGTTCGAATCGACCCCGATGACGCCGACCGCGTGAAGTCGCGGATCGGTTCGAAGGTGAGGCTCCGGTAAATGGACTGCGCGATCGCGTTCGGGTTGGTGCCTCCCAAGAACAGCGTATAGCCATCGGGACTTGCCTGCGCGGCGGCCTTCGCGCCGGTCCGGCCGCCGGCGCCCGGCAGATTTTCGATGATGACGGTTTGCCCCAATTTGGCAGTCAACGGTTGGGCGACAAGACGGGCTGCGACATCGGAAGGTCCGCCCGGCGGGAACGGCACGATGATCTTGATCAGCCTGTTGGGGTAGGGCTGTGCATCGGCAAAATCCACGCCGGTCAGGCCGAAACCGAGGGTCACGATGACTGACAGGAGAATTGCTCTTGAAACCATAGTCCACTCCTCGGAGTTGCAATTCCCTGCTGGTCCACATTGGCGTAAGCTAAGCGGCCTGCCAAGCGAGACCGTCCGGGAGGACACCGTCATGAGAACAAGCTGGCGAAGTCGAATGGCCGTCGCGGTTGCTGCCCTCGTGCTGGTGTCACTGTGCAACCACAGCGGATGGTCTCAGACGGCGAGGTCGTTCAAGATCGTGGTCCCCTACCCGCCCGGCAGCGGCCCGGACATCTTGTCGCGGCTGATGTCGGAGCAGATCGGCCGCGCGCAAGGCCCCACCGTCGTGGTCGAGAACCGTCCGGGTGGAGGCACCATGATCGGGACCGAAGCAGTCGCGCGCGCCGCGCCCGACGGCGAGACCGTTCTCCTGGTGGCGAACTCGTTCGTCGTCAATCCGGCCTTGAAGAAACAGAGCTACGATCCATCGACCAGCTTCGAGCCGATCTGCTATCTCGCGGCAACCCCGATCGTCCTCGTCGTCAACGGTTCGTCACCCTACCGCACGCTCGCCGATCTGCTGGCCGCAGCGCGCGCCAAGCCCGGCGAATTGTCGGTCGCAGGCGCCCCCGCATCCTCCTTGCAGATCGCGTTCGAGGTGCTCAAGCGCGCGGCCAATATCAATATGACCTATGTGCCGTTTCCCGGCTCGGCTCCCGCGGTCAACGCGCTGTTGGGCAATCATGTGACTGCGGTATTCGCCGATTACCCGACGGTGGTGTCGCAGTTGAAGTCGGGCGGCCTGCGCGGGCTCGTCACGACGTCACCGGCCCGGGTCGAGTTGCTGCCGGAGGTGCCGACGCTGGCCGAAACCGGCCTCAGCAAATACGAGGCGGAGATTTTTTACGGCATCGTGGCGCCGGCGAAAACGCCGGCGAGCGCGGTGACGCAGCTCTCGGAGTGGTTCAGCAAGGCAATGCAAGCTTCCGAGGTGAAGCCGAGGCTCGCACAGCAAGGGCTCTTGCCGGTCGGCAAATGCGGGGCCGAATTCGGCGACTATATGCGAAGGCAAGTCGAGGAATACGGGCGCGTCATTCGCGAGTCCGGGATCAAGGCCGAATAGCGCTTTTCCTGCCCACGCAGGGCTTGCGACAATTGCGAGCATGCCTTGCGATCAAGATCGCTGAAACGAAGAGGACAGTCATGAAGCACATTCCGGGCTTGCTTCGCGCTTCGGTGATTGCGGTAGCCGCGCTCTCGACGGTTCCGCATGCTGCCCGCGCGCAGGCGTACCCCTCGCAAGACGTGAATTTCATTTGCGGGTTCGCCGCCGGCAGCGGCGCCGACATCATCGTACGCTATTTTGCGGAGAAGCTTCGCCCGCTGATGAACCGGGCGATCATCGTCCACAACAAGCCCGGCGCGCTCGGCAACATCGCGACCGAGTTCGTAGCGCGCTCCAAGCCCGACGGGCACACCATCTATGTCACCGGGGCGAACTCGGTGGCCGCCAACATGCACCTGTTCAAGAAGCCATCGGTCGACGCCGCCAAGGCCCTGCAACTCGTCGCCACGATCAATCGGGCGACGATGATGATTGCGGTACGCGCCGATGCGCCATGGAAGACACTGCCCGAGCTGACCACGGCGATGAAGGAAAAAGGCGACATGGCCAGCTACGCCTTCGCGAATCCGACTTCGCGGGTGCTCGGCGCCATGTACAGGGAGAAGGCGGGCCTGCGGGCGATCGAGGTGGCTTACCGCACGGGCGCCGACTTCCTCAACGAGCTCTACGCCGGCCGGATCGACTTCGCCGTCGCCGACAACGTCCAAGCGTCGGCGCAGGCGAGTGCAGGGCGCATGCGTATTCTCGCCGTCGGCGCAGGCACGCGGATGCAGGCCGCGCCGGACATCCCGACATTGACGGAGATGGGATACCCGACCGACATCCGGAGCTGGTGGGGGGCCCTGGTCCCGGCCGGGACGCCGAGACCGATCATCGAGCAGCTCAACACCTGGTTCACCCAGGTCGTGGGAGCCCAGGATACCAAGACTTTTCTCAACGGCATCGCCAGCGATCCCTGGGTGACCACGCCGAACGAAGCGCAGGCCTATTTCCTCGAGCAGATCAAGGACTGGGGGGAGTATGTGCGGACGGCGAAGATCGAGCCGCAAGGGTGACGCTGCTCGGCGGACTGGCCTCCCGTGCGGGGCCGAATTCGGCGCTCATATGCGAAGGCAAGTCGAGGAATACAGTGGCGTCATCATCATGGAGGAGTTGGATCACATCTCCGGCGCCTCTATGTGGGCGAGCTCCTTCAGGTCCGCGGGATATGGTCCGGGCTTGCCGATTGCAGCCAGTGCGGCACGCAGCTGACCGCCCGAGCGATCCAGGATGGTTGCGGCATTCTTTGCGTCGCAGCCATGGAGCAGCAGCACGGCGAGCTTCACACTGCCGTTGGCTTGCAGAAGCGCCGCCCGCACCTGCTCGCCACTACGTCCGGTGAGCCGCATGAGGATGCTTTCGCTGCGTCGCATCAGCTTCTGGTTCACGGCTTGCAGATCCACCATGAGGCCATCGTAGACCCGGCCGAGCAAGATCATGACCAGAGACGACAAGACGTTCAGGGTAATTCGCTGCGCGGTTCCCGCTTTCATTCGGGTCGAGCCGGCGATCGGCTCCGCGCCGGTATCGAGGCAGATGGCGTGGTCGGCTTCCTGCAGGATCGGTGTATCGCGGTTGTTTGCGACCCCGACCGTCAATGCACCCCGTGCTCTTGCGGCCCGCAGACAGGACAGGGTGAACGGCGTGGTGCCGCTTGCAGCGACGGCAATGACCACATCATTCGCGCCGATTTCGTGCTGTTGAACAAGCCGGACGGCCTGCTCGACCTCGTCCTCTGCCCCTTCCACCGAGCGCAGAAGCGCATCCCTGCCGCCGGCCATCAGAAGCAGCAGCCGCTGTTGCGGCCAGCTGAAAGTCGGTATCAGCTCGGCGCCGTCCTGGACGGCGAGTCTGCCGGAGGTTCCAGCGCCTACATAGACGAGCCGTCCGCCCTCGCGCAGTCTCGCTTCCGTGGCGAGCGCCGCCTGCACGAGCGCAAAGCGAACGGACCGGACGGCAGCCACTGCCGTGAATTGGCCCTCGATCATCGCCTCGACGATGTCCGAAGGTTCCCAGACGTCGATGTCGGAATATCGTGGGCTCGGGTGCTCAGTATCCATTGCTAACCCGGACAATCGGCAGCGGGAACGTTTTCGGTGCGCCAGGTCACTTTGCAAGCAAAAGGTTACTTGCAAGTCACTGGGCTGTGGCAGATGTGGGCATTGCAACACCTGATCTCAAGCGATCTTGCCGCAAAGCAAGCCAGCTCCCAGTTCACGAAGGCGCTCACAGGCGAACGCCTGAGATCATAATCGGTTCTCGTGCGTTTAAGGGGATGAAGGAGAATGCGAATGAGCCCCCACGGCGATGCGGATACGCTTCTGCTCGGGATCGACGGCGGAGGAACTCGATGCCGCGCTCGCCTTTGCACCCTGTCGCTGCGAGCGCCTCGGCGCCGGAAGCGCCGGCCCCGCGAACATCCGGCTCGGAGTTGAGCCGAGCTTTGCTTCAGTCCACCAGGCCACGATCCAATGCTTGAACGAGGCAGGGCTGTCGCCGCGCGATCTCGGAAGAACCGTCGCTTGTCTTGCCTTGGCGGGAGCCAGCGAGCCGAGCCACCTTGACGCCGCGCAGCGCCACCAGCATCCATATCGGAAAGCGGTGTTCGTGGCGGATGCGCAAGCGGCCTGCATCGGCGCACACAAGGGGGGTAACGGCGGCATTATCGTGGTCGGAACCGGAACCATCGGCTGGGCGGAACTGCATGGGCGGCATTATCGGGTCGGCGGGTGGGGTTGGCCGATTTCAGACGAAGGAAGCGGCGCCTGGCTCGGCTGCGAGGGGTTGCGCCGCACGCTTTGGGCCTATGACGGTCGCATCGCATGGACCGGATCTGCTGAGGTCCTTGTTCGCAAGATTCCAGTCGGATCCGCATGCGATCGTGCGCTGGATGACCGGCGCATTGCCCAGGGATTTCGGAACATTCGCACCGGCGATCGTCGAGCACGCATCGGCGCAGGTGACCCGGTTGCCGTCGAGCTGCTGCGGCTCGCCGCCGGGCATGTCGATGCGCTGGCCGCACGTCTGGTGGCTTTCGGGGCGGAACGCCTGTCCCTGGTGGGCGGTCTCGCGGCATCGATCGAGCCGTGGCTGGCGGATGCCACGCGGCTTCACCTGGTGGCGCCGCTCGGCGACGCCGTCGACGGCGCGCTGCAACTGGCGCGAGACGCCGCGCACATCGGCCTGGACGCCGATCGCTCGCGCTTGAGGCGGCGGCGATGAGCGACAACTCCGGCAAGGATGGAGGCGGAATGGCAAGAGGCTCCGCAGGCCGTGGCGCGGCAGGCGCAGCGCGCTCGAGGCTCCGCTGGTCGAGCTCGTCCGCTTCGTCAAGCGCAATCCGCCGGATTTCGTCGTGACATGCGCGCGCGGAAGCTCGGCCCATTCGGCGACCTTCGCGAAAGCACCTCATCGAGCGCCATCTCGGCATCCCGGTAGGCGCCTTCGCGCCCAACATCGCCACCATCTATCGGCGGCGATTGAGGTTGCAGGGACAGCTTTTCCTCACGGTCTCGCAGTCCGGACGAAGCGACGACCTGATCGAGTCGGCCGCGATGGCCAAGGCAGCAGGCGCACTCACCGCAACGCTCGTCAACGATACCGACAGTCCGCTGGCGAAGGCTTCCGACATCGTGCTGCCGATGGCCGCAGGACCCGAGCTCAGCGTGGCCGCGACCAAGAGCTTTGTAACCAGCCTCTCTGCATGGCTGCACGTCGTCGGCAGATGGGCCGGGCTCGATGATCTGCGAGCGTCGATCGGCCGGCTGCCGGACCGTCTCACCGCCGCCACCCAACTCGATTGGAGCGCGGCACTGAACACGTTGTGCGAGGCGACGAGCCTCGTGAGCATCGGACGCGGGCCGACGATCGCGATCGCGCGCGAGGCCGCATTGAAGCTCAAGGAGACGTGCAACCTCCACGCCGAAGCATTCAGCGGGGCAGAATTCCTCCACGGTCCGATCGCCCTCGTGCAGTCGCAGTATCCTATCCTGCTGTTGACGCCGACCGACGAGGCCGCGCCGGCATGCAAGAGCTCGCGAGCGACCTCCGCCGCAAGCACGCCAGCGTGTTCATGACGGGTTGCGGCACCGGTGAGTTGCCGGCGCTGGCGTCCGATCACCCCGACACCGACGCCGTCTGCCTGATCCAGAGCTTCTACGGGCTCGCCATTCGCGTCGGGCAACGCCGCGGCACCGACGTCGACGTGCCACGGCATCTGCAAAAGATAACACGAACCAGATGAACGAGTTGCGCGCCATTGCGGCCGGCCACATGTTCGACGGCACGCTCGTACGCAAGAACGTGGCTGTGATCATGGAGGGCTGGCGGATCGCAGACGTCGTGCCGCGTGCGGACTTGCCGCGCACGATCCCCGTTCGCGTCTTGCCCGATGGCGCATGGCTTGCGCCCGGATTCATCGATCTTCAGGTGAATGGCGGCGGAGACGTGCTGTTCAATGATCAGCCGACGGCGGACGGTCTTCGCACCATCGCCGCGGCCCACCGAAAATTTGGAACGACCGGCCTGCTTCCGACCCTCATCACCGACAGCCCGAAAAAATGCAGGCTTGCACTGGAGGCGGCGAACGAGGTCGCCGACTCGGGAGCCGAGCATCCTCGGAATTCACCTCGAAGGGCCTTACCTCTCTCCGGAAAAGCCGGGCGTGCATGACGCACGGCATATCAGGCCGCCGGCCGCGGCGATGTCGCGATGCTGACGGCTCCGCGACAACGGCGTGATGCTGGTAACCCTGGCGCCGGAACAGGTGCCGCAGGGTTTCATCGCACGACTTGTGGCTGCCGGCATCCGTGTGTCGCTCGGCCATTCGATGGCAACTTACGGACAGACCGCTGCCGCCATGGCCGAAGGGCTCAGCGCCTTTACCCACCTCTTCAATGCCATGCCTGCCGTTGTCCAGCCGCGAGCCCGGACCGATCGCAAAAGCATTGGAATCGGCCGACGCATGGTATGGGTTGATCGTGGATGGCGTGCATGTCGATCCCGCCATGCTCCGCCTTGCGCTCCGCGGCCGCGGCCACCCCGTCCTGGTCACTGATGCGATGCCGCCGGTTGGCGGAAGACCGATCCAGCTTCGCGCTCTACGGCGAAATGATCAGCTGCCGAGACGGCCGCTGCGAAACGCAGAGCGGACGGCTCGCCGGAACCGTTCTCGACATGGCAAGTGCCGTTGCCAATTGCATTCGCCTGCTCGGGGTGGCGCTGCCGGACGCCCTGCGGTTTGCCTCGACCAATCCTGCGACCCTGCTCGGTCTCGACCACGTCCTCGGCAAGATCGTCCCTGGCCATCGCGCCGATCTGGTGGCATTTGATCCGAACGACATCAGGATCATCGCGACCTGGGTTGAAGGCGGCGAAGATCAGGACAAGCGCCGATCTTGCGTTCGTAGGGTGGGCAATGACGCGGAGCAATCGTCAACATGAGGTACGGCTCTCTCGCGCGCCTTTGCCCACGCGCCCCACGCGACCGGGCTGCGCGCGTGGGCACAGCGAAGGCCGCCGTTGCCCCTCTCTCAGCGCGTCAACTTCGGATCGGCGAGGATCACCTCGCGCAACGCCGCGTAGTAGCGGACATAACCGGTGCAGCGGCAGAGATGGCCGTCCATCGCCTCGAGAATGCGCGTCTCCACCTGCGCCTTGCGGCACCGGAGCGGCGGGCGAGGCTTTCAACGAGCACCTGCGCCTGGTTGACGAAACCCGGCGTGCAATAGCCGCACTGGAAGGCGAAATGGTCGAGAAAGGCGGCCTGCACCGGGGTCAGCTTGCCATCCTTGGCGATGCCCTCGATGGTGCGAACCGACTTGCCGGCGAAGAAGTCGGCACCGGTGATGCAGGTGTGGACCGTGCTCGACGTTCCGTCCGCCTCATCGAGGATGATGACGCAGGCGCTGCAGGCGCCGATGCCGCAGCCGAGCTTGGTGCCGGTCAGATTGAGATATTCGCGCAGATAGTCGTTCATCGAGAGCCCTTCCGGGATCTCGTGGGGACCGACCGCCGACCCCGTTCACCGTCATGCTGATGGAAAGGGTCTTCATCGCCAGCGCCGCCTTGATCGTCTCGGCGGTCACCGGCAGCGCATGGAAGCGCTTGCCGATCGCATCGGCGATGGCGTTGAGAATGGCCGGGGCCACCGGGATGCTCACGAGCTCGGCGATTCCTTTCGGCACGTCGGTCGGCCCGAGCGGCGGGAGCACGTCGACCTCGAGATTCCAGACCGGAAGGTCCGAGGCGCGCGGCACGCGATAGCGATCGAGATTCCAGCTGCCGTTGCCGGGGCCGTCCTCATAGAGCGGCAGGTATTCGTGAAGCGCGTAGCCGACGCCCATGGCGAAGCCGCCTTCGGCCTGTCCGGCGACCTGCTCGGGCACGAGGGCGCGCCCGCATTCGAGCACGGTCACGGCATCGAGGATGGCACCGCGCCGGTCGCCTTGTCGATCTCGACGGCGACTGCGCGTGCCGCTCGCCGACGTGTAGCCGACGCCGATCCGCTCGAACAGCGTCGGCGGAAACGTCACCGAGACGCGATCGAGGAGGTGGTAACCCTGCCTGGTCATCAGCGCCTTGCGCGCTGCCGACGCGCCGCTGCCGTACTTGACCGCCAAGCGCATCGATCGCGCCCGCGTAGCGCCCGTCGGGAAGATCGAAGGTGGCATGTGCCCAGGACCAGCGATTGTAGCCGTGCACCATCGCCGCGGTGACGAGCCCCATCTCGTGCGCCTTGGCGGCGAGGCGGGGAAGCGCAAGCGGCTCCATCCCGCCGGCGGTCAAGCGGCCATCGACAAAGCGGATGTCCTCGAACCGGAGGTACTCGCCGGCTGCCTGGCCGCCGAACTTGCCCGCCGACCAGATCGCCAGCGCCGCCGGCCAGATGCCGAAGCGCAGGATGACGTTCGCCGCCTCGGCCGCGACCGCGGTGTGGATGTGGGCCGAGATCGATGCGGTGGTGTCCTGGGCGACGTCGGGAACCCAGCGCGGATTCTTCGCCGCCGCATCCTGCTGCTCGCGGGTGATGGTGAACGGATCGTCCGGCGTCGACCAGCCCGAGCACGTCCCAACCGTCGAGCACGCCGAGCTTGCACCTCGTCGGCGGCGGTCCCGAGCTTGTCGGCCACGCGCACCGCGAGCGCGGTCGCGATGCCGGTGCCGATCTCGACGGCCTGCGAGGTGACGCGTGATCCGGCCGGCGGGATCGATCTCGACCAAGGCGAAGGCCGGATCGGAGCCGCTGCCGAACACCGTGCTGACGCAGGCGAGGCCGACGCCATAGGCTTTGCTCGGATGCGCAGCGGCACGGCGGGCTTTTTCGGCCGCGCGTCCGGCTCCAGACCGGCTTCGAGGCGAGGCGGTCGAGCACCTCGCCGCTCCGCAGCGCGCCCGAGACGACATTGCCGACCATGGTCTTGCCGCCGGTCTCGAGCAGGTTGGCCTTGCGGAAGGCGACCGGATCCCGGCCGAGGCTCGCCGCCGCTTCGTCGATCATCACCTCGAGCGCCGTCATGGTCTGCAACGCGCCGAAGCCGCGCATCGAGCCGGCGGTGACGGCGCGCGAGTGCCGCGCCACGGTCGTGACGTCGACCTTGGGCACGTCATACATGCCGATCGAGGCGGTGGCGCCGACGAAGGCGACCGCGGCGGAGAGATTGGCGAGGCCGCCGCCGTCGAGATCCTGATCGGCGACGAATGCGGTGATCCGGCCGCTCGCTGCGGTCGACCGCCATCCGGCTCCGCATGCCGAAGGCATGACGCTTGATGCCGAACTGGAACTGGTCGAAGCGGTCATTGGCGAGACGCACCGGGCGGCCCGGCGAGAACAGGCCGGCCAGCGCGACGTAGAGCGGATAGATCGTGTGGTCCTTGCCGCCGAAGGCGCCGCCGACATAGGCGCAATGCGTGACG
Source organism: uncultured Alphaproteobacteria bacterium (assembly GCA_963831225.1). Lineage (GTDB taxonomy): Bacteria > Pseudomonadota > Alphaproteobacteria > Rhizobiales > Xanthobacteraceae > VAZQ01. Next base: position 54,754 of record CAWHPT010000075.1, read on the forward strand.
ATCTCGCCGACCGCCTGCGTCGGCGGCATTCTTGGACACGAGCGTGGCGACGCTCGCGGCGGCCTGGTGCGGCGACTGGACGCCGATGACGAGCTCGAGCTTGCGGGCGCCGCTGTCGTACCAGGCGAGGCCGGCCTCCGGCTCCAGGAACACCTGGTCGATCGACTGGGTCTGGAAATTCCGATCGAGAACGAAGCGGTCGGGGCCGGCCGCATCGATTTCGGCACGGATCTGGTCGCCGTAATAGGACGCGCGGCTCGCGTCGGAGCCGGTCGCCGACGGCACCGCCCATTCCGGACGGTCGTCTTTCTGATAGAGGACCGGAAACGTCCAGCCCGCGAGCATCGGCGAATAGACGTCCTCGCATCCGGGGTCGGGCCGGCAACGCGCACGAAGCGCGCGGCCGCGTAAGGTTGCTCGGCGAGCGGGCCGGTTTCCGCGCCGAAGCGGAGCACGCCGGGCGCAAGTTGGAGCGCCCGCTTGGCGAGCGCAAAGCGGGCGAAGTCGTTCCAGATCAGGAGCGCGACCGGCTGGCCGAGATAGAGCGGCGTCTTGCCGGCAGGGCAGAGGAGATCGCCGGCGTAGAAGCCCGGCACCGTGATCCCGGCATCGGCAAGGTCTTCGGCGAGCACGACCCGATCGGGCGTCAGCTCCCGGTCGAGCGCGGCAAGATCGATCCCCTCGAAGACGTGTGTCGCGTCGGGGGTCTTGAGCAGCATGGCGTGCGCGGTATCGCGCGGCCAGCCCGGCATGTCCGCGGCGCGGAAATCGGCGGCGTAGAGCTTGGCGCCGGTGACCTTGGGCGGACCGTCGATGACGGCGTGCGGCCGTCGCCGCTGTCTGCCGCCTCCCGGTGTCGGCGGCGGCCACTCGCACATCGAACGCCGGTGCCTGCGCTGCAGGCCGGAGCGGCCGCACAGAAACGGCGATCCCGGCCGCCAGTGACGTTTTCAGGAATGCGCGGCGACCGATCGCGCCGCCCAGCGTCATCGCCATGAGCCTGCCACCTGTTGGAAACCGTTGCACGCTACCATGCAGGTGTCCGGACGAATAATGAAGCCGGTAGCCCGGATGGAGCGCCGGCGAAATCCGGGGACCGCACCGTGCCCACGCGCAGCGCAACGCGCCCTTCTTTTGCGCCGCGCGGGAATGCGTTAGGCTCGCGGCATTCGCCTGCACACGAATGCGGCGATGCTGCCGCTAGCTCGGGAGATCATCGTGATCAAATTAAATCGACGCCACATCCTCACGGGCGCGATTGCCGCCACGGGCGCAGCCGCCTCCTCACCCTTTGCCGCAACTCCCGCTCACGCCGCTGCGCCGCTCACCGGTAAGCAGGCGCCGAGCTTTTACCGTTTGAAGGTCGGCGAATTCGAGGTCACCGTGGTCAACGACGGGGCGCGCGCCATCCCGCTTCCCGCCACCTTCGTCCGCAACGTGGGCAATGAGCAGGTGCTGGCTGCCGCCGAGGCGGCCTATATGCCGAAGGGCAGCATCGTCGCGCCGTTCAATCCGATCGTGGTCAACACCGGCGCGAAGCTCGTCCTGATCGACACCGGTTATGGTCCCGGCCTTGGTCCTACGGTGGGCCTGCTGCCGTCCACCCTGGCCGCCGCCGGCGTCGATCCCAAGTCGATCGACATCGTCCTGATCTCGCACATGCACGGCGATCATATTCTCGGACTGAAGACTCCCGACGGGGCGCTGGCTTTCCCGAACGCCGAGATCAAGGTGCCGGCGGTCGATTGGACGTTCTGGATGAACGACGACAACATGAGCAGGGCGCCGGAGGGCTTCGCGAAGGCTACGTTCGGGTTCAACCGCAAGATCTTCTCCGATCTCACGGAAAAGGTCACGCGCTACCAATGGGGGCAAGAGGTTGCCCCCGGCATCACCGCGGTCGATTCCAGCGGCCACACCCCGGGTCACACATCCTTCCTCATCACCTCGGGTTCGGAGCGCCTGTTCTTTCAAGGCGACGTCACCAATGTCCCGGACTTGTTTCTGCGCAATCCCGACTGGCAGGTTATGTTCGACAGCGAGCCCGAGAAAGCCGTACAGACGCGCCGGCGCATCTACGACATGGCTGCCGCCGACAAATTGCTCGTCTCGGGCTACCACTTCCCGTTCCCCGGGATCGGTTACATCGAGAAGGCGGGAACCGGTTATCGGTTGGTGCCCGTGGCCTGGAACCCGGTGATCTGAACTCTATTTCGTCGACGTTTATCGCTGTTTCGATCGATCCGCACGGTGCAGATACGGCCATGGCGAAAGCTACTCCCGCGACAACCGACACCTTGCTTTCGATCTTGCCGCCGGCGCTGTCGGCCGGCCTGTTCGGTCAGGCGCGCGTCGTCCATCTCGCCCCCCAACAGACGCTGTTTCTCGCCGGCGATCCCGGCGACGGCTGCTACTGGATCGACGAAGGTCTGCTGAAGGTCAACGTCGTCTCGGCGTCGGGTGGCGAGCGCATCCTGGCAATCCTTGGTCCCGGATCGATGGTCGGCGATCTGTCGATGATCGACGGAAAGCCGCGCTCGGCCTCGGTTGGCGCGGTCCGCGAATCGAAGCTGCGTTTCGTGAGCCGAACCGCTTTCGACGCATTTGCGCGCAATCAGCCCGAGGTCTATCGGCACATCACGGCGCTGCTCGCCCGTCGCCTTCGCGATATCGACGAGGTGCTCACAGCGACCAGCTTTCTACCGCTCAAGGGCCGCACCGCCCGCGCTCTGCTCAGCCTCGCCGAAGCGTTCGGCAAGGACCTCGGGTCGGGCCGCATCTTGATTCATCAGAAAGTCAGCCAGAGTGACGTGGCCGCCATGGCGGGCATCGCGCGCGAGAACGTCAGCCAAATCTTGCAGGACTGGACGCGCCGCTCGCTGGTGAGCCGGCTGTCCGGCTATTACTGTGTGGAGAACAAGGCTGCGCTGGAGCGCGACGGCGGCCTCTGAGCCGGCGCTGCGGCGTCCGGCCAGTCGCCCAGGCTGATTCCAAGTCCGCGCGCCGTGTGCACGAGGGTGCTGTCGGGGTCGACCTGTTGCGGCCGTTCGATCGCCTCGGCAAGGGGAACGTCGATGACGCCGCGGTTCTGCCAGGCAACCATGCGATCGAAACGGCCCGCCGCAATGAGATCAACGGCATAGACGCCGAAAGCCGAGGCAACCAGCCTGTCATCCCAGGTGGGTTGGCTGCCGCGTTGCACATGGCCCAGGACGGTCACTCGGGTCTCGGCGCCGGTAAGCTCCGCGATCGCCTGGCCGAGAATCTGTCCGATCCCGCCATAGGTCGTGCCGCCGCCCGCCTGCTGCCTGCGGACGCGCTGCCCGGTCCGGTCAGGGACCGCCTCCGCGACAATGACGAGCGCAAAGTTGCGGCCGCCCCGGCGCAGCTTGTCGATGTGTGCGGCAACGACCTCCATGCTGTACGGGATCTCTGGAATCAGGATGATGTCAGCCCCGCCGGCGATGCCGGCGGCCAAGGCGATGTGGCCGGCATCGCGGCCCATGACTTCGAGGACCATCACCCGGTCGTGACTTGCCGCCGTCGGTTGCAGGCGGTCGAGCGCCTCGGTCGCGATCGTCACGGCAGTTCGATATCCGACCGAGCTCTCGGTGGCCCCAACGTCGTTGTCGATGGTCTTGGGAATGCCGACGAAATTGATCCCGCCCTGCTGGGCAAGCCGGCGCAAGATGCTGAAGCTGCCGTCGCCCCCAATGCCGATCAGCGCTTCGATCCCGAGTTGGCGCACTCCTTCGATCAGTTCCTGCGAACGATCCTCGAGGCTGCCATCCGGCATGGGAAAGGCGAACGGATCACCTCGGTTGGTGGTGCCGAGAATGGTGCCTCCCAATCTCAACATGTTGACGGTCGCAATGCCGAGGTCGAGCTCCTCGGCCTCCGGTGGCCGGCGCAGCAGGCCGCTGGTGCCTTGGCGTATGCCCAGGACACGCCAACCGTAGCCCTGCACGGCGCGGACGACCACGGCACGTATGACCGCATTAAGTCCGGCGCAATCACCTCCGCTGGTCAAGAGCCCGATTGTCTTGCGTGGACCCGTCATCAGATCTCCGATCGCATGAGCTCGTCGAGACGTTCGGCGAGCCGGTTGAGCCCCCATGTCCGGGCAAGGGCGGATGCCTTGGCCCAGGTGGGTGCTTGATCATCCAGCGGAGGCAGTGGAGCCGAGCTATCCATGGTCGCGATCGACCGATACAGCCGCAGCTCTTCCGCTTGCGCTGCAAAGCGACCAGCTGCCAGCACGCGCTCGAGCGTTCCATGCTTTCGCAACAGGCTAGCAGCACTCTTCGGACCCACACCCTTTGCGCCGGGAAGCTTGTCCGATGGGTCGCCGCGCAGCGCTATGAAGTCCGGCACCTGCTTGGGGTCGACGCCATAGCGCTCGAGCACCTCCGAAGGGCCGATGCGAGCCATCATACCCGCACGCAACGGATGCACGATGATCGTCGATCCCGAGGCCAGCTGAAAAGTATCGCGATCCCCGCTCGCCACAATGCTCGTTCCTCCCCGACGCTCTTCCGCAGCTGCTGCTGACGCAAGAAAGTCGTCGGCCTCGTATCCCGGCGCCTTCGCGCTCATGAAGCCGCACGCAGTGACAAAATGCGGGAGCAAGTCGAGCTGTTCCAGCAAATCACCGTCGAAATGACGGCCGCTCTGGTACTGTGGAAGCGCCTTGTGCCGATAGGTCGGCACATCCAGCGTGTCCCACCCCACGAGCACCGCACGCGGCTGCTCGGTTTCGTGCAATCGGAGCAGATAGTTCGCAAATCCCACGATCGCACCGCCAGCCCTGCCGCCTGTGCGAACGATCGTCTTCGGCAAACCGTGATATGCCCGGTGCGCGAAGGAGTCCCCATCGACGATCAGCAACGGGCGACGGACCCGACCTGTCCTGGCAACCGCGGTGCTCGCAGTGCGCGAGCGTTCGCCGCGGCGAACCCGCACTTTTCGCGGCGCATCAGAGCTCAAGCGGTTGAAACCCGACACAAAAATTAGTCGCCAGCGTTTCTTTTCTGCAACACTTCTCTGGTACCATGACGAGGTTCGTCCTTGGTACCCCGAACTTGTCATGACTCTGGCTGAGCTTAGGTGGCACGTAGCATCATACCGTAATTGGACGACTTGTGCGCTTCGATTACTCTTGTTCTGTCAGCCATTTTCGGCCGCTATTGATGCTTAGAAAGCACATGCACCGAGAAGGGCTTGCGGCTGGCGGGTTTTCCGCCCCACGTGCTTGCGGGGAAGCTTTCGTATCGCGTAATCCCGCGCGCGCGTTTCTATGCCAGTCGCAGGCCCGCCTTTGTCTATCCGGCTCTGCATCAAATCGCTACAGCCAGATACCTCCTTTGCCGCGAGGTGTGATCAAAATACGTCCTCGGGTGTCGGCATGATCGACCCAGATTTCGGAGCGGCCGAATCCGGTTGATGAGTAGCCCGGGAATTCGCACCCACGAGCCTCCGCAATAGGGCGGCATCGTGGAGGGTTGTGGAAATAGGGCGCGATCAGGTTTTCTGACACACTGAATTTTTCGTGAGATTCCGAAACCAAGAGCCGTGGTCCCCCGGCACTTGCGCCCTGAAAGGAAAGTGGCAGGCCGGGCCGAGGTGATTTGCCGGTGTGCGCTAACGCCGGCAGCAGCGGGGTCAATCGCGCCGGCGATCGTGCACAACAGCCATCATCTCGTCGACGCAGGCATCCGCGAACGCCGTGTCGTTGATGTGATGGGGCAGCTTCCTTATGACGTCACGGGGCAAATGGCGCTCCAGGGTTTCGACGAACACACGATCGGTTTCCGGTTGAGCCCAAGCCCCGATTTGCGTCGTCCCGGTGAGATCGTGCGTCTTGTGTCCGGTGAGCGCGCTCCATCCGCCGAGCGGGATGAGCACGCGCACCGGCCCTTTTGCCCTGCTCAGCCTTTCGCCCATCAGCTTGCCCAGGACGGCAAATTCCTCGGCATTGGTACGCATCAGCAGGATTTCGACGTTGTACTGGAAGAACTCGCGCCGGCGATAGCGTTCGGGAACCTGACCGACCCACCAATTGGTGAAATCGAGACACCCCGGCACCACGATCTGAGGCACGGCGGCGGCGCCAGCCGCAGTAAGCCGTGAATCGCCGGCGCTATAGACACCTCCGGTCACCAAGTCCGTGAGCTCGGACGTGGTGAGATCGATGACGCCGGCGAGCTCGCCCAGGCTGCGCCAGCAATTCCAGCGCGCGCCCGCCCGGTCCCGAGGCATGGAAATGGATGACTTCGAAGCCCTCGCCTTCGAGCCGCGCGGTGATGCGGTCGACAGCCGGCTGCAGGTTGCCAAACGAAGAGACGCCGATCAAGGCGCGGGGCGTGCCTGCCCGAGCGCGCCACGTCCGCCGCGCCTTGGCCATCCCGGCCACAGCCTCGGCGGCATTGGTGATCGCCGCACGCGTGATGCGGTTGAGCCAGATGTCGCCGACGGTGGGAAACATTGCGATGTCTGCCTCGGCGACATACCACTGCACGGCCGCCGTCGCGGCGACCGGCGTCACCATGGCCTTGGGAAACGAGAGCGGCAGCCGCCGCATGATCGCGCAAGCCATGGTGGAGCCGTTCGCGCCACCCAAGCCGAGCACGCCCTCGATCCCGCCCGTTTCCTGTTTGGCGACAACGATCTTGACCCCGCCGGCAATCATGGTTTGCGCCGCGTCGGAGCGGGAGAGCCTGGCAATCTCATCCCATGGCATCCCCGAGGCCGCAGCAACCGCGACGCCGCTGACATCGGCAAGCTCCCGGTTGTGCGGCCGCAACGAGAGGTCGACAAGCCAAGGCGTGACGCCCGCCTGCTCGAGAGCATCGCACACGAAGCGCGCGGCTGCGTGCTTGCTGTCGAGTGTGGTGAGAACGCCGACCGATGTTTTCCCGGGCACCGCCTGCCTCATTCGCGGTCGTAGTCGGGCATGGAGCGCATTCAGAAAAATTCGGATCCCGGCTTTTCTTGCTTGTCCTGTCCTCGGATGGAAGTTCTACTGGTCGTGGGAAGTCTGATGCTGCGGAACCCGCGCGTGGCTTCCACCACTGACGTTTCGATGGGAAAGCGTTCCGCTGAAGAACCGCCGACATAGCCGTGCAGACGCGGCTCCGACCGCAGCAACCGCTCGAAATCCGCCGGAGCTTCGATCGAGCCGCCGTGACAGGTCACGATCCGGTCGGAGAATTCCGGCGACAGCGCATCGATGATGGCGGCCGCACGCTCGAGCGCGGCACCTTGCTCCAACACGGTCTTCGAGCCGATGGTGCCGCCGGAGCTGTTGCCGAAATGAATGATGATGTTGTCTACGCCGGCCTCGGCCATGGCGCGGGCTTCATCTGCCGAGCTGCAAAAGGCTTTGGTGAACAGTCCCATGCGGGACGCCTTTCCCAGCACGTCGACCTCGCGCGCGAACCCCATGCCGGTTTCCTCCAGGTCACTGCGGAACTTGCCGTCGATCAACGCGACGGTCGGACAGTTCATCACGCCGTCGTAGCCGGCCGCGTCGATTTTTTCGAGAAACCGCTGCATGTCGCGCGTCGGATCGACGCAAAGCAACCCGGCCACCAGCGCGCACTCGTGCACCACATTGATCACCGCCCGCTCGCCGAGGTCCAGCGTGAGCGCATTGGCGTCACAGATCGGCAGATAGCCGGCCATCGAGCTCAGGCCTTGCATGCGGAAATAGGCGAGCGCGTGCGTGGTGACCATGCTGGCGCCGCCGCGCGCCGCCATCTTGGCGGTGATGCCGGAGCCGCACAGCGCATCGTAGATGGCGCGGCCGGCATCGCGCTCCGCACGCAAGCACGCAACGATCGTCTCGCGGTCGAATTTTCCAGCCATGCCGCTCTCGCCTCTGCTAACGCCAGCCTAACCGATCGCAGCTGGCTGATCCAAGCGCCGGAATTGACGTAGGCTGGTCAGAACGGCAGACGAGGACCCATGCGTGTCTTCATCGAGAATGAAACGGGATCGAGGCGCAAGAACATCTACGATGCGCACACGCTGACCCTTGTGTTTTGATGCAATGCCGGGATGAACATAGTCGAAGCGGCTTCGCGGTTACCAACATCTCATAGGAAGTGCGGCAGATGAATTTGACACTCGGCATGTGGTCGGCACCATGCACACGATGGCGGAATTCATGTCCTGGCAGGCATGGCGGGATCTCGCGAGACTTCAATCAATTTGCAACAGGCGCGGCAGCCATACGGAAATTACCGCCGGCACGCCGTCACGGATACTCCTGAGTCCGCGTTGTAGCGCCAGACTCCACCTCGTTGGGCCGGCGACTTCGCGACCGCGTCGCTGCCAATGGTGGCACCGGCGCCCGGCCGAGCCTCGACTACGAACGGCTGCTCGAGCGAATCGGACACTTAGGACCACAATCTATTTCGGCATGAGCGACTGTTGTGCCTTCAATGCCACGTCGGATGCAACGATTGCCTCGTAGGCGACGACTTTGTCGGACGCAAGAACGCCTCCAGCGACCATGACCTCTTGCAACTTGGCCAGCCCCCCGCGATAAATCACCGTCGATTCCGACCACACCGGAGCGGCAGTGTTGCGATAGCGCTTCATGATCGCTACGTGGATCTCCATCGGCAAGCCGGGAAAGTACGGCGCAATTGCCGCGGCAATCTGCTCGTCACTCGCTGCCTTCATCCACACTTGCGCCTTCGCAATCGCGTTGGTCAGCTTCTGCGCCAGGCCGCAATTCCTTTCGAACCAACTCTTGTTCGCAAAAAAGACCGTGTTCTCCACGCGCCCCAATTCCTTGCCGATCGATGCCAGCACGTGCGCCTGACCCGCTTTTTCCAAATTCGACGTGCTCGGTTCGTTGAAGATGCCAAAGTCGCCACTCCCCGACATCCAGGCGCCTTCGCGGGCCGGCGGAGCAATGTTGGTGACAATGCTTCTGATTGTTTCCGAATCTACGCCCCTTTGCGTCAGCACATACTCGAGGAACATCTGCGGGGTACTGCCCGGGCGCCACCCGATGATTTTGCGGTTTCGCAGCTTGCTCCATTCAAATGGCTCCAGCTTCTCTCGTGACACGAAAAAGAATCCGTCGGTTCCATTCACGCTGCAGAACATGACCGGCTTGTCGGGGAACTCGCTGTTGTAGATGTAGATTGCAACTTCCGGGCCGGCCAAGCCGATGTCCGCTTGCCCCGAGATTATGAGCGCACCGACACGGTCGCCTCCAATTGCGGTAACGAGCTCAATTTCGATCCCTTGCTCTTTCATGAAGCCTTCGCTCATCGCCAAATACAACGGAATGAACAGCTGGGAGCGCACCACTTCGGCAATCTTCAGCTTCTGCGGAGACTGTGCCTGTGTGTCGCCAATGGGGACGCTTGCCGCAACAGTCAACGCGAGAATGATTCTTGTGACGCTTCTCAACATCGGAGTTCTCCGTCAGTCGTGCAATTCAGCATGTATCGTCTACGGCCGGAGCGCTGCACTCGAAGCGTCAATTCGCCATGACGTGCCGGTGCAAGTCAAACGTCGGAATTCTCGGCATTCAAAACCTGCGAAAAGATCTCTATCATGAGCGACAAGCTCCGTGAGCCGCTGGATCCTCCAGGGCATGCCGAAACAGCCACCAAACAACCAATCTCCGCGACAAGCTCGACATAATCGCCTTTCTTGGCGTCGGACGGGAGATAAAAGGGTTTGCCGGTGTCGTTCAGGCCCGTCGTCATGAAGATGTTGAACGGATCGTGCACGTGATCGGGTCCGAGTCCGAATTCAGCAATGGCTTGCGCCAGATTGTCGTTGCAGTTCGGGGCACCATGGCGGCGATATACCATCGCGTACATTCTGCTGTCGCATCGGCAATACAGAAGATCGTGTGAACGCGCGCCAAAGGGATGTGGGGGATGCTCCAGCGTATCCGCGATCAGCGTGAGCATCGGGCGCACGCGCGGGGGAACGCTCCACAGCTGGTCGCCAACCTCGAGATGACCGCCGTGGATCACGCGTGTGCGTCCGGACCAAAATTTTTCGGCAGGATCGTCCGCATTGAACACGATCATGTCGGCGACCTGCGGTCCCTCCGGACACGACACGCGAACGATTTCTCCTGCGGCCAGCTTGAACGCCCTGCCTAATCGTGCCGGAATGACGAAACTGCGGCTCAGACGCCGCAGCTCGAGCCTGGTTGCAATCTCCACATGACGTTGAGCGGGCGCAGCTATGGCGGACTCGCGTGGAAAGCCTTCAATTCCTGCCATCGAAGGCGGCGGATCGTTACTCATTTACACCTCATCGAAAGACCTTGATGAAGTACCGCCAAGCCTACCGGAAAAGTCGCGACTAACGGCCATCCGTTTGCACTCGAGATGCTTCGAGCGCCGCGCCGAGGCTGTCGATGGCATGGACCGCGTGCCTCTCACCAAGGTTGCGCGCCTTCCGCGTGGATGAGGGTATGACCATCTGATGGCGATGCTTGGGACGACCGGTCGGTATGCGGTGAGAGTTCGGCATTCGACCCACACTCCCCAGATAGCTTGAGCACCCCGGGATATTGGGCACTTTTCGACCTCCCCGCAAGCGTCATCCGCGACTTCTACCTCTTCAAGGTAACGCGAGCGATACCATGGATGCCAGCACAGGGTTTAGATTCGGTCGACCACCGCCTTCGGTTTACCCGAGATCGTCACGGCCGAGAACAGCCAGCCCTGCGGTCGCGCTGCCTTCCACCTATCGGCTGAGCTCACATGAATAACGCATTCTTATTGAAAGGAACGACGTAATAATTGGACACCGCCCGCGGCGATGAACACGGTTACGCGGTCGTGAGTTGGACAAGGCGGAATCCATTGGCGCAACGGCATTCAACCGAGGTTGCAGCAATCACGCGCACGGCAGTCGATGCCGTGCTGGACCAGGAACGGCGCGCGGCGTCGCTCTTCGATGCACTGCGGGAAGGCACGACGAAAGGCAATGGGATTTTCCGCGACGCCTATGGCGATGGGGAAAACTTTGCGCATCGTTTGGTGGCGAAGTCCGCGCAGGACATCGGATTGGAAGTCGAGCACGACGCAGCCGCAAACACCTATATGACGATGGCGGGATGCCAACGTCGACACCACAGGGTCATTGTCGGATCTCATCTCGATTCCGTGGCTGGCGGAGGGAATTTCGACGGTGCGGCGGGTGTAATTGCGGGGTTACTCGCGCTGGGCGCGCTCAAGACGACCGGCTTCCGGTCGGCTTGCGACATCACCGTGATGGCGATCCGCGCAGAAGAAAGCGTGTGGTTCAACACGACCTATTTCGGAAGCCTGGCCGCGCTCGGGAACGTCCCGCCTGACGCATTCGAAAGGACCAAGCGTGTCGATACCGGAAGGACACTCGGCGAGCACCTGCGCGCCTCGGGTGGCGATCCCACGCGCTTGATTGCTGGCGAGCCGTACCTCAAACGATCCGAAGTTGCCGCCTTTCTGGAAGTGCATATCGAGCAGGGCCCGGTTCTCGAAGCCGAGAACCTGCCGATCGGGATTGTGACTGGAATACGCGGAAACTATCGCCTGCCGGCGGCCAAGATCTTCGGCGAGTATAGTCATTGCGGGGCAGTGCCGCGATCCTATCGGCACGACAGCGTCGTCGCGGGATCCGACTTCATCCATGCGCTGGACCAGCTCTGGCAGGAGTGGGACAGCAGTCAGAGGGACATGGCTTTCACGGTCGGGAAATTCTGCACCAGCACCGACCAGCATGCGCTCACCAAGATTTCCGGCGAGGTGTCGTTCAGCTTGGATCTTCGCAGTGTCGACGCCGAATTGCTTTCCGATTTGGAAGCTCGCATTCTGACGATCTCGAATGAGATCGCCCAGCGCAGAGGCGTCACATTCGATTTGGGTTGCCCCACGCGCGCTGCTGTCGGCAAGGTGGCTCCCGCGATCATGAAGAGCCTGATGGCAGGCGCCGACCTCCTGCAGATCCCCGCGCGGCTCATGGCGAGTGGAGCTTCGCATGACGCCGCCGCCTTTGCTCAGGCCGGCATCCCGATGGGAATGATTTTTGTTCGAAACTCGAATGGCAGCCATAATCCACTCGAGAAGATGGAAGTCAGCGATCTGCTCGAGGCGACGAGGCTGCTGACATGGTGGCTGGCGAATAACTGCGCCGAATGACGAGTTGCGTCTGCTCGACGGCAGCCAGATCCGGCGACTGATCGAGAATTTCGGCGATCACCGCCTCGTTCGCGGGTCCCGGCAAGCGAACTGGAGAAGCTCATCGTGGCCAAATTGGACATTCTCATCCGAAACGGAACGGTCGTCACCGCGGCCGATACGTCGCAATGCGATGTCGCAATCAAGGACGGCCAGGTAGTCGGACTAGGCCGCGGCTTCGGTGATTGTGACCGTGAAATCGATGCCGCGGGAAAGCTCGTCCTTCCCGGAGGCGTGGAGGGCCATTGCCACATCGAGCAAATGGGCTCTCTCGGTGTGATGATCGCCGACGACTTCTATACCGGTACCGTCGCAGCCGTATTCGGCGGAACGACTTCGATCCTTGCTTTCGCGGCCCAACACCGCGGCCAATCGCTGCGCAAGGCAGTCGATGATTACATGGCGCGCGCGCTGCCCAAGGCCGTGATCGATTACGGCTTTCATCTGATCATTTCCGATCCTACGCCGCAGGTCTTGGGGCAGGAACTTCCCGCGCTGATCAAGGACGGGTTCACCTCATTCAAGGTCTACATGACGTATGACAAACTGCGGCTTGACGATATCCAGATTCTCGAAGTTCTCTCGGTCGCCCGCCAGCACGGCGCTTTCGTTCTGGTCCATGCCGAGAATCACGACATGATCCGCTGGTTGCGTCAACGACTGATAGACCGCGGCCATTGGGAGCCGCGCTATCACGCGGTCAGCCATCCCAAGATTGCAGAAGGCGAAGCGGCCAACCGCGCGATCGCACTATCCCGGCTCGTCGATGTTCCGATGCTGATCGTCCACGTCTCGACCGAGGACGCAATGGACGAAATTCGCAAGGCGCAGACGGCAGGCTTCAAGATCTTTGCCGAAACGTGCCCGCAATATCTGTTCCTGACAGCAGCCGATCTCGACCGCGAGGGCATGGAGGGCGCGAAGTTCTGTTGCAGCCCGCCGCTTCGGGACAAGCGATCGCAGGAAGCGATGTGGCGCGGCATCTGCAACGGCACTCTCACGGTCTTCTCCTCCGATCACGCGCCGTATCGCCTGGATGAGACGGGAAAGTTCAGCGCCGGACCTGAGCCTACCTTCATCCAGATCGCCAATGGCATGCCAGGCATCGAATTGCGGACGCCTTTGCTGTTTTCCGAAGGGGTCGGCAAGGGCAGGATCGACATCAATCAGTTCGTTGCATTGACGTCGACCAACCCTGCAAAGCTCTACGGGATGTATCCACGCAAAGGCACGATCGCCGTCGGGAATGACGCCGATATCGCGATCTGGGATCCGGAGCAGAAGATCACGGTCTCCTACGACATGCTGCACGATGCAAGCGGCTACACGCCCTACCAAGGCATGACGCTGAAAGGCTGGCCGGTCACGGTGATCAGCCGTGGCCGCATTGCCGTCGACAAGGGCGAGCTGAAGGTCGAGCGCGGCAGCGGTCAGTTTCTCGCCCGCAATCTGTCGGATGCAGCACGACCGCGCGGAATGCTCGAATCGGAAGCCGATCCGCAGCGAAATTTCGGAGCCGATCTGATCCCGCGCCGCCTGGATGCTCAGGAGCGATCAACGCCCTGCTGAATTCGAGCGAATTCGCCGGCTTGGTCCTCTGCACGCCGGGCGTCGCTAGCGGGAATCGCCGAGATCGAAGTCGACGATTGGCGCTTTTGTCGAGTCGGTGCGGCATCGGAAGATGATGTGCGCAATGGAGACGGAGATGAGCAGCAAGCAAAAACCGATACGGTTCGGAGTGAACTTCTTGCCGAACCACGCATTGGAAGCCCTGGACTGGGTGAAGGTGGCCGAGGAAACCGGCTTCGATATCGCCGGCATAGCCGATTCGCAGTCCTTGTACCGGGACGTCTATGTTTGCGAGAGCCTAGTGGCGGTGAACACCAAGAAAATCCGCTTCGGATCGCGCGTCATCAATCCGCTGACGCGCCACCCCGCCGTTGCGGCGAGCGCCGCCGCCACGATCGAAGAGCTCGCCCCTGGGCGGACCATGATCGGCATCGGTACCGGCGACAGCGCTGTTGACAACATCGGCGTGCGCCCGGCGACCCACAAGCAGCTCGTCGCCTTCATCACGACCATCAGGGAGCTCCTGGCGGGCGGCAATTCCACCCACAACGGTGCCCCCTGCAAGCTGACTTGGTTCCGCGGCCGTATTCCGATCTACATCGCCGCCTCGGGACCGAAGACCTTACAGCTGGCGGGCGAGATTGCCGACGGCGTCGTTATCAATACCGGTCTCATTCCCGAGATCGTTCGCGATTCGATCGAGCAGGTGAAAATCGGCTGCGCGCGTGCCGGCCGAAATGTCGACGACGTGGACATGTGGTGGCTGCCGCTCACTAATGTGGGGGAGGACAAGGCCAAGGCCATCGACGAGATCGCAATGACGTTGGCCTCGGCCGGAAGCCATCTGTCGCGGTTCACAGTAGAGGGGAAGCACATCCCCGAGCATCTCATGGATAGGATCAAGACGCTCGGTAGGCGCTACCAGTCCGATCAACATGACAAGCCGGACAGTACCAATCGCGAGCTCATCAAGGAGCTTGGTCTGCTCGACTACCTGGCCGAGCGTTTCTCGGTTGCCGGCACGTCAAGGGACTGCATCAAGAAGCTCGAGGCCGCGATCGAAGCGGGCGCGCGTCAATTCTGGATGAGCATCCACTTCGATGATAAGGCGAAGTTCATGCGAGATTGGGCGCGGGCCGTAATGCCCGCGTTCCGTTGACGCCGGCGTGCGCATCATCGGAGACAGGCTGCTTGCTCGGACCGCCTCGACTTCGTGCAAGTGCTGGAGTGCCGCCTGCCGGAGCAGGCACGTCGATCGGACGCTTCGAGCCGATCTGCTTGACCAGCACGCCCGCAAAGCGCTGCGCCATGCGTGAAGGCCGGCGGAGCTTCGAACGAATGAGACAGACTCTCGCTTCGATCCGCGGTTCGAAGGGGCGCACGACCAGATCACGAAAAACGGTCTCTCCCATCAAGACGAACGGATCCACGATCGCGATGCCCGCACCGTTCTGGGCGAGCGCGCAGGCTGTCTCGCAATATCGGACCTCGAAATTGATGCCGCGGTCCGCTCCTTGTTTTTGAAACGCTGCCTCGATGTGCCGACCAAGGACGGTTTCGCGGCTGAACGAGATCAGCGGGTAGGCGGCGAGGTCCTGCGGGCAGATGACTTTCAGCGCCGCCAGCGGGTGCTTCTTCGCCAGCACACAAACCATGTCCATAGTGACAAGCGGTTCCGCCACAACCGTCGGCAGACAGAAGGCGTTGATCGCCACCCCCAGATCGGCCACTCCGCGATCGACCATCTGGATGACATTGTCGAGTTGATCGATCTCGACGACGATTTTCACGTCCGGGCGCGGTCGTGCGAAGGCGGCGATTGCACCGGGCAGGATCGAATTGCCGACCGTCGGCGTCGCCGCTACCCTCAGCGAGCCGCTCCGGTTGTTTTGGAGTTCCTCGATCATTCTCCGGGTGTTTGCGAAGGCGGCGAAGACGTCCTGTGCCTCCTTGAAGAGCATTTTGGCTTCTTCTGTCGGGATGAGCCTGCCCTTGACCCTGTCGAACAGGTCGAACCCCAGCATATCCTCCAGATGGCGGATCGTATTACTTACGCTCGGTTGCGAGGCACACAAGAGCTGCGCAGCCCCGACGGTCGTCCCCGTTTTCATGACCGCGCCGAATACTTCCAGGTGCCTGAGATCCATTGACCGGCACTCCCAAATCGCTGCGGATGGATGATCCAATCCTCTGGGATTATCCGCCGTTTACCAGGACCCGACAAGGCGAAGCCAAGCCATCGCTTGCGGCAAGATGGCCAACGATCGCCAGCCGCCCGCGGTACAAGGCATATACTGTGCCGATATATTAGGGCGCAGCTTTTTAATTAGACTGGTTGGCGCCCCCGGCGAACAAGTTGGTGACGATCTTATCATGTACCTGAGCGACCTGAATGGCTACGCTTGCGACTGCGGGTTTTGGCCTTTCGGGCCTCAGGCGGAGGACAGACAATGACGACACGGGTTATTGCCGGTGTTATCGCTGCGACCCTTGTCGCAGCCAATTGTGCCTTGGCGCAGGAGGGACCGCTGCGAAGCGGTGTCGACGGCACGTTCGCCCCGCATGCGATGCCGAGCTTGAGCGGAGGCGTTCAGGGCTTCAATGTCGATCTGGCCCATGAGATCGCCAAACGGATGGGGCGCAGGCTGGAGCTCGATGCGGTACAGTTCTCCGGTCTCGTGCCCGGCCTGCAGGCCGGAACCTACGATTTCATCGCAGCCCCCGTCACGGTAACCAAGGAACGGGCGGACAGCCTGCTGTTCACCGAGGGCTACATCAACACCGATTTCCAGTTCGTCGTGAAGAAGGAGACGTCCGATATCAAGTCGATGGAGGAACTGAAGGGCAAGACGATCTCGGTCAATAAGGGCTCCACCTACGATCAATGGGCACGCGGGCTTGCCGACAAGATCGGCTGGACGGTCGAATCCTACGGCACGACGACGGATGCGGTGCAAGCCATCGTATCGGGACGCGCCCACGCCATCATCGCCGGCAATACGGCCGCGGCCTGGGCGGCGAAGAACAATCCCGCAATCAAGCTTTCGCTCGTGCATTCGACCGGACTCGTCTTCGCCATTCCGGTCCGCAAGGACAACACCGCGCTTCGCGACAAGATCGAGGTCGCCATCGAGTGCATGAAGAAGGACGGCGCGCTCGCCAGACTGCACGAAAAGTGGTTTGGCACCGCGCCCGCGCCTGATTCGGCAGTGGTCAAGATTTATCCCGGCTCCGGCGTGCCCGATATGCCGGGATACGACCCCAAAGAACATGTGCTGAGCTGCCGCTAATCTGAATTTGGCGAGCCCGGGGTCTGGTCACGCCCTTGAACCCGGTCTGATGGAGTGCGGAGTGGCGGACAAGCGTGTCCCGATTCTCGAAGTCCGCTCGTTGCACAAATCCTTCGGCTCGTTCGCTGCTCTCCGGGGCGTGAGCTTCGCGGTCGCCCCGCAGGAGCTGGTGTTCATCATCGGACCGTCGGGATCCGGAAAGAGCACGCTTCTGCGCTGCCTCAATCGCCTCGAGCAGCCGACGAGCGGATCGATCATCGTCGACGGCGTCGACCTCTCGAACCCGAAGACCAACATCAACGCCATGCGACGGCGGATCGGCATGGTCTTCCAGGCGTTCAATCTCTATCCCCATATGACCGCAATCGGGAATGTCACGCTTGCGTTGCGGAAGGTGCTGAAGATGGATGGCGCGCGTGCCGATACGATCGGCCTGGCCGCGCTCAGACGGGTGGGGCTGGAGGACAAAGCGCGTGCTTACCCCTCCGAGCTATCCGGTGGCCAGCAGCAACGGGTGGCGATTGCGCGGGCGATCGCGCTCGAGCCGCGGATCATGCTCTTCGACGAGCCGACCTCGGCACTTGATCCGGAGCTCTCGAGCTCGGTTCTTGCCGTCATGCGCGATCTGCGCACATCCGGCATGACGATGGTGGTCGTCAGCCATGAGATGCGCTTCGCCCGCGAGGCGGCCGACCGCATCATCTTCATGGAAGGCGGCCTGATCGCGGAGGAAGGAAGCCCGGTGAAGATTTTCGGACCAGAAGCCAGCCCGCGCACCCGGGCTTTCGTGACCGAAATCGGTCGCTGAGAGGGCGAGATGGATCGTTGGTCCCTGTTCATCGACACGTTCTTCCGGCCAGACCTGGTCGCCAAGTATCTCCCGCCGATCATGAAGGCCATGCTGATGACGGTCGAGGTCGCCCTCATGACCGTGGCGACGGGACTGACGCTCGGCGTCGGCCTTGCGGTGATACGAAGCCTGGGCTTCCGCCCGGTCAACATTCTGATCGCGATCTTTGCCGACGTGCTTCGCAGCCTGCCGCCGCTGGTCTTGATTCTGATCGTCTATTTTGGGCTGCCGAATGTCGGCGTGACGCTGTCCAGCTTCGCGGTCCTGTGGCTGGTCCTGAGCGTGGTGCTCGCGGCGTTTGCGGAGGAAATCATGTGGGCCGGCATCCTGTCGGTGCGGCAGGGCCAATGGGAAGCGGCCCGTTCGACGGGGCTGAACTTTGGTCAGACCATGGCCTACGTCGTGCTCCCGCAAGCGGTCCGTATGACGGTGGCACCGCTCACCAGCCGCTCGATCGTCATCACCAAGAATACTGCGCTCGGGAGCGTCATCGGCGTCCCGGAAATCCTCAATGTCGCGTCTACCGCTCAAAGCTTCGTCGGAAACTCCACGCCGATGATGCTGGGTGCGCTGGCCTACGTTGTTCTGTTCCTGCCAGTCGTGCTGTTCGGCCGCTGGCTCAAGTCACGATTCGCTCGGAAACGTGCGTGATGGAAGCCGCGCTTCAGCAGTTCTTCAACCTGGACGTGATGGTGCGGACCTTTCCCATCATCCTGCGGGGTCTTGGAATGACGCTGATGCTTTGCATTCTCGTCGTGCCGCTCGGCCTCCTGGGAGGCTTGCTTGTCGCTTCCGGAATGCAGACGCGCTCGCGCGTTCTGCGCTTCCTGCTTGCCGCGCTCATCGACTTTTTCCGCGCGGTCCCCCCGCTTGTTCTCCTGATTTTCGTGTATACCGCGCTGCCATTTGCCGGAGTCCGGATATCGCCGCTCGGTGCGGTATGTCTCGCGTTCTTCCTCAACACCTCGGCCTATTACGGCGAGGTCTATCGGGCCGGCATCGAAAGCATCGGACAGGGGCAATGGGAAGCAGCGCGCTCCACCGGCCTGACGACCTTGCAGGCAGGGATATATGTGATCCTGCCGCAAGCGGTCCGAAACGTGCTCCCCGATCTCGTCTCCAATACAATCGAGGTCGTGAAGCTGACATCGCTGGCGAGCGTCGTTGCCTTGCCGGAGATGCTGTACGCCTCCGACATGGCGCGAGCCGTCACCTACAACGCTTCACCCATGGTGCTGGCGGGTCTTATTTATCTCGTGTTGCTCTGGCCGATCGTGCGCCTCGTGAGCCGCCTCGAGCATCGATTGGCCCACTGATCCGGATCACCAGGTGGCGCGATGAACAGCGGGCCAAATAACCCGGCGAAAAGCGATGAAAGCCTGCCAAAGATGACCCACGTCCTTCACCGATCCATTCGACATACCTATCCGCTGGCCGAAACGGGGCACGGCGTTTTCATTCGCGACAGCTCGGGCAAGGAGTATATCGACGCGTCTGGTGGAGCGGCGGTTTCGTGCCTTGGTCACCAGCACCCCGACGTCATCGCTGAAATGCACCGACAGCTTGATCGGCTCGCCTACGCGCATACGAGCTTCTTCACCACCCAGGTCGCGGAAGAACTAGCTGACCATCTCGTGAGCCGCGCGCCGAAAGGCATTTCGCACGTCTATTTCGTCTCGGGCGGGTCGGAGGCCATTGAAGCTGCCTTGAAAATGGCGCGCCAATACGCGGTCGAGATCGGCCAGCCACAACGGAAGTATTTTATTGCGCGACGCCAGAGCTATCACGGCAACACGCTCGGCGCGCTGGCCGTGGGTGGGAATGCATGGCGCCGAAGGCAGTTCGCGCCGCTGCTCATCGAAGCCCATCACGTTTCGCCCTGCTACGACTACCGCGAGCGGCGCCCCGACGAAACACCGCAGGCGTATGGCGTGCGGCTCGCCGAAGAGCTGGAAGCAAAGATAGACGAGCTTGGTCCGGAGAATGTCCTCGCCTTTGTGGCGGAGACGGTGGTGGGCGCCACGGCCGGCGCGCTCACTCCGGTGCCGGGCTATTTCAAGCGCATGCGCGAGGTCTGCGGCCGCCATGGCGTGCTCCTGATTCTCGACGAAGTCATGTGCGGCATGGGCCGCACGGGCACCCTTCATGCATGCGAGCAGGAGGGAATAAGCCCCGACCTGATGGTGATCGCCAAGGGTCTCGGCGGCGGCTTTGCGCCGATCGGCGCCGTCCTCGTCCAAGGCAAAGTGTTTCAAGCATTCGAGCAGGGCGCCGGGGCGTTTCAGCATGGCCACACCTATATTGGCCATCCGATGAGCTGCGCGGCAGCGCTCGCGGTGCAGCGGGTGATCGAGCGCGACAAGCTGCTCGACAATGTCGTCGACATGGGTGCCCATCTGAAGCGGCGGCTTCACGAGCGGTTCGGAAACAATCCTTACACAGGCGACGTCCGCGGGCGTGGCCTGTTCTGGGGCCTGGAGCTGGTTGCCGACCGCGCCACGAAAGAGCCGTTCGATCCCGCGCTCGAGCTGCACGCGCGCGTCAAGGAGCACGCCATGGAACGGGGGCTGATGGTGTATCCGATGGGCGGCACGATCGACGGCAATCGCGGCGACCATGTCCTGATCGCACCGCCGTTCGTTGTCGATGCACTCACGATCGACACGATCGTCGAGCGATTGGGTGACGCGATCGATGCGGCAGTCGACGGCCTGCCGGCTCGAATCTGAGACGTTGCTCTGGGAGCCGCTATTCCCAGACTACGAGTTCGAACCTACCCATCAAGCGATCTCAATAGATGATCGTGACCGGCTCATCTCATCTGCTCCGTCGTTCCGACGACCGGCTTCTTGACCCTGACCTCGGGGACTTCTCTTCCGACGCTGATGCCATTGCATCGGTTTCCCCCTCCAGGAATGCGACCGACATTCCCTTTTGCACCATCGCCGCAAGGTCCAGCGCGTCCCAGTTGGTGAGGCGGATGCAGCCGTGCGACTCGGTCTTGCTCACCTTCGACGGCTCCGGCGTGCCGTGAATGCCATAGCCTTTGGCCGAGAGGTTGATCCACACCGAGCCGACCGGATTGTTCGGGCCGGGCTTGATCGTGAACGGCTCCTTGGATTTCACGCCCTTGAACTTGTATTCCGGATTGTAGCGGTAGGTCGGATTGTGCGCGACCGACGTGACCTTGAGGGTCCCGCTCGGGGCCGGTTTTTCCGTGCTGCCGAGGGTTGCCGGATAAACCGCGATCAGCTGCCCGTCTTTGCCGAACGCCCTGAGGATTTTGCGCGGCTTGTCGACCTCGATCTTGGCGGCCTTGTTCGGCGCGGCAGCCCTCGCATTCGCGACCACGATGGTCTCGCCGGCCTTGTCGAACGCCTTGCCGGGATTGAGCGCCTTCAGCAGCGCCTCGCTCATGTGAAACTTTTCGCCGAGCGCCTCGAGCGGGCTCCGGTAGCCGAGCTTCTCCAGGTCCTTCATGCGCTTCCATCTTGGCCGGGATCTTTTCGAGGAATGGCCCTTTCACGTCTTCGTCGGTCACGGTGTATTCGATCAACACCGGCTCGCTCGCATTCGCAGTCAGCTTGGCCCACGTCTCCGGATCGAGCCTCCCGTCCGGCTTCAGGCCTTGTGCGGTCTCGAACGCAGCAATCGCCTTGCGCGCGTTCTCACCGTCTCTGCCGTCGATCTCGCCGGGCGAGAACCGTGCGCGGTCGAGCAGCACCTGCGCCTTGACCATCGCGGCATCGATTCCCTTCGCGGCCTTTGCCGGCTTTGCGCCCAGTTCGGCGCGGTTGACGGAGTCCATGTCCAACGCGACGGTACCTTGTGACTCCAGCGAACCAGAGAACCGTCGCGAAAGCGCGACCGCGCATGCCCGGACCATCGTTACCTCCATCGGAAAGAATTGCACCGGTCTGGATAACAACGAATACGGGGCGCACGTTCCACTTCAGCTTTCAGAAATTCCCGTTCGGAATGCACTGCTGGCCACTCGTCAGGCAGGAACCGTCGACTTCGCCTTCGTAGGTGGGAGCTGTCAAGCCAGATGTGCGATCGCGAGAACGCTCAGAGCCGGAAGAACGACATCGCATTGCGGTGGCAGATCTTCTCCTTGTCCTGCACGGAATATCGAGCGAGGCGACGGCCGCCATCTGGAGCGAATATAGCCCGCGCCGCCCTCCGGACCGAACGGCGCGTCCGAGGCGATACAGCACGTGGTCGACGCCGTAGAAACTCGAGCCCGCAGACCGCCCGGCGCGGCCGCCACACAGCGCGGTGTCGCCATAGAAATCCTTGAAGCAGTCGAGCAGCGGCTTGCCGAGGCTCGGCAGCACGTGGCTGTAATCCTCGCCGGAGGTGCGGCTGCCGAGGGTGGCCCAGCCGGTGTCGATGCGCGCGTCGAAGAACGGGATCATCGCGCCGAGATGGTGCGCCATCACTTTCAGCTTCGGAAAGCGTGGTCATGACTCCGGAGAAGACCAGGCGAGCCATCGTTGCGCTGGTCTCGTACGGCCACCCGAAGATCGTCCAGATCTCGTATTTGGAGAATTTCTCGGCCGGGAAATCAGGAAAGTCCGGCTTGCGCGCGGGGTGCAGCAGGATCGGCTTTCCGGATTTGGCGGCGACCTCGAAGATCGGCAAGAAGCGCGGTTCATCCAGGCAGGCGCCATTGACATTGGTGTGGAGTTGCAATCCGTTGGCGTTGCCGTTGATCAGGATGCGTTCGGCTTCCTTGACCGCTGCGTCGGGTTTGTCCATCGGCAGCGCCCCGACGTAGCCGGCGAACCGATCCGGATATTTGCGCAACCAGTTCGGCCAAGCCGTCATTGGCGACGCGCGCAAACTCCGGCGTCTTGTCGGCGCCGACCATGCCTTCGAGCGGAGGCAGTCCGAGCGAGAGAATCTGCGTGTAGTCGTCGAACTGGTCCATCATGTGAAAGCGCGCGTCCAGATCATGGATCGTGCGAACGCCTTGCATGCGCTTGCCGACGTCGGTGGTACCGCCGGCAGTCTCCGACATGAGTTGAAATATGCCGCGCGGAAAGAAGTGACAAAAGATCGCATGCGACGTATGGCACGCACTCGACTACTCCACCGAGGCCGCTCCAGACGCGCTCGATGACGACCTTGCCCCAGCGCACGATCTCAGACCGCACGAACGCCTGCAATGCCTCGGGCGAGCCGGTGTCCACGGCTACGAGCCCGATGCCGGCGATCGCTTGCCGCGTCTCCGGCATCGCCATGATGGCCTTGAGCTCGGCATGCAATTTGTCGACCACAGGCTTCGGGGTCGCCGCCGGCGCCACCACCATCTGCCAAGCCGCGGCTTCGAACCCGGGCACCCCGAGCTCGGCGATCGGGGCAATTTCCGGAACGGCATCGGTGCGAATGCTCGTGGTCACGCCGAGCGCGCGCACCTTGCCTTCCCTGATCAACTGCCGCGAGGAGGTCAAGTCGGTCATCATCACCTGCAGCCGTCCGCCCATCAGGTCAACGAGAGCCGCCACCGCCGCCTTATAGGGAACGTGCACCATCCGGATGCCGGTCATGCTGCTGAACAGCTCGGCGTAGAGGTGAAATGGCGTGCCGGGCCCGGTCGAGCCGTAAGAGAACGCGCCGGGCTTGGACTTCGCCAGCTCGATAAATTCACGCACCGACTTTGCCGGGAGATCGTTGTTGATCACGAGAACGAATGGCACGGTGGCGATAAGGGCGAGCGGCATGAAGTCTTTCGCCGGGTCGTAGGGCAGCTTCTTGTGCAGCGTGGCATTGATTGCGAGCGGCGTGCTCGTTCCCATCAGAATGGTGTAGCCGTCGGGACTGGCTTTGGCTACCGCATCTGCCGCAATCACCGTCCCGGCGCCCGGCCGATTCTCCACCACGAACGGTTTGCCGAGACGTTCGCTCAGGCGCGGCGCGAGGATGCGCGCCAGCAGGTCGGTGCCCGCGCCGGCCCCCGTCGGTACGATGAAGGTGACATTGCGCGTCGGATAGTCCTGCGCCTGCATTGCCGGCGCCGCGAGCAGAATGAGCAGCAGTGCCCAAACGAGCTTCATGGCAGCCTCCTGGGGTTTCGCTCGCTACTATATTTGATCATTCGACGATGTCCCTGTTCGTTAGTAGCCGACACGGTTCGGCCTTGGGAATGCTGATAGTCTGGAGCGTTTGCATGAGCGGCCGAGTCGCGCGCCGCATCTGCCGCCGCGCGGTTCTCGCGCTAAGGCACCCATTCGCCAGGACTACGTGGTGGGCCAGGGAGGATTGCCCGGAGCCTGATGCTCGAGCGCAAATTAAGGATCGGGGTCGGGATGCTGTGATACATGAGCGCCTCAATTCGCCACGCTGACCAAGCGGCGCCTCTCGCATACGCGGGAAGCAAGCGTTAAAGTCGATCCACTAGTTCACAATCTCCGCCCTCAGATCGTCGAAGTAGGTAACGTTGTTGGGCTTCGACCACAGGCCATAGGAGCCCGCTTCCTCGAATGTGCTGTCCATCAGATGAAAAAGCTTTTCGCCGTCGAAGTATAGCGTGAAGGTGCTGCCGCTTACCTGAAGCCTCAACTCGTGCCACCGTTCGAGCTCGATCTCCACGTCTTTTCCGCCCAACGTCGTCCGATTGCCGTTTTCCACCTTGTAGAGGCGCAGCCGCATCTCATGCGGAACACATCTCAGGATACCGCGACCGCGGCGCGCCAAATCGTCGGAATAGCGTCTCTTATTGAGGCAGCATCCCGAGGCCCTTGATCACCACCTCAGCCGCGGCCCGGTCCGCCTTGATCTGCTCTGCAAATTCGGCTGGCGTATTGGTCGCTGACACCAGGCTCCGCGCACTCAGATGGCGCGATTTGAACTCGGGCTCGTTGACGATGCTCGCAATCTCTTTCGAGAGCGTTTCGACCAGCGCCTTGGGGGTACCGGCCGGCACAAACAGCCCGAACCAGTCCCGCGAGGGCGGACCTCGATAGCCGACCTCCGCAAGCGTCGGGACGTTCGGGAAGTTCTCCGAACGCAGATTGTTGACCATCACAAGCGGCGTCATCTTGCCGGATTGAATCTGGGAAATGACATTGCCCTCGCCGAGAATTGCGATCTGGGTGGTGCCGCTCAACACCGCATTGACCGCGTCGGCGCCGCCCTTGAACGGAACTCGCACCCAGTCGGCGCCCTTCTCCGCCTTCAGCCGGTCCATGTAGAGCGCCACGGTATGGGTTCCGCTGGTGTAGCTCATGGTGCCCGGCTTCGCCTTCGACAAGGCCACCAGCTCATCCACGGTTTTGGCGTTGATGTCGGAGCCAACGGCCAAAGTCTGCAACAGGTGAAACAGATTGGTGACCGGCTGAAGTCCCTTTTCATCGAAGGGTAGTTGCTTGAACAAATGCGGGTTGAACACGAGCGGGTCGGAATAGATGATGCAGATCGTGTAGCCGTCCGGCGGGGCTTCCTGGCAGGCGCGTGCGCCGATGTTGTGCATCCCACCGGGACGGTTCTCGACGATCAGCGATTGCCCCCATCTCGTCTGCAATGCCTGACCGACGGCGCGAATAAAGATATCGCTCAAGCCGCCTGCGGACATCGTGGTGATTGCTCGGATGGGGCGCGACGGATAGGACTGTGCAGCCGCCTCTACGGTGGCTCGAGCGCAGAACGCCGCAGCGGCTGCGAGAAGGATAGCTGATGACCGCGGGCATTCCGCCCACCGCCTATCCCGACAGCATGCGCGGCGCCCGGGAGCCCGAAGGTCATCTTTGGCTGCAACAGACGTTTGACCAGAATGGTATCATGCGGCAATTCACCAAGTGGGACCACAAGCTCGCCTTCCAGGACAATCCCGGACTCATGGTATCTCGCGCGCTTCAGGTTGCCTGCACCGAGCCGCGCGGACCGGTCTATCTCAGCATACCACGCGAAATTTCGTTGATTCGCACCAACGGCGCGCGCTTTCCGACGGTGGCGCAGCTAGGCGTTTCACGGCCAGCTGCCCCGGAACAGGAAAGCATTTGCGAGCTCGCGCGCAGGCTGATCGATGCGCAGAACCCGTTCATCCTGGTCGCGCGATCTGGGCGCAACCCCGCCACGGTTCCTGCACTCGTGGATTTGGCAGAGTTCCTTGGTGTGCCAGTGGCCCAGTCGGCCAAGCGTGCCTATCACTCCTTTCCACTTGACCATCCGCTCTACCAGAGCGTCACCTCGCTCAAAGACGCGGATTTCATCCTCGCGCTGGACGTTGATATCCCATGGATGATCGGTCCCAATGCCCCGCCGGACCGCGCCTTCGTCGCGATCGTCGATGTCGAGCCGTCCAAGCGGCGCATTCCGACGATGGAATTCACCGCCAATCTTCGGCTGGCTGCCAACTCGCTCCTGACCATTGACGCGCTGGCATCCGAAGTCCGCAAACAGTCGTCCGAATCCGATCGCAGACAATTCGCCGAGCGGGCCGCAAAATGGGCGAAGGTGTCCGGCAGCCGCCGCAGCAAGTTTGCCGACGAGGCCGTTGCACAAGCCGAACGTAACCCGATTGATCCGCGATGGCTGTCGCATCAGATCGGCAAGGCGCTCGGTGACGATTGCATCATCTTCGATGACACGATCGCCGGCAATCAGTTGCACGACTATCTGCACTGCGCGCGGCCGGGCTCTTATTTCTATAACCCGGGAAGCAGCGGCGGCTGGGCTCCTGGTGCCGCGTTCGGCGCCAAGCTCGCCGCACCTGATCGCGATATCGTGGCCGTGAGCGGTGATGGGTTTTACATGTTCGGCACGCCGATCCATTCGCTTTGGTCGGCAAAACACTATAGCGCCCCATATCTGACAATCGTGTACCAGAACCGTAGCTACTCGACCGGTACGCTGCGGTTGACAAAGGTCTACCCAGACGGCCATGCCGCGCGGGCGGGATATCCTGGTGGCGTGTTCGATCCGCCAATCGATTTTGCGAAGGAAGCCGAGGCAGCCGGCGCATACGGCGAAAACGTCGTCGATCCGAACGAGATTGCGCCAGCGTTGCAGCGCGGCCTCAATAGCATCCGAGAGGGCGTATCGGCAGTGATTTCGGTTCGGCTTCCACGATATCTGCAGGCGGACTGAGCGGCTATTTGGGCCAGTAGCGGATATTCGCCTAACGCATTGTCGCAGCATGCTGAATTTCGCATCGACGAACTCCGCTTGCTCCAATCACGCGTGCTGCCTATCCTCCCCCGTGCTACAACTCTTCTCGCCGCCTCTCGCAAAGGACTTCCTAATGGCTGTACGCCGACCCGGGTTACGGTGGCGTCGCTTGCCTGAAAGTGGATAGACGAGCGCGTCGCGACACGACGTCACGAGGGGACCATGCAGATCGGCTTTCGCGTCATTACTCTATTTGCCTGTTTCATCCTCACGGGCATGTCTGCTCAGGCCCAGACCTATCCGTCAAAGCCGGTCCGTATCGTAGTTCCACTTCCTGCCGGCGGGGCTGTCGACACGATCATCCGCGCGGTCGGCCAGAGACTGTCCGACATCTGGGGTCAGCAGATCGTTATCGAGAACAGAAGCGGCGCCAATACGCAGATCGGCGCCGAAGCGGTGGCGAGGTCGGCGCCCGACGGCTACACGCTGCTGGCGACCGCGGAAACGACGTTCGTGGTCAATCCTTACCTTTATCCCAAGCTGAGCTATGGAGCTGCAGACTTCGTGCCGGTCATCGGCATCGGCAGGGCCGATCAGGCGTTGAACGTCCACGCGTCCGTCGCGGCCAACAGCGTCGCCGAGATGATCGCCATGGCGAAGGCACGGCCGGGCGCGATCAACTATGGGTCGATCGGGATCGGCTCATCCAGCCATCTCAACACCGTGCTGTTCGAGATGATGACCGGCGTGAAGCTCACTCCGGTTCACTATCGCGGCGGCGCGCCCGCGATAAGCGATCTGGTCGGCGGCCACATTCCCATGCTGTTCATCAGCTTTCCTTCGGTTCGCGAGCATGTGAAGGCGGGACGCATCAAGATGCTCGGCGTCGGCGCCAGCAAACGCCTCGCGTCGCTGCCGGACGTTCCGACCATCGCCGAAACCGTTCCAGGCTACGAAGCCTTCTCCTGGTTCGGCCTGTTTGCGCCGGCGGCGACGCCGAAGGATATTGTTGCGAAGATCAACGCCGACGTGCAGCGTGTGTACGCCAGCGCGGAATTCCGGCAGAACTTCCTCACTCTGTACGCCTACGAGCCGATCATCTCATCGCCGGAGGAGTTTGCCGACTACGTCACGAAGGATGCGGTGCGCTGGGGCAAGGTGATCAAGGATGCAGATGTGAAGGTCGAATAGCGCCGCGCTCCCTGTCCCTGTCGGAAACTCACACCCTGATATATTGGCGGTGCAGTCCGCCCAAGATCGGTACGGCCAGCACGCGACCGACGCTCTGGACGGCACGCGGGATCGGCGCGCCCTTTGCAGTGACAGGTGCGTGCGAGCTTCATTGTAATATTCTTGATACGATTGGAGCAGGTGGCGAAGGTGGCGTTCGCCCAGACACAATGACATGGTCAAGGCAGTCCCGCCGGATTGAACCAGCATCGCGCCTGCCCCGGTCACACACAGGCTATGCGTCCGCGCAAAGTCGTGGGTATTCGGCCGATTACGGCGCGACGGACGCCGATCTCGATGGTCGAGATGACCGCCAAGTCTGTCAGCAAGACGCTTGTGTGTGCCGAAAACGTCATCCGTGAACTGGACGCGACCGCGTATCTTGCTCTGCAGCACGGTCAGCTGACGAAGCGCGGTATTCTCTGCTTCAAGTCCGGCTCTTGGACTTGATTATTATCCGCATGCCGATTTTGTGCGCTGCAGAGACCTGGCGTCACGCGCAACAACGGACAATTTGGCGAACCCACAATCGACCGATTTGTGATGGCCGTCACAGCCGGGCGTGTGGTCATCCCCAAAGGTTGCCGGCAACTTTCACACCAGGAAAGTGCTATGACCACGAAGCAACCGAAAGCTCGGGCCCGACGCGGTGCCATCCAAACAGCGAAGGCACCAATGTTGCCAACCTCCAATGTCGTTGAGGCCGCCGAAAGGTTCATGGCACATCGCCCGACAACAACCGCGGTGACCGCCAGTGTGATTAGGCCAGACTTTAAAGCCGGCTATTGGACACCCGAAAAACTTCGCCGCACGCTCGGGCCGTCCGTCATGCGTCTGCCGTTCATCACGATGAAAGGCGGCAATCCACGTGCCGGCGCGACAGGGTATTGGAATGACGTCCCAACGAGGAACGGACGCGACGATTTCAAGCGCGGCAAAGAGTATGCGGCCCTTACAATCGAGGCCATGACCGCCGATGGTTGCGCTTGGTATCTTGAAAAAATCATCGAGGCTATCGTGGCTGATGCGGTCTCGCGCAAGGCCAAGGGCGGCAAGCACAGCCGCACTCTGCCGCCGGCTGTTGACGGGTTCATTCATGAACTATCGCGCCAGTTTTGCGCGAAGATCACCGGAATTCAGCCGGCAAGCTAGAGCATGCTCTAGCTTTATGCGTTTTGTCGTTTTTACGGCGAACCGCTGCGCACTTCACCGGATAAATGCTCAAGGGGCGCTGCTGACAACAAAGGCAGTCGGGAGGTATGATCGAGTCGGCCCGAAACAGCGGACACCCGCCCAGCCAAACGGCAAAGCGATAGGAAACCTTGACAGGCACATCAGACCAACAATGGATGTGACCGGATTGCCGTTGTGGCTCTTCTCGATACCTTTGTCCTGCCGGGTTGGGAGGTGATACCTGAGAGCGCGTTTACGATTCAGCCTAATCGAAACGCGCTCTAATGGATCAAGACGGGAGTTCAGTGGTGAAGTCTTCAATCGTCAAGCGCTCGATCATGATCGCTGGCCACAAGACGAGCGTCAGTCTCGAGGATGCATTCTGGAAGGGGCTCAAGGAAATCGCCAGCAGTCGCGACACGAGCTTGTCGGACCTTGTCGCCGCGATCGATAGCGAGCGGCGGCACAACAACTTGTCATCGGCCATTCGCCTCTTCGTACTCGACTTCTATCGCAATCAGCTTTCCCAGCTCATACGAAATCCGGCCTTGGGAGAGTTTGAGCCCGGCGGGCTCCGTTATGGACAATGAGATCCCGAGCTGCCGATCGCGTGGCGCAGCCTGCCGCAGCGCTCTCGAGTTGAGTGCGCGAACCTGATAAGCGCCGAATATCGCTGCGTGCGAGTTGATACGATTTGTTGCTGGCGATAGCGCATGACCTGTGCGATATCCTCAATACGCCATTTTACACACGCCGGTCGATTTGATTGCGTCAGTCGCTTCCTTCCTTGATTTGTAGCCACCCTCGTTCCCGACGAGGATGTAAGCCTTGCTCTGCAACAATGGCTTCCTGATCGCCACCGAACACTTTTGCGTTCTATTGCTCGACCAGATGTAGTAAGTGGCGGCAGAGACGGGAGATGTCAGGGAGACAACCAGGATGCACGCAGCAACCAGTTTTGACTTCATATGGATTTCCTCCGCAAATGCTTCGACGCGACAAACTCTAGGTTATAGCAGCCGTCCCACATCGAGTGGGAACATCGCCCAATTCGGCCTCCCTCGCCAACGGATGAGTTTTGCGATAGGGGCAGCAAACCACGCGAAAGCAAGGCGAGCGAACGGGCGTTTCGTCCAGCAGCCAGTCAGGTTTATCACAGCCGACCCCGGCGCCCAGGTTGAAAACAAGCATCGGTTTCACCTTACATTATCGAGCATCGTGGCAAGGGGTTAATAGATCTTCTCGCCATCTAGCAGACGATCTGTTACAGCAGGGGAATGCTTCCAAGGAGGAAGTTATGCAATCGAATTTGTTGACAATGACTGCCAGCGCCTGTCTAGCTCTGATTTTTCTCACATCATCACCTGCCAACTCGATCACCATCACTATGCCAGCGAGTGTTCGGCAGGCTACCGATGCACTGGAACTGACCGAAGCCGTGCACTGCCGCAGTTACCCTCACCGGCACAGGCATGGACAACGGTGGAGCCGCGGTTGTCGTGTCGGGGCGGAGAGTGTAGCTCCCCGGCGTTTTCAGCGCGGTAGGAGCGTCGGCACGGTGCCAGGTGTCAGGCCCCCCTCACCGGTAGGTCGTTCGCCCGGCAACTTTATTAACCCGAGCAATCCCCAAGACCGCTCAGGGAGCAGCAACCGGCAAGACATGAGCCAGCCTCGGGCGATCAATCCACAAGATATGAGATAGCGCGGCCGAGCGTGTGCGGTTCAGCCCAGCCTAGCGGCGTCTAACGCCCTTGGCTCAGATCGGCCGAAGGCCGCGCCTTGGGGCGCAACGCTTCCACAGCGTCGCGGGTATTCTCGAACGCAAGCTGCAGCGGCGCGAATTGTTCGTAGCCGTAGTGGCGTTCATACACGAGCATGGAGATTTTAGCCCCAATGGTGCTGAGCTCCTGCCGCAGGACGTCGACATCGCCCGGGTCGGTCGTGGTGCGGGCCCGTTCATTGATCGTCCGCAGGCGATCGAAGAGTTCCCCCATCGGATCCCTTGCGCTGCGTTTGAGGAAGCCGGCGGCCGCGGCAAGGACGGAGCTCAGGATTCCGCCAACCAGCACGATGTTCCAAATCTGATCGGACAGCAGGGTAAACCAGCTCACGTCGGTATCGCTCAGATAGGCCTCGGCGCCGGGGTGAATAGGGAACCGGGCGCCCTTTTCGCTGTCGGGCGCGGCGATCAGGCTCGCGAGAGGAACCTGGCGTGCCAGCGCGATGCGCCGTTCGATCAAGCCTTTGGTCAGCTCAGTGATCGCATTGTTGTAGACCTTGGTACGTACAGGACCGGTTGCGATCCGGTTGGCGGCCAGTACGGTCGGAACGCCGATGGTTTCGACTGCTTCGTCCGGAACGAGCCGGCGCGCAAAGGCATTCTTCGGAATTTTGACGGAATCCACCGCGGCACTGCTCTGCTTGAGGAATTCGCCGATCTCGATAGCGAGAATCGTCGGCGGACTCTTCTTCGTTCCCGCGACCGCATAAACCACGGCGCTCACCTCGGGATCGGCCGGCACGCCGATCACCACCACACAATCGATTCGTCCGCTGCTAGTCAGCGGGCCGACCTCTTCGGGCTTGACTGTCGTCAGCTTTACGTCCGCTGGCTTTAGGCCGAAGGCATCGAGCACGCGGATGAAAGATGGTTCGTCGAGTGGCGACCGGGAGATGAGACCGACGCGCCTGCCCGTCAGCTCGGGCAGGTTCTCGAGCTTGTGCCGGGCGGGGGCAACCGCAATGACCGCATCGGTGCGCAGGATTGCAACCAGCGCGGCCGTCGTCGGGATCGCCTCATCGAGCCGCACGACCGCGAGATCGACCTCCCGCTCGCCGAGCAATACACTATTCTCGTGCAGGCCGGCCGTGGTCACGAGCTTGAGGCGCACACCGGCGCTCATCGCCTCGAGCGTCCGATCGAAAGCAGCCAGTATGGCGGCGTCCTTGCCATCCTGCGGCCCCGCGGCGACGCGCAATTGCACCGGCTGAGACCATAAGATGTAGGCAACCGCACTCGCCGTAGTCACTGCAATCAGCACGGCAGTGATGA
Source organism: uncultured Alphaproteobacteria bacterium (assembly GCA_963831225.1). Lineage (GTDB taxonomy): Bacteria > Pseudomonadota > Alphaproteobacteria > Rhizobiales > Xanthobacteraceae > VAZQ01. Next base: position 87,235 of record CAWHPT010000075.1, read on the forward strand.
GCAGGAGACGCGCGAGCGAGATTTTCACCGGGATTCCCCAGATGACCCACGAATGGCGCCTATCTTAACCGGGATCCTCCGGGTGATTCCCAAACTAACGCGAATATGCACGCTTTTCCAGCCTTGCTGCAAGACCGACGCGAGGTGTGGATGATGTGTGGATGCCTACCAGCAGCACGGGCAGCCCGAACGATGGTCGAGGAGCTGATCTGGCTAACTTCATCGGCATCTGGTGAAGACTGGTCTATGCCCAAGCACCGCGGACCCTGCGCTTGTTTCGCCGCCGACTCCAGGTCGCGTAGGCCCGCATCAAGCCTCAGCTAGCAGGCCGCTGAGCCAGTACTGCTCGCCCCGCAAAAAGCCACTACGCCGCCCTCGCATACTCGCCGCTCATGGCGCGCTCCCGAACATGGGGGTAAACGTCGCGAGCGGACACGCGCAGGGCCATTGCTCTTGATATGGGTTAGAAGTTTCCCACCCTCGACGACTTTGCCGATTTTATGCGTTTCGTCATGGCGTGATTGTCGTGCGCAGCCAACCCGGGGCGCCTGTTCTTTGCCAATCCGGCAAGTTGCGCTTTCGCCCGACCGCGTTTATCGGCATATTCTTTGCCATCAATCGGCGCAACATGCGGCGGGTCCTTGTCGAGATACGGTCGCCCGATTCCAAGCTCTTTTTCGTGTGCATCGATCCACTTCCACAAGATTTCACTCCACTTGCATCGCTCCGCACGTGTCTCGCCCTTCACGCTCACGAGATCGGCCGCAAGCCCATGGCCATAGCCACCGCGGCGGCTCCCGCCGTGGTATGAGCTGTCCGTCGCAGCCTTGTTGCCGCTGGCGATCGCTTGCCGGTAATCATCGCGAAATCCGCTGGTTATGCCAGGCGCAAGCCCGGCATCGTCCATCGCGCGAAGCGCATGATACAGCTTCCGTTTGAAGCCTCGATCCATGCCTCCGATCACGTAGTCCTTCAACGACATGCCGGCTTTCTGCGCGGCTATCGGATCCTTCCACGCGAAGTCCTGGGTGACGTACTTCGTCAGAGTTTTGACGACAGTCCGCGTCTTGCCCTTCTTCTTGACCGTCACCTTGATCCGCTCCGGCACCTTGACGGTGTCGACTTTCAGCGTTCGCTCGTACAGCGACCAGAGGTACTGGTCGATGCAGACGTCCGGCTCGAGGCACGCATCGAGATCTTCGAACGAGCTCACGGCCGGCGTGGCGGCGTTCGGCACCGGATCAGCCGAACTCACCGCCGCCAACAGCACGGGTAGCGCCGCGGGCCGCCGCATCGGAAGAGGGTCGGGCAAAGCGCCGCCGCCGCTCCCCATATCTGCGACGGAGACACCGTCCTCACCCAATGCGATTGCTTGCGGCGCATCGACGTGCTCGGCGCGGGGGGTCACAGATGTTGCCCGGGTGTCCTCGATCGGCGCTCCGGTGTTCTCGATACCGGGCGAACCAAGGCGAGCGAGCCCGGCAGCAACCCAACCGGCGAGAAGAACCGTTCCGCACAATCCCGCCGATACAGCAAATCGCTGCGGGCCCATCATCCCCCCCCCCTCACCTCCTGTATCGTCCAAGGCTCCACGTGAACCCAGGCTGCACAGGCTCGGCACCAGACCGATCTGGGGATCAAATATGGTCACACAAAGAAAAAAACCTTAGGCCGTTATTTTTCTCAAATTGTGTTGCCGGAATACAACTCGGGTCCGAGATCATGGCGGCGACGGCGAGTAGAGGTGGCCTCGGTTGTCTGAACAATCTCTCCGCTCGATAAGTTGGAGTGTCTGCCGGGGTTAGGCTGCCGAGCGGAGCGGCAACGGTGTGCAGTAGGCTTGATCGGGCGTCATGCCGTCAAGGCTCGAGTGTGGACGCCGGCCGTTATAGAAGTCCAGGTAACGGCCGATCGAAGCGCGGGCCTCGCTGATGCTGTCGTAGGCTCAATGTTTTCTCGGCTACGGCTGCTTGTGGGCAAGAGAGAAATTGACGGATTGAGCCCGCGCAACATTCTCTTGCGATCGTGCATGTCTCGGCGACTTGCCGGTCCAGCGTTTGAATGCGTTAGTGAAGGCGCTGACTTCCCGGTAGCCCACCAGCCATGCGATCTCGGAAATTTGCAGGTCTTCATCCTGCAAATAGCGCTTGGCGAGGTCGGCTCTCAACTCGCTCAAGATGCCAGCGAAGGTCTGTTGCTCCGACGCGAGCCGCCGCGCGAGGGTGCGCGGGCTCAGGCCAAGCTGACGGGCAACCTCGTCCGCTCGCGCCTTTCCATGCGGCAGAAGCGGAGCAATCGCGTTCTCCAGGTCGACCCGGAACGTGTCGCTGCCGGCGTCCCGATGCGAGCGGGCCTCCTCGCAGTATTTGATCAATAGCTTGTTGAGGTACGAATCAGCGCCGACGACGGGCATCTCCTTGGCCGTTGCAGGAAATGCGACTTCATCCGTCTCGGCGCCAAAGACGACATGGCAGCCCAGGAATGTGTTCAGCTCGGGACAACCCCCTTTGCGGCGATGAACAAACCTGACGCTGCTCGGCAGCAGGCGACGATCGGTCAGCTGCCGGCAGACGCGGACCAGCGTGGTAACCAAAGCCTCGATCTGATGCCGATCCGACAGCCGCGCGACGCCGACATGGGTGAAGGTCACCGCGAGCTCTTTTCCCTCACGCAGATGCAAGGAAACGCCTTCATTGACGATCGTGCTGTAGCGCTCCGCCCTGCGAAGGGCGTCGCCCAGCAGTTCGGAGGAATTCAACACATGATAGAGCAGCCCGATCTCGCGAAGATCACAATCGCGCGCAAGACGAAATCCGAGAAGATCATCCTGCAATGCGTCCGCAATCAGTTCGACAAATCTGATCTGACCTTGCACCGTGAGCCGAACGCTGTCGTCTTCAACCTGCTGACGCCTCACACCAGCCTTCACCATCAACGGGGCCACGTCGACCCCCGCCGCGCTGGCGCGTGCACAGGCGAGACGCGACAGCGTGCCGGTGGTGCTCGGGCGCGCACTGATCCGCTGGAGACCTAAGTCAGGCACGAGACTTGCCATCCTGTCGTCCGCATCCGATTTGCTGGCCGCGTCCGTCAGAGGTGGCGGAGACGAGCAAATCTTTGGCGCATGATAGCAAGATTTGGGCAGGTTGTCGCTTGTAGCAAAGCGCCGGCATCCCGGCCGCGTCATCCGTGAGACAGGTCATCCAGCGCGAGTACCGGGCAGCTCCGAGGTCGACCCATGCGCAGGAAAGCCAGGAACAGATGTCTCGAACCGCGATTGGTTCGCGCCTACGTTCTTCTCTTGTTTGTCCCGGAAGACGAGCACGGCTCCCGAACCGTTTCGCTCGATCGGTACGGCCATTATGACGTTCGACTGGTCGAGATCGCGCACGACAATCCGGTCACGGCTGCCAAGTTGCTGTGGGTGGAGCTTTATGACCATGACTGTCAGGTCGTGCTCGACAGCTGCAGACCCGACGATCTCGAAGACGCCGCGATTGCCGCCGAGAGCCTGAATTCGCAAGCAAGGCAGATGGACAGAGCGAAGACCTCAATTCGAAAGCTCTACAATGAGACCTAAATCCATTCCCATGGGGCTCATTGGAGTGCTTATTGCTGGAATCGTACCGACTTAAAGTCCAAGGAGGACGTCCGAATTCAAACTAGGAGCGATGTTGTTCCCAGATACCGGCTTGCCGTTGCCTTCTACCAGTCGCTTCAGGGCCGAACGGTTGCGCAGCACGATCCGCTTGGAGCATGGCAAGGCGATCACGGACGCGTTCTCGAGTTGCGTCAACGTGCGCGAGACAGTTTCGATCGTGAGGCCCAGATAATCCGCGATGTCCTGTCGCGACATGGGCAGCCTTACCCCGTCGCTCGATTGGATGCGGTCCGCCATTTCGAGCAGGAAGCTCGCCAATCGCTCCGGTGCAGTCTTGATCAGCAAACCGATATGATCTTGGGCAACCTGAAGCTCGCGCTCCATAAGCATCCATAGTTGACGACCGACGTCGTTGTCCCATTTCGCGCGCGAGGCCAAAGCGGCACGGTTGCTAACCAGAAGCCTTACGTCAGTTACCGCTTCCGCCGAGAATACGTGCTTCTCCCCTCCTTCCAGACCGAAGAAGTCTCCAGGCAGATAGAAGGCTGCAACCTGGCGCCGGCCGTCGACTAGGACCCTGCAGGCGCGTACGGCTCCACTGATGACCTCGTAGACTTGGCCGACGGGGTCACCCTCCAGATAGATCCCTGCGTTTCGGCTGAACCCGGTCGGCGCAACCTTCGGCGAGATGGAACCAACAAGTGCGAACAAGCCGGGAGACTGCTGATCGTGCACAGGTCGGGCGAGCTGATGCCTGGAAGAGCCGTTCTGGTGGAATGCTTGGGTCGTCATGCTACCGCCCTCACGACAACATCGGGGTTTTTCCGCGCCCATGACATGGCGGTTCCTTTCTGAGGAATGGAAAGCGAGGCATTGATCTCGACCGACTTCACTGACTTTAGTGACGAGATTCAGACGTGCGGAAGCGGCTCGCTAATGGATGTAGCGCGTATTCGCGCTGGATGTCGGATGCGCTACCCGCACTTTCCGTTTGCATGCAGAAGCCTCGGGCGTCGGGAAAGCCCGATGCACTCCGAGGGCGCCGAGAAGCTTTGCGATCTGACACCGCGCGTAGAACATGCGAGTCTTCACGGTGTTTGGTGAAACGCGAATGATCGCCGCGACCTCGGCGACGGATCTTCCGTGGTAGTAGACGAGATCGATGACCTCACGATGCGCGGGTGACAGCTTCGTCAGGCAATGTGCGAGAATTGCGCTCTGCTGCTTCTTCTGGATCGCCGCTTCGGGATCGTCTGTATCATCCGGAATCGCCGCGGCCTCGCCCTCATCCAATCTTTCGATCGCACGCCGGCGTAGTATTGACAAAGCCAGATTGCGCGTGATCGCCAAGAGCCAGGTCGAGACCCGACAGCGCCCCTCAAACCTCCCCGCATGACGCCAGACCTCGAGGAACACCTCGCTCATCAGGTCCTCGGCGGCGTGCTCGTCAGCGACGAGGCGCAACGCAAAGCGGTAGACGCGGAGCCGATGTTGCGCGAACAAGACGTGCATTGCGCGTTTGTCGCCCTGCGCAATCGACCGTATCAGCTCGGTTTCTGATTGTTTTGACGGTCGAGCGAAATCACAAGCGCCGGCACTCGCCAGATCACTTTGCATTACCCGCCTCCCCTGCACATTGACTGTGCTGAATGGCGGGCGCAAGTTAACGATGAGGAACGGATTTCTGGGAATTGCACTTAGGGAAAGCTCGCATACCGATACATATAAGGGAATATATTTTGGTTTAGTCGAAGGTGCCCCCGGTTGGATCGACGATGTGGGTTTATTCGTGCTGCGCTAAGATTTCTCCCGTCGTTTTAGGGCGGTCTCAAGCGAGCTTATCAATGCGCTCGCCTCGAACGGCTTGCTCAGAAACGCGACTGCGCCGGCCGTGAGCGCACGCGACCTGGCCGAATGTTTCGGGTAGGCCGTAATAAATATAACGGGAGTGCGGTGGCCCTCCGCCAGCAGACGGCTTTGCAGGTCGAGCCCATTCAGACCCGGCATGTGCACATCGGTTATGATGCAGGCCGTATCCTTAACACATCCCGATGCCAGGAACTGCTCCCCGGAGCCGAAGATGAGCGCCTCGTGCCCCAACGAGGAGATGAGATCTGCGGTTCGACTCCCTCACTATCCGGTCGTCGTCGATAATCGAGATCATAGCCACTTTTGATGTGCCGTTTTGTTCTGGAGCGTGCTTCTAGAAGGGCGGGGAGAGGTGGTGCAATTATACGTGGGGAAGTCTTCGCAGCCGAAAAAGTTCCTCCAATATACTATGGTTTAGGCGCCACCGCCTATACTTTGGTTCAGGCGTCATCATTTACCACGAGGAATTCGCAGGACATCGGCCATTCTCACCAGTTCGGCAAGCGACCTCGCGTCGAGCTTCTTCATGAGATTGTGGCGATGAACCTTTACGGTGACCTCGCTCACGCCAATTTCCGCCGCAACCTGTTTATTCATCAAGCCAGCACACACCAAGCTCATGACCTGCCGCTCTCGGTCGCTCAGTGAATCGTACCGAGATAGCAGCGATTGCAACTGCATCTGCAGCTCGCGACGTGCACGATCGCGCTCCAACGCGAAGCGAACGGCATCCAGCAGATCCTGGTCACGAAACGGTTTCGTCAGGAACTCGACCGCGCCCGCCTTCATGGCTTTCACGGTCATCGGAATGTCGCCGTGCCCGGTAATGAAAATGATCGGAATGTCGTTTTGCGTCTTGGCCAGCTCGGTTTGAAAATCGAGCCCGCTCAACCCCGGCAATCTTACATCCAATATCAGGCAGCTCGGCCCCTGCGAACCCTTGTGGGCCAGAAATTCCACCGTCGAGCTCAGGGCAACAACCTTCAACCCAACGGATTGAAGAAGCGCGCTCACTCCCTCGCGCACGTCGGCATCGTCATCGACAAGGTAGACGATCTGCTCTACTTCGGAGTGCACGATCAGATCCCGCGGCCATTCGTCGGCAACACAAGCTCGAACGTGGAACCTCTTTCGCCAGTCGAAACCCAAATCCGACCGTTGTGGCTCTCAATGATCGAGCGGCAGATGGAAAGACCCATCCCCATCCCGTGCTCTTTGTTCGTAAAAAGCGGCTTGAAGATCTGATCCACGTTGGAGGGATCGATGCCGACGCCCGTGTCGGCGATCGTGACACGCACACCGCCGCGCCCGTCCAATGCGGTTTTTAGGGAGAGCACGCGCTCCGGGACCGAACGCATGGCATCGATGGCGTTCATGACCAAATTCAGAATTACCTGCTGCAGCTGGACCTGATTTCCAGATATTGGTGGAAGTTGATCGCTGAGCTCGGTTTTAAGTTCAATCTGATGTTCGCGGAGATCGATGTAGACCAACCCCATCACTGTCCAGATCAGCTTATTGATGTCGATGTCAGCTCTGTCCTGCGTATCCCGTTTAAACATCGATTTGACGTTCGTGATGATATCGCTTGCGCGATGGCCGGCGTTCTCGATTTGACCCAGCGCGGCGCGCACCTTGTCCAGGTCCGGTTTTTCGGCAGCGAGCCAACGTCGGGCTGCGCTGGCCCTTGCCACAATTCCCGTCAGGGGCTGATTGACCTCATGGGCGATCGAGGCGGACAACTCGCCTGCTGTCGCCACGCGATTCATGTGGGTCAGTTCGGCCATCGAGTTGCGAGCAAGGACCTCGGCACGACTGCGGCGCCGATGCTCATAGATCAGCCAAGAAATCAACGCGACCTGCGCCAGAAGAACGGCGCAGATTGCCAAAATTTCCAACCGATATCGCTCCCATGTAGTCGGATCGCGAAAGAAAATCTCACTTCCGGGCGGCAGGCGACTCTCGCTGATGCCCCAGTGCTGCATCTGCCTCCAGTCGAACATTGGTGTTCCAAATTGGACGGGTGGTATCTTGATGTCGCCCGGCTTCTCTCCGCCAAGGATGCGAACGGCAACGGCGGCTGTCTGTCGGCTGGTATCAGCTACCAGGAGAAGCGGGCCGCCTACAATCTCACGGCCGAAGAAGGATTCGTCATAAGAAAAAATTGGCGCGTTGGCGACGGCATGAAGCCTTGTCAATGGCGCGCTACCTTCATGCACGACACCCGCCGCATCAACGATCATCAGCTCCCAAAAAATCGCCGACTGTGGCGGGAGCGCCCCAGCCTGCTCGAGTATCTCGTCGAATGACAAGTGATCGGTCCATGAAAGCTGGACCCGGTTCGAGAGCGACTCCGCCTCCTTTCCTATCGCTTCCCTCCAAAACTTTTCTATCGGAGAAGTACCAACAACCACGATCACGCTCTTGGTGTCCGGCAGCACTCGCAAGATATTCTCGATGGCGGCAAAATAGTTGATCCAGACCGCGACAACGGCGTCCTTGGCTGTAAGAGTGGAATACTGAACTCGTCGTTGTTCGACAGCCGTAAGCACCATGGGGGTGTCGGTAAAAAGTCGCTGCCGGTGCCGTTGGATGAAGGCGGCAGCGGGCGCGCCAATGCTGACAATCAAGTCGAGCGGTTGTTTGGCAAAAAGGGCACGCAGGTACTCGACGAACGGACCCTCCGGGTCTTCATCGCTGGAACGGGCGGTCACCAGCGAATGGTCGAAGATGTCCAACGGCCAAGGTGATTGCCGATCCAGTTGCGCACGAATGGACTTGGCGTATTCGCTCCATGGCTTGAAATCTCGTCCAAAAGAATGAAGCAACATCACCCGCTTGGTATCGGATGTGGCGATGCCGAACATTGCAAAGAGAAAAATGGCCGTTCCCACACAGGTGCAAATGGGCCGGAGTACTCTCGACCGGTATCCGGCGGTACGCGCCGCATTGCGCCGTTTCGGCTGATCGAAGTGCATTCGTTTCCCTGCCAGCCAGAGTGGGTCGCAGGATATCGTGTCAGCCATGACCAGTCAGCGGGTGCTACGACGCTTTGCAAAGGACTGGGTGACCAGGGTGGTCCGATGTCCGCTACGGGATCCAAT
>CAWHPT010000076.1:0-29550 GCA_963831225.1 uncultured Alphaproteobacteria bacterium
AGCGCGATGGCAACCGCGGACCAGGTCTGGGCGGCGGGCGCCGGGAACTGGTCGGTGCCGAGCACCTGCGCGTTGGGCACCAGGACTGCAAACGTGAGCACGGTGACGACCGTGCCGACGAAGATGCCGGAGAACTGGGCAAGAAACTGCTGACGGGGGTGCGCACCAAGCAGGTAACCGCTCTTCAAGTCGGTGAGCAGGTCGGCCGCCGAAGTCGCCGCGCCGGCCGTGATGTTGGCGCTCATCAAGTTGACATTGACATTGCCCGGGCTCAGCGCGCCGAAGGTGAGCTGCGTGACTTTACCCATTGCGCCGACAGGCGTCGTATCGGTCTCGCCCGTCACGCGACAGGCGACGAGCGCCAGCAAGAAGGACAGCGCCACCGCGATAGCAGTTTGCCAGACCGGCATGCCGAAGCTCGCGTGCCCGAGCCAGGCAAGCGCAACAAGCGACACGATCTGGCCGACGGCAAACCAGCTCATCGGCGCCTCGATGCGGCCGGGTTCGCTCGCAGCCGCTGAGCGGAAGGAGAGCATTTGTCCGAGATCACGGAACGCGCTCAATGCCGTGCGCCAGCTCAGCGCAAAACTCAACAGTCCTGCGGCCACCATGCAGGACGCGCCGAACCAGAGCGTCCACTGCACGATGGCGGCGAAGCCCGCACCTTCGATGACGCCCTTCGTCTGGAGGACCGGCACGACCACAGCCCAACACAACGTGCCCGAGACGAACATGGTCGCGCAGACCCGCATACCGGTGATGGCGCCGGCGGCGAGAAATATGAAATCCCAGGAAAAGACTACGGTGCGGCCCGACCAGGCTTCGTAGTGACTGCCGAGGAGCCACTTCTGCAGGCCCGTCAGAAGGGCCCCGCTCGAAAAGCGTTCGAGGCTCGCGCTGATCGTCGACAGCCCCTCCGCCCAGAACTTGTCGATCGCGGCAATGAGCCCGGCGAGACCCAGTGCCTTGGCCGCGCGCAGACCCTGCGAGCTTTTGGCATGCAGCGCGCGCAAGGTTTCAGCCGCCGCGATGCCGGAAGGGAAGCGCAGCTGCTCGATATTGATCATCTGCCGCTTCATGGGGATGGCCATCGTGACCCCGAGCACGGCGATGAAGAACACCCAGGCCAGCATCAGCGGCACGGACATCGACTGGTCATTGATGATGATGTAGGCCGCAAAGGCCGAGACCAGGGTGCCGCCGGTGGAGTAGCCGGCGGAGCTGGCCGTCGACTGCATGCAGTTGTTCTCGAGGATGGTCATCGGCGTGCGCGCGAGGCCGACTTTGAGCAAGCTCGTCCAGATCGCATAAGACAAGATGCTGGCCGTGATGGCGACGCCGAAGCCCCAGCCGGCCTTGAGACCGATGTAGAGGTTGGTAAGCGACAACACGCCTCCCAGGCATGAGCCAACCAGCACCGCGCGCCAGGTAAGTTGCGCCATGCTGTCCCCGCGGCCGCGATAGACCTGCTCGTACCACTGTCGCTCGATCTCTTCGGGCGTGCCTTTGAGGCCGGCGACAGGCAGCGGCCGGTCTCGCTCATCAGTAGCTCCAACAGAGAGATCCATCGCACCTCGCCGAGAACCTTGTGGCCCAATCGATGACCGATCTCGCCGAGCGTGGCTCGACGTCCGAGAGCTTCAGCCGCCCTTTCGACCGGGCCTTCAGGATGCGATTTTCGGCGACCAGATATTCGCTCCGCGCCAGCAGCTCCTGGTCCACCATCCCGTGACGAAGGCCAGGATGCGCGCCCAATCCATTCGTCCTCCACGCCAGCCGATTCGCGATCGATTGCCCCAAAAAAATCCTAGCCAGCGCCACCCGGCGAGGCTACGCCGGGGATGGACAACTCACCGTCTTTTCTACAGTCTCAATTTTTTGACCATACGGGGTGGCGGCGCGAGTTCCGATCGGCCGCCGTGCGTGATCCGGAAACGCCCATCGACCTCCTAGCTAGAGCATTTTCCGGAAAAGTGGACACCGGTTTTCCGCAGAAAATGCGACCAACTAAAGAAGCTAGAGCGCGTTTCCGATTCAATCTAATCGAAACGCGCTCTAAGTGATTGATCAACGCTTGCTGACCCAGCGCGCTGAAGTTACCCGTCGGCTGCCGCATGATCGTACAAAACCGGGAGGTTGATAGATGTTGCGAACACATGACCGGTTCCGATACAGCGCGATCGTGCAGCGCCCGGATTTTACCTGGCCGAACGGACGGCGGCTCGCCATCCACGTCTGCCTCAACCTCGAGCATTTCGCTTATGGTGAAGGGCTGGGCATTTCCTACTCTCCCGGGCTGCCTCATCCGAACACCTACAATTGGGCATGGCGTGAGTACGGAAACCGAGTCGGAGCTTGGCGCCTGTTGGAGCTGTTCGATGAATTCAGAGCTGCCGATCTCCTTGTTGTTGAACACGGAGGTCTATGACCACTGCCCGGAGGTGGTGGCCGCATTCCGTGCGCGCGGCGACGAGATCGTCGGCCACGGGCGAACGAACTCCGAGCACCAAAACGATTTCGACGAGGGCGGAGAGAAAAGGCTGATCGCGGACGTGACCGTCTGCGATCGAGCGGCACGAGGGCAAGAAGCCGAAGGGATGGCTCAGCCCCGGCGTCAATCCCAGCAATCTCTACGCCCGATCTGCTTCAGGAGGCGGGCTATCAGTACATCCTCGATTGGCCGATGGATGATCAGCCCGTCTGGATGCGGACGCGCAAAGGCCGGCTCCTCGCCATGCCCTATCCGCAGGAAGTCAACGACATTCCCATGATCATTCTCCACCATGGTACGGCGGAAGTTTTCGCCGACGTGATCATCGCCAATTATGAGGAGATGCTGCGTCAGTCGCGCACCAATCGCTCGTCTATGGCATCGCGCTTCACTCATTCATCATGGGCCAGCCGTTCAGGATACAGGCGCTTCGGCACGCCTTCGAGCACATCACCAAGTCCAAGGACACGAGCTGGTTCGCCACAACCGGAGCGATTGCAGACCATTTCATCGCGCATGGACCTGGGATGAGCTAGACCGTGGCAGCGTGCTTGGGGCCGCGCATGAATTTTCCGATCCACCAAGTGAAGAAGATGTAGCGCAGGACCTCGGCCTCGGTCTCCCCGAATTTCCCGGTCGCGGCGAGTCTGCGCAGCTTCGCCATCTCCGCCGCAGTCAGCGCGACCTCGATATCCGCCTGTTGCAGCGGCACGTTGGTAAAATCCGGCTGATAGATCGGGTCCCGCTGCAAAGCCCGGTCCGGCTTGATCCGTTGCACCTTGAAGTCAGCAGGAGTGCGCTGGTTTCTTGCGCGCGGCGGTTCGACGACCGCGGCCCAGTCGCTGTCGCCGGCTTCGAAAATGACGAGCTTCAATGGCTTCAGCTCGAAATCGCTCGTCATCATCACGTCCGCACCGCAGACGTTCGGCACCGCCAGCACGTCGATGAGGGAAAGCAGCTCCACATAATCCCCTTTTTGGGAGGTATTCTCGGCGATGAAGGGCCGGCCATTGGCGTCGATCCCGGTGTGCATGAAGAAATTGAACGAGTTCGTGCACGTCGTCCGGGGTGAGGCCGAACTCGCGCTGCGCCTCCGCCTGGATGTCATGGCAGTTGGTGTGAATGGGCAAGCCGTATTGATATTCGAACAAGAATCCGCTGCATCGCGGATAGAGCACGTCGTTCGTCCCGACAGTATCGGCGATGATCGCCATCATCGGACGCTCGCGCGGGGGCGCCGACCACAGGAAATCACCTATGGTTGGGTGGAGGCCGTGCAGGTGACGCGTACGGCCGGTGTGAAAAAACTCCTTGTAGTCATGGAGATTGAAGCAGTTGAAATCGGCGCACTGCCTGCCGACAACTTGCTCGATGCGTAGAATCTGGCCGCGCCGGACTTCCAGCGCCTTGCCTGTGCCCGGCGTCATGATGAACTCCTGCAGCACTCTTCGTTGCGCCATGGCATTTCCTTCTCTCGTCGGCGTCCCTATGCGGGCTTCCGGTCGGGGTCGGATGATGTGATCTCTCCAAACTCCCGGAGCGCACGGCGGATCAGATCCTCGCGGCTCGCCGCCTCCCCGGCCGAGACGGTGTTGTCAATGAGTTCGAGCTGCTGTTGGTTCAATCGCAGCCGGACCCGGTGGCTATCCATGCTTTTCCCTCCTGCGGCGTCAATCGCTTCGTCTCACCCGCCGGGGCACGCCGGGTCGGGGCAATGGTCAAGGCGTCCAACCTTTTGGCGCTTGCATCGAGACCTTGTCGATCGAATCGAGATTTCCTTTGGTCACGGGGACGAGCGAGATCTCCACCAGCTTCTTGTCGAGCGCCACGCCCTTGACGAGCTTGTCGGCCAACTGAATGGCCGTCCTGCCGATCAGCACAGGCTGCTGAGCTACGACGAAGTCGGCGCAGCCCAATCGCATCATTTCCTCGGCCGCTTCGCCGAGAACGGCGAACACGACCTTCACCTTCCCACATTTCTGAGTGCCCTGAGCCGCGCGAGCCGCTGCGATGCCGTAGGTGTCGTCGGCACCGTAGAGCATGTCGATGTTCGGAAACCGCTGGAGCAGATTGTTGGCGAGCGAAAGTGCGACGGCCGCGTCCTGCTCGCTCGTCTGCTCCGCCACGATCCTGATCGCGCTGCCTGCGATATCCTCCTTGAAGCAGCGCAGCCGGTCCGACGCCCAGAACGCGCCGGGCGGTCCGGCCAGCGCGGCGATCGTGCCGCCGCTAGGCAGCATGGCCTTGACCCCCTTCGCAAGCTCGCGACCGATGCTGCAGTGGCTCGAAGACGCTGCAGCGTCCGGCTCCACTGCGCTGGCGACTATCGGGCTTCCGACTCCGATGACGGGAATCTTGGCCGATTTCGCCTGACGCACGGGACCGTTGAAGGCCTCTGGATTTGCCGGGTCCAACAATATTGCCTTGTGCTTCTGCACGATGAGGCTGGAGAACTGGGTCACTTGGCGATCCACGTTGGCGTACCCGCCCGCATCAAGAACGACAGTGGTATAGCCCAGCTTCTTCGCTTCAACGGTGACGCCGTAAAGCACCGGTGTGTACCAAGGACCCTTGATGTTGGGCATCGAGACTCCGATCGTGTCGGCAGCACACACGGTCGCTCCCGCGAGCATGCTGACGCCCATCGATGCAGCGAGCGCAACAGCCTTCGTGATCCATGAATGGCTTTGCATGATCTTTCTCTCCATTGTTCCTCGGTCTTCGCAAGTGTAGCATTGCCCATTCGAGGGGGTGTGGGGAATGGTCACTTGCCTCGCTCCCCGATCATTGCCTGATCCAGCGCTACTGCGAGAATCAGCGCGCCGCCAATCACCATCATCTGCGTATACGACGAGACGTTCAGGAGATTGAGACCGTTCGACAGGATGCTGACGAACAAGACCCCGAATGCTACGCCGAGCACGGAGCCGCGTCCGCCGAACAAGGAGACGCCGCCGAGCACGACGGCGGCCACCGAATTCGAGCGGAAGGCTTACGCCCAACGCGGGCTGGCCGGAGCCGACACGGGAGGTCAGAATGATCGAGCCGATACCGGCGCATAAGCCACTCAGGGCGTAGGCCGCCAGCTTCACGCCATCGATCCTGATCCCGGAGAGGCGCGCGGCCTCTTCGTTGCCTCCGACGGCATAAATGTGCCGCCCAAAACGCGTGTAGCGTAGAATGAGGCACGAGACGATCAACACCAGCGCGGCGATGACGACCGGGACCGGCACGCCGAACACCAGTTCGTAGGCGAGATCCGTGAAGGCGACCGGAAGTCCCGTCACCGGCACGCCGCCGCTGAGGCTCAGTGCGAGCCCGGATGCGATCGACAGCATAGCCAGCGTGGCGATGAAGGGAAATACCCTGAACTGCGTGATCACTATCCCGTTGCACAGCCCAACCGCGGCGCCTGCGAAGAGCGCCGCGAAGACGCCCGCGGCGATACCGTGGTCGCGCATTGCGAACGCGCCGAGCACGCTGGCGAGCGCAACCGTAGAGCCGACGGAAAGATCCAGGCCGGCGGTAAGAATCGTGAAGGTCTGCCCGAACGACACAGCCGCCAACGCGGCCGCGGCAACCCCGATGTTGCGGAAATTCGGGATCGAGAAAAACACCTCGGAGGCTGTCGCAAAGAATGCAATCAGCACGGCCACCACAAGGGGAAGGCCGAGCTGACGGCCATATTGACGGAGGAGTTCGAGCGCCGAATAGTTCCGGCCGATTGCCGGGGCCGTCGGTGCGACGTCGGAGGCGCGGTCGCGCATCTGGAGCATCAGTGCAATCCCCCAACCGAAGCTGATCCGGGCTCCGACATATGCGCGGCAAACGCTCCAGCCAGGATCCGCCTCTCCGTGAATTCCGGCTCGGAAAGCTCATCCCGAACGCGTCCGCCCGACATCACGACGATACGGTGACAGACATTAATGAGCTCGGGCAACTCCGACGACACGAGAATAATGGCGGCGCCCTGCCCGGCGAGTTGATGCATCAGCCGATAGACTTCGGCCTTGGCGCTAATATCGATCCCGCGCGTCGGCTCGTCGAAGATGAGCACCTGTGCGCCCGTGAGCACCCATTTGCCGATGACCAGCTTTTGCTGGTTGCCCCCGGATGCCGTACGGGCTGGGGCCTCCAGCCTACCTCTGAACTGAAGCCGGCTGGCAATGGACTTGGCCGCGCGGCGGATCCCATTCCAGGAGACGAAACCCAGGCGTCCGTAATGCTCGAGCGATGCCATGACCACGTTCTCGCCGCTGGAGAGCGACAGAACGAGCCCATGCTCCTTGCGATCCTCGGGCAGATAGGCGATGCCCGCCGCGATGGCGTCGCGCGGGCTTCGGATGACGAGAGCGCGGCCGCACCGCACGATTCTGCCCGAGTCGGCACGGTCGGCACCGAAAATCGCCCGCATCACCTCGGTCCGTCCGGCGCCCACCAGCCCTGCCACGCCGACGACCTCACCGGCGCGGACGTCGAAGCTCACGTCCTCGAACGCGCCGTGTCGTGTCAAATTCTGCACGGCCAGCGCCGTGTCGCCGATCGTGTCGTTGCGGGCCGGAAACAGCTCGGCGATGGGACGCCCAACCATGAGCTCGATCAGCTCGCGGGTATCGGCGATTGCGGTGGCCTCGAGCGTGTCGATCCGCTCGCCGCCACGCAGAACGGTAATCCGGTCGGCAATGCTGCGGACCTCATCCAGGCGGTGGGAAACGAACAGAATGGATGCCCCGTCGGCGCGAAGCTGCCGAATGATCCGGAGCAGCGCCGCCGCCTCGTTCCCCGAGAGCGCCGCCGTCGGCTCGTCCATGATGATCACCGGAGCCTGAAGCACGAGAGCGCGCGCGATCTCCACGATCTGCTTCTGTGCCGTCGACAGGCGGCCGGCACGGCATCGTGGATCGATATCGAAGTCTGCCGCCGAGGCTGCGCAGCACCGCCGCAGTTCTGCGTTCGGCCTCCTGGCGCGAGTAGAGAAACCCGGCCGGTCCCGGCTCATTGCCGAGGAGAACGTTTTCCGCGACGCTCAGCTCGGGGACGATCATGAGTTCTTGGAAAATGGCAACAATACCGTGGCCGCGCGCATCGCTCGGTGACGCGAATTTCACGTTCCTCCCGCGGATTTGAATCGTGCCGTGATCCGGGCGGGCGTCGCCTGAAAGCACGCGAATTAGGGTTGACTTGCCGGCGCCGTTTTCGCCGACGAGCGCATGGACCTCGCCCGCCCTGAGATCGAGCGACACGTCCCGAAGGGCGCGCACACCCGGATAGTCGCGTGAGATATTTTTGACCGCGACAATTGGAAGAGGTGAGGTCGTGGCTAAGCCGGGCATGTCTGTTCCCCGACACCGCTCATGCGGCGTGGCCCGCCGTCCCGCGGCTCGCCGCAGCCATTTTCAGGAATACGGTCGGCGCGTACGGCATGTTGCGCGCCGCTTCAGGCGGCGGATGCACTTCGCTGGCGGGCCGAAAGCGAGCATGCGCTGCAATCATTCGCGGTAATGTAATGCAATTGCTGCGACTTGCATATCTTGGACGCGGCGAGTTCCAGACGGATCACGGATCCGCAAGTTTTTTTGGGCAATGGCCTGTTCGAGCAACTCCAGACAGAGACGATCCGCACCGGCAGGAGTCGACCCGAGCGAAGCGCCGTGGACGTTATCGCGACCGGTCTTCGCCAAATGGTCAGGTCGTCGAGAATCTGCTCTGGGGTGCGCCGCATCCATGGGGAGCTGCTCAAGCTCGGCTTTGCGGTAGCTCAGTCGACGGTCGCCAAGTATATGATCAAGAGACGTGACCCATCCTCTCAGGGATGGGGCACCTTCCTGCACAACCATGCACCGCACATCGCGGCGAAGCGCCAGGAGAGCTTGAAATGTCAGCAGCACGGCTGAAACACTTCGGCTGGGGCCGCGAGGGCGAGGGCCTCACAGCGGAAGAAGAGGCCTTCGTGATGGCGCGTGCGGAAACTCGTTTCGGCACGGCGCTGAAGGAAAGCGCGAGCGCGCCGCGCCTCGAAGACATCAAGCTCGATGCTCCGCGCGTCACGGCGCCCGCCTCGCTCCCGTTCTGCACCAGCGAACACTACGACCGTGCCGCGCACACCTACGGCAAATCATACCCCGAGCTCGCCCGCGGCCTTGCACGCGATTATGCGAGCGCGCCCGACGTCGTCGCCTATCCGCGCAACGAGGCGGACGTGAAGGCCGTGCTCGACTGGGCCGGCGGCGCCGACGCGACCGTGACGCCGTTCGGCGGCGGATCGAGCGTGTGCGGCGGCGTCGAGCCGAAGCGCAACGGCCACAAGGGCGCGGTCACGATCGACCTGCGCCAAATGGACAAGGTGAAGGAGGTCGACAAGACCTCGCGCGCCGCGCTGATCGAGGGCGGCACCTACGGCCCCGCGCTCGAAGCGCAGCTTCGCCCGCACGGGCTCACGCTGCGCCATTTCCCGCAGAGCTTCGAATATTCGACGCTCGGCGGCTGGATTGCGACGCGCGGCGGCGGCCACTTCGCGACGCTCTATACGCACATCGACGATTTCGTCGAATCGCTGCGCACCGTCACGCCGAGAGGCGTGATCGAAAGCCGCCGCCTGCCCGGTTCCGGCGCGGGCCCGAGCCCGGACCGCATGATGATCGGCTCGGAAGGAATTCTCGGCGTCATCACACAGGCGTGGATGCGCTTGCAGGACCGCCCGAAATTCCGCGACGGCGGCGCGGTGCGTTTCAAGGATTTCTTTTCCGCAGCACGCGCGGTGCGCGCGATCTCGCAGGCCGGCCTCTATCCCTCGAACTGCCGCATCCTCGATCCGGCCGAGGCCTACAACACCGGCGCGGGAGATGGCTCGGTCGCGATCATGGTGCTGGCCTTCGAATCGGCCGACCACGATGTCGCGCCGTGGATGAAGCGCGCGCGCGAATGCTGCGTGGATCACGGCGGCACGCCCGAGGCGAGCGGCGCCGAGGCGCACCGCGAGGGCGCCGCCGGCGTGTGGCGCAACGCCTTCATCCGCATGCCCTACGCGATGGAACGGCTGATCCTGCGCGGCGTGATCAACGACACGTTCGAGACCTCGATCACGTGGGAGCGCTTTGAAAAATTCCACGACGCGATCAAGGTCGCGACCGGGAACGCGATCCTCGAGACGACTGGCCGTAAGGGCCAGGTCACCTGCCGCTTCACGCATGCCTATCCGGACGGCCCCGCGCCCTATTTCACGATCCACGCGCTCGGCGAGCCGGGCAAGCTCGGCGCGCAATGGCTCGCAATCAAGAGCGCGGCGTTCGACGCCGTAATTGCGAATGGCGGGACTGTCACGCATCACCACGCGGTCGGGCGCGATCATCGCCCGTGGTACGACAGGCAGCGCCCGCCGTTGTTCGCCGAAGCGCTGCGCGCCGCGAAGAAAGCACTCGACCCGCAGGGCCTGCTCAATCCGGGCGTTCTCATTGACCCATGACGTTCAAGCCGGACTCACCAACTGCCAACGATCCCTGTCGGCAGCTTTTGGAGTTGTCCGGTTTTTGTAGCACATCATTTATCCGCTTCGGGGTTGTTGTTGACAGCCGGCACCGCCGCGATGTGCCAATAAGACACTTGAAACGGCTACTCGATCACCTCGTCGGCGCGCAAAAGAACAGAAGTGGGCAACTCGATACCGATGGCCTTTGCAGTCTCGAGATTGACAACCAACTGGTACGTTGTCGGTTGCTCGATCGGTCAGATGGACGGTCGCGGCCGAGCCGGCGGGACGGCGAGGATGTCGACCTCGAGCGCGCGCAGCGCCGCTTCAGTGACGCTTCCCAAGAGAATTCTTGCAATTGTCGAGCGACCATGAGTTCCCATCACCAGGACGTCGGGCTTCGTCTCCTTCACGACGCGCGCGATCACCTCGAAAGGAGCGCCTTCCTCGACATGGCGTGACCATCGGCCGTTGCGAACGCCCTGCGCTTCCAAGAACGCGATGAGCTCGGCATTGGCCCGCAGTCGCTCCTCTGTGACGTACTCGTCGATCCGCTCCTGTGCCACATCGGCGACGAACATCTTGCCCCTTGCCAGTGCTGCGAAAGCGTGGACGACGGTGACATCGGCATCGTCGAAAAGCGCCAATTCCGTTGCGGTCTTGACGGCATGTGCCGATGCTTCCGACATATCGACTGCCGCAAGCAAGCGTGCATACGGGTGCTGCACCTCGGTATTGACCATGAGAACGGGGTAGGGTCCCGTGCGGATCACGCGCTCGATGGTCGTTCCAATGAAGATATCGCGCAGCAATTGCTTGCGGTGCCTCCCCATGACGATGAGGTCCGCCGAGATCGTTTCTGCCGTATGCAGGAGGCCAACGAATGCATCGCCGGTAACGACCGCAGAGCGGCATCGAATGCCGCGCAGTTCCGCCACCGAATCGATCTCCTCGTCCAGCATTTTGCCGCACTCGCGCCGTTCGAGCTCGATCAGGCGCGCCGGCTGGTCATCGTCCACCACGTGGACGAGCGTGAGCTCGGCGTCGCTCTTTCGGGCGAGGAGACCGGCACGACGCAACGCCAGCCGGGATCGGCTGGAAAAATCCGTGGCTGCAAGAATCCGCGGCATGTGCCGTCTCCTGATCTCGCATGGTGAGCCATGCCGTCCCCAATCTGGCCGGACGCGGTCCGGCGATTCCCGAGATCCGGGTGGCCGCCGCGTTGCTTGGGGAGACCAACTGCGGAAGCGTTCGAGGTCATCGCTGTGGCACCGCGCCCGCAGCGCCCCGATCAACTGCCGGTCGACCGATCGGCGTCACGCGCCAGATGGTGTTCGAAAGGTCGTCGGCGACGATCAGCGCGCCGCGCGGATCCACGGTCACTCCGACCGGCCGGCCACGAGTCTTGCCGTCCGTCCCCAGGAAGCCGGTGACGAAGTCGACCGGCGGACCGGCCGGGCGGCCGCCGCGGAAGGGCACGAAGACTCACCTTGTAGCCGACGGGCACGCTGCGGTTCCAGCTGCCATGCTCGCCGACGAACACGCCGTCGGCGAACTGGGCGCCCATCGCCGGCGCGGAGAAGGCCAGGCCGAGCGCGGCGACATGCGATCCCAGGCTGTAATCGGGACGGATTGCCGAGGCGACCTTTTGCGGATCCTGCGGCCGGACGCGTGTGTCCACATTCTGGCCCCAATAGCTGTAGGGCCAGCCATAGAATCCGCCTTCCCGGACGGCAGTGAGATAGTCGGGGACAAGGTTCGGACCGATCTCGTCGCGCTCGTTCACCACCGCCCACAGCTGGCCCGTCCCTGGCTGGATGGCGAGCGCGGTGGGGTTGCGCAGGCCGGTGGCGTAGGGCTTGTGCGCGCCCGTCTGGGCATCCACCTGCCACACCATCGCCCGGTCGACTTCGGCCGGCATCCCGCGCTCGGTGATGTTGCTGTTGGAGCCGATGCCGACATAAAGGAAACGCCCGTCGGCGCTGGCGGCCAGCGCCTTGGTCCAGTGATGGTTGATCGCCGAAGGCAGGTCCGTGACCTTGACCGGCGGTCCGCTGGCCCGGGTCTGCCCATCCCGATAGTCGAACCGCACCAGCGCATCCTGGTTGGCGACGTAAAGGCTGGCCGCCGACCAGCGCGAGCCCGTAAGGCGCGTTGAGATTCTCGGCGAAGACCGTCTGTTCCTCGTAGGTGCCGTCGCCATCGCTGTCCCGCAGCAAGGTCAAGCGGTTGCCGCTCTCGACCGGGCTGGTCCCCTTTGCCTTGATGATACCGGCGATCACGTCCTTCGGCGTCAGCTTCGGCGCGCCGCCGCCTCTGCCTTCGGCAACCAGGATGTCGCCATTGGGCAGGACGAGGGTCTGGCGCGGGATCTCGAGATCGGTGGCGATGGCCGCGATCGTGTAGCCTTGCGGCACCGTCGGCCGCTGGTCGCCCCATTCCGCCGGGTTCGCGATCTTCATGGTGGGCAGCAGCCCGCGCTGCGGGTCCGGGAGCTGCGGATCAGGCCCGTATTGCGGCGGTTCCGGATCGCTGCCGCAGGCGGTCAGAAGGGCCGAGAGGGCGACGAGCGGGAGCAAATTCGCGTGCTTCATTTCAGCCCTCCCGCGCGAAGGGTGGAGAAGCCGAACCCACGTGGCCGCGATCGCGAGCACGGCAACGATCGCGGAAAGGATGAGGCCCGTCGGGCATGCTCGCCCAGGCGTCCTTGGCGTGGACCAGCGCATTGATGAAGCCCAGGACCCAGGTCGCCAGCAGAAGGAGAAAGTAAATGGTTGGCCGCCGTCCACGCTGATCGGCGCGGAACAGTTCGATGAGCGCCCACAGCAGCGCGAAGCCGCCGAAAACCAGACCACCGACGATCAGCCAGGAAGCGAAATTCTTCCACTGCACCTCGTAGCTCGACGGAGTAAGCGATGTCGCTGAGCAGGGCGCCCAGGAACAGCGGAACGGTTCCCGGCGAGCAGGACCGCGTGAAGCGGATGAAGCGGCCTTTGATGCGTTCGGTCGACAGTGACAGCCACGACGGATTCCTCCTGTGTCATGAGCAGATTAGCAATGCGGAAGTTCGAAATCGAGAGAAGGAATCGGCGTGCTCTTGTTCCCAAGACTACGGGTCTCCCAGAAAAGCGCGTCGCCGCGAGGTCAAAGCTCCCCCAGGAAAGGTGAACCGCGCTCCTTTTCCGATGAAGGAGGTTCGAAAGAGCTTCAGCACGCGATCAATGCTGACTATAGCCTGAAAGAAGCGTCTCATGGCCTCGGCGTCGAGGGTCGTTCCGACCGATCGTCGGCAAACGGCGACAGCCTCGCCCATGGTGTTGTCTGCTATCTAGCCGCGGCTTAAGCCGTGTGCTTCTTCACCCAAGCGACATATCGGTCCATCCAGCCCTGCAGGAACTGTCGGCTTGCGGCGCCAATGCTGCCGTCGGACTCGAACAGGCCTTCTTTGGCCTGGATAAAAGCCTCGGGCTGGCCGAGCGTTGGGACATCGAGATAGGCCAGGGTGTTGCGAAGATGCTGTTGCGCGACCGCCGTGCCGATGGCGCCGACCGAGACGCCGATGACCCCGGCCGGCTTGCCGGCAAACGCACTCTGCCCGTAAGGCCGCGAGGCGTGGTCGATGGCGTTCTTCAGCACGCCTGGGACAGAACGGTTGTATTCGGGCGTAACGAACAGCAAACCCTGTGCCGCGGCGATCTCAGCTTTCAGCCGTTTGACCTGGGGCGCTTGGTTGGCATCATCGTCTTGATTGTAGAGCGGGAGATCGCCGATTTGCGAATGCTTGAACGTGAAGTCAGCCGGGGCAAGCTTCGCGATCGCCTGGGCAAGCTTCGCGTTGAACGAATCGCGGCGTAGGCTGCCGACGATCACGGCAATGTTCATCTGAGTTCTCCTTTGACAGAACGGGTTGGACCATTGGCGCGTGCAGGGAGCAGGAATCTGGGCGATCGTCGAATGGAGCGGTCCTACGGCATCGCGTTCGACCCGCCGAGCAACCCGCAGCACGTCTATGTGGCCGCCGACCAGATCGTTCGCTAGGAGTACCATAGCGGCGACCGCAAGGCGACAGGCCCGGCCGAGATCATTCCCAACATGCCCACGTCGCGGCATGGAACGCGCGACTTGGAGGTTTCGCGGACGCAAACGCCTCTTCATCCCGATCGGCTCGGCTTCGAATATTGCCGCCAAAATGCCGCAGAAGAGCCGGGAGGAGATAGGAGCTTTTGAAAAGACGCACGGGCTCGGCGCGAGCTGGGGCGAGGAAGAGAATCAAGCCGTGGTGCGCGTTCTCGACATGGAGACCTGACCGTCCGCAATTATGCATCCGGCCTGCGTAACTGTTCCGGGATCGCCATGCAGTCGGGCACCGACACTTTGTGGTGCACCGGGGACGAACGCGATCAGCTCGGCCCCTTCGTCATCCCGGGCTCGCGCACCTGCGTCAGCGAAGCGCTAATCTGCGCGATCCTGACGCCAACGGCCCTTGAGCTCTACTGGAACCGGCCCGAGAAAGAATGGCCGCGCACGCCGGAAGGCCACCTTGCCATGCATACGCGGCCGCTTGATTTGCGCGCGCTGCTGCGCGCCGCAGACTAACGCGTCGCCGCCACAGGTCGATCCAATGGACAGCCATTTGGAATTGTGATCGGCGGCTTTCGCCTTTGAATTGAAGCGTAACGCCGATGTGGCTTCTTCGCCTGACGGACTTCGTGACGTGGGCCTGATAACCTCAAACCGATCAACAGGGACATGGCGAGCTCGGTGTCTTCAGGGCAAGCTGCCAGGGCAGCTGCCTCGGAGAACCGAAGCAAACCACTGGCGCTGAGGTATTCGCTTTTAACTTCCGCTTCATTTAGAATTGTCTTAAAGCTTCGATGCGAAGATCCAGCTCGTTGTTCTTCATCAGAACGAGCGAAAGATCCGTCGGATTGGATTCGTCGCTGATGCCGCGATCGAACGGGCGCGGCCTTTCGCACTCGATGCTCATGTGCCGGAGGTCAAGCGGCTCAATGCCGACTCAGACGCTCCGTTCCGGGCCGTATCAGGTCAAACATCTGCTTCAACGCTTGACTGACCGAATTCTCCCGCGGAATCTCCTTCGTCTTCGGCCTGAACCAGTCGCTCTTCGCCTCGAAATCTGCCTTTCGTTCAAGTACCGGTATTACATCTCATCGGCGCTGCTGCAGGGCCGGCCCAAGCAAGCCGGCACCGTCAGCCGTATCCCGGCAAAAGAAGTCGAGGACCTCGTCGCCAAAGCCGTTCGAAATCACTTCGAAGAAGCCGCCGAGATCGAGGACGCAGTCCTCATCCACACACATGTCGTCCGGGTCGAGGTTCCAGCCGGATCAACTCGTCATCGAACTCGCCAGTGCCAAAGCTGCCAATTCCAAGCGAAAGCAAAACGACCATAACGTGATCGAAGTGCCGTGGCGCAAGACAGCCATCGACCCGGCGCCGTGAAGTTCTCGTACCCGAAACCGGAGCGACCCCAGGACGCCCGCCCCATCCGCTCCGAGAGCCGCGCGCTGCTGGTTGCATCGATTGCGCGGGGTCGCCGCTGGCTCAACGAGATCATGACCGACCCGACTGTCAATGCCGAGAGCATCGCGGTGCGCGAGGGCTGCAGCGTGCGCAAGGTCAACATGACGATCTCGCTCGCCTTCCTCGCCCCCGATCTCGTCAAGGCCGCCATCGAAGGGCGTCTTCCGCATGGCATGGGCGTGGCGCGGCTGTGCGACTTGCCCGCCGAATGGTCCCGCCAGCGCCAGATGCTCGGGCTGGCCGCGTCGTAGCCGCTATATTCGAACCGAGTCTCCGCTCCGATGCGGTCTCCATTTCCCGGGAAACGGGATTTCGGCGCCCAGAGACAACGCGGCCGAAATCGCGCTTCGACTCGAAATCGGTCTCTCGCAGAGACCGAGACGCAGCGCACAAAGCCCGCCAATCGCGGGCTACTTCGGCAGTCTCCAGGAAATCTCACGGTTCGAAAGAGTGCGTGGTGGGCCCGGAAGGACTCGAACCTCCAACCAGACCGTTATGAGCGGTCGGCTCTAACCATTGAGCTACGGGCCCATGCGCATCGGGTCGCGGTCGGGACAATATCGCAACCGCGTGCCGACGCAATGTATCCTGGCAGCAACCGCCGCACAGCGCGCGCCGACATATTGCTACATCCGCAGCAGCCTCTTGGCGTTGCCGCTCAGGATCTTGGCCTTGTCCTCGTCGCACAGCGGCACGTGTCTGCATCCAGTCGGTGCCGGGCGGGTTCGAGCACGAACGGCCAGTCGATCGCGAACAGGATGCGGTCGACGCCCATCTCCTGCACGCAGCACAGCAGCGCCGGGTTGGAGAAGTTGCCGCTGGTCGTGATGTAGAAGTGGTTGCAGAACATGTCGCGGAAGCTCATCGACTTGCCGCGCCGGGCCGCGCGAGCGCGTTGTCGACGCGCCAGACCAGGAACGGCAGCGTCTCGCCGAGATGGCCGAGGATGATCTTCAGCTTCGGGTGCTTGTCGAACACGCCCGACAGCACCATGCGGATCGCCTGCGTCGCGGTCTCGACCGTGAAGCCCCAGGCGGCGCGGATCACCATCGGGAAGTCCTTGACGTAGTCCTTGTAATAGGCCTCCATCACCGCGCGGATGCGGCAGCCGACGGATGGAAATAGATCGGCACGTCGAGCTTCTCGGCGCGCTCGTAGATCGGCCAGAACCGCTTGTCGTCGAGGAACACGCCGTTCGAGAGGCCGTGGATCATCGCGCCCTTGAAGCCGAGCTTGGTGACGGCGCGCTCGAGCTCGTCGGCGGCGGCCGTCGGGATCGATCGGTCGGCAGCGCCGCAGAAGGCGGCGAAGCGCTTCGGGATTGGCGGCGCAGGCCTCCGCCAGCCGATCGTTGACGCCGCGCAGCGATCTCGGCCGCGCCGTCGGACCGGTGAGCTTCTGCGCCGACGGCGCGCCGTGCGAGATCACCTGCACGTCGATGCCGGCCTCGTCCATTTCCTTGAGCCGCAGCGCGCCGAGGTCGAACAGCCGCTCGCATCTGCGGACCCTGGCCGGCCGGCTTCCAGCCCGGTATAGGTCTTGGCGAGCTCGGCGTCCCAGTAATGCTCTTCGACGGCGATGACCGGACAATTCGGCTTCTTGAACATTGCACTCCCCTTCGTCAGTCGACCCGGCGTTTCGTATCAGGGGCATGCGGCCTGTCACCGCCTTCTCACCATGTTGCGCGCGGACTGAGCCTGTGGAACGCTCGGGCGAAAGGGCTCACAGCAGCGGTCAAGGAGAGCGGCGCATGCACGTGTTCAATATCGAGCGAGAGCAGGAGTGGGACCCCAAGAAGCACGTCGAGAAAATTCTCGCCGAGCTCGATGCCGGCGGCGGTCAGAGCGGCGACTACACCGTGGCATGCTGGGAGCCGGGCCAGATCAGCCCGAATCACTGCCATCCCCATTGCACCGAGATTTATTTCTGCTTCTCCGGCGGCGGCAAGATGCGCCTGCCCTCCGGCACGGTCGACGTGGTGCCTGGATCGTTCTGCGTCCATCCGCCCGGGCGAGGTGCATGAATACATCAACGGTCCGCAGCGCACGCTCCTGTTCCGGGTACGCCACGGTACCGACATGGCCTCGCGCCATGTCGAATGGCGCGGCAATTCCGATTTCAAGCAGAGTGCCGAGGACGCCGAATACTATCGGAAGAACCCGCCGCGCTGAGCGCAATCAACGACATCGAATCAAGACCTAAGACACCGTACGAGGACGACGCATGAAGTTCGGAGTGTTCGACTACATCGAGGGCAGCGAGGCGCCGCTGCACAAGACCTACGAGGAGCGCATCGAACTGATCAAGGCGCTCGAAGCCGCAGCGTTCTACGGCTATCACTTGTCCGAGCATCACGCGACGCCGCTGTCCATGACGCCGTCGCCGAGCATTTTCCTCGCGGCGGCGGCGCGCGAGACCCGGCGCATCCGTCTCGGCACCCTGCTCTATCTCCTGCCGCTTTATCATCCGCTGCGGCTCTTGGAAGAGCTGTGCATGCTCGACCATCTCTCCGGCGGGCGGCTCGACATCGGCGTTGGCCGGGGCATCTCCCCGCACGAGTTCGAGGCCTTCGGCGAGGACTTCGAGCAATCGGGCAACGCCTTCGAGCATTGCTTTAACGTGCTCTACCAGGGCTTCACCCGCGACCGGATCGACTATTCCTGCGACCGCTTACACGCTCAAGGACACTCCCGTTGTCATCAAGCCGCTGCAGCGTCCGTACCCGCCGTTCTGGTACGGGCTGCGCGGGGACCACGGTCCGCTGTTCGCCGCGCGACATGGCATGAACGGCGTCACGCTTGGCCCCGACGACCGGATCGCCGCCACCCTGCGGGCGTTCCGTGGCCATTGGGCGACGCACGCCGAGGAGCGCAAGCGGCTGAACTCTCCGGTGCAGACGCCGCTCGTCGGCGCCATGCGGGCCATGTTCGTCGCCGATAGCGACGCCGAGGCGAACCGAGTGGCGAAACAGGCGCACGAAACCTGGTTCGAGAACCTCGCGTGGCTGTGGAAGGTCCGCGGCACATTCCCGCCGATCTCCATCGCGGCCGACTTCGAGCAGGCGAAGGCCTCCGGCACGGTAGTGGTCGGCAGCCCCGACACGGTCGGTCGGATCCTGACCGCGCAGGCCGAACGCTGCGGCCACAATTATCTTGTGCTGCTCCTGGCCTTCGGCTCGCTCAGCCACGAGCAGCAGATGCGCTCGCTGAAGCTGTTCCAGAGGGAGATCATGCCGAAGCTGGCGAGCATGAACTCCGACCCGTCCCCGACGATGATCGCCGGCGCGGCGGCGTCGTAAAATCATTTCAGCCGGGTTAACGGATTGCAACGCATCGGCGGCATATCGGTCAACAAGCCATTAATGCGGCGCTGCTAGCGTCGCGCCATGGAACCGCAGATCGAAGAACGCACGGTCGAGCGCCGTCGGGTCGCGCGTCAGAAAAGCTTTCTGCGCGGGATGGTCTATTTCAACAGCCGGCGCAGCGTGCTTGATTGCCTGGTCCGCGACATTTCTCCATATGGCGCGCGGCTGATGTTCTCGCTCACGGTCGCGACCCCGGATACGCTGGAGCTGTGCATTCCGCAGAAGGAAAAGACGCTGCGCACCCACGTGATCTGGCGGCATGGCCGCGAAGTGGGGGTGGCGTTTGCGCAGATCATGGAAATGGATCAGCCTGGAGACAGCGGCGATCTCGCCGAGCGGGTCGCCCGGCTCGAAACCGAGATGGCAGGGCTCAAGCGGCTTCTGAAGAAGTTAAAGTCCGACGACAACATCAGCGAATTCGACGTGGCCTGACCGGGCCATCCGCGCCTGCGGCATTCCGATTTACATTTCAAAAAAGAACGCTTGTTCTTGTTTCGTTCTAGGGCTATGCTGGTGCTCGCGTGGCAGCATAGCGCGCGAGCAATGACGAGCTTTTCTCCCCAGCAGGACGCAGCGCTGCAGGCGGTCGCCGCTTGGCTCAAAGCCAAGCCGGGACAAAGCGGCACGCCTCAGGTTTTCCGCCTGTTCGGCTATGCCGGCACCGGCAAGACCACCCTCGCCCGGCATGTCGCCGCGGGCGCCGACGGCAAGGTGTTGTTCGCGCGCCTTCACCGGCAAGGCGGCGCTGGTCATGCGAAGGAAGGGGTGCGAGCGCGCCTCCACCATCCACAGCCTGATCTACAAGCCGCGCGAGAGCGGCGAGCCGGTCCCAAGCTTCGACCTGTGGGACGACGCGCCGGTCGCCAAGGCCTCGCTGATCGTTATCGACGAGTGTTCGATGGTCGATGCCGAGCTCGGCCGCGACTTGATGTCGTTCGGCGTGCCGGTGTTGGTGCTTGGCGACCCGGCGCAGCTCCCGCCGATCCAGGGCGGCGGCTTCTTCACCGATGCACAGCCCGACTCCATGCTGACCGAGGTCCATCGTCAGGCCAGGGATAATCCAATCGTGCGGCTGTCGATGGACGTGCGCGAGGGCCGCTCGCTTGCGCCCGGCGTATACGGCGAGACCGAGGTCGTCACGCGCGATGCGCTCGACGGCGGGCGCGTCATCGGCGCCGATCAAGTCCTGGTCGGGCGCAACGCGACGCGGCGCGCCTACAACACACGCATGCGGCATCGTCGCGGCTACGAGGGCGAGCTGCCTGCGACCGGCGACAAGCTCGTCTGCCTGCGCAACAACAAACGCAAGGGCCTCTACAATGGTGGACTGTGGTCGGTGAAGGAGCGCCCTCGCACGCGGCGCGACATTCTTCGGATGGTTCTGCAGCCCGATGAGGGCTTCGCCGGCAAGGGCATCAAGGTCGCGGTACGGCCGGAATGCTTCACCGGCGGCATCGAGGGGATCGAATGGCCGCTTCGCAAGCGGTGCGACGAGTTCGATTATGGCTATGTGCTCACCGTGCACAAGGCTCAGGGATCGCAATGGGACGACGTGGTGCTGTTTGACGAGTCCGGCGCCTTCGGCGAAAGCCGGCAACGCTGGCTCTACACGGGTGTCACACGGGCGGCCAAGCGATTGACGGTTGTGATGTGACAGTCTCTTCATGTCATTCCGGGAAGCGCGGGACCCGGAATCAGAGCTGCTTGCACGCATGGCGCTGGTTTCCGGGTTCGCCGCTTCGCCGCGCCCCGGAATGACAGCGTCGGAGGGATAGCCCATGACAACCCAGACATTTGAAGACCGCATCCGCGCCATCGAGGACCGGCTGGAAATTCTCAACCTGATCGCGAGCCATCCGCCGAGCGCCGACAGCGGCACCGACTACCTTCACGCGCAGCGTCTACATCGAAGACGGCGTGATCGACCTCGGCGGCGGCAAGGGCGCGTCCGGCAACGAGAAGATCGCCGCCATGGTCAAGGAGCCGGGCCACCAGGCGGCGATCGCCGGCGGGCTCGCGCATTTCGCGGGGTTGCCGCGCATCGAGATCGATGGCGATACCGCCGTGGTGACATCTTACCTGCAGATCATCACGCCGCACCCGACTGCTGAGCCGCACGAGGTCCCGAACCACGGCGTGACCAAGGGCTTCCGCATCCATCGCGTCGGCGCCAACCGCTGGGAGCTGGTCCGTACGTCCGCTGGCTGGAAGATCAAGCGCCGCACGCTACGTCCGCTCGACGGCAGCGAGCCGGCGCGCGAAATCCTGCGCTCGGCGCTCAAGTCCTACGATCAGGGCTGATCGGCCTGCCGGGTGATGACCGCGCGGGACGAACGCCGGTCGGGCTTGGCGGTGAAGAACTTCTTCAGGGCCGTGACGAACTCAGATTCACGCGCTGCCTTCCGGCCTCCGCGGCTGCGCTTGTGCGTGCGGCTGTGATCCGCCTTGGCCTCGTTCTCCTGCGTCGCATCGATCTCTGGCTTTGCCACCGGCATCGGCACGGCTTCAGGTTCGAGGGCCGCGATCAGTCTTGGCTGCGGGGCGTCGATGTTCGGCCGGGCAAGCGGGATCGGGACCACGCTCGGCTCCTGCTTGGCGATCGTCGCCTTGGGTGTCGGCTCTGGCATCGGCGCCGGAATGGATGGCGTTGAGACAGCCTTTATTCTGCGCTCGGGCGCTGGCGCCGGTTCGGACTTGGCCGCTGCCAGTCTCGGCCCCAACTCCGGCCCTGGTCGCGCGATCGGCTGCGCCAGCATATCCATCAACGTGACTTCCGCCACACTCGGCGTCGCTTGCGCCGCAGGTCTCACCTCGGACAGAGGCGCCATCTTTGGCACCGTGGCCACTTTCCGCGCTGGTGCCGCCGGTGCCGCGGCCACGGTCTGGGGAGCCGGGACCGGCGCGGGCTCCGATTTCGCGGTAGCAAGCCTCGCGAGCGGGGCCGGCGTTGGCTCGGATCGTGGCCTCGAGATGGTCTGCGTCTGCACCGCTCTCGGCCTGAGCACGTCGCCCGCTTGCGGAACGGCCTGCTCCGCTGCAGCACTCACCGCAACCATTGCACGGTCCGTCCGAGCGGCCGGTTTCGTCGCCGGATTTTTCTCAGGCGGCCGTGCCGCGATCTGCGTCGCCGCTGGCGTCGCACAATTCGACGAACGCGTGCCGTAATAGCCGCGCTGGTAGTAGGAGATCGCCGCGGCCTTCGCTGCATCCCGCCGCGCGATAGGCGCCGCGCGAGATACTTCACCGCGTAGGTCATGTTGGTGTCGGCATCGAGCAGGCCTTGCGCGGTGCCGCGATAGCCCATGGCGCGCGCGGTGCCGAGGCGGATCTGCATCAGGCCGTAGTTGCCCTTGCTGACCGCGCGCGGGTTGCCCCTGCTCTCGATCTGGATGACGCGCCGGACGAGCGACTCCGGCACGCCGTGGGCGGCCGCGTGCTTGGCGATCAGCGCGTCATGCGGGCCGGCGAAAGCGCATGGCGCGTGCGCGATCTGCGCGCACGGACAAGAGTCACCAAGGTCAGCTGAGAAGCACCCCGCCCATGCTCGTTCTGATAGCCGCACCATCCGCCCGATTCAAGCAACAGAGGCCAACGAGCGCTGCCGTTTCCGAATGCCGCTCCGCCGCGCCAAGAGCTTGCATTTTTTGACGCATTGAGTTCTCGACAGCACTAGGCAAATCTCCGCGATGCAATCGGCTGGACGCTCCTCTTGCCGCGATGGCAAAAATGAGGCGTGTATCCTCAACTTTGGCTTTCATCCCAAGGTGGACTTTATGGCGGAAGTTGCCGACCGCGAAAGAAAACGTCAAGCGCGTGTTCTACGTGCGCTTCGCTCAATCATCCCTGCTATCTCGACCTCATCGGCGCAGCGGCCGGAAATCCGGCTCGACAAGCTCGAGAACGACTCGCCGGACCCGGTGATGACCCCGATCATCGCCGCGGCGCACGCCTACCAGGTGCAGCTCGGCGCGCGACGAACTGCCGGCGAAGTATCACGTCAACAAGGACCTGCTGGCGCGCGCGCCGAACCTCCTGATCGTCTCGACCGGCGGCGCCGGCTACGACACCGTCAACGTCAAGGACTGCACCGACGCGGGCGTGCTGGTGGTCAACCAGACCGGCGGCAACGCCGACGCGGTCGCCGCGCACGTGCTCGCCATGGTGCTGATGCTGTCGAAGCAGATCATCCAGACCAACCACGCGCTGCGCAAAGGCACGATGCACGACCGCAACGCCTTCATGGGCAGCGACATCAACAACCGGACCATCGGCATCGTCGGGCTCGGCAATGTCGGCCGCCGCGTCGCCAGGCTGTGCACGCACGCTGTTCGACATGAACGTGCTGGCCTACGACCCCTATCTCGACGAAAAGACCATCGCCGAGCGCGGCGCGACCAAGGTCGACGCTCGACGAATTGCTGCGGCGCTCCGACTTCGTCTCGATCAACTGCCCGCTCGACGACACCTCGCGCAACATGATCAGCACGCGCGAGTTCGGCCTGATGCAGAAGCACGCCTATTTCATCACCACCGCGCGCGGCTTCATCCACGACGAGAAGGCGCTGGAGGAGGCGCTGCGCAGCAAAGCAGATCGCCGGCGCCGGCCTCGACGTCTGGTCGAAGGAGCCGCCGGAGATGGATCATCCGCTGCTGCAGTTCGACAACGTGATCGCAAGCCCGCACACCGCCGGCGTCACCAAGGAGGCGCGCGCCAACATGGGCAAGTTCGCGGCCGAGCAGCTGATCTGAGCGCTCGACGGCAAGCGGCCGCCGCGCATCGTCAATCCGGAAGTGTGGCCGGCCTATCCAAGGCGCTTCGAGACGCACCTTCGGCATCCGGCCGGAGTGACTGAGTTGCCGCCATGATCAAGAAATTCCACGTGCTCTATGTCGGCCAGATCGAGCTCGACAACATCGGCCTGAACGGCACGCCGGCCAACGACCGGCGCTACTCCGACGAGCGGCTGCGCGAGGTGTTCGCGACCGTGCAGGACGTCGCGCAGACCATGGACGACCTCGGCTTCGACGTGCTGTGGATGGCCGAGCATCATTTCCAGCGCGAGGGCTACGAGGTCATCCCGAACCTGATCCAGACCGGGCTGTGGCTTGCGACCCAGACCAAGCGGCTGAAGTTCGGCTGCGCCTTCAACGTCCTGCCGATGTGGCACCCGATCCGCCTGGCCGAAGACTACGCCATGGCGGACATCGTCACCGACGGCCGCGTCATCATGGGGGTCGGCCGCGGCTATCACACCCGCGAGGTCGAGAGCTTCGGCGCGCCGCTGCTCGACGCCGAGAAGAACCGCGCGCTGTTCGAGGAGCAGCTGCAGCTCCTGCTGACCTGCTTCAACGAGCCGGAGTTCCACTTCAAGGGCCAGTTCTACGAGTGCCCGCCGCCGGTGGAGTACCGCGGCTACACGCTGAAGGACATCACGCATGGTGCCGCGGCCGAAGAACCTGCCGGTCGAGATCTGGATGCCGATCGCCAGCGGCAAGACCATCGACATGATGGCGAAGTACGGCCTCAAGGCGATGGTGACGCTCAACGGCGAGAAGATCCTCGACGACGTGGTGCGCGCCTATCATGCGGCCTGCCTGCAAGCACGGCCAGCAGAAGCAGCTCGGCGAGGACATGATCTGGGGCGCCGGCGTCTATCTCGCCGACAGCGAGGCCGAGGCGATGCGGCGGCTCGAGCCCGCCCACGACGAGCGCTTCAAGTGGTTCGCGCCGTTCGGCTTCGTGCGGTACGCCGACGAGCACGGCCGCACCTGGGGCTCGCCCGGCGCGCCGGCGAAGCGTGCCGACGCTCGCCGACGGCGTGAAGCAGAAGGCGTGGTTCTGCGGCCCGCCGGCCGAGGTGATCGACGGCATCAGGTCGGTCGCGGCGAAATATCCGGGGCTCGAGCAACTTCATGATCCACTGGGCCGAGGGCCTCGGCCCCAAGGAGTTCAAGGAGCAGCTGCGCTGGTTCGCCAAGGACGTGATGCCGGCGCTCAAGAACGAAGGCCGTGTATTCCGCGCGCTGACTTCTGCCCAATCCGACACCAACGGAGATTGAAATGGCGAAGAAGGGTTATCTCGTTTCGGCGTATCGTTCGATCAAGGATCCGGACAAGCTTGCGGCCTATGCCAAGCTCGCGGGCCCGGCGTTCGCGCAAATACGGCGCGCGCTATGTGGCCCGCGGCGACGCGGCTGCGGCCTACGAGGCCGGCATCAAGCAGCGCATCGTGATCGTGGAGTTCGAGAGCGTGGCAAAGGCGATCGAGGCGCACGACAGCCCGGACTACCAGGCCGCGCTGAAGGTGTTCGACAACTGCGCCGAGCGCGACCTGCGCATCGTCGAAGGGCTGGAGTAGCCGCGCCATGCCGAAGGGCTACTGGGTCACGATCTACCGCTAGATCTCCGATCCGAGCCAAGCTCGCGGCCTACGCCAAGCTGGC
The DNA here is from genome assembly GCA_963831225.1 of uncultured Alphaproteobacteria bacterium. GTDB lineage: Bacteria > Pseudomonadota > Alphaproteobacteria > Rhizobiales > Xanthobacteraceae > VAZQ01. Next base: position 25,306 of record CAWHPT010000076.1, read on the forward strand.
GCCGACGGCGACCGTCGCGCCGTTCGGCGGGCAAGCTATCTGGCGCGCGGCACCGCGGCCAATGCCTACGAGGCGGGCCAGAAGGAGCGCATCGTGATCTCGGAGTTTCCGAGCGTCGAGCGGGCCAACGCCGCCTACAACAGCCCGGCCTACCAGGAGGCGCTGAAGGCGCTCGGCGACGGCGCGGTGCGCGACATCCGCATCGTCGAAGGGGTGGAGTAGTTCGGTCAACCTAACCCGTCATCTCGAGCGCTCGGCGCAAGCGCGCCGAGCTTCTCAAGGTGACGGGAAGAGGATCTGTGCGAGCCTGAAAGCCCTCAAGCGCGATCGCCTTTCCAAGCGTGATCACCTTTTCCAACGGAGTCAACCATGCCCGACATCAAGCTGCTCAACCCCGACAGGCTCGGCAAGCCGCTCGGGCCGTATTCGCAGATCGCGCGGGTGAAGGCCTCCGAGTTCCTGTTCATCGCGGGCCAGGTCGGCGCCGACAAGGACGGCAAGGCCGCGGCCGATTTCGACGCGCAATGCGCGCAGACCTTCGCCAATATCGGCGCGGCGCTGGCCTCGCAGGGCGCGGGCTTCGCCAACGTGGTGGAGTTCACCACCTACATGGTGCATTCGCAGGACATCCCGAAATTCATGGCCTGGCGCGCGCGCGAATTCCCGAAACTGTTTCCCGGCGGCGCGCATCCGCCGAACACGCTGCTCGATCATCGACCGCCTGGTGCGCGAGGAGTTGCTGATCGAGATCAGCGCGGTCGCCGCGTTGTAACGCGGGGGGTCGAGCGTCATCGCCCTAGGCCTTCGCGCTCCGCAACTCAGCCAGCCCCCGCTTGAGCACGCGCAACAAATGCGCCTTCTCGGCGGATTCCTGCTCGGGCGCGATTACGCGCGCCTACCCGCAGCCGATGCCAACGGCTGCGGACAGCCTTCGGGAACACAACGGGCGTTGCCTCGCGTTGCGCGGATTTTCTTTCCTGCTTTTTTCTTTGACAGTCGGCGCGCATGGCGGAAAAGCCCCGCATGGCAAAGCGACCCGGCACCAATCCCAAAGGCGAGTTCGAGTTTTTCAACGTGCTCTATGAGGACGGCTCGCAGCGCTCCAACCGGCGCGTGCCGGCGGCGCTGCTCGGCGGCCTCGACAAGGACGAGCCCGCGCGCGGCTTCATCATCGAGCAGGACCGCGAGATCGCGGAGAAGTCCGGGCGGCCGCCGCTCGCGATCAAGAGCATCAGCCGCGCCGGGGCAAGAAGAAATAACCGCGGGCGCGAGTGCAGTTCGCGCTTCCGCGATGGCACGGGCTGACCCGGCCATCACGATTTACCGCGCAAAATGCAGCGACAAACGAGATCGCCGGGACAAGCCCGGCGATGACGTATGAATGTGGCGGCGTCCGAGTCGAGTCTCAGTTATCCAGGAAGCTCCGCAGCTTCCGCGACCGGCTCGGGTGCTTCAGCTTGCGCAGCGCCTTGGCCTCGATCTGGCGGATGCGCTCGCGCGTCACCGAGAACTGCTGGCCGACTTCTTCCAGCGTGTGGTCGGTGTTCATGCCGATGCCGAAGCGCATGCGCAGCACGCGTTCTTCGCGCGGCGTCAGCGAGGCGAGCACGCGCGTGGTGGTTTCGCGCAGGTTGGACTGGATCGCCGCGTCGATCGGCAGGATCGCGTTCTTGTCCTCGATGAAATCGCCGAGGTGCGAATCCTCCTCGTCGCCGATCGGGCGTTTCGAGCGACAGCGGCTCCTTGGCGATCTTGAGAACCTTGCGCACCTTCTCGAGCGGCATGCCGAGCTTCTCGGCAAGCTCCTCGGGCGTCGGCTCGCGGCCGATCTCGTTGAGCATCTGGCGGCTGGTGCGCACGATCTTGTTGATGGTCTCGATCATGTGCACCGGGATGCGGATGGTGCGCGCCTGGTCGGCGATCGAGCGGGTGATCGCCTGCCGGATCCACCACGTGGCATAGGTGGAGAACTTGTAGCCGCGGCGGTACTCGAACTTGTCGACCGCCTTCATCAGGCCGATGTTGCCTTCCTGGATCAGGTCGAGGAACTGCAGGCCGCACTCTCTGTCGTCGCAAATTTATGGCGGCTGGCAATCGACGCCAAGCGGGCCGGACCCAACGGCACCTTTGAAAGCGCGAATGAGGAGTTCGTCCTCGAGCGGTGACCGTCTTCGATGAAAAACCCAGGCGGGTCGAGGATCATCAGAGACGATATGTCGACGCCCATATGCGTTTCGAGGTCGCCCTTCAGCGCAATGGCTTCGTCCTTTGCGATTTCCAGACTTTCCTCGATTTCGCGGAAGGTCACATAGTTTCTGCGTCCAATGAATTCGGCCAGCGATGTCAGCTTGTTCAACAGCTGGAGATCGAATTGATGATCGATCCGTAATCACGACGTTGATGGCCATACCGACCTCCGTATTCTTACGGCCAGCTTGGCTGAGAAGGTGTGGTACTGGCAAGCCATTTCTCTCAAAAACATAAATGATATTAGATAGTTAGAGCGCTATCTAGCCGCAAGCCGCGCATGTTTTCGCTGCTAATGCACACCGCCCAATCACCAGGCAAATGGGCTGGTTTTTCGAGCATGGCGCGCTCTGGTTGCAACTGGCCGCAAATTCCGCAAACTTCCGCCAGGGCTGCAAACTTGCGCTGCCCGGAGGAGATGCCGGGAGACGAAATTGAGTGAGGCCAGCAAGTCCCAGCCCGCCAGCCCCAGAAAGGGTACCGGCAAAGAGAAGACCGCGGCGAAAGTCGGAGGGGCCGTCGCCGGGCGCACGAAATTTTCTTCAAGCCCTGGCGGGGCCGTTAAAGTTTCCCCTTGAAATCTCAAGGAAGCGCTAGCCATTCTCAAAGCATCGCTCAAACCATGGATGGCGGAGCGTCGGATTAGATGGCGCCCGATCAGCGAATTCTTGTCGGGCCTGGAACCAGAATTCTCGCGGCCCAACTTGCTCTCAGAGTTTGTTGAAGAAAAGACTGGGAAAATTCATAACCCTCAGGAGTTTATGGTCCTAAAGGACCCGCCCAACTTTGCGCGAGAATTCTCCAAAACAAATTTCGTGTCTTCGAGCCTTCTTGAACGCCTAAGCGGAACGTACGCTTGTATCCGAGCTAGCACCAAAATCCTTACAAACGAGAATTCTACACCCGACACAAGTGGCGACCAGCACGAACTCAAGTTCGAATATCATGGACCCTATCAACCGGGCACATTTCGCTACTACGCGACCAAAGACAAGGATGGCGTTGATCGAGGAACGTGGGAAGGTCATGTCGTCGCGCACACGCCATACATTTTCTTGGTGGGTCGTTCGAAGGGTGAACAACGTGTCGTTTTTCATTCTGCGACCGTACCCGACCAATGATCATTCATGCGAAATGCTTGTCGGTATCCAATCCCTACTTCTGAATCCCCCGGACCAATCTCATTCTAGGCACGGTGTCTCGCGACACATTGTTGCGATAAAGCAAAGCGCAGACGATCAGGCAGCGATGATTAAGGCTGCCCATCAGTGGATCAGAGAGAACTTCAAGAAGTCAGCAGGGTTGCTTGTTGACCTGAGCGATAGCCCGTCCGGGAAGACCTAGAAAGGTCAACGGTTCACTGGTCGTTATGCCCACAGCACTTCGCTACGGCACCAGTCTCGGAAGTGCTCAGCCAGATTTTGCTGACAGGGCCGTCAAATTTGAGCGCCAAGTCGCGAACCGTCAATTCTCGGGATCTCGACTACTTTAAAGCAGCCGACCCATTGAGTGGCTGCTGTTCGTGGTGAATGTGAAAGACCTCCAACGACAGCATCGCACATCGCGTAATAATCGCGTGTGTTCAATATGTGTTGATGCCACACCTCGTCGACAGTCTGAACCATGCCGTATGTACTTTCAGGCTGAAGCGCGATGAGAATGAGAAACTTTCGATATTGAGGACGGCTTCGTCCAGCAAATCATCTGACCAGCCCGTTCGTAGCTTCACTCGGTTCCGCACATCGCTTAGGTCCCAATCACCAATCTTGGCGAGCTTGGCCGCCTGCACTGGTGTGAGGTCGGCATTAGGGTCGGCGAGACGGCGTTAAGCACTTTGTCAGATACTCCCCTCCATTGCCGCATTCAACGGCAGATCAACTAGCTCAAGATGAGCGTAGCACAACAAGGTTTCAACCCTGCGAACAACAGGATTATTGTCTCAAATTTCATGTGGAGGCACAATCGTATATACGGGTTGCGCCATCTCGTGGATAACAG
>CAWHPT010000077.1:0-69989 GCA_963831225.1 uncultured Alphaproteobacteria bacterium
TTTTTTTGGGGCAATCGATCGTGAAATTGGCTGGCGTGGAGGACGAATGGATCGGGCGCTCAATCTGGCCTTCGTCACGGGTTGGTGGACCAGGAGCTGCTGGCGCGGAGCGAATATCTGGTCGTCGAAAATCGCATCCTGAAGGCCCAGTTGAAAGGGCGGCTGAAGCTCTCGGACGCGAGCGAGCCACGCTAGGCGAGATCGGTCATCGATTGGGGCGCAAGGTTCTCGGCGAGGCGGCCGATGTGGCCCGAGCCAGACACCATCCCGGCCTGGTGCCGTAGCTCGTGGCCCGCCTGCCGCAGCGAGCTACCGCGCGAGCGGTCGAGTCGATTGACCCAAACCGGACATTTTTTGCGCTCGCACTTGGTGCACTCGACGCGCAACACATCGAGCTTGCCCTCGATGTCGCCGAAGGTGTGGTACAAGCGGCCATCTTCGATCATACGCGCCAGCAGGCAGGACGCGTTCTACATCAGCCCCGGCTAGCTCGGACTTGCCCGTCGAAGGTTGCCATCCATGCCCCAAACCCCTCCAGGACGATCAGCGCCACCGATGGATCTCTCTGTTGGAGCGACTGATGAGCGAGACCGGCCGCTGCCTGTCGCCGGCTTCAAAGGCACGCCCGAAGAGATCGAGCGGCAGTGGTACGAGCAGGTCTATCGCGGCCGCGGCGACAGCATGGCGCAACTTACCTGGCGCGCGGTGCTGATTGGCTCATGCCTGGGCGGCGTGTTGTCGCTGACCAACCTCTACATCGGTCTCAAGGCCGGCTGGGGCTTCGGCGTCGCCATCACGGCCTGCATCTTGTCCTATGCGATCTGGACGAGCTTGCTCAAAGTCGGCCTCGCGCGCACGCCGATGACCATCCTCGAGAACAACTGCATGCAGTCGACGGCCAGCTCCGCCGGCTACTCCACCGGCGGCACCCTGGTCTCGGCCTTTGCGGCCTACATCATCATCAATGACCAGTCGATGTCCGTGCCGCTGATGCTGGCCTGGGTGTTCTTCATCGCCGTGCTCGGGGTCACGATGGCCATCCCCATGAAGCGGCAGATGATCAATATCGAGCAGCTGCGCTTCCCTTCCGGCATCGCGGCGGCTGAAACCTTGCGCGCGCTGCATGCCAAAAGCTCGCAGGGTCTGCGCGCGGCCAAGGCACTAGGTCTCGCCGGGCTCATTGCCGCGATCGACAAGTTCTGGGCGGAGGGGCTGTCGACGATCAGCGCGAGCCTCGAACGCTTTTCGAGCGGGGCCCTTCTGACGGGCCTGCAGAAGTGGCTCCTCGGCAGTCACTACGAAGCCTGGTCGGGCCGCACCGTAGTCTTTTCCTGGGATTTCATATTTCTCGCCGCCGGCGCCATCACCGGTATGCGGGTCTGCGCGACCATGTTCGTCTCGGGCACGTTGTGTTGGGCTGTGGTCGTGCCGGTCCTCCAGACGAAGGGCGTCATCGAAGGTGCGGGCTTCGCCGCCATCGTGCAGTGGACGCTCTGGTTCGGCGCGTCCTGCATGGTGGCCGCAGGACTGTTGAGTTTTGCGCTGAGCTGGCGCACGGCATTGAGCGCGTTCCGCGATCTCGGACAAATGCTCTCCTTCCGCTCAGCGGCTGCGAGCGAACCCGGCCGCATCGAGGCGCCAATGAGCTGGTTTGCCGTCGGCCAGATCGTGTCGCTTGTTGCGCTTGCCTGGCTCGGGCACGCGAGCTTCGGCATGCCGGTCTGGCAAAGTGTCATCGCGGTGGCGCTGTCCTTCTTGCTGGCGCTCGTCGCCTGTCGCGTGACGGGCGAGACCGATACGACGCCTATCGGCGCAATGGGTAAAGTCACGCAGCTCACCTTCGGCGCGCTGAGCCCGGGCAACGTCAATGTCAACTTGATGAGCGCCAACATCACGGCCGGTGCGGCGACTTCAGCGGCCGACCTGCTCACCGACTTGAAGAGCGGTTACCTGCTTGGTGCGCACCCCCGTCAGCAGTTTCTTGCCCAGTTCTCTGGCATCTTCGTCGGTACGGTCGTCACCGTGCTCACGTTTGCAGTCCTGGTGCCCAACGCGCAGGTGCTCGGCACCGACCAGTTCCCGGCGCCCGCCGCCCAGACCTGGTCCGCTGTTGCCATCGCGCTCGGCCAGGGTCTGTCCTCGCTCGAGTCCGTCAAGCTGTGGCTGATATTTGCCGGCGGTGTCGTCGGAGTGGTGCTCACGCTCGCGCCTGTTTTGCTCCCGAAATACCAGGAGTATCTTCCCTCGGCGGCGGCGTTCGGCCTCGCCTGGGTGTTCCACTGGTACTATGGGCTTTTGTTCTTCCTGGGCGCCCTGGTTGCGCTCCTACTCGAGAGACGGAAACCGAAGCTCGCCGAAGAGTTCACCTTGCCGGTGGCGTCGGGCGTGGTGGCCGGAGGCTCGCTGATGGGTGTGGTGCTGGTGTTCTGGGCCAATGGCGGCAGCATTCTCAACAAGCTCCTCGGCGGTTAACGAGACACGGCGCGGTCTTCGAAGATTGGCGGGCAACAACTGGCGTGAACGGCGTATTGCGGCGAGCGCCATCGTGACCGGTCTTGACCCAGCGAAAAGGCGAGCGTCATTGCGGCGGCGTGGCTTGGGAGCGCTCGTCATGAGGTATCGATCCTGATTGCGGGTGTCGGCGGCGGACGATATTTGGGCGAGTTGCCGCGCTCGAAGGTCTCGATGATGGGGCATGCGTCAGGTCGCGGTGATCGTGGCGACCGGCGGCAGCATGACCAACTTCCTCGGGAGTAGCCGCTTCGAATTCATTCTGGGCGCTGTTGGTCCTTGGACCGAAGCGCGTCCCGAGTAACGCCCAAGTCCAGGCAATCGTTCGGCCTCCCGCCTTCTTGGCCGCAGCCGCCCACGGCGCCGCCGACAAGGTACGCGTGAGATAATCAAGCAGCACGGACACCCGGGCGGGCCGCAAACCGCTGGGCGGGTCACGAGATTGAGCGCGACCAGTCGCGCATCACCGCCCCGAGCCGGCCGGCCAAATCGCACCACTCCACCGGGGAAGGAACGCGGGGAGTAGGAACCCGGGCCCGACCTCTGCATTGTTCGATATAGCTCGCGGGAGCCTCTAAATTGCGGCGGCCGCTAGTTTCAAGGTCGGAACAGCCTCCGGCCACCCCCCCCCCCGGCTGGCCGGTCAAGCATCCTGTCGGCGTCGAACCCGGAGCGCCATCATGAAGAGGATACTCTTGTTTGCGACCTTTCTGGTTGCGGGTTGGGCGCCGATCGCGTGGGCGGCGAGCGACACGGGTGAAGCTGTAGCGCGCGAGCGCTACGCCAACCGCGAGATTTTGCCCGACCCGACCGCAAAGGACTGCCCTGAGACAACGCGCTCGCTCGTACAAGTGCGCGACAATCTCTACCGACACACCAACGCTGAGATACCGTTCCGGCACAGCGGACTCGTGCTCATCACGAGCGAAGGGGCGTTGGTGATCGACCCGGCGCTCACCTGCACAGCCACTTGGCTGCGCGACGAGATCAAGACGCGCTTCAACGTTGACGTGCGCTACCTCATCCAGACGCACGCCCACTTCGATCATATCGCCGGCTCGCAAGTCTTCCAGGAAGCTGGAGCCACAGTCGTCGCCCACCGCAATGCGGTCGAGCCGATCGTCGGCGAGAAGCTGCCCACGGCGGTGCCGGACAAGGTCTTCGACAAGGAAATGACGATCGAGCTCGGCGGAGAGACAATCAAGCTATACCACGTGGCGCCGAGCCACTCGAACAGCATGGTCATGGTGCTCTTCCCCAGGCATAGGGCGCTGCAATGCTCTGATGTCTGCGAGTCCAAGACTCCACCGTATATGGACTTCCTCGATTTCTACTATGACGGCTGGATTCAGTCGCTCGATTGGGTCATCGCACAGGACGTCGACTTCATCGATGTGGGCCACTACACGCCGGCCACCAAAGAGGATCAGCGAGCGCTACGCGACTACATGGTCGATCTGCATGCCCAAGTGCTGAGCCTCGTTCGGCAAGGGCAGACCTGGGATCAAGTTTGGCGCAATGTGAAGGTCAAGCCGGAGTACCAAAAGTGGTATCTCTACGACTACATGCGCGTACCCAACATTCTCGGCATGCACCGGTGGGTGACCAATCACCGGCGGGGCGTGTGGTAGGAAACTGAATGGAGATAGTTATGGCCCCCAGCATTGCACGGAGAGATGTCGTGCTGACCGGAATTGCGCTTGCCGCCGGTGCCGCCACCACAGCCGGACTGCCTGCGCGATGGGCTTACGCACAAGCGACGGGACGACTGGACCCTGTTCCTTCCCCATATCCCGCCCCCTCCGGCGAACGCGCGCTCAAGATCGCCAACCTCAATGACCTCGAAGAAGAAGCTTCGAGAGTCCTGCCCAGAGGCGCGTTCGCGTACATCGCGGCCGGGTCTGACAATCAGTGGACCCTGCACGAAAACCGCCGCGCATTCGACCGGCACATTCTTCGACCCCAGTACCTGGTCGGCAAGGACGCACCCGATCTGCGCACGACGCTCCTCGGCCAGGAGCTCAGCATGCCGATCATCACAGCACCCATGGGCGCTCACGGTCTTGCCCATGTCTCGGCCGAGGAAGGCACAGCCAGAGGCACAGGCGAAGCCGGAACGCTGATGACAACCAGCACCGCCGCCAACAAGACGATCGAGGACATCGCCGCGGCGACGAAGGGCCCAAAATGGTTCCAGCTCTATCTGCACGACGACCGCGGTCCTTCGCGCGAGCTGCTGCAGCGAGCCAAAGCGGCGGGCTACTCCGCCGTGGTGTTCACGATCGACGCCTTCGCGCCGGGCAGCTCGGACGAGACAACGCGTCTGGGATTCTCGTTTCCTCCGGACCTGCCGCTCGTCAACAGCAAAACGCCGTTCTTCAAGAAGAGCCTGAGCTGGGACGATGTGACGTTCATTCAACAGACGACTGATCTGCCGCTCATCCTCAAAGGTGTCCTCACACCCGATATCGCCCGCAGGGGAATCGAGCGCGGTGTGGCCGGCATTCAGGTCTCCAATCACGGCGGGCGCCAGCTCGACGGCGTGCCGGCGGCGCTGGATGCTCTCCCGGCCGTCGTCGAGGCGGTGCGAGGCCGCGTGCCCGTGGTCATGGACAGCGGCATCCGCCGCGGTGCCGACGTATTCAAGGCAATCGCGCTCGGAGCGGACGCCGTCGCGTTGGGCAGGCCGGTTCTTTATGGGCTCGCTCTCGGCGGCTGGATGGGCGCCAAGAGCGTCTATGATCGCATCAAGGAAGAACTGGTTCGAACCATGACAATTGCCGGCACTGCCAGCATCAAAGAGATCCAGAGGGACTTCCTGGTGCACTGACGGGTCTCAGCATCTGGCCGTTCCGTCATAAGGAGAGCTCAGATGGACATTGCCGTGATCGTCGGCAGCCTACGCCGCGATTCATTTAACGCAAAGCTTGCCCGGGCGATCGCGAAGCTTGCTCCGGCCGACTTCACGTTCAAGCATTCGCAAATCGGCGACCTCCCGCTCTACAATCAAGACGATGACGCCAACCAGGCGCCCCAGGTCAAACGGCTGAAGGGCGAGATCGCAGCGGCACAGGGCTTGCTGTTCGTCACGCCCGAATACAACCGTTCGGTCCCAGGCGTCCTCAAGAACGCGATCGATCACGCATCGCGGCCCTATGGGCAGAGTGCGTTTGCCGGCAAGCCGGCCGGCGTCATCGGCGTATCGGTCGGCGCCATCGGCACAGCGGCTCGCGCAGCAGCATCTTCGCAACACCCTCGCCTATCTCGACGTCCCGACGCTTGGCCAGCCCGAGGCGTTTATCCAGGCCAAAGAGGGCCTGTTCGAGTCCGACGGCAGCATTGGCGCTGCAAGCCGGCAGTTCCTGCAAGGCTGGATGGACCGGTATGTCGCCTGGGTGAAGAAGCACACGGCCTAAGCCGAGCTTTGGGACGGTTGCCATGAACAACAACAGAACCAAGACCGCGCCCGTCAGTACGGCGTGCTCGGCGCGAGTTGGGCAACACATTTTCTCGCTCCGGGGTTTCAAGTCGATATGACGATGAGCGATCTGTGAACCTGACCCTTTACCAATCGGTTGCGTCTTGCTCGGCCCTTTTGGATCTAGGAGACGAGCATGAGCATTAGCGGGAAGGTCGCACTTATTACAGGAGCGGGTCAGGGAATTGGCCGTGCAATCGCGCTGAGGCTCGCGAGCGATGGGGCTGACATTGCGATCGTGGATGTCAACGAAGGAAAGATGAAGGCTGTTGCCGACGAGGTGACGGCCACTGGCCGCAACGCGACAACATTCAAGGCCGACGTGTCCAAGCGGGACGACGTCTATGCCTCGGTCGATCACGCCGAGAAGGAGCTCGGCGGGTTCGATGTCATGATCAACAACGCCGGCATCGCGCAGGTGCAACCGCTGCTGGAAGTGACGCCAGAGGAGGTCGAGAAGATCCTCAAGGTCAACGTCGAGGGCGTCCTGTGGGGCATCCAGGCCGCCGCGAAGAAGTTCAAGCAGCGGAAGCAGAAGGGCAAGATCATCAGCGCCTCGTCCATTGCGGGACACGATGGCTTCGAGATGCTCGGGGTCTACTCCGCGTCAAAATTCGCGGTCCGGGCGCTGACCCAGGCGGCCGCCAAGGAGTTCGCCCGCGACGGCATTACCGTCAATGCATACTGCCCGGGGATCGTCGGGACCGATATGTGGGTGGAGATCGACAGGCGTTTCGCGGAGATCACGGGAGCGCCGGTCGGCGTGACCTACAAGAAATATGTCGAGGGTATCGCGTTGGGTCGGGCGCAAACGCCTGAAGATGTCGCCGCCTTCGTCGCCTTCCTGGCGGGTCCCGACTCCGACTACATGACAGGGCAGGCCCCGTTGATCGATGGCGGAATTGTCTACCGATAACCAGGGTTGTCTTAGCCAAGGTGCAGCGCATCGCCCGCGAGATCAGATGGAAATTCGGGCCCATGTCCGCTTCGGGGCTGCTGTCGACCTGGCCGGTTTGGAAGCGGTGGACGCCCCGGCCAGGTTAGGCTCATGCCGCTGCAGCTGCCGCGCTTGCCACTCTCTTTCTGGTCAGTTTCTTGGTTCGACCAGAGGAACATGATGTGGATTGCTGGAGTTACCATTCACCACCTGACTAGACTTGCCCGCAGGGTCGAGGAGGCAGGGGCTATGAACAACATCCCTCGGTGGCATCTGGCTGGCGATTGGTTCGACATCTGCAGCTGTAACATTCCATGTCCGTGTGAATTTGCTCAGGCACCCACGAACAATGCCTGCGCCGGTATGCTTGTTTGGCATGTCCGTCAGGGTCACTACGGCGATGTTCGGCTCGATGGGTTCACCTTAGTGGCCCTCGGCGAGTTCGAAGGCAATATTTGGGCTGGCGAAGCCAAGCCCAGAATGGGTTTTTTCATTGATGAGCGAGCGGACGCGCGGCAGCGTATGGCGTTGCAGACGATCTTCGGGGGTCAGGCTGGCGGCTGGCCGGCAGGCTTTGCCGCTCTGATCACCGAAATGCGCGGCTTCGAATTTGTCCCGATCACGTTTGAAGTCGCGGACGATCTTGCGTTCTGGCGTGCCGAGATTCCGGGTCGAGCTCTCGGTCGGGCGGAAGCCCTGACGGGGCCGACGACGCCACCTGGCAAGCGGGTTCAGCTGGTCAATCCTCCGGGTTCGGAGGTAGGCCCCGGTCAGATAGCGACGTGGGGCCGTTCTGTGGAAATTCGGGCGACTGGTTTCGGCTTCAATCAAACAGGCCAAAATTGGTCGAGCAAGCACATTCCGTTCGACTGGAGTGGACCCGATTGAGCGTAGCGAGGGGCGCGCTTGCGCAAGAGTAGCCCGTTTGTCATTGGCGGTTTCCCGTTGCGGCGGTGGGTAGGCCAATTGGGGCGCATGCGATTAGGCTTTTTGGTTGCCCTCGTCGGACTGACCGGAGCTGCGTGGTGCTTGACGGCCTATCACGCCGTCAAAATGAGCATGCCAATGGGCATTGCGGTCCGCGGGGGCATGGCCGCCGATGGGATGGCGGGTATGGCCATGGCCGGCATGTCTGCGACAGCCGGTTGGTCCCTCGCCGGGGCAGTCGTCTTCGTTGCTGTCTGGACAGTGATGATGGCGGCGATGATGCTCCCTGCCGCAACGCCGATGGTTATTATCTTCGCGTCGGCTCAGGCACGACGCCAAGAGCATGTGGCCGTGCCGACATGGATCTTCATAGCCGGCTATATGATTGTCTGGGCGGCGGCCGGCATTCTTGTCTATGTCCTCGTCCAGCTTGGCAGCGAATTGGCAACGATGCTCGTACCAACAGAGCGCGGCAGATGGGCACCGGTCGCGCTCGGAAGCACCCTGGTTGTGGCCGGACTTTATCAGTTTACACCGATCAAGAACGTTTGCCTCAGTCATTGCCGCTCGCCTCTTGCCTTCGTCGCGCTGCACTGGCGCGCTGGACGGGTCGGAGCACTCGTCATGGGACTGAGGCACGGCGCGTATTGTTTCGGCTGCTGCTGGGCGCTGTTCGCGGTTATGGGCGCTGCAGGAGTTATGAGCTTGGCGTGGATGCTTCTGCTTACGCTGATCATTTTCGTCGAGAAGGTGCTGCCGCATGGTCCGCGGGCCGCAGCCGCGATCGGCGTCGCTCTGATACTTCTGGGGATCGTAGTCGCCGTTGGGGCTGCCCCGATGCCGTGGCTCGTTTAGCCAAAATCATCAGAGGCCGGCATCCATGCAGGCCCGCATTCTCGAGAGAGAACCCCTGAGATTTGCCTGCTGCAACCTGGCACTGGGCTGCCAGTCCGGGATCTGGTGATGGGTCGATATCCAGCTTGCTTGTGCGCGTCACAAGCAATGATACTGAGCGGGGATGGACATAGCTCGACGTTCCAGCATCGCAACAGCAGGCGACCTCATCGATCATGTCGGACCAGGCTCTGCTCATCAGCGTGATCGTTCTTCCCTTCGTTGCCAGCATCGTAGCCGCATTCTTTCCGAGCAACGCACGCAACGCCGAAGCCTGGCTGGCCGGGGCGGTCGCGCTCACCGGCACGATCGTGTTCTCGCTGTTTTATCCCGCGGTCGCGGACGGCAGCGTCGTCCGTGCCGGCATCGAATGGATTCCGGCTTTCGGCTTGAATTTCGTCGTGAGGCTGGACGGCTTCGCCTGGATGTTCGCGATGCTCGTTACCGGCATCGGGTTCCTGGTGATCCTCTATGCGCGCTACTACATGTCGCCGGCCGATCCGGTTCCGCGTTTTTTTTCGTTCCTGCTGGCGTTCATGGGTTCGATGCTCGGAGTGGTGCTCTCGGGCAATTTGATCCAGCTGGTCTTTTTCTGGGAATTGACGAGCCTGTTCTCGTTCCTGCTGATCGGCTACTGGCACCACAATGCCAAGGCGCGAGACGGCGCACGCATGGCCCTGACCGTCACTGCGACCGGGGGTCTTTGCCTGTTCGCAGGCGTCATGGTGCTGGGATTTGTGGTCGGCAGCTATGACCTCGACCGGGTGCTTGCGTCAGGCGATCTGATCCGATCGCATTCGCTTTATCTTCCGGCTCTGATCCTCATTCTGCTCGGCGCGCTCACCAAGAGCGCGCAGTTCCCGTTTCATTTCTGGCTGCCGGGCGCCATGGCCGCGCCGACGCCGGTCTCGGCCTACTTGCATTCGGCCACATTGGTGAAGGCCGGAGTGTTTCTGCTGGCCCGGCTGTGGCCGGTGTTGGCCGGAACCGATTATTGGCTCTCGTTCGTGGGATCGGCCGGTTTGATCACGTTCGTGCTGGGCGCCTACCTCGCAATTTTCCAGCAGGATCTGAAGGGCCTTCTGGCCTATTCGACCATCAGCCATCTCGGGCTGATCACGCTCCTGCTCGGCCTGGATACTCCATTGGCCGCCGTGGCGGCGATCTTTCACATGATCAATCACGCGACCTTCAAGGCGTCGCTATTCATGGCCGCGGGCATCATCGACCACGAGACCGGCACCCGTGACATCCGGCGGTTGAGCGGCCTTTATCAATTCATGCCGATCACCGCGACCTTGGCAATGGTCGCGGCGGCGGCCATGGCCGGCGTCCCTCTGCTCAATGGGTTCATCTCCAAGGAGATGTTTTTCGCCGAAACCATTGAAACCCACGATGGATCGATCGTGGATGACTCGCTTCCGTACGTGGCAACCCTGGCGGGCAGCTTCGGTGTCGCGTATTCGCTGCGCTTCATCCGCGACGTTTTCTTCGGCCCGGCTCCGGCGAACCTGCCGCGCACGCCGCATGAGCCGCCGCGCTGGATGCGATTCCCGATCGAGTTTCTCGTGCTGGCGTGCCTCGTGGTCGGCATCATTCCTGCGATCACGATAGCGCCCTTTCTGCGCACGGCGGTCCGGGCCGTCCTCGGCTCGGCCACTCCCGAATACAGTCTCGCCCTCTGGCATGGTTTCACCTGGCCGTTGCTGATGAGCGTGGTCGCCCTCATCGGCGGCGTCGCACTCTACTTCCTGCTGCACCGATATCTGGCGAGCCGCGCGGATGGTCCCCCGCTGCTGGGGCGATTGAAAGGCCAGCGCGTTTTCGAGCGCACGATGGTCGCGCTGTCCTGGCGGTGGGCGAGGCCGCTCGAAGACCTCCTGGGCACGCGTCGCCTGCAGCCGCAATTGCGGCTTCTCGTATGCGTTGCCTTTCTCGCCGCGCTATGGCCGCTCCATGTCCGCGGGCTGCAGCCCGGCAGCCGTTGGTCGGACTTCGACCCGGTGCTCTCGTTGCTCTGGGTCGTCGGACTGATCTGCGCGATCGGCGCTGCCTATCAGGCCAGGTATCACCGCTTGGCGGCGCTCATTTTGATGGGGGGCGCGGGGCTGGTGACCTGCATCACCTTCGTGTGGCTGTCCGCGCCCGATCTCGCCCTGACCCAACTTCTCGTGGAGATCGTGACGACGGTGCTGATCCTGCTCGGCCTGCGCTGGCTGCCCAAGCGGCTCGAAGCGATCCCCGGAAGAAACGCAATGGCCGCACGCCTGCGCCGGCTGCTCGATTTCGTCATCGCCCTTGCCGCGGGCACCGGCCTGTCGATGCTGGCTTTTGTCACCATGACGCGACCGATGCCCGACACCATTTCGCGATATTTTCTCGAACGCGCCTACACGGAGGGCGGCGGAACCAATGTCGTCAACGTCATTCTCGTCGACTTCCGCGGGTTCGACACGCTGGGCGAGATGACCGTGCTCGGCATCGTGGCGCTTACCGTCTATGCGTTGCTGCGCCGGTTCCGCCCGGCGCCGGACAGTGTCGATCTTCCCGAGCAGCAGCGCGTCCAGAACGCGTATGACGCCGATCATCCCGAGCGTCGAAAGGGCGATACCATCGCTGACTATCTGATGGTCCCCGGGCTGATCATGCGTCTTCTGTTCCCCGTCATCGGCATGTTCGCCGTGTATCTGCTCCTGCGCGGGCACGATCTTCCGGGAGGCGGCTTCGTGGCCGGTCTCACGATGTCGGTGGCGATCATCGTGCAGTACATGGCCGGCGGAACGAGATGGGTCGAGGCGCGACTGAGGGTCCATCCCTTGCGCTGGATCGGTGCGGGGCTTCTGGTTTCCGCCGCGACCGGCGCCGGCGCCTGGCTGGTCGGTTATCCGTTCCTGACCTCGCATTCATTCTATGCCGATCTTCCCGTGATCGGCGCCGTTCCTGTGGCGAGCGCGCTGGCTTTCGATCTCGGCGTCTTCCTGCTCGTGCTGGGCGCTACGGTGCTGGCGCTCATTTCACTTGCCCACCAGTCGCTGCGCAGCCACCGGGCAGTGCCCATCCCCCCCGCAGCCGTAGCCGACGTCTCGCGGGTGAAGTGATGGAGATCATCATTGCTCTCGGCATCGGCGTGCTGACCGGCTCGGGTGTATGGCTGCTGCTGCGGCCGCGCACCTTCCAGGTGATCATCGGCCTGTCGCTGATCTCCTATGCCGTCAACCTCTTCATTTTCGGCATGGGGAGGCTGCGATCTGGCGCCCCTCCGATGCTCGAGCGGGGCGCCGGGGGCGATCTGGCGCAGCTCACCGATCCCCTGCCGCAAGCGCTGGCTCTCACGGCAATCGTCATCACCTTCGCGATGACCGCCTTGTTTCTCGTGGTCCTGCTGGCGTCCCGCGGCCTGACGGGAACCGATCATGTCGACGGCCGAGAGACCGAACCATGAGCGGCTGGGCCCGTCACTTGATGGTCGTGCCGGTGGTTCTCCCGCTGGTCACCGGTGCATGGCTCCTGCTGCTCGACGAGCGGCGCCGGACCGTCAAGGCAGCGCTCAACGTGGCGTCGACGCTGATCCTGTGCGCAGTGGCAATGGCGCTCCTGCGCTTTGCAGACGCACCGGCCACGAGCGGCAGCGTGAGCACCGGCGTCTATCTGCTCGGCAACTGGCCGGCGCCGTTCGGTATCGTTCTGGTCGTCGATCGCCTGTCGGCGCTCATGCTGGTTCTGACGAGCACACTGGCTTTGGCGGCGTTGTGTTTCTCGATTGCACGCTGGGACCGGGCAGGCCCGCGTTTCCATGCATTGTTTCAGTTCCTGCTCGTCGGCCTCAACGGCGCGTTTCTCACCGGCGATCTGTTCAATCTGTTCGTATTCTTCGAGGTGCTGCTGGCCGCCTCGTATGGGCTGGTTCTGCATGGTTCGGGGCGCGCGCGTGTCACTGCCGGCCTGCACTACATCGCCGTCAACTTGGCCTCCTCGTCACTGTTCCTGATCGGTGTCAGCCTGATCTATGGCGTTACCGGCACGCTCAACATGGCGGACATCGCCATTCGCGTTCCAGCCGTCGCAGACAGCGACCGGATGCTGCTCGAGGCCGGCGCCGCCATTCTCGGCGTGGCGTTCCTGGTCAAGGCCGGAATGTGGCCGCTGAGCTTCTGGCTGCCGAACACATATGCCGTGGCGGCGCCGCCGGTTGCGTCCTTGTTCGCCATCATGAGCAAGGTCGGCATCTACGCCGTGCTGCGGCTCTGGCTGCTCGTCTTCGGCGCGGAGGCCGGTGCATCCGCAGGGTTCGGCGGCACGTTGCTGCTGGTCGGCGGCATGATGACCGTCGTCTTCGGTTCGATCGGCATCCTGGCCTCTCAGGATCTGGCCCGCCTGGCCAGCTTCAACGTGCTGGTATCGTCCGGAACCCTGCTCGCGGTCATCGGGGTGGGCGACACCGCGGTGACGGGTGGCGGGCTGTTCTACCTGGTGAGCTCGACATTGGCGATCAGCGCTTTTTTTCTTCTGACCGAGCTGATGGAGCGCGGCAAGGCGGCCGGCGCGGACGTGCTCGCCGTCACGATGGAGGCATTCGGTGAAACCGGCGCCATCGAGCAAGACGAAGAGGAAGAGGTCGGCGTCACCATTCCGGCCACGATGGCGATCCTCGGCCTGAGCTTCGCATGTTGCGCGCTGCTGCTGGCCGGCCTTCCCCCGCTCTCGGGCTTCATCGCCAAATTCCTGTTGCTGGCCGCATTGTTCCGGCCGACTGACATAGCGCCGGGAGGAGCCGTCGATGCGACATCCTGGGCGATGATGGCGCTCCTGCTCGTCTCCGGAGTGGCGGCGGTCATCGCCATGATGCGCGCCGGCATCCGGGCGTTCTGGCTGCCGCTCGAGAGCACGGTGCCGCGCGTGCGCGTCATCGAGATCATGCCGATCGTCGCTCTGTTGCTCCTGTGCCTGACCCTCACGGTGCAGGCCGGGCCGGTCATGCGGTTCATGCAGGCCACCGCCGATTTGCTGCATAAGCCGCAGGACTATGTTCGGGACGTCTTGTCGGCCCCGCAGGCGGCTGGCGCCTCGAAGGAGGGCCGCTCATGACGCGCTGGCTGCCGTTTCCGCTCATGTCGGCATCCCTGCTGGTCATGTGGCTGCTGCTCAACCAGACATTGTCGGCCGGTCATCTCCTGCTCGGGTGCATCCTCGCGCTCGTCGGCCCGCTGGCGATGGCGGCACTGGACCTTCCGGCAGGCAGGCCCCGGCGCCCGCGCGCCATCTTGCGGCTGGCTTTGCTGGTGCTCGCAGACATCATCCGCTCCAACATCGCGGTCGCGCGGATCATTCTCGACCCCGGTCAGCGGAACGGACCTCCGGCTTCGTGAATATCCCGCTCGATCTGCGCGATCCCTACGCGCTCGCTGTGCTCGCCTGCATCATCACGTCGACACCGGGAACCATCTGGGTGGACTTCGATTCGGCGAAGGGCAGTGCTCCTGATCCATGTTCTCGACCTGATCGACGAAAGCGCCTGGATACGAACGATCAAGCATCGTTACGAACGAGTGCTGCTGGAGATCTTCGAATGAGCGCCGGCACGATGCTGGACTGGTCGATCGCCGTCGCGCAGACTCTGCCTGGTCCTGCTGCCATGGCTGCGCCGTCGTTTCGACTGGTGCGCGGGCCAAGGGCGCAGGATCGCGTGCTGGGTCTGGACACTCTCTACGTCAACGCGATGCTGCTCCTGGTCGATATTCGGGGTCGGTTCCGGCAGCACGCTCTATTTCGAGGCGGCGCTCGTCATCGCGCTGCTCGGCTTCGTCGGCACCGTGGCATTGGCAAAGTTTCTGATGCGCGGCGAGGTGATCGAATGACGCAGGCCCCTGCCCTGCCGGACTGGGCTGCTTTGCTCACCGCCGCCCTCGTGCTTCTGGGATCCGGCCTGACCTTGACCGGCTCGCTCGGTCTGCTGCGGCTCGCAAGCTTCTACGAGCGTGTGCATGCTCCAACCCTGGGCACGACGCTCGGCGCCGGCTGCATCCTGGTCGCTTCGATGATCTGCTTCTCGGTGCTGCAAACCCGGCCCGTTCTGCATGAGGTTCTGATCGCGGTCTTCGTGACGGTAACCACGCCCATGACCTTGATGCTGCTGGTGCGGGCAGCGCTCTATCGAGACCGTCGCGAAGGCAACGCCGCGGTCCCGGACCTGCAGCGACACAGGACGGGCGAAGAATCCGGCCGCTGAATTGTGCAACCGATCACGCCGAGGTCGTCGAGCTCGTGGTCACTTGCCTGCCATATGAAATTCTGCTCCCCTGCTCGGTGGCCTTTCATCCAGCGATGTGGTCGTTCATGGCACTCGCGCATGCTTTTGAAAGATCGTTGGGTTTTCCGGCATATGGGGGAATCCGGCGGGATGCGGCGGACTGGTCCACCTCCGTTACGTCACGCGGGGCGGCGGCGCTCACCATGAACAAATTCAGCAGTCCTACAACGCTGGCTCGGGCGTCGTCCAGAAACGAAACTGCCTCCGAATTGGCTCTCTTACCAAGGGCCATCGTCCGTTTTGCTGCCTCTCCTGAGAATTAGAAAGGGAACCGAAATGAGCAAATTGACAGTACGCCTCCTCCACATTGCGTCCGTTCTATTTGCGATGGGGACGACCTTTCTTCTGCCTTCAGGCGGTACTGCAATAGCGCAAGACAAAGTCCGCATAGGGGTCGGCGTCGATCCATCGTATACGAGCTGGTGGGTGGCGAAGGATCGAGGCTTCTTCGCGAAATACAATATCGATGCGGAGATCACGCAATTTACCGGCGGCCCGGAGCTGGCGGACGCGACGATGGCTGGAGAAATGGACTTCGGCTCCTCCGGGACCGCAACCTGGATGCCTCGATTCGTGCGGTCTGATGCGTTGTTGATCGTGTCCACCATGGCCACCTCGACCGACAACTTCAAGATTGCCGCGTCGACGTCCATCAAGACATTGCCGGAGGTGCAGGGAAAGAAGTTGGGAACGGTTGCGGGCAGCACGATCGATTATTTGTGGGCGCTGGTTGCTCAGAAGCTGAACATTGCCGAATTTGCCCTCAACTTGTTCCCGGTTACGCCGCCGGAGTTGCCTGTTGCGTTGGATCGGGGAGACGTTCAGGCCTTTTTCTCCTGGGAGCCCTGGCCCTCGAGGTCGGTCGAGATCTCGGGCAAGGATAAAGTCCACATTCTTGCGAGCAGCGGTGACGTCGGCTACTTCCAAAGTTTCATCATCGTGGGGAATAAGCGTTTCATTCAGGCGCGGCCGGAGGTTACGGTCCGGATGCTCGCCGCCATGCGCGATGCCAGCGATTTTGTGCTCCAGTCGCATGAGGAGTTGGTCAAAATTACCGCCGAACGAAACAAGATGACGCCGAAACTGGCGGAGTACATAGTTGGCCTTTACAAATTCAAGATGGATATCCAGCCCAGGATGGTGGAAGGCGCCAAGGTTGAAGAAGCCTGGATGCGAGGCAAGCAGCGCCTGAGGGGCAATCCCATCGATTGGGATAAGATCCTCGACCGCAGCTATTTCGACCGCGCAATGGCCATGAAAAAATAGGTTTACTCACACTTGGTCTGATGGGTTGCGCGAGCGGTCCGCGCGCTGCGGAATGTGGCGATGGGCGTCTTCATCGATATGCTGTGAAGATCCAGCCCGGAGGCGATCCCCTACAACACTTCACTCTTTTTCGATCGAGGATAAGCATGCCGCCCACCGAAGTCGCCGAATATGCAAAGCTCCTTGTGGAGGGATTGAATGATGCCGGTGTGTCGCTGGTAGCAGCCGTTCCAGACTTTCACATGAGTGGCCTTCATCGCCTCCTGCGCGAGCAAAACAAAATCCGCTATGTGCTCGCCAGTAACGAGGCCGACCTGCCGGGAATTTGCGCCGGAGCCTATTTCGGCGGCAAGAAGGCTCTGATGATAATGGAGAACTCGGGACTGCGGCAAGCATGTGAGCCAATCTCACGATTTGCATTCACACACCACGTCCCGATGGTCATGATCATGAGCTACTGCGGCGATTTTGGTGAGCGAAATTGGTGGGCAATCAACCACGGGCAGACCATGGAACCGCTTCTCGAAGCGCTACGCATACCATTTCGTATCATCGGCGATCTCGATGAGATCAAGCCAAGCATCGGGCGCGCGTTCATGCATGCGGACTCGAGCCAATGGCCGGTTGCGCTCGTATTTATGGGAAAGTGCCTCGAGGTGCCCGCTTATTTGAGGAAAGTGACCGCTCATGCAAAGAATTGATGCCGTCAAGGTAATCGCGTCTTTTTTCACACCCGAAGATCTCTGCGTGAGTTCCCTCGGCGCGATCCATCAGGATTGGTGGAATCATGCTCCTCCGATCGGTAATACGTTTAACCCGATCATTCTGGGATCGATTACCACAACTGCTCTGGGGCTTGCACTGGCGCTACCGCATCGAAAGATTTTGGCACTGGAGACTGATGGATCGGTGTTGATGAACACCGGCGCGCTGTGCACGCTCGGCAGCCAGCGACCCGGCAACCTCACGGTCGTTGTGATGGACAACGGCCTCTATGAGATTATCGGCGGCCCCCCGTCTCTAACGTCGCATAACACCGATCTCGCCAAAATGGCGGATGGCGCCGGCTGCATAAACACTGTCACCATTCGCGATGTTGACAACTTGCAGCGCGAATTTCAAAAAATGTGGAACGACGACGAAATGGCTTTTATCGTCGCGAAAATTGAGCCCGGCATGTATCGGTGGACGGCTGAACAGCTCAAGACAACGGACGGCGTTGAAGACAAATATCGCTTCATTCGTTACATCGAGAAGCTCGAAAATATCGTCATTCATCCTGGCTCTCAGCGATGAGTGGGCGCGACCAAGTTGGCCCCAATTACCGAATGCCCGGCGCCGACGAGCGACCTCATGGGGTCCGACCATGCCGATCGCGAATGTCAATGATTGTGACTTTTACTACCAAATAGAGGGAGCCGGGCCCGAGGTTGTTTTCATCCACGGCGAAGACCACAACATCGACCTGTTTGAGCATCAAATCGCACACTTCTCAAAACTGTATTGCTGCATCACCTACGACCGGCGGGGTCACGGTAAGAGCCAGCTTACCGCTTACGGTTACTCGCTGCACAACCAGACAATCGATTTGATCGGCTTGCTTGATTACCTCCAAGTCGAACGCGTGGTGGCAGGAGTCCATGGGCGACGTTCTGGGAGTTGCTATCCTCCGAATAGGGCGCTCTGTCGGAGCACCGAATTGTGACACAATCTCGGCAAATCGGAAAACGGCATCCCCGAATTGAAGACTTGCCGCTCCTGTACGGCAGGGGCCGCTTCGTCGACGACCTGCATGTTCCGAGACTGCTCGAGGCCGCCTTCGTGCGCAGCCCCAATGCTCACGCCGCGATCCGCAGCATCGAGGTAACGGCGGCGCGCCGGCTTCCGGGTGTCCACGCGGTGTTCACCCTTGCGGATTTTCCGCCCGAACTTTCGCAGAAGCGACTTCCGCTGCAGTTCCGCGGGGGCCAGCTTCCCGACGACATTACGCCATTCATTCTTGCCAAGGACGAAGTCGCGTTTGTCGGCGAAGCCGTTGCGGTTGTGATTGCCGACTCGCGTTATATCGCGGAAGACGCCAGCTCCCTTGTTGTCGTCGATTATGAGCCGCTTCCGGCTGCCTCCGATTGCCGGGAGGCGCTCGAGCCCAAGGCGCCACCGGCTCACCGCGGCAGGGCGAGCAACCTTCTTGTCGAGTTCCGCCAGTCCTACGGTGACATCGAAGCTGCATTCGCGCGCCCGCCGCGCCGCGCCAGTGTCAATCTCAAGCAGCATCGCGGCGGCGCTCACCCGATCGAAGGGCGCGGCGTACTGGCGGCTTACGACGAGCATGAAGACCGTCTGACCGTGTGGTCGTCGACGCAACTCGCCCATGAGGCGCGTGCTTTGCTGATGCAGCTGCTGCGTCTGAACGAAAATCAGGTACGCGTCGTTGCCCCGGAAGTCGGCGGCGGCTTCGGGGCCAAATTCGTTCTCTACCCGGAGGAAGTGGTGGTTGCCGCTTCATGCATGCTGCTGCGGCGCCCCGTTAAATGGGTCGAGGATCGCCGCGAGCACTTCCTCGCTGCCATACAGGAGCGCGATCAATACT
Source organism: uncultured Alphaproteobacteria bacterium (assembly GCA_963831225.1). Taxonomy (GTDB): domain Bacteria; phylum Pseudomonadota; class Alphaproteobacteria; order Rhizobiales; family Xanthobacteraceae; genus VAZQ01. The sequence continues at coordinate 18,911 of CAWHPT010000077.1, forward strand.
GGGACCTGGACGTCGCCTTCGATGACGATGGCCGCCTTCTCGGAATCCGCGGGCGGATGATTCATGACGAGGGAGCCTACACCCTTCAAAGCATAAACCTGCCGTACGTTGCGTCCGCAGCATTGCCGGGCCCGTACGTTCTGCCCGCCTACGATCTCCGCGTGTCCGTGGTCGAGACCAACAAGGTCGCCAGTCTTTCAGTCCGCGGCGCCGGCTATCCTGAGGGGACGTTCGCCATGGAGCGCATCCTCGATCGGATCGCGGGAGAACTTGCCCTCGATCGCGCCGAGGTGCGGCGCCGCAACTTGGTGCCGCTGGAGAAGATGCCGTATGTATCGCCGATGAGGTCGAAATCCGGCGCGGCGATTGTGCGTGACAGCGGCAACTTTCCCCTGTGTCAGCAGATTGCACTCGAAGCCATCGATTACGCCGGCTTTCCTCAGCGCCAACGCCTCGCGCGCGCGCAAGGACGCTATATTGGGATCGCTGCGGCCAATGGCATGAAGGGCTCCGGCCTCGGCCCGTTTGAATCCGCCATCGTCCGTATCGGCCGCTCCGGCCGAATCTCCGTCTATACGGGGGCGATGCCCATGGGACAGGGGATCAGGACGGCGCTGGCACAAATCTGTGCCGACCAATTCGGTGTATCGCCGGACGAGGTGGTCGTCGTAGCCGGTGACACGGCAGTCATTCCATATGGACAGGGCGGCTTCGCCAGCCGCCAGACGGTGACGGCCGGTTCATCCGTCCATCTCGCCGCGGCGGCTGTGCGCGAAAAAGCGCTTCGGGTCGCCGGTCATCTTTTGGAGGCGAGTCCCGAAGACCTCGTCATGCGCAATGGCCGCATCGAGATAGCCGGCCTCCCCGGAAGCGGTCTCGAGCTTCGCGATGTTGCCGAGGCGGTGTCCGGCGTGCCCGGCACTGCGATGCCAGGCAATTTTGAACCCGGCCTCGAAAACATGCAGAATTTCATGCCGAGCGCTCTCACCTACTCGCTGGGATGTCACGCGGTCGAGGTCGAGGTCGACCTCGAGACCTGCGGAATTCGCATTCTGCGCTATGTTGCCGTCCACGATTGCGGCCGGATGATAAACCCCATGATCGTCGAAGGACAGATTGCCGGCGGCGTAGCGCATGGAATCGGCAACGCTCTGTTCGAGTGGATGGCCTACGATGACGCAGCGCAACCATTGACGACGACCTTCGCCGAGTATCTGCTTCCCAGCGCAACTGAGGTGCCCGATATCGAGTTCAAGCCACTTGATTTTCCGACGCCGCTCAATCCGTTGGGTGTCAAAGGTGTAGGCGAGGTCGGGTGCGTGCCTGCCGGCGCCGCCATCATCTCCGCCGTCGAGAACGCGCTTGAACCGTTCGGAATTAGGATTGCGGAAATCCCGCTCCTTCCTCCACGTCTCTTCTCTTTGATGGCAAGCGTCAGACACGGCGCGTACGCAAATACGGGCTCTCATACCTACCGCGCTGGAGAAGATGCCATCACTAAGACCGGCGCGGTTATTCCATCATCAGCCTGAGGAGCCCAAAGGGCCGCCCCGAATAAGGCGGACCAAGTCCGTTCATGCTACGTCGCGAACACAACCGACGAATGTCTTTACGATAGGCTGATCATTCTGCCATTTAGCATGACGATCCCGACGGGCCACGGCCGGATCGGAAAATCGATTGGCAATATCTTAAATGATGATTGGTTGGCGCTAGAGCGCGTTTCGATTAGGTTGAATCGGAAACGCGCTCTAGCTTCTTTAGCTGGTCGCATTTTCTGCAAACCGGTGTCCACTTTTCCGGAAAATGCTCTAAAGCGCAGCCGTGCACCCGCCCGACCGAACGCTTCGGAGACATTGTCGCGCATCCAATTCTTGGCGGGCTCTACCATCGGTTCACTCGACACTGGTTTTTAGAAGAGACAAGGTTTTCGCCGCAATTCGTAGTTAGGGCCAGTCATCTTCCCAGCGACGGCATATTTTGCTTTTTCGATGACGGATAGGTATGAACACGCGCGCAACAAAAAGATGGTCAAGCCACGAGCGTCGATGTGCGGTTAGTTAAAACCCCCGCAAACCGCGCGGGGGCCTCGCTCTCGTTTGCAACGTGACTATGCTGCATCGTGGTGTGGACTCTAACTTCAACTAGGGTTTGGCCAAGTAGTCTTATGAGAACTCTTGCCCGTGTCGAGGTTGGTCGTGGCGACGTCGTACATGGTTGCATCCGCGTAGATTTCAATTACGATGTTTCCGTACTGGAAGACCGTGGTCATGCCTCCTGTGACGGCGTCGAGTTCCTCGGGAGCCAAAGGTCTGACCTGGTGGTTAGTCATAGGTGCACTCCTTCTTACAGTTCGTTTGTGAGACCGGATGTCCTTCACCGGCCGGTCGATTCCTGGCTGTAGCTCCCACTCTGCGTGTAACACCACCAACCACTGGCATCCGCGGTAATAACGACCTTGAGGTCGCCGTACTCGAACCAGGCGGCACAGTCCGCTCCTCCTGTGACGGTGTCGAGCTCTCCGGCAGCCAGCTCTCTGATTTCCTGTTGTGCGTTCGTCGTCATGGGCCACTTCCTTCCTCAGCCGATGGTATACGGTTCGAAGAGATCTTTGATGGGCAGGGGTGGAAACGGATTGACCTCAGGGGGCAATAGGGACCCGTGGTCGGTGCAGCCGCCCTTCATGAAGCCGCCGACCACGACATCCAGCTCGGCGGCCGTTAGCTCGCGGATCTTATTCACGCTCATTATACAGTCTCCACTTTGTTGTAAGTCGGACGACTATTCGCCACCAACTCACAGATTTTTGCCAAAAGGCGTGCGCCGCCATGGTGAGCTCGCTCACACCAATAGTGTGTTGGAAATCACAAGTTGTCGGATTTCACTTCAGCCTGTAACCTCGGGAACGGCATAGCCGTAGTGCCTCTCGACCATCCGCGTATCAACGCGAGAGCCGGTCGTGATAAACCGGCCCCAACGACGCGCGAATGCGATGGGGGCCTATCGATTCGATACCATGCGTTTAAGGACGAGTACCACGCCGGCTATGACCTCACAGCCGGGGCGCTCCCCTTTGAGAATCGACAATTTTGTGACCCCCATCACACAACAAGTGTGGACCTCATCACACTGAGCGCGGGAGTGACGCGTCAAAAATCTTTGCGTCGATGGGCGGATCGTCCATCCGACCTACAACAGGGTGGAGACTGGATCATGAGCGTGAATGCAATCCGCGAGCTAACGGTCGCCGAGTTAGATGAGGTCTCGGGCGGCGAGGTCGCTTTCGCTTTGGGTATGCTGGCTGGAGCAGGGATTATGCTTGTTGCTGGTCACGTTGGCATCGACCTTGCGGACGGCGGCACCGACTTCATCGAAGCAGGGAAGCAGTACCTCGAAGGCAAACAGAGGCCGAGTTGAGGAAGCTTTGTATTGGAGCCCGCCCTTGAAAATGACTTGGCACGCGCGTTCGGGCGATTGTAGCGCCCGGACGCCGACCGCTGCTTCGACAGTCTGAGCGCAGTCTGCCGCGTGCGGGCCGCTCATCAGCGCGCAGTCATAATTGGCGGCGACGGCCAGTCCGGACCGATCGCCATCAGCGGGTGTTGCTGCGCGCGTTCGACTTGGTCGAACTCAACGGTGACGAGTTGCGGCGCTAGGCGCTCATCAGCCGCAAAGCCACGCTAGCGATCGCGCTCGCCGGCGCGGGCTCCGGGATCGAGTTGAATGAGCATCTCGAGCAGGAGAACGGCCACATTGTGTACCAGCATACCTGCAAGCTCGGGCTCGAGGGCATCGTGTCGAAGCGCAAATACTCGCGCTACGTCTCCGGCCGGTCACCACACTGGATCAAACTGAAGAATCCCGGGTATCCGCTGGTCGAGATCCCTTCGGAGTGCGTAAGATCGGCCATTCCTCAGGCGGGAGCACGCCCATGAGCGACCTCTTTCGGAAGGAAGCGGTCTCCCACGCCACGCGACGCCTGTCGGGAACGGTCGTTCTCGCCACGCCCCTCTCGGTTCGCCTGCTCGGGCTTTTCTTCGGCGGGATCGTTGTTGCCGCCGTTTTCTTCGCTTCCATGGCGACCTATGCGCGCAAGGCAACAGTTACCGGATGGCTCGTTCCCGACCTGGGTTTGATTCGCGCAACCGCCGTCGCCGCGGGTTCCGTCCAAGCCGTCAGCGTCAAGGAAGGAGACGTCGTCGAAAGCGGCGCGCGGCTGGCGGAGATCAGGATCGGGAGCGAAACCGCCGCCGGCAACGTCGGCGAGATGGTGGCGCAGCAGCTTCGCGCGGAGGCGGAGGCCACGCGGGAGCGCGCTCGCTCGCGGATCGATCGGCTCAGTGCGGAAACCGAGCAGTCCCTGGCCCGTCTGACGAAACTGCGCATCGAATTGCAGCAGATCCAGCAGCAGGCCACGTTACAGGAGCAGCGGCTCGGACTTGCCCGCCAGGAGGTGGCTCGCAGCGAGGAAATTGCGGCGCGCGGCCTGCTCCCGCGGCGCGATCTCGAGGCAAGACGACAGGCCGCGCTGTCCTCCGAACAGGAACTCGCGGGTCAGCGGCGGCAATTTGCCTCGATCGAGCGCGAGATAGCGGACATCAACGCGCGCATGTCCGCGATCGTCATCGAAAAGGAGACCACCGACGCCGAGAGTCGCTCGGCCGAGGCCAGCCTCGAGCAACGCATCATCGACGCCGAGGCGCGCCGAGTTCAGCTGGTCCTGGCGCCCGTTGGCGGCAGAGTCGCGGCACTGCCTGTTGCTGCTGGGCAGCCGGTCGCCGTAGGCGCGACCGTGGCGGTGATCCTTCCGCAGGGCGGCAAGCTCGAGGCCGAACTCCTTGCCCCAACTCGCGCCGTGGGCTTCGTTCGGCCCGGTCAGGAGGTCTCCTTGATGATGCAGGCCTTCCCGCACCAGCGGTTCGGCACTGTCAAGGGCACAGTCAGGACAATGTCGACTACGGTGCTCGGCCCGACCGAAATCTCCATTCCGGGACTGAATATCCAGGAGCCCGTCTTTCGGGTTCGCGTGACGCTGCCGAGCGACGCCATCCGGGCCTATGGCGAGACCGTTCCGTTGCAACCCGGAATGTTGCTCTCCGCCGACATCGTGTTCGATCGTCGGTCGCTGATCCAGTGGCTGTTCGATCCCTTGTTCGCGGTTGCGCAGCGGTCATGAGCCTGCCGGAGCACCTCAACTTCTCGCGCCGCCGGCGGCTGCCGCTGGTGCTGGCCAGCGAAGCGGCCGAATGCGGACTTGCCTGCATCGCGATGATTGCGCGCTATCACGGTCACGACGTGGACCTCAACGGCCTGCGCCAGCGCTTTGCCCTGTCGATGTCCGGCATCTCGCTGCGCAGCCTGATGGGACTTGCCGACCAACTGGGGTTTTCCACCCGGCCGCTGCGGGTCGAGCTTTCCGCCCTCTCGAAGGTGCAGACGCCGGCGATCCTGCACTGGGATCTCAACCATTTCGTCGTCCTGCAGCTCCATCACCGCCAAGAGCGCCGTGATCCACGACCCGGCCATCGGCGTGCGCACGCTTCCGCTTGCGGAAGTCTCCAAGCATTTCACCGGCGTCGTGCTCGAGCTCACGCCGGCCGCAAGCTTCCGTCCGGTGCACGCCAGGGCCCCGATCCGCCTGTCGAGCCTGTGGTCGCAGATGACCGGCATGGGGAGCGCGCTCGCCCAGGTGATCGCGCTGTCGGTGGCGCTGCAGATCGCCGCATTCGCGGCGCCGTTCCAGATCCAGCTCGTCGTCGACGAAGCCGTATTCCACGCCGACCAGGACCTTCTGATCGTTCTGGCGCTCGCGTTCGGCGCCCTCGTCGTCGTCCAGGCGTCGATCGAAGCGCTGCGCGGCTGGGCGTTGAGAGTGTTCGGTCATCTCCTGAGCTTCCAGATCGTCGGCAATCTCGTGCGTCACATGATGCGGCTGCCGGCCGATTTCTTCGAGAAGCGCCATGTCGGCGACATCCTGTCGCGCATCGGCGCGGTGCAGCCGATCCAGGACGCGATCACGCGCGGCGTGGTCGCGGCCATCATCGACGGCGTGATGGCGTTCATTGCCGCCGCGATCCTGTTCTTCTACTCGGTGACGCTGGCCGCGATCGTCGTCTTTGCCGTCCTCCTGCACCTGGGGCTGGTCTTTGCGCTCTATCCCGGGATGCGGCACCGGATGGAGGAGGAGATCCTCGCCCGTGCCAAGGAGCAGTCGCACCTCATGGAATCGGTGCGGGCGGCGACCATCATCAAGCTGATGGGCCGCGAGGCCGAGCGCGAGAGTGCCTGGCGCAACCTCTATGCGGAAGTCACCAATGCCGGCATCTCGGTCGGCAAGTACCAGATCGGGTTCGGCTTCATCCAGACCCTGCTCTCCGGCCTGGTCAACGTGATCATCATCTATCTGGGTGCGCGCCTCATCCTGACCGGCCAGGGGTTCTCGGTCGGCATGCTGTTCGCGTTCCTGTCGTTCCGGCAGACGTTCAACGAGCGCGCCGTCGGCTTCATCAATCAGCTGGTCCAATTCCGCCTGCTGGGACTGCATCTCGACCGCCTTGCCGACATCGTCACTGCCGTTCCCGAAACCGAAACCGCAACGGCGCAGCGTCTCGACGTCAAGGGCGCACTCAAGGTTCGGGAGCTGTCGTTCCGCTACGGCGTCGCCGACCAGTTCGTGCTCCAGGACGTCAACTTCGAGGTGATGCCCGGCGAGTTCGTCGCCATCACCGGGCCGTCGGGCGGCGGCAAGACCACTTTCCTGAAACTGCTGCTCGGCCTCCACCGACCGACATCGGGAACGATCGACCTGGACGGCAATCGGGCAGATCCCGAGCTGTGGCGCGCGTGGCGCGCGCACGTGGGCGTCGTTTCGCAGGACGACCGGCTGCTGTCCGGAACGATCGCCGACAACATCGCGTTTTTCGATCCGGACCTCGACATGGCAAAGGTGCAGGCCGCCGCTGCGGCCGCACAGGTCCACGACGAAATCATGCGCGCGCCGATGCAATACCTCGGCCTCGTCGGCGATATGGGATCGACGCTGTCGGGCGGGCAGCGGCAGCGCGTGCTTCTGGCGCGTGCGCTCTATGGCCAGCCGCGCGTCCTCCTCCTCGACGAAGGGACGGCCAACCTCGACGAAGAGACGGAAGCGGCGATTGCGGATCTCATCGAGAAAATGCCGATCACCCGCATCGTGGTGGCGCATCGGCCAGCCTTGATCCGCCGTGCCAAGCGCGTGTTCCTGGTGAAGGAACGTCACATCACCGAAGTGCCGCGGAGGGTTCCGGCGCAGGTTGGTACGTTGTGAGCGCGCACGTAGAGGACACCGTCAACCGCCTCGGTCTGCCAGCACAGCTCCGTCGCTCGCTCGCGTGCACCAACAGCATTGAAAACATGATGGGGACCGTGCGCCGAGTCTGCCGCAACGTGAAGCGATGGCGGAACGCCGCCATGGCGCTGCGGCAGCCGGCATGATGGAGGCAGTCAAGGGCTTCCGCCGGCTCAAGGCGTGCAAGCAGCTGCCTATACTCAAAGCTGCACTGGCTGCTCATCAGGCCAGGCACATGACCAGACAGAAACTTGAGGAGAACCCGCAAGCCGCATAGCATCATTAACCGGCAACGCTCATCCCTCGGCTGCGAGGATATCGAGCGTGTTCCAGGTTTCAGCTAGACCAGCACCGAGCCAACCTTCGACCTTCACTCCGGTGGTCTGGGAGATGGTCGCCAAGACCTCCCGAATGACCTTGGGCTCTTCACCTTCGGGCAGCTCATTGAGACGAACCGAGTTCGTTTTCGTGTGCCCCATGAACTCCCAATTTCGTTTCAATCCTTCTTGCACGATAATCGGATGTTCCAAGCAGATGTCGCTGTTCAGCGCGACCGTCGCCCGAATGCCGTACCGTGCGAGCACCTCCATGATCCTGAATACGCCAATGCGATTGCCGTAATCGCGAACACACCAACCCATGACGTCCGGCGGGGGGACCTTTCGTCCTGACCCGGTCCCAACCAGCGCGTCTAGGGGAAAGAATTCGACGTTAGGTATTACCCACAACGCAACGCGTGCGTTGTTCGGCCATCGAAGCGGCTTGCGAGTGATAATCGGGCTGTATTCAAACGGTCCGTAGCGTCGAGCCTTCATGCTATCGCTCTTTCCGGTCGGCGAGCTGCTCTATCGAGATGTTGGATGATCGCCTCGACACTCATTACGTCAGCATACTTGTGGTGCATGTCGAAGAGATTGATCTTGTGAGAGATCTGGTTACGGTCAAAGCAGCATTCCTCGGCAAGAACGACATGGTAGCCGTAGGAGAAGCCGTCGACAGTTGACGCACGCACGCAGCCAGACGTGCTCGTACCCATTATGATAAGTGTTTTGACGCCAAGTTGCGTGAGGTAAGCTGTTAGCGGCGTGCCGAAGAATGCGCTAGCGCGCTGCTTCGTCACCAGAATGTCGCCCAGTTGCGGTTCGAACTCCGCTCGCAATCTATAAGCGTCGACTTCGTTGCCGCTCCGTCGCCGCTTTGTCGTCCTTAAGCTTTCAGGCTTACGATTCGGCCATGTGTCGAACGTCGTGAGGATGATCGGAATTCTCGCAGTGCGTGCGGCTGCAAACAGGCGGCGTGTCGGGGCCAGCGCGTTCCAAGCATAGATGCCGCAGCTGAGTGGATGCTCCTTCGTCGCCTCCTCGACCGGAACGGCGCCGCCCCGGTAGGCACAATTGAACAGGTCGATGGCAAGCAAGGCCGGATATTGTCCAACAAATGTTTCCCGTTGGTGATCCTTGTACAGTGCGGCGGTTTCGGGCGGTATCACATCTTGCCAACAATGATCTTCAAAGTCCATCATGGCCTCCGCAGCTTGCATACTACGCGCAACTTTAACTTTGCCGGAAGAATATGCCTTCAACACCTGCGACGACTCGCGCAAGCTTTCAGTTTCACCGATGCCGAGTGCCCTCGATTTTGTACCCTGCCCTTTCCAACCTGGAGGACTATCAGTTTCTGCGTTGCCTCAACTGGAGCGCTCACTCACAGCGATCAGCACGCCGTCCGGATCGGCGAGATGAAAACTGCCGAGTCCGGTTTTCTTGAATGTCTTGAGTTGAGCGTCGCCTTCGGGGCCAACGCCGGTCGGCTTTGGGGTCATCAGCGGATTGGTGGTTTGGAGGTCAACCAGGTCCTTCTTGAACGCATCAAGGCTCTCGACTTCAAAGCCGAGATGGTCGGGCGCCGGCCGTTCGATGCCGGTTCCCAGGAAGTCGGAGATTTTCCATGGGATGATGTGCATGGTCATCCGGCCATCCGATAGCGCATATGAGCCCGGACCAACGGATGAGTTCTGCAGGGGCAGTTCGAACACCTCGGCATAGAACTCGGCGAGGCGTTCTGGTTCAATGACCCGCACGGCAAAATGGCAAAATCGACGCTTCTGCTCCCAAGTACCGGCTTCATAGACCTCAGCGCGGTTCGCAAGACCAGATTGTGAGAGATCGAAATACTGGCCGGCGGGATCATGAATTCCGAGCGCCGCGAACGGCCTGTTGCTGGGGCGTTTCACGATTTCGATCTTGGGGTACTTCTTGGTCACCCGCTCTCGCACAACCTCAACGTCTTCGACCTGGATGCCAAAATGATCGAAGCCTGCCTGCCGGCCAGCCATGCGCGGGTTGATATTCATGCCGACATAACCGTCTCCGATCGACATCGCCGAGGCCTCAAACTTGGCATTTGCCTTTATCTCAAGCCCGAACATCGCGCGGTACCACACCGAAATCAGTGCGTAACTTTCCGACACGATGGCAACATGATTGAGCTTGGCGAACATTGGACATTCCCTGCTACCCTGGCATTGTCAGTCAGGCCTCGCCGGCGCGAAAGCCGCTATTGACCCACGTCATTGTTTCCCAGCAGTCAACAAATGCCATGGACCGCCTTCAAGCCATAATCACTTTTAAAACCGTGGTCGAGTCGCAGAGCTATTCGGCTGCGGCTCGTCACCTCAGTCGGTCGCGCTCGCATCTCAGCAAGCAAATCAAGGAGCTGAGGAGTCGCTCGGTGTGCGGCTCCTGAACCGTACCACCCGAAACGTGCAAGCCACCGAATTCGGCCTGCTGTACTACGATTGCTGCTCCCGCATCATCAATGATCTGGATGAAGTGGAATCGAAACTTAGAGCATTGCAGCGCGAACCTCGCGGGGTCCTGAAGATACTTGCGCCGAAGTCATTCGCGGTCCTCGAGCTGGCCGATGCTGTGCGCGACTTCAATGATCGTTATCCGGATCTGGAAGTCGCGGTCTTTATAGTCGACGACATGCTGGATCTAATCAAGCATCGCTTTGATCTGGCGTTGCGTTTCGGCGATCAACCGAATTCTTGCTTGATTGCGAAGCGACTTTGCTTCATCGAATTTGTGGTGTGCGCGACGCCGGAGTACCTTCGCCGGCATGGTGTTCCGAAGCATCCGACAGACCTAGGTCGACATGAGTGTCTGCGCAATCTTACCCTGGTCTCTAACTCCGGTTGGCTCTTCCAGGGGCCAACGGGCGAAATCAAGGTCGAAGTTTCGGGCCGCTTATCAGCCAACAGCACCGTCCTGCTGCGCGAATGTGTGTTGAAGGGGTACGGCATCGGCATGCTGCCGGTCTATAGCGTCAAGCGAGAAATGAAGACCGGGCTACTTCGTCCGTTGCTTACGAGCTATAAGCTCCCGCAGCTACCATTGTTTGCCGTGTATCCATTCAACCGCCACCTGGCCACGAAGGTTCGTGTCTTTGTCGATTTTCTCGCGGTCCGATTTGCGCCTGCTCGGTAGCTGCGGCAGGACACCTCAGACAGCAGGCGAAGACGAGTCTGGGTGCGCCGCTGCTCATTCTTCGCAAGGCCGAGGAAAACTCCGTTCAGCGCCAACGCCAGCATCGCATCTGGACGATCGTACCTCAGCGCGCCCGCCCCTGATTCCGATTCATCTTTCTACTACATATAGAATGTACACGCTTTACGAAGAAATATATTGACTTCTAAATGGAGTTGTGGTAGTGGATGTTGTTTCCACGCAGCCATGGGTCGACTGGCCCAGGCGCAACCAACAGAGCAGGCGAGATTGAACCATGACTCAGGCAGTTGACCTTCCGACCCCGACCGGCGCGCTGGCCGCGCAGATCACTACGTTCGCCGGACCGCCGGCGCTGATCGCGGGCGAGAGCCCGGCCCACTATGACGAATTGCACGCGCGCGTGTACCAGGCACTGAAGCCTTCCGACGTCATCGAGCAGATCTGGATCCGCGACGTCGTCGATCTGGTGTGGGAGGTTTTCCGCCTGCGCCGGCACCGGGCCAACCTGATGGCGGCGGCCGCCTACGAAGGAATGAGGCAGGTCCTCGAGCCGCTGCTCGATTCTCCCGAGTGGGCCGCCAAGCAGTGGGCCAGGCGCGATGAGAGCTCCGTGCAGAGCGTCGAGGCGGCGCTCGCCAAGGCCGGCCTGACGATGGATGCCGTGGCGGCCGCGACCTTCTCGGCCCGCATCGGCGAGTTCGAGCGCATCGATCGCATGACGATGGCCGCGGAGGCCCGCCGCAACGCCGCGCTGCACGAGCTCGAGCGCCATCGTGCGGGCTTCGCGCTGCGCCTGCGCCGCACCCTGCAAGACCTCGAGCATGCCGAGCTCGAGGCCCTTGCACCGGCCGAGCCAACGGGTGGGGAGGCGGCATGACCAGCGCGCGCAGCCTATATGCCAAACGCCACAACGCGCGCGTCAGCACGGGGCCGAAGACCAGCGCCGGCAAGGCGCGCGTGGCACAGAACGCGCGCAGCCACGGTTTGAACCTGCGCGCAGTTTGCGATCCCGCCTGGTCGGGCGAGATCGAGGCCCTGGCGCGCGAGATCGCCGGGGCCGATGCCGGTGCGGAACGCCTCGCGCTCGCGCGGCCGATCGCCGCCGCGCAGATCGACCTCGTGCGTGCGCGGCGCGCACGCCGGGACCTCTTTCCCGAGGACCTGAGCAAACCCGATGCGACCGCACGGCTTGCGGCCATCGACCGCTACGAGCGGCGCGCCTGGTCGCGCCGCAAGTTCGCGATCCGCGATTTCGATAATGCGTGCTGACATAGTGGACGCGGTATGCCGGCCGGCGTTTTTGACAAAACAAAGCTAACGGGAAAATCCTCAAGTAGCACAGAACGTTCGCCGAAGTTGCTCACATTCGACCCCATGCGACTACCCTGGATAGAGGGACGTAATGCCCTTCCGCGAGCAACGGCGGGTTCCGCCCTTCGGCCAACCCGCCCTCATGATCATCTCGGACATTGGCCCGGTGTCACATTGCTGGCGTTGGCGACACGAGCAACACACGCGTTCGAATAAGTCACCCGCTTTCCTTCTTTGTCGGTGCCGCAAACCGGCTGATAAATCTGCGTGCACACCTCGGGCGGGGAGGCCTGCGCGAAAATCAGCGGACTGCTTCGGCTCGCTGCATCATCTGCTACCAGGCCGAACAGCGGCATGACGATACCCGTCAGAAATACGGCGCGCGATTTCATGGTTTCTCCCCATCTGGGCCGGGCTGATTACGGTGCCATTGTCATAGAACAGCCTGCAATTGGCGCCAGGATGACGTGAACGATGGGGAGCGCTGTCGTATGAGCAAACAAATCAGTTTCTGGAGAACGGGCGCCAGCCTTGCGGCAATTCTGCTGCTGGCCGCGCCGCTGCTCGCAACCGATGCAAGCGCGCAGTTCCGCGGACGCGGCGGCGGCGGAATGTCGGTGGCGGTGGCGGTGGGGGCGGCTGGGGCGGACGCGGCGGCGCGGTAATGGGCGGGGGAGGAGGCTCGCCTGGTGTCCGCTCGCTCGGTGCAGGCCGCTTCGGCGGATCGGGAATTCGCTCGTTTGGCGGGCAACGCTTCGGCGGATCCGGAATTCGGTCCTTCAGCGGACCGCGTTTCGGTGGATCGGGAGCGCGCTCGCTGGGCGCACCGCGCATCGGCGCCGCGAGCATCGGCCGCCGCTTCACCGGTCGCTCACTTGCACCGGCGAGCATCCGCGGCGCGGGCGTGGGACTTCGCCACAACGGCGGGCTCGCCGGGCGGTTCACCGGAAATTCGCCGCGGACGTTCACCGCGGCCGCAGCGCTTTCGCGCCCCGGCTTCGCGCGCGGCCACGCGGCGTGGCGCGGCAGGGCGATCACCAACGCGGCTTTGCAGCCCTCGTTCGTGCGGGCTCCCCGCTTCCACGGCAGGTTCCATGGCTCGCACTGGCCATGGTGGCGTAGCGGGATCGTGATCGGCTGGATCGGCCCGGTGTTCTGGCCCTATGCCTATTACGACTTCTTCGATTACGTGTTCTGGTCCTATGTCTACGACGACTTCTGGCCATACGCCTACGAAGACGTCTACTACGGCATCTACGGGTCGTATGCCTATGTCGCGCCTGCCGGCAAAGTCCGGCACGCGCGCAGCGGCCGCGGCGCACGCTCCGGAGCGGCGCATCGCGGGTGTCTGCGGCGACAACGTGCCGGAATTGACCGACTGGCCGATCGAGCGAATCGCGCAAGTGGTCGAGCCGAACGAGGCGCAGCGCGCCGCGCTCGATGAGTTCAAGAACGCCACCGCCAGGAGCATCGACATCCTCAAGGCGGCGTGCCCGAACGACTTGCCCAGCATTCCGACCGGGCGGCTCGCGGCGATGGAGAGCCGGCTGCAAGTGATGCTCACCGCCGTGCAGACGGTGCGCCCTCCCCTCGACCGGTTCTACGACCTGCTCAGCGACGAGCAGAAGGCGCGTTTCAATGCCGCCGCGCCGACCGATACCTCCCCGGCCGTTCGCAAGGACCAGCTCAATCTCACGCGGCTCTGCACGGAGCGCGGTGCGGGGATTGCCGACCTGCCGATCGAGCGCATCGCGCAGGCAGTGCGCCCGAGCGACGAGCAGCGCGCGCTGCTCGACGAGCTGAGGACCGCATCTGCGAAGGCATCGGAAGGGCTGAAAGGCAATTGTCCGGCCTACCAGGCGCTCACGCCCACCGGGCGCGCAGAGGCAATGGAGAAGCGGTTGTCAGCGATGCTCGAGGCGGTGAAGACGGTGCAGCCGGCGCTCACCAATTTCTACAACGCGCTGAGCGACGAGCAGAAGGCGCGCTTCAATACGCTGGGCTCCACGCGGGAGGGGACCACTTGATCGCAAAATCATCGACGCATCGCTTCCAACGCGGTGTCGTGCCCGCGTAAGCGGGCACCCAGTAATCACACGTCGAGCGGCTTTGCACAGTCGCTCGACAACCGGGCGCGGTGGTTACTGGTTTCCGGCTCTCGGTCCGCGGATCAAGTCCGCGGTCCCTCGGCCGGAATGACACCGAGTGTGACGCCGAGCCGCATCTCGGGTCATGCCCCGAAACCTACGTCAGATAATCCAGCATCATGAAGGCATAGACGCGCGCCGACATCGGCGGTGCGCTCGACCGAGGCCATGTCATGATCGGTGTGGGCGTATTGATGCTCGCCGGCGCCGAAATTCGCCGTCGACGATGCCGACGTGGTTGAGATAGCCCTGATCGAAGGCGGACGGAGAGTAATAGGTCTCGACCGGCTTGCCCAACATGACCTCGCTGGCGCGCAGGATCGCGCGCACGACGGCTGAGTCCGTCGTCACCAGCGACGGATACATGAACGGCCCGAGCCGCACCTCGACGCCGTAGCGCTTTCCGCTGACGGGATCCTCGAACTGCTCGACCTCTTTGGCGACCCGCTCGATCTCGGCAAACGCTTCATCGGGGTCCTCGCCCGGCAGGAGCCGGCGATCGAGCGTGAGCTCGCAGCGCTCCTGCACGGTGTGGGTCGAATCCGGAAAGCTGCGGATGTGATTGACCGTGAGCGACTGCTTGCCGAGCTGCGGATGGCTCTTGTCGAGCTTCACTCGGCTCAGCAGGAGGCGGATCGCCTCGGTCGCGCCGGTGATGGCATTGATGCCGTCCCCGGGGCGCGAGGAATGGCACGGCGCACCCTTGACGGTCACGAACACGTCGATGCGGCCGCGGTTGCCGAGCGTGACCATCAGGCCGGTGCCGCCGAGCACCGCCATGTCGGCCCGCACGCCGGCGCCTTCGACCACGCTCTTGATGGCGTCGTGCTTTCCGGTCTCGCCCGAGAGGCAGCAGGTGAAGACGAGCTTGCCCTTGATCGGGACCGCGCTCGCGATCACCGTCTCCATGGCATGCAGCATGGCGGCGAGGTTCGCCTTCTGCTCGCTCGCGCCCTTGCCCATCACGCATTCGCCCGGCAGTCCGTATTTGGCGCCGTCCACCACGTCGCCGGCATAAGGGTTGGGCATGGTCGCGGCCGGCTGGTTCATGGCGTTGCCGATGAACATCAGCGACTTGCCGCTCTTCCCGGCGCCATATGCGGCGATCAGGTTGCCCATGGCGTCGTATCGGATGTCCGTGAAACCCATGGCGCGGAGGCGCGGCTCGATCGCCGTCCTGATGAACTCCGCGAGCAGCGGCTCGGCCTCGAGCAGCTCGGTTTGCGGGCTCGGCACTTTCACGAGCGCGATCAGCAGCTCCTTCGCGCGCGCGCGCGACAGGCGGGCGTCCAGCAGTCGCTTGATGTCGGATTCATCCATTGGGCCACTTCTCTGCTCACCTGGCGTACGCTACGTTCCAGGAGGCGAAAGCAACTCCGACCAGCGTCTCCGGACTGGGAAAATAGTCGATCAGCTCGAAGCCGCGGCTGCCCGCCGCGGCGTGGGCCACCACCCAGTCGCGAATTTCGTGCGCACCGTTGCCGGTGCGTGGCAGCGCATTGGTCAGGAATGTGGCAAGCTGGACGTCCTCGCCCCTCTCGAAATGCTTGATGCATTCGTGGTCGAACGGTTCGTCGATCCAGCCCATGGTCGTCTCACCGATCGAATGGCTCAGCCCGCCGGTGCCGAGCACGGCGACCCGCAACGGCTCGGGATAGCTCTCGATCGCCTGCCGCAGCAGGCGGCCCCAGGCGAGGCAGCGCCGGATGCTCGGCATCGGTTCCTCGAGGTCATTGACGATCAAGGGCACGATCGGCAGCTCGGCGTCGATGCCCATGCGCCACAGCGGGATGCACGTGCCGTGATCGAGCTTGAGGCGGTGCGACAGCGCCGGCTCGAAATCGCTGTCGAGCGCGGTATCGAGCAGGTGACGCCCGAACGCGGCGTGGCCCTTGAGCCGCTCGCGCGGAAAAACCTTTCGCATGAACGGCTCGGGCGGACCGTCGTGCTCTTCGCCGATGCCGATGCAGACCGCCGGCAGGTTGCTGATGAAGAAATTGACCCAGTGGTCGGGTGACACGATCACGAGCAGGTCCGGCCTGCACGCCCGCAGGCGCCGGCCGAGCTCATCGAAGCCGGCTGCCAGCCGCTTGCGCTGACCGTCCGGAAGCGTTTCCCAATCCCGGGCGATGATCGGCCCGTGACTGGCCGCGAAAGCGCCGACGAGGCTAGCCATGGACGCTGCCTTTCCTCTCATTGAGCGCGTTCAGACGCGCGATGAACTCGGGCTCCGGCATGCCGCGTATCTGAAAATAGAAGCGCAGCAGATACGCGTTCACGCGCGGGGCAATCGTGGCCACGTCATCGTCGAGCACTGCCTTGCGGATCTCCGGCGTGATCTCGTAGCGATCGAGGACGGCATCCATGTCGCTACGGAACTCCGACGCCAGCTTGGGGTCGTGCTGCAGGTCGAAGAACAACTTGCTCAACCAGTAGTCGGTCATCGATCCTCCACACCCAGTGTCGTCCCCGCGAAGGCGGGGACCCATTACTTCAGCACGCCCGCTTGCTGCGGGGATGGCAGCGGAACGATCAGATGGCCGCGCACCCGCCATCAGTTGGCGAACGGCCGGTCCCGGTCGAGCCGGGTCTTTGCTTCCTTGGCCAGGTCGAGATCGAACAGCTGCTCGCGCGTAACCTTTTTCTCGACCGAGTTGAAGTATCTTCCGCTCCAGAAATCCTGCATCTCCATGATCGAGGCGACCAGCGGCATGCCGTCCTCGTTGACATAGGACCAGTTGGGCGCGATCGCCCTGACCAGCTCGGGCTTGTTCAGCGCGGTGTTCCTGGCGAGGATATCGACGATGTCGGGATGCTTGTCGGGCGCCAGCGCTGCGGCGTTGAACTGCTTCGCAGCATGCAGATAGGCCATGGCGAAGCGAACCACCACGTCACGGTTGCGGTCGAGAAACGCCTTGCGCACGGCATAAGTGCCGATCGCGGCGTCGGGAACGATCTTGTCGGCGGTTGCCACCATCGGACCCCACTTGTTCTGCTGCGCGAACATGGCGAACTGGTAAGCCGAGCTCGGTCGCATCGATCTGCCCCTGGCCGAGCATCTTCATGAGGTCCGGCTGCGGCGACATTGACGATCCACTGCACGTCCTTGGCCGGATCGAGACCCGACCTTCATCAGCCCCTGCGAGAGATTGTACTGGTTGATGCCGCCGTTTGCGCTGACCCCGATCTTCTTGCCCTTGAGCATGCCGAACTCGGCCAGTGGATTTCAGCCCCTCGTCGTACAGCGACTGCGTGACGCTGGTGACGGTGTAGGCGTTGCCGGCCTTGTTGTTGCCGCGGTCGAGAATGACCACCATCTGCGCGCCTCTGGCGATGGCGTTGTACAAGCCGGCGCTCGGCGTCACCGAGGTGATGTCGAGCTCGCCGGCGACCATCGACGGCACCGACAGCGCCCCATCCATGAACATCTTGATCTCGATGTCGAGGTCGAGCTTCTGGAAATAGCCCTTGTCGCGCGCGACGTAGAATGCCCCGCCGGTGATGAAGGGTCCCTCGCCGATGCGGATCTTGTCGGCGGCGCGAACCGCATCCGCGGTCAACAGCATGATCGTCGCAGCGACCGCCCACAAGCACCGTCAAGCCTTCCGATTCTGCTCATTTTCCACCCTCCTCCGGATCAGCGGTCCTCGTGCGCAACCCATGGCGCCAGCTTGCGATCGAGCCACTGCTGCAACTTGATGATGACAGCCCCCATCACCGCAAGCACCACGAGGCTGGCAAACACCTTTTCCGTCTCCATCACCTGACCGGACATTATCAGAAGATAGCCCATCCCGCTCTGGCTCGATCCGCCGATCATCTCGGCCGCCACGATCAGAATGATGGTCACGCCCATTCCGAGCTGTAGTCCGGCGAGGATGCTCGGCATGGCCGCCGGGATCACCACCTTGAGCTGGATCTGCCGCATGTTGGCGCCGAGGTCCTGCGCCGCCTTGATCAGGCCGCGGTCGGCCTGCCGGATGCCGGAATACGTGCTGATCACGATCGGGAAGAACGCGGTGATCGCACTGATCACGATGCGATAGGACTCACCGGTGCCGAGCCAGATGATCAGCAGCGGGATGAGCGAAATCTTCGGCAGCGGATAGAGCGCAGCGATCCACATGTCGGAGACGCGCGCGACGATGCGCGACATGCCCATCAAGACCCCGAGACCGATACCGGCGACCGCGGCTATGAAAAAGCCGGCGAAGATGCGCAAAAGAGTGACGCCGAGGTGATACTCCATCGTGCCGTCCGCGAGCATGCGCCAAAGATAGACCGCGATCGAGGACGGGGCCGGCAGATAGATCGGCGCGATCCCGCGCCAGCGCACCAACAGCTCCCACGCCAGCAGGAAAATCACCACCGTCAGCGCCGGAAGCGCGGCCTCCCCGATCTGCCCGGCGCGTTTGCTCGCCTGCGCCATCAGCGACCCGCCACCATCTCGGCCTGCTGCGCCATTGCCGCCGTGACCTCCTCGCGGATCAGGTGGAACGTGCGGTCGAACAGTGCGCCGAATTCCCTGGAATTGACCATTTCCAGCGACCGCGGACGCGGCAGATCGATCGCGATGACCTCCTTGATGCGGCCCGGCCGTGCGGTCATCACCACCACCTCGTCGCCGAGCAGGATCGCTTCCTCGATCGCGTGGGTGACGAACAGGACGGTCTTGTGGGTCGCATCGAAGATGCGCAGCAGTTCCTCCTGCATGACGATCTTGGTCTGGGCGTCGAGCGCGGCGAACGGCTCGTCCATCAGCAGGATCGGCCGCTCCATGATGAGCGCGCGCGCGAGCGCCACGCGCTGGCGCATGCCGCCCGATAACTGGCCGGGAAGGTGACGCTCGAAGCCGCGCAGGCCGACCGAGGCGATGAGCGAGCGAGCGCGCTCGTAGCGCTCGCTTGCGCGCCATGCCGCGCATTTCGAGCCCAAAGGCGATGTTGTCGATGACGCTGCGCCAGGGGAACAGGTTGAGATTCTGCCAGACCATCACCGAATCCGCGCCGAGCGCGCGCTGGCGGTCGCCCTTTCGAGGGTCCTGGATGTGCACGCGTCCCGCTGGTCGCCTGCTCCAGACCGCCGACGATCTGGATCAACGTGCTCTTGCCGCAGCCGCTCGGCCCGAGCACGCAGGAGAAGCGGCCGGAGCGGAAGCGATGGGAAAAACGGTCGAGCGCCACCACTTGGGTGCGCTTTCCGCCCCAGATCTGCGTCACGCCTTCGACCAACACGTCCATGGGCCGTGTCCCCTTACGACTGTAACAGCAAGATCGAGGCGCCACCCGGGGTTTTCGTCGGCCCTGCGTCACATCCGCCAGGCCGGCGCAAGGCGGTGGCTCAGGCCTGCCTTGATCCACGATCGACCTGCCGATCCTTTCAGCCTCGGCGATCGCGCCTTGCGGATCGGCAAGGCCGTCGAATTTGCCATCGCGATAGACCACGCGGCCATCGACCAGCACCGCGCGCGCGTCGCTGCCCTTGCCGGCGGTGACGAAGCTCGACAGCGGCCGGTGCATCACGCCGACATAGGGCTTGCTCAGATCGAAGATCGCGATATCGGCACGCTTGCCGGGCTCCAGCGAGCCGATCTCCGTTCGAGCCCGAGCGCCTTGGCGGCGTTGATCGTCGCCATCTCGAGGCTGCGTTTCGACCGGCATGCGCGTCGGATCGAGATGGCGCACATGCTGCATCAGGGTGCAGACCTTCATCTGCTCGACCATGTCGACCGAGTAATCGACCATCGGTCCGTCGGTGCCGAGCGCCACGTTGACGCCGGCGCGGTGCGCGTTGGCGAACGGCGAGATGCCGCCGCCGCGGATCGACTCGCTCGTCGGCGTATAGACGAAGCTGCAGCCGACCCGCGCCATCTGCTCGATGTCGAGCTCGGTGGCATGGATGCCGTGGATCAGGACCCAGTGCGGGTCGAGGATGCCGAGCTGCATCAGATAGCGCACGTCGGTGCGGCCGGTCTCGCGCAGGTATTTCAGAAAGCCCTTCTCGAGCGAGAAGGTGCCGCCGGAGATATGCGCGGTGATCTTCAGCCCGCGGCGCTTGGCAAGCTCATAGCCGCGGCAGATCAGCTCTTCGGTGCTCATGCCGGCGGCCACCCAGTGGGCGTTCGACTCGATCGCCATGCCGAAGCGAACGAGCCCATCGTGCTTGCCGTCCCAGCGCTCGACCTCCTCCTCGAATTCCGCCAGCGCCTCGTCGAGGCTCAGCGGATGGCGCGGATTGCCCGGCGTCCTGCAGCGCAGCTCCTTGGCATAGACCTGGCGAATGCCGAGCTCGGCCTGCGGCTCGATCGAGGCCGCGACCAGTATCCGGCGTCGTGGTGGTCACCGAATGGTTGAGCGAGCAGGTGGTGCCGGTGGCGAGCATTTCCATGCCGGCGACGATAGCTCGACACCCGCATCGCCGGCGTCGTCCATCGCTGGAGCGACAGCGGCAGCAGGAAGTCGCTCACCCAGTCTTCCAGCAGGAAGCCGTCGGCCAGCCCCTTGAACAGGGTGTACCAGTGGTGCTGGTGCATGTTGATCAGGCCGGGCACGACGATCGAGCCCGGCCGCGTCGATCACCTCATCGAATCCTTCCGGCTCGGGTGCCTCGCGCGGACGGACCGACCGCGGCGATCGAGCCGCCGTCGACGGCGACAAATCCGCCGGGAAAGACGTTGCGCTTCGCGTCGACGGTGACGACGTAGCCGTTGTTGATCAGAAGTCGACTCATCGCGCTGGCCTTCTCGGTTCGCAAGGGCCTCGGGTGCCAATTGATTCAGCCGCATTTTCCGCCAGTGACCGGGGACTTCCGTGAAACATAGCCCCGCAACGTGTCAGCTCCAGCGCTACATATCCGCAGTATGCATGTCTGCTGTCGGTGCGCCACCGAGACAGGTCACCAGGCGCAGCAGTGCACCGGCTGGCGCTCGTCCGGGGACAGGAGACTAATGCATGCAGGCAGTCGCCAGCTCGAGACACATCGGATCGACATCGAAATCGCCCGAGAGGCTGCGCCCGAACAGGCCGAGCCATTTTTCCTGCGCAGTGTAAGCGAGCTTTTCCCGCGCGGCCGGCACTCGTAGGTCAGTCCACCGCTGTTCTGGGCGTGCCCCGTTCACGCAACAGATCCGATGCCAGATTGAGGTCGTAGGTCACATGGTCGGCGATGACGCCGAGCTCTCCGATCTTGATGCGCGCATCGCCGGTCAGTCCGACGCCCGGAGCTTCTCTCCAGAACTGCATTTCGCCTCGCTGCGATGGTCCCTCGTTCGGGCCGTGAAGCAGGAATGCGAACTCTGCCCGCGTGGTCGCGCCCGCAACGGCGCATCGCGTTTGCAGGATTTCGAAGTAGAGCGGCAACGACCACTTGGCGAAGACCCCGATGAAGGGATCCTTGAAGCGATAATTTGGCGCGACCCCCCGGAGGATTTTCGCCGGATTTGCCTCCGCCCAACCCTCCAGATAGCAAGCCAGCAGCCAGCGAAATGCCGCCGGCTGTGTGCGAGCGCAATCCCGACGGTAAGCGTCGACGATCCGCCGGGATGTCCGCAAGCTTTGTTGAATTCGCCGTGCGGCGTCGACCAGTTCGAGGGTCATCGACCGAGCCTCCTCTCCGCTGGTTCTTCGCGTGGAGAACCAGCGGTAGGAGAACGCTAGCGTGACCGAGACGCCTGCGCTGTGAAGCGGTTCACACGTTTGTGTCCGCGACGCGGCGGGCGAAGAACTCGACCTGGAGCCGCCAGGTCGCGCCGCCGTCGGCGCGAGCGCTCGCCGAGCCAGTGGAACGAATTGCGGCGTGATCTCGGTGAAGCTCCAGCGCACGGCGTCGCCGCTCTCGTGCCGTGCCCTCCTGCACGATGTCGGCGCCGCGCGCGCGGCCGATCTGGCGCGTGTAGAACTGCGTCACCGGATCGCTCCACAGGATGTGCCAGGCGTCGATGCCGGGGTCGTAGACGCGCGTGCCGTACCAGTGCCGTGACGGCAACCGGGCACGCCGGGCTCGGCCAGCCGGGAGCATCCACACGTCCTGCATGGCGCGGCCTTCGAGCACCCAGCCGAAATGGATCTCGCCGCGGCTGGTGTGCGTGCGTGCCGTCCTCCTCGTGGACGATCGACGTTCATCTCCCAGCTGCCGATCAGGAAGCCGTAGAGACCCATCTTGTCGGCGCGGTCGGCGCGGGGCCGTCGCTGTGCAGGATGTCGATGAAGGTCGAGGATCGAACGCGTGCAGTCATGGCGCAGCCATCCTGTGCAGTTGGCTGATGCTTGCAGCCCCCGTTGTCGTAAGCCGCTCGGCCGCCTCTCCGCCGCTTGGGAAAAATTGCTATACTGCGCGCCATGACGCATGCTGACCTCGCGCATCCTGGCCGTCCGGCCCCGGCTGGAGCGTCAGCGACATCGTCTGCACCGCCGGCCCGCACGACCGCCCGTTCGAGGAGCGGCACGAGACCGTCTGCATCGCCGCGGTGACCGCGGGCACGTTCCAGTACCGCACGGCCAGCGGCCGGGCGGTGCTGGCGCCCGGCGGCCTGCTGCTCGGCAACCCCGGCGCCTGCTTCGAGTGCGGCCACGAGCACGGCACCGGCGACCGCTGCCTCGCCTTCCACTTCGCGCCCGGCATTGCTGGAGACCGTCGTCGCCGCGGTGCCCGGCGCGCGGCGCTCGGCCTTCGCCGTGCCGCACCTGCCGCCGCTGCCCGCGCTGATGCCGCTGCTCGCCGCGGCCGAGGCGGCGCGCGACGTCGGCGACGCCGCCGAGCTGGAGGAGCTGGCGCTGCGCCTCGCCGGCGCGGTGGCGGCGACGCTCGCCGGACGCGCGGCGACAGCGCCGCGCGCCGAGCCGGCGCGACGAGCGCCGCATCACGCGACGCGCTGCGCCGCATCGAGGCGCGACGGCGCACGAGCCGCTGGCGCTCGCCGACCTGGCGCGCGAGGCCGGCATGAGCCCCTACCACTTCCTGCGCACCTTCCGGCAGGTGGCCGGCATGACGCCGCACCAGTTCGTGCTGCGCACCCGCCTCCACCGCGCCGCCGTGCGCCTGCGCACGTCCGACGAGCCGATCTCGGCCATCGCCTTCGAC
Source organism: uncultured Alphaproteobacteria bacterium (assembly GCA_963831225.1). GTDB lineage: Bacteria > Pseudomonadota > Alphaproteobacteria > Rhizobiales > Xanthobacteraceae > VAZQ01. The sequence goes on from CAWHPT010000077.1 coordinate 42,283, forward strand.
GCCGGCTTCGGCGACCTCTCCGGCGCTCCCGACATCTATTTCGAGACAGATCACTATAAGGGGTGGCCAGCGGTCTTGATCAGGCTGGTAAACATCAGCGACGCCGAGCTCAAGCATAGAATTGGCCGAGCCTGGCGGATGCGGGCACCGAAACGGCTCGTGGTCGAGCTCGACGCAAAGCGTGGGTCGCGTTGAGGCCAACGGCCTGTCCCGGGCGCAGCGAAGCGGCGCAGACGCTGTCTACGCTGGTGCGCCGCAGACCCGGGATCCTACGCCAGCGCGCGCTAATTCTTGAGCCGGTAACCGGTCTTGAAAATCCACCACACGGCGGCAAGGCAGGCGCCCAGGAACAACAGCGTCATCGCCAGGCTGGTCGCCACGTTCACGTCGGAGATCTCGAAGAAGCTCCAACGGAAGCCGCTGACCAGATAGACCACGGGGTTGAACAGGGTGATCGTCTGCCAGACCGGCGGCAATATGCTGATGGAGTAGAAGCTGCCGCCGAGGAAAGTCAGCGGCGTGATCACCAGGAGCGGCACGACCTGCAGTTTTTCGAAACCGTCCGACACGATGCCGATGATGAAGCCCAGCAGGCTGAACGTCACGGCCGTGAGCACCAGGAATGCGATCATCCAGAACGGATGGGCGATTTGGAGCGGCACGAAAAAGCCGGCGGTAGCCAGGATGATCAGCCCCAGGATGATCGATTTGGTCGCCGCCGCGCCGACATAGCCGAGCACAATCTCGAAATACGATACGGGAGCGGAGAGGATCTCATAAATCGTTCCCGTGAAACGAGGAAAATAGATGCCGAACGAGGCATTCATGACGCTCTGTGTCAGCAGCGTCAGCATGATCAATCCGGGCACGATGAAGGCGCCGTAGCTGACGCCCTCGATCTCGGTTATGCGCGATCCGATCGCTGCGCCGAAGACGACGAAGTAGAGCGAGGTGGAAATCACCGGCGACACGATGCTCTGCAGCAGCGTGCGGCCGGTGCGCGCCATCTCGAACGTGTAGATCGCGAGGACTGCCCGAAAGTTCATCGTCTCTTTCCGACCAGGTCGACGAAGATATCTTCCAAAGAGCTTTGCGAGGTTTCGAGATCCCGGAACCTGATGCCGGCCCGATTGAGCTCTTGCAGCAGCGCCGTGATGCCGGTGCGCTCGCCCTGGGTATCATAGCTGTAGGTCAGCCCGCGACCATCTGATGTCAGGCTCAGCCGATGCGCGGCGAGCGAGGGCGGTATCGCATCCAGCTTGTTGTGGAGTTGAAGCGTCAGTTGCTTCTTGCCGAGCTTGTGCATGAGCTCGGTCTTGTCCTCGGCCAGAATGATCTCGCCGTGATCGATGACCCCGATGCGGTCGGCCATCTCCTCGGCCTCTTCGATGTAGTGCGTCGTAAGGATGACCGTCACGCCCGAAGCGCGCAACGCGCGCACGACTTGCCACATGTCCTTGCGCAACTCGACATCGACACCGGCAGTCGGCTCGTCGAGGAACAGGACTTGAGGCTCATGGGAGAGCGCCTTGGCGATCAGCACCCGCCGCTTCATGCCGCCGGACAGAGTCATGATCTTGCTGTCCTTGCGGTCGAGCAAGGACAGGTCCGCAAGGACCTTGGCGACATGGTCGGGGTTTGGCGGTTTGCCGAACAGGCCCCGGCTGAAGGTCACAGTCGCCCATACCGTCTCGAATGCATCTGTGGTGAGCTCCTGCGGTACGAGTCCGATCATGGACCTGGCAGCGCGGTAGTCGGCGATGATGTCATGGCCGCCGACCGCGACGGTTCCCTCGGACGGCTTCACGATGCCGCAGATGATGCTGATCAGCGTTGTCTTCCCAGCACCGTTGGGTCCCAGCAGGGCGAAGATCTCGCCTCGAAGAATGTCGAGATTGACGTTCTTGAGGGCCTGAAAGCCGGAAGCGTAGGTCTTGGACAAACGCGATACGGAAACGATAGGTTGCATGAGCGCGATGAAAGCCGATGTGAGGATTTGAGCTTGTGGCGGGGGCCACCGATCGTCGTCGTTGACGGCGGGCTCCTTGGACCTGAATGGACCGCAAATCAAGGTTGATTAAGTTCGGCTCGGGCGGTATCGGTTCTCCCGAGTTGTCCTTGCGCCCAACGTCATTGAGGCATTTCCATCCCACCCCTCACCAGTGAGAGAGCCCCGGTGTCCATCTCCCGTCGCAGCTTGGTCCTCGGCACTGCAATGGTTGCCGTTGCCGCACACCCCCTCATCGCATTCGCACAGGCGCCGAAAGCGCAAAAAGGCCCGCAGCCAAAGGGCCCGCAGCCAAAAGCGGCACCGGCGCCAGAGCCAGTCGCGGGCCCGTTCAAGCTCGACCCTCTCCCTTATCCCAACAACGCGCTGGTGCCGCACATCGATGCCCGGACGATGGAGATTCATCACGACCGGCATCACCTGGCCTATGTCAACAATCTCAACAATGCGGTGAAGGATCACACGAACGTCGGATCCATGCCGCTACAGGACATTCTCGCCAAGCTCCCGGAGATGCCGGAAGCGATCCGTGCGGCGCTGCGCAACTCCGGCGGGGGCCATGCCAACCACACCATGTTCTGGCAAATAATGGGACCGAGAGGTGGCCAGCCGGCCGGTGAGCTTGCTGCCGCAATCACCCGCGACCTCGGCGGGCTGCAGAAACTCCAAGACGATTTCAACGCTGCCGGTGGGCGCGTGTTCGGCTCCGGCTGGGTATTCGTCACCGTCACGAAGGATGGCAATCTCGCAATCGAGACCAAACCCAACCAGGATACGCCGCTCATGGACGGCAAGCGCGTGCTCATGGGCAACGACGTGTGGGAGCACGCCTATTACCTGACCTACCAGAACCGCCGCCCGGATTATCTGAAGGCGTGGTGGAACACCGTGAATTGGGCAAAGGTCGGCGAACGCTACGCCGCCGCGAAGGCCGGCACGCTGACGATTTGATCGGACAGCGCGGCGAGTTCATCGCCGGGCGGAGGGCTCGGCCTCGACGATCGGTCGGATGCGATCTCCCTCTCGAACGAATGCTCCGGCACGGGCGACGACCATGTCACCTTCGGAGAGTCCATCGCGAATCTCTACTTGTCCTGCAGCGATCAGCCCGATGCTGACGCGCCGGGTTTCTATCCGTCTATCGCGAACCACCTGCACGATTGCGCCTCCCTGTCCGTATAGGACCGCCGACAGGGGAACGGCTGGCCCACAGCGCCTGCCGACGTCGATGGTCGCACGGCCGAAGGCGCCGACGCGCAGCCGCGGATCGCTACCGATGAAAATATGGATCTGGCCGAGTTGCGTTGTCGGATTTATTGCAGTCGCAAAATGCCGTACCCGGCCCGACAATGTCCCGACGCCGATAATGTCGATTTTGGCAGGTTGATTGAGCGCGACGCTGCCGAGCGTCTTCACCGGTGTCTCGGCCAGCAATTCCATCTCGCCCTTGGCCACGATGCGGAACAGCGGCTCCGCCCTGGCAGATGCCGTCGCCCCGACGACCGCGGCTCGCCCACTGATCACCCCGGCAGCTGGCGCCTGCACCGCCGTGGTGGTGCCGCCACCCGGCTGTCCCTCCGGCGGAGCGAGGCGTGCCAAGACCTGCCCTGAAGTTACGGTGTCTCCAGCGTCCGCCAGAACCTGCGAGATTTGCAGTCCCTCCCGGTCGGGCCGCACCAGAATCTCGTTTCGCGGGGTAAGCACGCCGGTGACCTGAAGCGTGTCGGTGAAACACATTCTCTTGGTTCTTATGACGGTGACCGCCATGTCGGCGGAGCCGGCCTTGTCGGACCGCTCCGCACCTGCCGTGTCGCTCGGAACGGCGATAATCGCAGCGGCGATGGCGGCAATTGCCACCGACAACCGTACCCCCATAACCCGACGAGAGTTCTCCCGGGCTGAGAACATGACCGCTTTCACGTCGATTGGCCCTGTCTCGACCTGTCGCCGTCGGGGGTGGTTGGTTCAGTTGGAGCAGCCGGCGGCTGGTCGCGCCAGCTCAAAATTTCATAGGCTGCCATCGGCCTGTTGAAGCCCTTCAAGTTCAAATCACCGATGTGGGAGGCCTCCAGCCATGGTTCGATCGAGCTGAATGCGCGTTGACCGATCACGATTTGACCTGGCTGTGCTTCGCCGCAGAGCCGCGCGGCAAGATTGATGGCACTGCCGATGGCAGTGTATTCGCGGCGATGCTCGAATCCGATTTGACCCAAGGTCGCGTAACCCGAGGCAATTCCGATTCCGAAGCCGAGCACATGCCCCATTCGCGCCCAATGCTTCGCCAGCTCTGCCACCTTGTCGCGCATATCGATAGCCAGCCGCACGGCGCGCTCGGTATGATCGGCGCACGGTATCGGATCGTTGAAGACGATCATGATGCCGTCCCCGAGAAACCGCTCCAAAGTACCCTCATAACGGAAGATGAGCTCTCCCAAGCTCTCGTGGTATTCGCGCAGAACAGACATCACCTCTTCGGGTTCGGAAGCTTCGGTGAACGCGGTGAACCCCCGCAAATCGCAGAATAACACGGTAACCTCTCGACGGTGACTCGCCAAGAGCGATTCAGACGCATCCGAGGACGCGATCATCTGTGCCACCTGCGGTGCCAGAAATCGCTGCAGCCGGCCGATCCGCTCTATTTCCGCCAATTGCTCCGCCACGCGCTGCTCGAGCAGCTGATTCCAGCTCGAGAGTTGCTCGGTCTGCTCCTTCAGCTGCATTGCCTGGGATTGTACCGTATCGTGCAGCTCCTTGATGCGGAGCAACGATCGCACCCGCGCAACGAGGGCGGCGTGCTCGAACGGCTTGGTAAGATAATCGTCACCTCCGGCCTCCAGACCATTGACGATATCCCGGGTATCGGCCTTCGCGGTAACCAGGATGACAGGCACAAAGCGAAGCGTCGCGTCCTGCTTGAGTTGCTTCAGAACCGAGATGCCATCGAGCTTCGGCATCATCACGTCGAGCAGAACGAGGTCGGGTTCGAGCTCGCGCGCTTGCACCAGCGCATCCTCGCCATCGACCGCGGTGACGACTTCGTAGTTCTGCGCATTGAGCCGAACCCGCAAGACTTCCAGGTTGGTGGGATTGTCATCGACGACCAGTATTCGGGGCGGAGTTCGCAAGGTCTCGACCCCCACACCGTTACTTCAGGAACTCACGGACTGTCTCGAGAATTACGCGCGGGCTGTAGGGCTTGGCGAAATACCCGTCGCATCCGGCCGCGCGCGCCTTGAGATCGTCGCCGGACAGGGCATACGAGGTGACGGCGATGATCGGAATATGCCGCAGGTCTGGATTGGACTTGATCCGGCGGGTCGCCTCGTAGCCGTCGACGATCGGAAGCTGGATATCCATGAGAATAAGATCGGGCCGGCATTCCGCTGCCATTGCCACGCCCTTCTCCCCGTCATGCGCTTCGAGCACCTGGAAGCCGGCATTGGTCAACAGGTCATTCAGGATACGACGATTGTTCTCGGTATCTTCAATGACGAGGATGCGCTTGCTCATGCCGCTTGCCTCTGCTCCGTCACGCGAACCGGCAGCACAATGGTAAAAATAGCGCCTGCGCCGGGCGTCGACTGCACGCCAATATGTCCGCCGTGCGCCTCGATCAGACGGCGAGTGATCGATAGTCCAAGCCCCGTACCACCTTTCTCCCGGGTGATGCTGTTGTCAACCTGTTGAAACTCCTCGAAGATGCGCACCTGGTCTGCCGCCGCAATGCCCGGGCCGGTGTCCTGCACCGCAATTGTGAAGCGTTCGGAATCCGACGCGACACGGATCTCGACGAAGCCGGAATCGGTGAATTTGATGGCATTGCCGACGATGTTCAGCAGCACCTGAGTGAGACGCCGCACGTCACCGTGACCAATTGGAAGATCGGCTGAGATAGCGGTCTTGACTTCAATTCCTTTTGCCCGCGCGAGCGGTCCGGTTGAAGCGACCACAGTGTCGACCACACCTTCCAGCGAGTAGTCGTCGAGCGTCATCGTCAGTTGGCCCGCGTCGATCTTCGATATATCGAGCACGTCGTTGATCAGACCGAGCAGATGCTTTCCATCCTTCTGGATACGTTCCAAGACCTCCAGCGCTTTCTCCGGCAAGGCGCCATAAAGCCCGTCGACGAGCAGCTCGGAAAAGCCGAGTATGCCATTCAAAGGTGTCCGCAACTCGTGACTCATATTTGCGAAGAATTGGGCCTTGTGATCATTGGCGATGGCGAGCTCACGACGCTTCTGGTCCACTTCGCGAAACAGCCGCGCATTGTTCATTGCAAGCACCGACTGGTGCGCAAAGGTCTGCATGAGGCCGACCGTGCTCGCGGGAAAATCCCCGGAGGCGTGGCGTTGCAACACCAGTGCTCCGAGAATACCGTCCTGCGCCAGCAACGGAACGACGAGAACGGACTTGAATCCCGCCGCAAGCGTCAGATCCCTGAGCGGATAATTCGGAGCGGTCGAAAGATCAGGAATGCAGATCGCCTTGCGACTCTTTGCCGATAGGCCCAACACACTTTCGTCGAGCTTGATCCTTGTGGCGCGGACGGCATTCTGAAACGATTTATCGAGCGCATGTGCTTCTGCGAGCCCAAATACGGCCTCGGAAGCGTTATACCCATAGATCGCTCCAGCGTCGGCCTGGCTGAGTTGAACCGCCCGCGAAACGATCGTGGAGAGCACGGATTTGGAATCGAGCGACGAGGCGACAGCGCGCCCGATCTCCTCGAGCGCCCTGAGCTCGCCGACCGACTGCGCAAGCTCACGTGTGCGCTCGGCGACCTTTTGCTCGAGGCGGCTGTAGGACGTCTGCAACTGGTCGGCCATGCTGTTGAAATGCTCGGCCAGATCCGAGATTTCGTCTCCGGTTCGCACCTGGATGCGATGGCCGAACTCGCTTGCTTCGAGTTGCTGTGCACCAACCTGCAATGCTCGAATGGGAATGACCATGTGGCGTGCCATGAGCATGCCCGCAAGCACCGCGAGCAGCACCCCGAGGGCCAACAGCGAGCTGGTCCGGTACAACAGGCCGTAGACCGGCTGCAGCGCCTTGCTCAGCGACTGCTCCACGAAGACATACCACTTCATCCGCGGGATTGCCGCCGCAGCGCTCAGCACCGACTCTCCTTCCCGGTCCTTGCCGAAAGTCACGGGTTCGGCGTCCGGCCGGAGCATGGCCGCGACCTGAGGAAGGTCTGCGAGGTCCATGCCCAAACGACGATCGGCGCTGGAATGCGCGAGCAGCCGTCCTCCCAGCCCTACCACATAGGCATCGTAATCCTTGCCGATCTGAGCGGGGTCCAGGAAGCTCGACAAGAACTTGAGATTGATCTCGGCGACGGTCGATCCGGCATTTCGCCCGGAATGCTGCATGGCCACCGACATGAACGGATCTGGTCCATCGAAATAGACTGGCGATAGCCAGACTGACTGACCCTTGGCTTGCTTGAAACGAGGATTGTCCGAGTAGTCGGCGCCACTCCCGACGACGACCTCTCTGCGAGATAGCCTGAGCTGTTCTTTGCCCGATCCATCGAGCTGAATGACCCTGTCGACTGCCGGCACCTGTTGCAGCAACAGGGCGTAGTCCGAGCGACGCTGCTCCACCGTGGTCGCACTGGCTCGCGTTGCCCAGCTGATCTGGCGCTCGATCTCGGACACGAAATGCTCGATCTGACGGGCAGCCGCCTCGGCCTTTTCCGACTGGGCCTTCTTGGATAACTGGGTTGCTTCCTGGTACATGAACCAGGTTTCGAGCCCGCCATTCACGACAAGCACCAGCACGACCAGTCCGACGAAGGAGCGGACATATTTGCCGAAGAGGCCTCTCCGGCGAAACCAGCCCCTGCGCGGCGCCTCCTTCTGCATGGAGAACACTCTATTTCACGAATTGACCCGGCGCCCAACGAGAGGCCGCACAAGACCGCAGGCCTGGAGAGATGCGAGGGGTCGCGCTCTCGAGGCTCCGGCTATCAAATATCCGGTAGCCCGAGGCATCATCTGGAGCGGATCTGTCCGCCGCTCAACGCTGTCCCATGCGAGCGGAGTCGGGGCCGACTGGTGTCACTTTATCGCCGTCACGCAGAGAGCTGCCCGCATTCGCCACGACCATATCGCCTTCGCGAAGCCCCTCGCGAATCTCGGTGGTGAGATCGGAGTGAAAGCCGATCCGCACCAGGCGTGTCTCGACGAGGTTTTGGCGCACGATCTGAACGCGCGGTCCCTCCGTCCTATATTGGACCGCGGAGCGCGGCACCGAAATTCCGCAGCTGCGTTCGGCCTCGATTTCGGCACGGGCGAACATACCAAGCTTGAGCGACGGATCCCGTTCCAACGAAACGCGGGCTCGGCCAAGCTGCGTCCGCCGATCGATCTCACCAGGGGCCAGGCGAACCCGGCCCGACAGCTCACGGCTCCCTTCAACCTGGACGCGCGCTGTTTGTCCGGGCGAGAGTTCCGGCACATGAATGCTGGGAACTTCGGCCTCGAGCTCGATTTCGTTGTCAACGGCGATGCGAAACAGCGGTTCACTCGGGAAAGGGGATGCGGTCGCTCCGACTACGGCCGTGCTTCGCGTCACCATCCCCGCAGCGGGCGACTTCAGCGTTGTTGGCCCACTTCGAGCCGCCGCGCCGCTATCCGGACCTTCCCCCGATTGTCGCGTCAACCGGACCAGTGTTTGCCCGTTGGTTACCCGATCCCCCTCGCCCACCAATACTTCGGTCACACGCAATCCCGGAGCGTCGAGGCTGACCATAGCCTCCTGACGCGCGACGAGAAAGCCGGTGACGCGAACGGTCGAAGAGAAGCATGCGTTGGTTGCGCGAACCACCTGGACCTGCACACTCGCGGGCGAGCCTGCCTCCTGGGCGAGGACCCTCTCGAATGTAACAGACAGTCCGGCCGCAAGGATGGCCAGGCAGGTACCGGTGGCCACCGTCCTGGCGAATGGCGTCCATTCTCGACGAGACAAATAGCCGTGCCGCTTGGCGCTCGACGTCACTGTATCTATTCCAGACTGTTCTATTCCAGCTCGCGCACGACCCGGAAACCGTTGGCCGTGTATCGGACGTCCAAATCGTACCTGAAACGCGAGCTCGATCGCAGGTATCTCGCTGCACTGTCGAAGGCACCGCCGCGCAACACGCGCAACCGACAATCCCCTTTGAGCCATGCCGAGCCGTTCTGCGGCGCGCCGCGGTAACTGTCGTTCCAGCAGTCCTCGACCCACTCGGCTACGTTGCCGGCGGTGTCATGCAGACTAAAAGGATTCTCCTTGTATGAACCCACCTCAGACGACTGTTGCGACGTCCCGGTCTTGCATTCCCGGCAGTTCGCCTGGGCAGCACCCAAGTCGCGGCCCCACCAGTACGGAGTTTTGGTTCCCCCCTTCGCAGCATATTCCCATTCGGCTTCGGTTGGCAGTCGATAGGTCTGTCCCGTTTTTTGGGACAGCCAGGTCACGAATTCCTTTGCATCGAGCCAGCTGACATTGATGACCGGGCGGTTTCCACGCCCCCAGTTGCGATCATCGGGGCGATGCTTGCACCCTCCTTCGCTCACGCAACTGTCCCATTCGTCGAAGGTCACTTCGTGCCGGCCGATTGCGAACGGCTTTGCGATGGTGACGCGATGCACCGGGTTCTCGTATTCCGTCGTCGAGCCCATCTCGAAGGACCCGGCCGGCACGACCACCACTTCACCGCATTCCTTGCAATCGCGGAAAGCATCTCCGGGGTTCTTGCTGCCCATAGCAGACTCACGCTCACGCGGCACTGACGGCGTTGGCGGCGCTGCCGCTTGCGGCCGGACCGGCGTGGGCGCCGGGGAAGGCGCGGGAGCGGGCGTTGGAGCGCTCGTGACGGAACGCGCAGGCCCGAAGGAGAATTCGTCAACGAGTGACGACGCGACCCAGGGGACCTGCTCGTTGTTCGATGCCCGGGATACGCCGACGCGGGCGCGATTGAAGACCTGCTCGGCGGTCAGATTGGGGACGCGGAGCTCCTTGACCAGTTCGCTGACAAACAGGCTGTTGGTACCAGTGCCTTCGTTGATCACCTTGCCGGGCGCGGCCGAGTACATCGCGAGGGTGCCATCGGGTGCATCCAGCGCGGCGAGCCCTGCGGCCGAGGCCCGGAAACGGCGCTCGAATGGATTTCTTCGACCGGCATCGATAATGACGATCTTTACTTTTGCGCCTTTGCGATTCATGTCGGCCAGCAGAGCATCCAGACTGATGCCATCCCGCCTGACCTCGGCCTCGGTCCAGACTTGAGCGTTGACTGGAATGAGATAAGTCTGTCTCGCGACCTGAATTCCATATCCGCTGAAATAGAACAGCGCCGCCATCCCGGGCCGGATCTTGCCGGTGAAGGCATCGATCGCGCGTTGCATGTCCTCCCTGCCGACGTTCTCCTTGAGATCGACGTCGAACTCGCTTCGACGGAACTCGTCAGCGAGCGTGCGAGCATCCCTGATCGTGGTCGACAACGGCGTGCTGGCATCGGGATAGTTTGCATTTCCAATGATCAGTGCCACCCGTGCGGCTGTTTGTTGCGACAGTGCCGGACGCGTCAGCAGAGCAAAAGCGACTGCGAAGCACAGCCAGAGGACGAGCCGCAGGGTCATTGCGCGCCTTTCGTGCCGAGAGGACCTACCTCCCAAGATGCTGATCCCATTTGTTAGCAACCGTCCTGCTCGACCAACCGGCTCTCCGGTCGCGCGGCGGCGACCGGGAGCTTCGAAAACCTCGCCATCACCTCGAGCAGGAGCATGCTCGGCATGCCATGCAATCATACTACCCGTATGGATGGTTGCGGACAACAGTAATGCAAAAAGCGTGCGGTGGATCGAAGCAGCGTCCGGATCAGGGATTCCAGGCGGCACAAGCTCCGGTCAGCCACTGAAAACGATCCAACGGGCCCTCATGGCGGCTCGACTGCACGCGGCCCGGCCGAGGCTGGGACATGAAGGTCCGACTTCCCAGCGAGAGGGAGTTCACCTAGATTGGCTTCCCCTGCGGTTCGCAGGAACGTTCCCGCGGATACATCACAGCATGGCTAATGCCATGGAAGGGCGCAGCGATGCACGAGCTCAAAGACGTCAGATTGGGGTCCCGCAACGGCGCGAAGTTCCTCGCAGCACTGCTGTTCGCCGGTATCCTGGCCGGTGGTGATGCTCTGGCACAAGGCCAGCGGACCGGCGGTCCGACGCGGGCGGGTTCGGGCGCTGAGGTCTATTTCATCGATCTCAAGGACGGGGCGACGGTTCCGGCGAAGCTCAAGCTCTCGTTCGGTCTGCGCAACATGGGGATTGCGCCCGCGGGCGCGGACCGGGAGAATTCGGGTCATCATCATTTGTTGGTCGACACGGAGCTGCCACCGCTCGACCAGCCCATTCCAAATGACTTCAATCATCTGCATTTCGGTGCCGGCCAGACCGAGGCAGAAATCACGCTCAGACCGGGTCAGCACACGCTTCAGCTGCTCATGGGAGACAAGGACCACGTTCCCCATACGCCACCGGTGATGTCACAGCGCATTCGGGTGCGAGTAGCCGAGGGCGCACCGACCACTGCTGCGCCGTCCGGAGGCCCCTCGCCGGCACCTCCCGGGGCGGAGGTTTATTTCTCCGATTTGAAGGATGGAGCGGTCCTGCCGCCCAAGGTGACCATCTATTTCGGTCTGAAGAACATGGGCGTCGCTCCGGCCGGTTCGGATCGCGAGCACTCGGGCCACCATCACTTGCTGATCGACACCGAGCTCCCCCCGCTCGACCAGCCCATCCCGAACGACTTCAATCATCTCCACTTCGGCGGCGGTCAATCCGAGGCCGAGATCACATTGAAGCACGGTCAACATACCCTGCAATTGCTGATGGGAGACAAGGACCATATTCCGCACACTTCGCCGGTGATGTCCCAGCGCATCAAGGTCCGTGTCGTCGACCCGTCATTGCGCAAGCCCTCCCCCGCGGGCGCGCGAGTGTATTTCGTCGGCTTGCAGGACGGCTCGGTCGTTCCTCCAAAGGCGACCATTCGCTTCGGTCTGGTCAACATGGGCGTGGCGCCCGCCGGCATCGAAAAGGCCAATACCGGTCACCACCATCTCTTGGTCGATACCAAGCTGCCACCTCTGGACGACCCCATACCGAACGACTTCAATCATCTGCACTTCGGCGCAGGGCAAACAGAAGCAGTCGTGAATCTCCCGCTTGGAACTCACACGATTCAGCTCCTGCTCGGCGACGAGAACCATGTGCCCCACAATCCTCCGATCATGTCGAAGCCCATCAAGGTCCTGGTGACCAGGACGGGCCGGCGGCCGAGGAGATAGCTATAGGCTATAAGCGTTTTCGAACTGCGCCCTGATCTATACTTGCAGGCGTCCATGGCGCGTTGTATTCATGTCAATGTGGTAACTGCTTCCGAATACCTCACGCGTTCGTTGGTGCGGATGGGCGTACACCACGTTTTCGGCGTGGGCGGTGCCAACATAGAAGATTTGTACGACGCGATTCACAGTGCTGCGCACTTGCGCGGCATTCTGGCCAAGCACGAATTCTCGGCTGCGACCATGGCCGACGGCTATGCCCGCGTGGGCGCGCCGCTCGGCGTGGTGATGGCGACCTCGGGCGGCGGTGCGCTCAATCTCATTCCGGCGCTGGGCGAGGCGTACGCGTCGTGCGTGCCGGTGCTGGCGCTGGTCGGACAGTCGCCGGCTTCGCTCGAGGGGCGCGGTGCTTTTCAGGACGGCAGCGGGCGTGCCGGATCGATCGATGCGGAGGCGCTGTTCGCCACTGTCTCGGTGTATTGCCGCCGCATCACGCACGCCGACGCGCTGCCGCGTGCGCTGCACGACGCGCTGGCTGCGGCGCTCGGCGAACGGCCGGGGCCATCAGTGCTGCTGTTGCCGAAGGACGTGCAGCGCGCCGCGGTGGACCCGCGCGCGCCTGCGTTCGACCTCTTGCCATCGGCCGCGCGGCGCGCCCCCGCGGCCGATCGCGTCCAGGCAGCGGCGGAACTGCTGTCACACGCGCAAACGGTGCTGGTGATCGCCGGCGATGGTGTTGCACGGCACAACTCGCGGTGCGAGCTTTCGGCTCTTGCCGCGCGATTGAATGCGCACGTGGCGGTGACGCCGGACGCGCGCGATGCGTTCGACAATTGTGATCCGCGCTTTGTCGGCGTCGTCGGCGTGATGGGCCACCCATCGGTGGTAAAGCGCCTCGCGCGCGCGGACGTATGTGTCGCGGTGGGCACCCGGCTGCCGCACCTCGCGCGCGCCGGGATCGAAGCGGAGCTGACGCGGCGCCCGCTGGTGAGCGTGCACTTCGAGCCTTCATTCGTGGAGGGGTCGCCGCACGTGGAGCTCATCGGCGACGTGAACGCCAGCTTGCGCGCTCTGTGCGCAAGCTTGGGCCCATGCACCTCGCCGGCGGTTGCTTTGCATCCTCCCGAGGAGCTCGTCACGACGTTCCTTCCCGGGAGGCGGCCGCGAACGCTCGGCTTCCGCGAGGCTCTCCGCGCGGTGGCGGAGACGTTGCCCGAGGACGCCAACGTCTTCGTCGATGCTGGCAACACGGGCGCCAGCGCCGTTCATTGGATGCACTCGCCATCGCGTGGCCGCTTCGTCGTGGCGCTCGGCATGGGCGGCATGGGCTACAGTTTTGGCGCGGCCATCGGTGCGGCATTCGCCAACGGCCGGCGCACTTTTGTGCTGGCCGGCGACGGCGCATTCTACATGCACGGTCTGGAAATCCATACCGCGCTCGAACATCGCCTGCCGATCACGTTCATTCTGTTCAACAACGACGCACACGCCATGTGCTTCACGCGCGAATGCCTTTATTATGGCGGCGATTATTCGTACAACACGTTTCAGCCATCGGAGCTGGCGGCGGGCCTGGGAATGATGTTCCCGTCGCTGAGGGTGCTGCCGGCCCGCACGCCATCCGAGATCGGCGATAGCCTGCGCGGTGCGCCATCCGGCCCCGCGGTGATGTCGATCCGCGTCGATGCCTGCGAAGTCCCGCCATTCGTTCCATTCCTGGAAGCCGTGACAGAAATCCATGAAGATCGCGCAAGAAAAATTGGCTGACATCGCAGGCCTCGTGCGCTGCGAAACCTGCGACGGTGATACGATGGGCGCGCTCGCCGTCGACATGACGCATACCGTCTATCGACACGAGCAGCAGTATGGTCCGTATTGCCCCATCCAGGACTATATCGACTGCCCGCCGGAAGTCGTCTACCGATACATGGCGAACGTGCACAGCCTGTCCGAATGGACCTACAGCGTGCGCGATTTTCGCGAGACCGACACGCCGGGCCTGTACGAGGGCATCAATTCGATCGACGCGCGGACGAAGATCTTCTGCAAGGTGGAGGCGAACCCGGACGCGCTCACCGTCGACTACCACTGCGCGTGGGACCAGGGGCACGACCTGTGGATGATCTATCTCAATCGCATCGTTCCAGCGGAACTGGTGCTCAAACGTCCCGGCTCGGTCGTCTTCTGGGTCAATTGCCACCATCCCAATTATGACGATAATCCGTATCCGCAGTTGGTGCCGCACCCGAAGCGCACATGGGTGGGCGAGATGTGGCACTTCTTCTATGCCGGACATACGATCGAGCTGCGCAATCTCAAAGCAATCCTCGAATATCGCCATAAACACGGACTGCCGATCGGACCGCACCTGACGGAGGGCGCGCGATGAAGCCGGTCAGTCTGGTCGCGGTGGCGAGCCAAATGCCCGAGACCATCGTGGGAAACGACTTTTTTCCACCGGTCAACAGGCCCGGCCTCATGTTCGTGCCGCCCACGACGCGGCGGCACCTTCAGCACGACGAGACCGCCGCCGAGATGCTGGGGCGCGGCGCCGGCAAGCTGGTAGAGCGGCTCAACCTCACGCCTGCGCGCGACATCGACCTCCTGTTCACCAACGTCTCGTTTCCGGACATGCCATTCACCGGCTGCGGCGCGGAGGTCGCGCGGATCCTCGGGGCGCGCCCGCAATGGGTGCTCGATCTGCACAACACCGGCTGCGTTGCGTTCGTCTACATGCTGGAGCTGGCGCGCCATCTGATGCAGACGACCGGGGCAAAGACAGCGCTGCTGTGCACGGCGCAGACGGCAGCCGGCCGCATATTCGCCGATCCACGCGTGCGCGAAAAACCGCAGGCGGCCGTGCCGGGCGATGGTTTCGGTGTGGGATATCTGGTCGCCGGTGACGAATCGCCCATCCTGTCGGTGGTGCACCGCGCCTACGGCGAGTATGCGAGCGACATGCGTATGATCTGCGACGACGGCCGCCGATGGTGGGAGATGGGTGAGCTGCCGTTTTACATCGATTTCAACGAGGCGAAGGTGGCGGCCGTCATCAGCCGCGGCAACCGCATCGTCCCCGAGGTGATATTCGAGGTCTGCCGCGATGCCAGCGTCACAACGCGTGACATCGACCTGCTCGTGACCAATCAACCGAACCCTTATTTCCTGCGCAACTGGCGTGAAGCGCTCGAATTGCCGCCAGAGGCGCACGCCGACACGTTCGATGCCTACGGCAACATGTTCGGCGCGGCGATCCCCATCACGCTCGACGAGGCGATCGTTGCGGGTCGGATCAAGCCGGGCGGACTGCTCGCCCTCGCCGGCTTCGCGCATGCTGGCGATTACGCCGCCGCCGCGCTGATCCGGTGGCAGCAGAACGGCAGTGCCGCGAATTGATCGGCCGGCCGCAACGGGGGCGGCGTAACGTCCGTCGGCTCAATGGGCGCGTTCGCTGAGCACTTTCGTGCCAACGGTTTGGGTCGGCTCATCCGGCCCTCCCAGGAACCGCCCGAATATGCGCCACGAGAGGCGCCCCAAATCGTCCATGATGGTGAAAAGTGCCGGCACGAAAAGTAGCGACAGCAATGTCGAGACCAGGAGTCCCCCAATGACCGCGATTGCCATTGGTGATCGGAACTCTCCACCGGCACCGAACGCCAACGCGCTCGGCGCCATGCCCGCCACCATCGCGATTGTCGTCATGACGATGGGTCGCGCCCGCTTCTGACCCGCGTCGATAATTGCAGCGGTGCGCTCGACTCCGCTGTGCATGGCTTCAACTGCAAAGTCGACCAGCATGATCGCGTTCTTGGTGACGATGCCCATCAGCATGAGAATGCCGATGACCACGGGCGTGGTGATGGGGGAGTACGTAATGAGGAGCGCCATGATCGCTCCCGCAATCGATAGCGGGAGCGAAAACAGGATCGTCAGCGGTTGCAGCAAACCCGCGAACAGCACGGCAAGCACCACATAGACCATCATCAGCCCATTTCGCATGGCCCCGCCGAACCCCTCGAACAGCTCGGCCTGGAGCTCCGCGTCGCCGCCTTCGTCTACCTTGACGCCAGCCGGCAGGTTCTTCATCACCGACAGGGCCTTGACGGCCTGCATCGCATCACTGAGCGCAGCACCGCCGACGAGATCCGCCTCGACCCTGGCCTGCCTCTGGCGGTCGTAGCGCGTGATGCTGATCGGTCCCTCGCCGAAGCTTATGTCGGCAATCGCGATGAGCGGCACCCCCCCGCCGCGTTGGGACGGGACGCGCAGCTGTTCCAGAACTTGCCGATCCGCGCGCGCCTTTTCCTCGAGCAGAACGCGGATCGGAACCGTGCGGCCCCCGGCTTCGAACTTGGCAAGCGCCGGGGGGATGTCGCCAATGGTCGCTACTCGGATGGTTTCCGACAAGCTCTCGGTCGACACACCCAGACGCACTGCCAAATCACGGCGCGGGTAAATTCTCAGCTCCGGCCGATTGAGCGTGGCCCCCGACAACACATTCGTAACCATCGGGAGCCGCCGCATTTGCGTGGCCAGCTCGGACGCCACGTTAGCGACCGTGGCATTGTCCTCGCCGGTGACGATGAAAGTGACATTGCGCTCACCATTGTCGTCGAGGAACCAGTAGCGGATATCCGGTACCTCCGAGAGATCCTGGCTGATCGCGTGCTCGACCTGCTGCTGTGACAGCGATCGCTTCGACTTCGGCACAAGGTGGATCATCAGCGAAGCGTTGCGTACGGCGATCGCATCGCCTCCTCGACTACCTGGAATTCGGCCGCCGTCGACGAAGACGCTGACGACATCCGGACGCGCGCGCAGGCGGTTGGCGATGGCGTCGGTGACCGCTTCAGTATCGGCGAGCTGCGAGCCGGGCGGCAGCTCAATGGCAAGCAGCGAGCGCGAGGTTTCCGATGGGGGCAGAAAGCCCGTGGGCAGAATTCGCGCGGCCGCCAAGGATGCAACGAACACGAGGAGGCCGATAGCCACTGTAATGAAGCGATGTCGTACCGCCCAGGTGACCAGTCGCGTGTAAAGCCGCATGGTGCGGTCCATCGGCCTTTTCCTCGTGCTGATGCGGCTGCAGGAAATAGGCGGCGAGCATCGGCGTTATCAGCCGTGCGCAGAGCAGGGAAAACAGCACCTGTACCGAGACCGTTATGCCGAACTGTTTGAAGAACTGACCCGGTATGGACGCCATGAAG
This sequence comes from uncultured Alphaproteobacteria bacterium, assembly GCA_963831225.1. Taxonomy (GTDB): domain Bacteria; phylum Pseudomonadota; class Alphaproteobacteria; order Rhizobiales; family Xanthobacteraceae; genus VAZQ01. The sequence continues at coordinate 59,825 of CAWHPT010000077.1, forward strand.
CTCGCCGGCACGAATACCGCAACGATGGTCAGGCTGATGGCGATGACCGCAAGGCCTATTTCATCAGCCGCTTCGAGCGCAGCCTGATATGGCGATTTGCCCATCCGGATGTGACGCACGATGTTCTCGATCTCGACGATGGCGTCATCGACGAGAATGCCGGTGCTGAGCGTGATCGCCAGCAAGCTCACCATGTTCAGCGAGAAGCCGAGCATGTCCATCACCCAGAAGGCCGGAAAGATCGACAGCGGCAGGGTGATGGCCGCGATGATGGTCGCCCGCAGATCGCGCAAGAACAGGAAAACGACGATCACGGCGAGGATGGCACCCTCGTACAGGGTGTGCATGGCCGAATCGTAGTTTCCGACCGTGTACGTGACCGAAGTGTCGATCAGCTTGAGGTCGACATCCGGGTTTGCCGCCTTGAGGGATTCGATCCGTGCAGCAACGGCTTCCGCGACCGTCACATCGCTTGCGCCTTTCGCGCGCAAAATGCTGAAGCCCACCACAGGTGCGCCATTGAACCGGGCAAAGGTGCGCGGCTCGGCAATCGTATCGGTGACCAGGCCGAGATCGTCCAGCCGCACCTCGCCGCCGGTCGGCAGACCAATTCTCGTCGCTGCCAGGTCGGCAAGTGTCTTGGCTCCGGCAAGGGTGCGGATCGCCTGGTCGCGCCCGCCGATCTCGGCGCGCCCGCCGGCAAGATCCACGTTGCTGCCGCGAAGCTGGCGGCTCACGTCCAGGGGAGTCAAACCGACCGCCTGCACGCGAACCGGATCGAGCCCTACCCGGATCTCGCGCTCGACACTTCCGATCCGATCGACGCTGCCGACGCCGCGCAGCCCTTGCAGGGCGCGGACCACCACATCCTCCACGAACCAGGAGAGCTGCTCGGGCGTTTTTCCGGGCGCTATCGCGGCATAGGTGAGAATGGGAAGACCGACAATGTCCACGCGCTGGATCATAGGCTCGTCGATTCCGCGCGGCAGATCGCCACGGGCGCGCGTCACCGCGTCCTTGACATCGTTGAGCGCGCGATCGGTGTTGGTTTCCAACCGGAACATGATGATCGTGCTCGAAATGCCGTCGGTGATCACGGAATTGATGTGGTGGACGCCCGAGACGCCGGAGACGGCGTCTTCGATGGTCTTGGTGACCTTCGATTCGAGCTCCGCGGGAGCCGCACCGAACTGCGTGATCAGGACCGAGACGACTGGAGCATCGATGTTCGGCATACGGGTGATCGGCAGCTTGTTGAAGCTCATGTAGCCGAGCGCGACGATTGCCGCAGCCATCACCAAAGGGGGCAGCGGATGTCGTATCGACCACGACGAGATGTTGATCGCCATCAGTGCCTTCCTTGCTCGGACTGCTCAGCGAAACGCAACCCGCCGGCAGTCGCGCATCGGTCACGACCATCTGTTCTGCCGGGACAGCGGAGTTTCGCACATGGAGTTGACATGCGAATCGAGGGGCGAGCAACTACAATCGGCGTCGGCTCAATGCGGCATAAGGGGGGACGTCTCGTTCGCCGTGGCTCATTTCATCGGCCAGGTGCCCTTTCGGGGGACCACCGCGCTGGCGAGAAGTCGGGTTGAGCGAGAGGCTCGAAAGCCGGGCGTCGGGCGGCACATCGTGGGAGTCGCCGCGGGAACCAGGGTCGTCCGCAGCGGAATTCGCGATACCGTGCTCCACGATATCGACAATCTGGTCCAGATCGGTCAAAACGTATGACCGGCCGCCATTGCAACATCGTGGCGCAGTCGGGCCAGAGCGGCAACGTGACATTGAGGGCTTCGTGGTGCTTGGGGCACGCGCGCGTGGCGCCGATATCGCCAGCCTGCGCCGCGACAGAGGCAGGGCGGACTAAGATGAGCGACGTGGCAGCCGAAGTGATCTCGATCATCGCAAAAAAGCTTCCGCCCGAGCGGCGCAATCTCGCCATGGACGATCGAATCGAGGACCTCGGCATCGACTCCATCGACGTGGCCGAGATATTCTTCGATCTGGAAGAGAAATTCGATATCCGGATCCTGCACAATTTCAACGATGCCTTGCCGCAGTTCGAAACCGTCGGCCACGTGGTCGATGCCATCACGAAGCTGGTCGACGGAAAATCATAGATGGCGCACCGTGTCGTCGTCACCGGTTGGGGATGCGTGTCCGCGATCGGGCACACGGCGCAGTCCTATTGGTCCAACCTGTCGCGCGGCGTCTGCGGCATAGCAGATGCAACCATCATCCCGACCGATCAGCTGACCTACAAGGCTGTTGCCGAGGTCAAGGACTTCGACCCGCGCCGCCATTTCGGCGAGCGTGCGCACGCTTCGCTCGATCGCGTGTCGCAATTTGCCGTGGTCGCTGCGCGCGAAGCCGTCGCCCAGGCCGGCATTTCATTTGACGACGGCCGTTCGGAACGCACGGCAACAATCATCGGTACCGGCGTCGGCGGGCAGAACACGCAGGACGAATCCTACAAGCGCCTCTATTGGGAGCAAGCCAAGCGGCTTCACCCTCTGACCATTCCGAAGCTGATGGTGAACGCGCCGGCGAGCCAGGTTTCCATGCATTGCGGATTGCGCGGCCCCGCCTTCGCGGTTGCGAGCGCGTGCGCCTCGGGCACCCACGCCATCGGGCTGGCGTTCGGGATGGTGCGTTCCGGGACGGCGGACTGCGCGGTCACCGGAGGGGCCGATGCCTGCATCACGTTCGGAACCTTGAAGGGCTGGGAAGCCATGCGGGTGACGGCACCCGACACCTGCCGGCCTTTTTCCCGCGACCGCAAGGGATTGGTGATCGGCGAAGGCGCCGCCGTCGTGGTCCTCGAGCGGCTGGAGCATGCCCGCCGGCGTTCGGCAACGATCCTGGGCGAGATTGTGGGATTTGGCATGAGCTCGGACGCCAACGACCTCGTCAGCCCGGACGAGGACGGCATGGTGCGCGCGGTCGAAGGCGCGCTTGCCGATGGCCGGCTCGCGGCGCAGGACATTCAGTACGTCAACGCGCACGGCTCCGGCACGGCAGCCAATGACGAGAGCGAGACCAAAGCCATCAAGCGTGTGTTCGGCACGCACGCAGGCAAGCTCGTCATCTCCTCGAACAAGTCGATGGTCGGTCACGCCTTGGGCGCCGCCGGCGCGCTCGAACTGGTGGCCACCATTATGACGGTGCAAGAGGGAATCGCGCCGCCGACAATGAATTATCTCGGACCCGATCCCGCCTGCGATCTCGATTACGTCCCGAACGAGGCGCGCGTATTGCCGATCGACGCGGCGTTGTCCAATTCCTTTGCCTTCGGCGGCCTCAACGCCGTGCTCGCAGTGCGCCGGTTCGTATGACTTCCGCCAGCTAGCGGATGGAGCCACGGGTCGGCGCCAGGCGCCGCCCGATGACGGGCTCCGCGCATCGGGGGCGGTGTTCCCTCGAAACCCTATTTGAATTTGTCGCAAAACCATGGATGAATGTCCGTCCAGTCGGGGGCCGAGCCCTTAGCGCTGCGTGTGCCGCATCCAAGCTCGGCCCGGTACCGGCCCTCGCAGTGGTCGGGGCGTCCGCCCGCGACCAGACCTGGACATGAGCTGGAAATGAAGCTTGCTCGCGTGGTCAAGATACGACGTGCCGCCCTGCCGGATGCCGCAACCTCGCCGGAGGAGGCGCCGAGAACGCCGGACGACGCGAACGTCATCCGCTCCATGCCCCGCCGTGTGGTTTCTCATTCCATCGGCGAGCTTCGTGTGGCTCTGCCGAGGGCACGCCGCGTTGTGTTCGAGGCCGGGGTCATCCGGACGATCGGCAGGCTGTTCGTTTGGCTCGGGGGCTTCATCCGGTTCTACGCCGGCAATTCGCTCGACGTTTTCCGACGTCGCTCCAGCAATCAGACGCGCGCTGTGCGCCTGCGTCGGGTGTTCGAGAATGCCGGCCCAACGTTCGCCAAGCTGGCGCAGCAGCTGTCCATGCGCGCCGACATGCTGCCGTATGAGTATTGCGTCGAGCTGGCCAAGATGCTCGACCAGTCTCCGGCTTTCCCGACGGAGCAAGCCATTGCGATCATCGAGCGCAATCTCGGCCGTCCGCTCGGCGAGGTGTTCGAGACTTTCGACCCCGATCCGATCGGATCCGCGTCGCTGGCTTGCGTGTACCAGGCCCAATTGAGGACCGGCGAACGCGTGGCGGTGAAGGTGCGGCGACCCGGGATTGGCCCGTTGATTGCCGCCGATCTGCGAGCGCTGGACTGGGTTTTGATCCTCGGAGAGACGCTCACCCTCATACCCCCGGGCGTTACCCGACGCTTCCGGGAAGATTTCGAGACCATCCTGTTCAACGAGCTCAATTTCCGCGCCGAGGCGCGCTACACCGAACTGTTCCGGAGGCGTGCGGCCAAGCGCAAAAAGGGGGTCACTGCGCCGCGGGTCCATTTCGAGTACTGCACCGAAGAAGTGATGGTGAGCGAGTTCGTCTCCGGCGTTTGGATGTGGGAGCTCATGGCAGCCGTCGATACCAATGACCAGGAATTCTTGTCGAAGGTGCGCCGCATCGGCATCGAGCCCAAATCGCTGGCACGCAAGCTCGTAATGGTCATGCAGCGCGAGGTGCAGGAAGAGCTTTTCTTTCATGCCGATCCGCACCCGGCAAACCTCATCATCATGCCCAACAACAAGATTTGCTTCATCGATTTCGGAGCCATCGGCCGCTTTTCCACGCAAACCCGAAAGACCGTTCGCGAGTTCCAGTACCACATGGTCCGCGGGGAAATCGGGCGCATGGTCAACTGCGCGCTGAACTCTGCTCGGGCCGCTCCCGCCCATGGACGTGGAAAGAGTGCGTGTCGAGATGGAAAAAATCTATGCCGAATGCGGTCTATGCCATGCAAAGCGACGAGGCGGAATGGTGGGAAAAGAGCGCAGCGCAGAGCTGGCTTCGCTTCCTCGAGGTGGCACGCCAATTGTCCGTTCCCGCAAGCTTCGAGGCGATACAGTTCTTCAGGACCACGTTTGCCTACGATGCCGTGGTCATGCGGCTGGACAAAGACTTCCAGGTCACCAAGGTATGGGAGGCGTACGCCAAAGAGTCGGCCAAGGACGCTCGCCTGCGCGTGCAAAAGAGCTTCCGAGCAGAGGCGTGGCGGGCTCACCGACATGGACTATGCGAACATGGAGCAGTTCGGCGATGTGATCACGCAGTTTTTTTTCCAACTGCAGCGAAACATCGAGAACCCGATCGTCCAATTCAGGAACATTGTCGGAAAAATCGCGTATATTGCATCCCTGGTGCTGAAGTTCGGTTATTTGATTGCCGCTATTATCGGGATTGCGACTGTCGCAGACGCCGTTTCGAGGAACTGGTTCGACTACCAGATCGACTGGGCCTCGATCCTGGAACGGGCCACAACCTTCGGCTGGGTTCAGTTGAGCTTGATCGCAGTCATCCTGGTGGTGATCCGCAGAATCATACTCCGGTTGAACCTGCCGGATACCAGGCTCGGTCCTGAACGATGAGTTCGCCGCATGATCGGCGAACGCACCGGGCTTGGATCGGATCACCTTATCGAAATTGAAATCGGAACCCCTTTGGCGTCTGGGCAATCCATGTGCCCACGCGTGCTGCCGGAGACGTCTCCGCTGTAGACGCATTCGGCCCCATCGAGCGAAATCTTGGCATCGATCCGCGACGATGAACCAGCGCTGATCCGCGACGATGAACCAGCGCTCGAGATGCGAAATCTGATGTCACCAGGCTTTTCCTGGGGACCGCTCACGCTGCACAAGCCGACATGTCTCCAGATCAATCGCCCTGAGAACTCGGTGCCGTCAGATGAAATTCGTTCTGTGACGCTGCCACTGAGCTCCCATTCCGCGAGGTAGCCGGCGGTACCCTCAACTTGCAGCGGCCGCGGTTGTGCTGGTGCGCCACTGAAGGCGAGAGCGATCGCGACCGAAAACGATTTGCACAGGGTCTTCATCCAGCCTCCAATCGGACACTTATCGCAATCGCGGCAACGAGTGCAGCACCGCGCCTGATGTTGTCGAGCGGCTCCCCATCGGGTCACGGCACCGAAACCGACCTTTTCATGAGAATGGTCGGTTGCCGAAGCCAACGCCGCTGATATAATCGTCCCGACTACAGGTTGCCACCGGTCAGAAAATTGAAGCCCCACTCCCACGGTAGGAAGGACACCATGGACAAGCTCGTCAGGCGTGTCACCGTCGTTCAAGGCAGCGGCGAACATCGCGAATCAAAGGTCGTCTACGAAAGCGATGACGAAGATATCGATGACGGCACGGAGTCGCCTCCGTTCAACCGGCTGGAGCGCAGCGTCCGGCATATCTTGAAGGCTCACGTGATTGCGGCTCAGGACGCCTATCAGCGTCACCTCGATTCGGCGGCGAAGGGTGGGCATTCCTGGATCGTCGATGATCCGGGCAATTTCATGAAGGCACGCCGCAAAGCTTTCAAGGAGATGCGGAAGGCGGTGCCCTTCGGGATGCCGAAAGTGAAAATCGAAGACGATGAAGATGATGGAGACTGAGGATGGCAACCACAGCGAGCACGACCGAGCAGAAGGAGTCTCGGGAGCAGGATAAGGCCAGCAAAGCGTCGATCGTGGTGGTGGACCTCGATGAGCCGCAATCCGCACTGAGGGTCAGACGGCTTCGCAAAGGGAGAGGCAAGCTCTACAATCACGTCCAACGGATCGTCAGAGACCTTGCCGAGGACGGGACCGTCAAAGCGACCGCACAGCCGATCGTGATCGTGGTCCGCGAGCTCCCGACGCCGCCTTGGGTCGTCGAGGACGACGACGACGACTGAGCAGATCTGCGGGCGATGCAACGGTTGCGCATTCGCCCGACGCAGACCAGCGCTGAGCGTTCTCGAGAGAGCAGTTCGGGGGCAGATCGCGCCGATCGTCGCGGCGCTGCGGATCGAGCACGTCCGCGCGTAGCCGAACGCTCGCGCGGAACGACTGTGGTCCCAGTTGGTCTCAGCCGCAGGGATGCCCATCAACGCACGGCGGCCCGATCGGCGCTGTGCTATCCCGACTGCAAGGTTTCGACCTGCGGAGCGTACGCCGAGATTGGTGCGCGGACTTCTTGTTCCTCCGCGCGCCAGTTGTTCTCGACTGCGTAGTCGAGCATCCGTTCCAGAAATAGACGGTCTACCGCCGGAGGCAATCTGAATCTCCTTCCGAGATCGCGGGATGCTGCTTGCATCTGGAACCGCGGCTCCGTCGTGCAGTAGGGGGCATAGGCATCGTGCACGACATCGATCCGCCGTTGCAGCCGATGAACGAGGGGCGTCTGCGCTTCAATGGCAATGTCCTTTTCGATCTGCGTCTCGTGCACGGCAACCCCTTCTACCCTGAGGTGGTCGAGAGACCACGATAGCCCGTCGCGCATCCGCAGTGGATCGTGGTGGACCAGGTGATAGGTCTCGTTGCGTGCCGGTGCCTCGACGGTGCCAGCAATCATGTCCGCGACCCAATCGATCGGGACATAGTTGACGCGCTTGTCGGCCATGAGAAAGGCCAGCGGCACGCGAACCAGGCCGTTCTCGACCTGGACATCGATCGGGAGCGCTTTGCCCCGGCGTTTTCGAAGACTTTCCGCGGCACGATGGATCGGCTCGAAATAACGATAGTAACCATCGAACGCCGGCGTCGTTCCGTCTTCACATCCGACGAGGACGCTCGGCCGGAAGATCGTAAATCGACGTTCATCGCGTTTGAGCGCCCACGCGCGTACCATCCTCTCCCCCACGAATTTCAATTCCTCGTAGGGATTGCGCCACCGCTGGCCGATCGACAGGTCCTGCTCGCCGAGGTATGGCGCGTCTCCGACCACGTATGCGGTAGAGACGTGAAGCACGTGCCAGGCATCGAGAATATCCGTCAGCTCCAGGACATGCAGCGTACCCGCAACGTTGGTCAGCTGAGTGGCGTTTTTGTCGCGGAAGTTGATGGACGCGGCGCAATGCAGGACCCGCTTCACGCGCCCTGCCAAGAGCCCGCGATCGATATCGCTGACGCCACAGCGCGGCTGGGTGATATCGCCGCGGATCACCTTTACGTTGCCGAGTTGGCCCACGACGGCCTGCAGCCGCGCACGCGCCTCCCTGTCGTTTTTTGCGCGCACGAGGCAAATCATTTCGTAACCTTCGCGAGAAAGCCGCTTGAGCAGCATCGAGCCAAGGGCGCCTGTCCCTCCTGTAAGCAAGATGCTATCCTTCACGGCATTCTCCTTCTCGGGGAGTTGAATTGATCTTACTGTAGGATGGAGACGTTTGCGCGGGCAACCAGCAGATCGATGCTTTCGCAGGCCGTCTCCCGGCCGCACACGCGCCTTTCAATCATTCCACACTCTCACTCGCCCCACTCTTGAATATGTTCGATGGAGGATTCGACGGCTTTTGAATGACTATGAATCTCGCACCATAATGAAAGACATTCGACATCAATGGCCCGAGCCCCTTTACAAACACATAACGGGGCTCGGAGTGACAGCCCATTCTCGCCTTGAAGACCGTTGCGGTCTGCCCGAAGTGAATCTTCGGCAGACCGTTTCCGAAGTGCGCGATCGAAGCCCGCATACATCAGATTGAAATAAAGGTCGAACTCATGGTTCAGAGTGTAATCGATGCCGGCGTACATCATATGATAAGTCGATGTATCCTCGAGACACCAGCCGAACGCAATGATCCTCGAGTCTCTTGACAATGCGACAAGGTCTACCTTCCCCTCCAGCCGCAACGCCAGCTGATGAAAATATTCGATCGGAAAGACTTCCAGCTTGACGTCGGACTTTGCAACCATCTCGCGATACAGGGCATGGACTTCCGATGTGTAGACCTCATTATCTCTCGAGGATCGGTCAGGACCGACTGCTGAATTCCCGAGTTCTTCAGTTTCCGCGTCGATCGGTTTATTTGCTGACGATAGCGCGTTTTCAAAGCCGCACAGTATTGCGAAAAATCATCGAATGAATGCCTGAACAGGTGCATCGGAGGAATCGAGATGCGCCGATATCCCAGATCCAGCAATGACTCCAACGAGACCAGATCGTCCTCCTCGAACTCCTTATAGATGATCGCCTCCATTCCAGTATCTGCCGCCAGATTGCACATCACTTTGTCCAAGGCCGAAAGAACTCTGCGGACCCGCACTTGGCTTCGCCAGGGCCAGGCTCTTGTCGCCGGGCGACCCGGGCAAGCCGCAGAAGAGCGCTTTCAATCTGTCGCAATCTCGATAGCCATTTGGGCGCACGCTTGATTATCCAAGCAAGGCGCGGATCGGAGAAGTTGGCGAGGTCTATCGCCATCGCGGCCAAACCTGCACACGCAACTGGATGACCGTTGTCGTAGACGATGACGTACCAGAAACGGCAACTCTGCTTCATGCTGGTCTCCAGCCCAGCGATGAACCGAGGGTCCAGGAAAACGGACGCGCCGCTTTCGCAACGCACACGCTCCCAATCGACCAAATCGACTTCGGCGATGGAATCGAAGACCCGGCACGCGATACCCATGCGTCACCATCTCTCGCGACACACTGCGCCGCCTGACGCGGCGTAATTTCCAATGCGGACGCCGAAATCGTGCGAAGTAATGGTCGAGGCCGCGTCTTGCTTCCTCCAGATCATGGGTGTCATGTCAGGAAAGCAACTGTCGTAGCTTCAGCATTGCTCCCTTCAGAGCCTGGTCGAATTGCCATGACTTCGATAAAACCCATTTCGTTGGAGAGAAAGCAGATTTTGACATGGTCAGGGAAAAGCATGTAATGTCCTGCAAGGCAATTCCTGCGAGCAAGCTTGAAGAACGTTCCGAATCTGGCCGTACACAGTATATTCCCTCCAAAGCCGGAATGTTGGACGCCCATATATCGGGAGAAACATGCTTGGTGAAAATGTCCGGCACAAAAAGCTTGAACAATGTTATCGCAAGCGCAGGCTTGATGCCTACGGAAGTGTAAAGGTAATAATAGGCATAATGTAGCGGATAATCTCCCGATTTGACCGCGACGACAGCCTTGCGGTGAGCATCGAATGCCCTCGAGCAAGGCAGGCTTGGACGGCTTCTCGAGAAACCCACCAATTCGTCGGTCGTGCTCAGATAGCGCGTGATGGAGCCAAACTTGATGCCGCGCATATCCACGAAATTGTGCACTGAGGAATTC
>CAWHPT010000078.1:0-70435 GCA_963831225.1 uncultured Alphaproteobacteria bacterium
CTTCATTTCCAGGGTGCGCGGATGCGCGAGCTCGACCCGGAAATTGTCGGCCATGCGCGCGGGGCCGGCGGTGAGCACGACCACGCGCGTGCCGAGAAACACGGCCTCGGTAATGCCGTGGGTGACGAAGACGATGGTCTTCTTCGCTTCCTCCCAGATCCGCAACAGCTCGAGGTTCATCTTCTCGCGCGTGAGCGCGTCGAGCGCGCCGAACGGCTCGTCCATCAGGATCAGCTTGGGATCGTGCACGAGCGCGCGCGCGATCGCGGCGCGCTGCTGCATGCCGCCGGAAAGCTCGTATGGGTACTTGTCCTCGTTGCCGCGCGAGCCCGACCAGCGCCAGCAGGTCGCGGGCGCGGTCACGGCTTTCCGCCATGGGAAGGCCGAGGATCTCCGCCGGCAGCAGGACATTGTCGATCACGCGTCGCCATTTCAGCAGCAGCGGCTGCTGAAACACCATGCCGATATCGCGTGCGGGGTCGAACGGCTGCGCCTTCGAGCCGATGGTCACCTCGCCGGCATCGAACGGATGCAGCCCAGCCAGGATCTTCAGCAGCGTGGTCTTGCCGCAGCCCGAAGGACCGACCAGCGAAACCAATTCGCCCGCGTCGACGTCGAAGGTCGCTTCGGAAATGGCGAGGAGCTCGTTTCCACGCGTGCGGTAGGTCTTCGCCACTCCGGCGAGATGGATGAAGGGTTCGCCCATAGGTCCCGCTATTGCAGCCGCGCGTCGGGCACCACCAGCATGCGCTCGAACGCGAGCACCATGCCGTAGAGCACCATGCCGATCAGGGTGATCAGGATCACCGCCATGAACATCGCGGCGGTGTCGAGCGTGACTTGAACCTGCAACATGAGGTAGCCGAGCCCGCGGTCCGAGCCCAGAAACTCGCCGACGATGGCGCCGGCGACCGCCAGGATCGCGGCCACCTTCATGCCGGAAAAGATGTAGGGCAGCGCGCCGGGAAGCTGGATCTTGGTGAAGACCTGCCAGCGCGAGCCTTTGAGCGTGCGCACGAGATCGAGCAGGTCGGGCTCGACTTCGCGCAGGCCGCGCGCCGTGGTGAGCACGATCGGAAAGAAGCAGATGGCGAAGGCCATCATGGCGTTGGGCACGATGCCGTAGGCGAACCAGACGATGATCAGCGGCCCGAGCGCGACTTTGGGAATCATGTTCAGGCTGACCAGAAGCGGCATGGCGGCCATTTCCAGCCAGCGGAACCAGGAGAACAGGAGGGCGGCTCCGATGCCCAGCACCACGGCCAGGATGTAGCCGCCGAAAATCTCGGTGCTGGTGACGGCGATGTTCTCGAGCCAGCGATAATTCGGCACGAGCAGGGCCTGAAGCGTATCCTAAGGCGAGGGCATGACGAATTTCGGCACCTCGCCCAACTTGACGAACAGATACCACGCCACCAGGAGCGCAAGGTGACTCGCGACCGCGAGCGCATAGCGCTGCAGCGTCTGTGGATCTCCGGTCAACGGCTGCTCCTCCACGTCGGATGGGCTCGGCTGCGACATCGTAAGGCAAGCAACAGCCCCGAGCCAGTTGCCGAATCGAGCTCACGCCAGCCAGCGCTCCAGGTTCTCGCGCACGAAGGCGTCGTCATTGAGATCGGGATAGGCGGCGCAGATCCGGTCGATCTCCCGCTTTTGTCCCGGGCCCAGCGTCTCGTGCGGGTCGAGGCACCAGATGCCTTCGAGCAGCCCCTGTCGCCGCAGAATCTCGTGGCAGCCTGCGATGACCCCGTGGAAATCGTTGGCGACGTCGAAGATCGCGGCGTTGCAATCGGTCACCTGCAAATCGAGCGCGAGCAGATCGGCGGGGACGCTGCCGCCGGCGACCGCGGCGTGAATGCGCGCCAACAACTCGACCGCTCGCTTCACCCATACGCTCCAGTGGCCGAGCAGCCCGCCCCTGATCCGCACGGTCGTCGGACGGCCATTCGCCATCACGGTGAAAGGCGTCACCAGGTCGAGAACGATGTGATCGTCGTTGCCGGTGTAAAGCGCAATGCGATCGGCCGCACCCGCCTCGACCACGCCGCGCACGACGTCGAGCGTGCGGTAGCGGTTGAACGGCGCGATCTTGATGGCCGCCACGTTCTCCAGCTCGGCAAGACGGCGCCAGAACGATACCGGCAGAACGAGCCCGCCGACGGCCGGCTGCAGATAGAAGCCGACCAGCGGAAACTCGCGCGCGATTGTCCGCGCATGCGCGAGCAACTCGTCCTCGGTCGCGCCCTCGAGCGCGGCGAGCGAGAGGAGCCCCGCATGATAGCCGAGCTCGCGTGCGATCTCTGCCTCGTTCACCGCTTGCGCCGTGCGGCCGGCGAGCCCCGCGATCATGATCGGCTGGCTCGCGCGCCCACTCGCTTGCGCTGCGCATGGCAAGCTCGAGCACCGGCCGATAGAGCCCGACGTCGCGGATCGCGAACTGGGTGGTATGAACGCCGACCGCGAGCCCGCCGGCGCCGGCATCGAGATAGTAGCGGGTGAGCGCGCGCTGCCGGCGCGGGTCGAGCTGCGGTCGGCATCGAGCGCGAGCGGATGGGCGGGGATCACGACGCCCTTGCGCAGCGCGCCGAGCACCTCCTGCGGCCAATCCTGCCAGCGCAACGCCATGCTCGATCCCGGGCAACACATCGCTCAACTGCTTCGTGTCCCGGCATCGCAAGGTGCAACCAGCTCGCAGCCGACGACGTCGCATTGACAGGGTAGGGGGGCAATCCTATCGTCCCGGTAATCACGCAGATAGCACGATCATTCGCTGCGCGTCGAGAACAGCCACCGCAGCGGCAACCTTTCGGAGCTCGGCATGAAGATCATCGCGAAAGTCGCCGTGTGCGACGCTCGCCGGCGTTGCATTCGGAATATCGTCCGGCCGCGGCGCAGAAGCTTACCTTCACGCTCAACTGGGTCGCGGGCGGCGATCATGCGCCGTATTTCTACGCGCAGAAAATGGGCTGGTACAAGCAGGCCGGCATCGACGTCGACTTCGAGACCGGCCGCGGCTCCGCCGCCTCCGCGCAGAAGGTGGGCGCCGGCCAATCGCAGCTCGGCCTCTCCGACATGGCCGGCGTGCTGCTGTTCCGCGGCAAGGGCGCCGACAATGTCGGCTTGATGAACGTCTACGCCAATTCGCCGCAGGGTCTCTATTGGCTCAAGAGCTCCGGCATCCAAGGCGTGAAGGACCTCGTCGGCAAGAAGATCGGCAATCCCGCCGGCGACGGCGCCCGCACCATGTGGCCGGCGCTGGCGAAGCGTGCCGGCATCGATCCCAATTCGGTGACCTGGGTCAACATCGACGCCAATGCCAAGCTCGGCGCGCTCAAGGCCAAGACCATCGATGCCACCACGTCGTTCTTCAATCTGCATCACGTGTTCGCGCGCGAGCTCGGCAACGACATGGGCTTTCTGGCGTGGAAGGATGCCGGCGTGAATCCCTACGGCAATTCCATCATCGCCAACGGGGCCTGGCTCAAGGCCAATCGCGACACCGCCGACAAGTTCGTGAAGGTCACGCAAAAGGCCTTCGCCGAATGCACCAAGACGCCGGACCCCTGCATCAAGGCGCTGGTCGAGGCGGCCGGAGCGCTCAAATACGACAACGAGCTGCTCAACTGGCACCTCGTCACCATCCTGATGAGCGACGAGACCTCGCGCACGGTGGCGCTCGGCTGGCACGACGACAAGCGCATGGCGGAGGACTACAAGCTGGTCGACGAGAACCTCAAGATCGAGAAGCCCTACGACGTCAAGACCGCCTACACCAACGAGTTCCTCGACAAGAACGTCAAGATGCCGCCGATCAATCCGCCGAAGCTGTATTGAATCGGCGTAGTCTCGCGCTCCGGTAGGTCCGGTAGGATGGGTTGAGCTCTGCGAAACCCATCACCGTTTCCCGCGGCTCCCGACAGATGGGTTTCGCGGCGCGAGTGCGCCGCTCAACCCATCCTACACCACTACCGCGGTTATCCGAACTCCGGGCCGATGACGGCGAAGGTGCGCTGGGCGTCATCGTAGCGCTGCGACCTGCCGTAGATCATGCGCGTGAACGGGCGCACCGGCGCAAATCCGCGGGCTTCGAGCCAGCCTCGCAGCTGCGTCTTGGCGTCGGCGAGATCGATGAACACCGCCGTTTCGAGCGTTTCGAGCGCGCGCGCCAGCAAAGCCCGCGGCGACGCGTCGTCGTCCGCGATCAAGGGGCCGACCTGGGCGGCCAGCCGCCCGTCGCGACCGAGCAGGAAGCCGGCGATGCGGCCATTGCGTTCGGCAACGAGCTCGGCCGGCAGCAAGCCGCCCGCGCAGGCCGCTCAGCACGCCGCCGCGTGCGCGCCGAAGGCGGCGGCATCGTAGGCGCAGAGCGCCGGCCAATCCCGGTCGGCGATCGGGACGAATGCTGAGTTCCTGCCGGAACAGTTGGCGTATCGCCGGTGGTATGCCGCTCACGGCGCATCAGCCGATGGAAGCCCCAGGAGTCTTCGAAACCGAGCGCGCGATAAACCGCCCGCCCGTCCGGGGTGGCATCGAGCACCGGCACCAGGCGCGATTGCGCGAGATCATCCATGGCGCGGCGCATCAACGACGTCGCCAGGCCGCGCCGGCGATATCGGCCGGTGACGAGCACCATGCTGATCCAGGCGAAGCGGTCATACGGCAGCGTCGCGGTGGTGGCGACGATGCGGCCGGCTTGCGTATGCGCGGCATAGACGCGTCCGCGATCGATGAAGATGCCCCAATCGGCTGCGAGCTGATTCCAGTTGGCCTCGCGCACGAGCGAATTGACATCGTCGAGCTCCGATGGAGACAGGCTCGATTTGGCAGCGACCTGGAGATCAGAAGCTGCCATCGCGCGTATCGTAGTGGGTGTCCTTGCCCAGGCTGGGCATGCCGCGACCGACCCAGTCGGCGGTCCAATCGACCAGCCGGGTGAGCGGCACGCTCGGATAGCCGAACAGCCGCATCGCCTCGCCGGCGTTGACCAGCCAGCCCTCCGGCGCTTCGACTCCGTCGAAGACCGGTGACTTGCCGAGGTGCTGCCCGAAACGCTCGGCCAGCCAGCGCACGCTCACGGTCTCGGGGCCGCTGACATTGAGCGGGCTCGACGGCACCGTGCAGTGGCGCAAGGCGCGCAGCACCATCGCGTTGGCATCGCCCTGCCAGATGACGTTCACGTGGCCGGTGGCGAGATCGATCGGCTTTCCAGCGAGCACGCGCGCGGCCACGTCGTGCAGCACGCCATAGCGCATGTCGATTGCGTAATTGAGCCTGATGATGCGGCCGGGCGTGCCGCGGGTGCGCGAGAAGTACTGGAACATCGCCTCGCGCGCGAGGCAGGAATTGGCATAGGCGCCGGGCGGCGGCCGCGCCGGCATGGCTTCGGTGGCGCCGCCATGCAGCACGTCGACGTAAGGGTACACGCAGCCGGTGGAATAGGCGACGATGCGGGCATCCGCGAACGCTTCCGCGACCAGTGCCGGCACGTGCGCATTCATGGCCCAGGTCAGGTCCTCCTGGCCGGACGAGCCGAACTTGCGGCCGGCCATGAACACCACGTTGGCGAGCTTGGGAAGCGCCTCGATCTGCTTGCGGTCGAGGAGATCGGCGGCGATGCATTCGATTCCGTGGCCGGCGAGATCCTCGCGCAGGCCGGGTTCGGTGAATCGGGCGACGCCGACGATGCGCTTATGCGGCGCCGCCCGCCGGGCGAGCCGCGCCAGCGTCGGCCCGATCTTTCCGCCGACCCCGAGGATGATGAGATCGCCCGGCACCTGCTGGAGCTCCGCCGTCAAGGCTGCTGTCGGCGTGGTCATCACCGCTTCGAGATGCTCGACGTCGCGGAAGCGCTCCGGCAGCTCAGCGAGTGTTTCCGACATCCGGCCTCTTCGATCCCACATGAACACCGGCGCCACGACGGCATCCAAGAGCAACCGATTGGATATTAGAGCGATTTCCATTCGGCGGGAAATCGCCAATCGCTTTCTCGCGCTTTATCGGCTCTGCGTGCTGTCTGGAGCGCTCCTTTCCGGTGCCCAGGGATGTTCTCGTCGCCTTGGAGGGACTCTGAGGGCAACGGGTATGGCGACGTAATGAAGATGTAAATTGACGGCAAATAGACGTTGACTTCTTAAAGGCGCCATCCTATAAAGCCTTCGTCTCGCTCATGAGGGGCCGTTTCTAGAGGCGATCCTGAATACGGAGCGAGATTTGGCGTCCTGCGGCCGCGGCTCGCAACCGTGGGCTCGGGAGGTCCGTGGAAACGACTGTCGGGTACTATGGCCCGGCCGCGAGGAGCTCTCGCTACAGCCTTCGGCGCAAATGCCGAAGGGGGAAGCAAGCGTACCCGGATCAGAAAGCGCCAAGGCGGAGCGCCGGAAGGCGAGCGCACCCGGGCTGGGTGCGCGCCGCGCCTTGCCCAGCGCGGCAGTTGTTTGCGCCTTTCGGCGCTCCGCCGCCCCTCATGATCGGGACGGCCGTAAGGAAAGCTTCAAGCCCCGGGCGCCGCGGCGCCGCGGGAACGAGCATCGCTGTTTGACATCGTGAGAACTACTGCACTGCGGCGCACGAACTTGCCCGGCAACAACCCCGTGTATACGATCTCCGCGCCGTGCAAGCCGCGGCGCCAGGCGCAATTGCGCATTACAGCTGATTGTCTTCTGTCCAAGAAACGTCGCGCAAGCCGCAACAGGCGATTGCCGGGAGGAGACGACGACATGAACGCGCCCGTACCGCGGATTCTCATCGAATCGATGTGGCGCGGCCGCCTGTTCGGCGCGCAGTGGAAGCCCGCGATCGGCGGCTCGCTCGATGTTCTGGAGCCCGCGACCGGCGCGGTTATCACCCGCGTCGGCAACGCCACCGCCGAGGACGTGCGCAACGCCGCTGCCGAGGCACGGGCGGCACAGCCGGGCTGGGCGGCGGCGCCTTACGACCAGCGCGCCGGCATCCTGCGCAAGGTCGCCGCGCTGATGGAGGAGAACCAGGCCGAGCTGGTCTACTGGATCATGCGCGAGACCGGAGGCATCGAGCCCAAGGCTGCCTTCGAGGTGCAGATGGTGACCAGCATCCTGCATCGCTCGGCGGCGATGTGCACGGAGCCCCAGGGCCTGGTCCTGCCCAGCGACGGCGCACGCCTTTCGATCGCCCGGCGGGTGCCGCGC
This sequence comes from uncultured Alphaproteobacteria bacterium, assembly GCA_963831225.1. Lineage (GTDB taxonomy): Bacteria > Pseudomonadota > Alphaproteobacteria > Rhizobiales > Xanthobacteraceae > VAZQ01. The sequence continues at coordinate 7,164 of CAWHPT010000078.1, forward strand.
GGGGTCATCGGCGTGATCTCGCCGTTCAACTTCCCGCTGATCCTGTCGAGCCGCGCCGTCGCGCCCGCGCTCGCGACCGGCAACGCGGTCGTGCTCAAGCCCGATCCGCGCACCGCGCTCACCGGCGGCTTCATCATCGCGCGGCTGTTCGAGGAAGCCGGCCTGCCCAAGGGCGTGCTGCAGGTCCTGCCCGGCGGTGCCGAGGCGGGCGAGGCGATCTGCATCGATCCCGACATCGCCATGGTCTCGTTCACCGGCTCGAGTCCGGTCGGCCGACGCATCGGCGAGCTTGCCGGCAAGCATCTCAAGAAGGTGCAGCTCGAGCTCGGCGGCAAGAACGCGGTGGTCGTGCTCGAGGATGCCGATCTCGATGCGGTCGCCTCCGCGATTGCCTTTGGCGCCTGGTTCCATCAGGGACAGATCTGCATGAGCACCGGCCTCGTCATCGCGCACGAGAAGATCGCGGATGCGCTGACCGAGAAGCTCGTCGCCAAAGCCAAGCATCTTCCGGTCGGCGATCCGACCTCGGGGCAGGTGGCGCTGGGCCCGGTGATCAGCCGCGGCCAGGTCGAGCGCATCCACGGCATCGTCAAGGATACCGTGGCAGCCGGGGCCAGGCTCAGCGCCGGCGGCACCTTCGACGGGCCGTTCTACCGGCCGACCGTGCTGTCCGGCGTGAAGCCCGGCATGCGCGCGTTCGACGAGGAGGTGTTCGGGCCGGTGGCGGCAATCAGCACTTTCGCCACCGAGGACGAGGCGGTCGAGCTTGCCAACAGCAACGAATACGGCCTCTCGGCCGGCGTGTTCTCGCGCTCGGTCGGCCGCGCGCTCGCGCTCGGCAATCGCCTGCGCACCGGTCTCCTGCACATCAACGACCAGACCGTCGCCGACGAGCCGCACATTCCGTTCGGCGGAACCGGCGCCTCCGGCAACGGCACGCGCATCGGCGGTCCCGCCAATTGGGAGGAATTCACCCATTGGCAGTGGGTGACGATCAAGGACAAGCCGAACCCATATCCGTTCTGAGTTGGGAAACTCGCGGCTGGTCGCAATCAGCAAAGCTCACCAGGGAGGAAACGATGAAGAACAGGCAGCTCGGCCGTCCGGAATTGGCAGCCGTCTTGACAGCCATCTTGGCATCCGCGGGCATGGCAATCGTGGGCATGGCGTCGTCTGCGCTCGCTGCCGATCCGCCGAAGAGCATCAGGATCGGTTATGCGGTTTCGCTCAGCGGCGTGAACGCGCAAGGCGCCGCCGTGACGACGCTGCCCGCCTACAAGCTGTGGGTGGACGACGTCAACAAGAGGGGCGGCCTGATGCTGAAGGAATTCAACAAGCGGATTCCGATCGAGGTCACCGAATACGACGACACCAGCAATGCCGAGACGGCGGTGCGTCTCAGCGAGCGGCTGATGACCCAGGACAAGGTGGACTTCGTGCTGCCGCCCTGGAGCACCGGCTTCAATCTCGCGGTCGCGCCGGTCTATGCCCGCAACGGCTATCCGCAGCTGGCGGTGACCGCCAACTCGAACGACGCCGCCAACCTCGTCAAGCAGATGCCGACGCTGTTCTTCTTCCTCAACGAGCCGCGCAACTTCGGCGGCGCGCTGGTCGAGGTGTTGAGCAAGCTCAAGGCCGACAACAAGATCAACAACAAGCTCGTCATGTTCAGCGTCGCCGACCAGTTCGGCGCCGAGGCGTCCTCCGGCGTCGCACCGGTGCTGCAGCGCGCCGGTTTCGAGATCGCCATTCGCAAGAGCTACCCGCTGGGCGCCGCCGACCTCACCAACGAGATCAAGGACGCCAAGGGCTCGGGCGCGGACACCTTCGTCGCCTACAGCTACCCGCCCGACACCTTCATGCTGACCAATACCGCGGTCACGCAAAGCTACAATCCCAAGGTGTTCTACACCGCGGTCGGCACCGCCTTTGCCGCCTACGGCGCCAACTTCAAGGACAAGGCGCAGGGTGTACTGGGTCTCGGCGGTTGGGATCCGACCCTGGCCGGCGCGCAAGACTACGTCGCGCGCCAGATCGCGTTGCTCGGCCGCGCCTCCGACGGATGGGCGGCGCCGGTCACCTATGCCAGCCTGCAATTGCTGGAGCAGGCGATCGAGAAGGCCGGCACGCTCGACCGCAAGAAGGTGCTCGACGCGATCGAGAACGGCGGGCCCTATCAGACCATCGTCGGGCCGGTCGACCTGAAAACCCATATCCGCGGCAAGCAATGGGGCGTGGGGCAGTGGCAGAGCGGCCAGTTCGTCGGGATTGCACCTAGCGATCTGCCCGGAGCCAAGCCGATCATCTTCCCCAAGCCGGCATGGTGAGGAAGCGGGCACTTGCCTCGTTGCCATACGTGTCATTGCTCAATTAGGGAGCACTGTTGACCCCACCCTTCTTCCTCGCCCTTTCAGGGGAGAGGAAAAGCGCTTGCGGCGCTGCTTTCCCGCATGATCCTCGAGAGACTTGGGTCGCGCGCCGCAGGCCGAGCTATCATGCGGATGACATATCCTGCGCCGCGACGAGCCCGTATCGAATGTCACTGATTGAAGTCGTTCTCGGCGGCATGATCACCGGCGGGCTCTACGCCCTGATCGCGATCGGCTTCAATCTGCAATACGGCGTCGCCCGCATCTTCAATCTCGCCTATGGCGAGTTCCTGATGGCGGCGGCGTTCGCCGCCTTCTGGATGTTCACGCTCGCGCATATCGACCCCGTGATCGGCATGCTGCTGTCGGTGCCGGTGACCTTTGCCGCCAACTGGCTGGTCTATCGCGTGCTGATGCTGCCGCTGGTCCGTCGCGCCCGCACGCGCGACGATCTCGAGGGCGATACCATCCTGGCGACCTTCGGATTGCTGTTCGTGCTCAAGGGCGCAGCGCAACTCGCGTTCACGCCGGATAACCGCTTCTACAATTATCTCAATAGCCCGGTGCAGATCCTCGGCTTCACCTTCGCGGCCAACCGCGTGCTCGCGTTCGGGGTCGCCTGCGCTTGCGGAATGGCGATCTGGCTGTTCCTGACCCGCACGCGTTTCGGCGCGGCCATGCGTGCGCTCGCCATCGATCCGACCGGCGCGCGCCTCGTCGGCGTCGATGCCGGCGCCATGTCGGCGTTCGCTTTCGCCGCCGGCGGCGCCCTGGTGGCGGTGGCCGGCACGCTGGTGAGCACGTTCCTCACCTTCAATCCCGCGATCGGCGTCGAGTTCACGATGAAGGCACTGGTGGTGGTGATGATGGGCGGCGTCGGCAATATGGTCGGAAGCCTGGTCGCCGGCGTGCTGCTCGGGGTGGCGGAATCGCTGTGCTCCCACTTCATCGATTCCGGACTGACCCTGGCGGTCGCCTATTTCCTGTTCCTGATCGTCCTTCTTGCTCGGCCGCGCGGCCTGTTCGGGACCCCGTGATGCGGGTTTCACTCGCGGTATCAGCGCTCGCCATGCTGGTCGCCGCGCTGGCGGCGGTGCCCTGGCTCGTGTCGGACTACGGTCTCGGCTTCATGGTCAATCTGATGTGCTACCTGGTGCTCACGGTGGCCTGGGCATTGTTTTCCGGCACCACGCGCTATGTCTCGCTCGCCACCGCCGCCTTCTTCGGTCTCGGCGCATATTCGGTGGCGATGCTGGTCAAGGTGATGCCGATCTACGCCACCTTCGGCGTTGCGCTGCTGCTCGGGACGTTGATGGCGCTGCTGGTCGGGCTGGTCACGCTGCGGGTTTCGGGGATGTTCTTCGTCATCTTCGGGTTCGGCCTCTCCGAGCTGATGCGCGAGCTGCTGGTGTGGTGGGAGATCAACCAGACCCACACCATGGGCCGCTACGTTTTCGTGCCGTTCAATACCACGCTGATCTACGAGCACCTGCTTGCGCTTGCGGTGCTGGTTTTCCTGGTCGGCTGGCTGCTGCGGCGGTCGCGCCTCGGGGTGGCGCTGCTGGTGATCGGTGACGACGAGACCGTGGCACGGCAAGCCGGCATCAATGTGCCGTTCGCCAAGGTGGCGATGTTCGTCGTTTCCTCGGTGTTCATGACGGCCGTGGGCGCGATCATGGCGCCGCGCTTCGGTTATCTCACGCCCAACTTCGCGTTCAATCCGCTGATCTCCTTTCAGGTGGTGATCATGGCGCTGCTCGGCGGGATGCAGCGGCTGTGGGGCCCGGTGCTCGGCGTCGTCCCGCTGATCGTCGTCTCGGAGTTGCTGCAGGTTCGGTTTCCGTTCTGGTACAGCGTGCTGCTCGGCCTCGTGTTCATGGTGATCGTCTATTTCCTGCCGCGCGGCGTCACTGGGCTGGTGGAGGACGCCTTCGGTCTCATGCGCCGGCCGATCTCGCTGCCGCGCGGCGTCACCGGACCGGTCATCGATGCCTGGGCCTGGCTTTCGCGGCCGATCACTTTGCCGCGCGGCATCGCCGGCGCGTTGGAAGATGCCTGGGCGCGGCTGGTCCGCCGCCAGCCGAGTGGGGGTCGCTGATGGCACCTCTGCTCGAAGCGGATGGATTGACCAAGTCGTTCGGCGGCCTCGTTGCGGTGAGCAACATGTCGCTCGCGGTTTCTCCGGGCGAAGTCCTGGGGCTGATCGGGCCGAACGGCTCCGGCAAGACTACCTTGCTCAACCTGATCGCCGGCACCATCCGCTCCGATTCCGGCAGCATCCGCATGGAGGGTGAGGACATCACCCGGCTTCCCAATCACCTGCGTGTGCGCAAGCGCATCAATCGCACCTTCCAGCTGGTGCGCATGCCGCCGAACGTGCCGGCGATCGTCGGCGTCATGGCCGGCGTCATGTACGGTGCGGAGAGGAAGCCCTACAAGGACGCGGAATACGAAGCCGCTGGAATTCTCGGCGAGCTCAATCTGCTGCTCAAGGCCGGCCATCGGCTCGATCAGCTCACTTATATCGAGCAGAAGCGGGTCGAGCTTGCGCGCGCGCTCGCGACCGGGCCGCGCGTGCTGCTGCTCGACGAATGGCTGTCGGGCTTGAGCCCGGGCGAGCTGGAAGGCGGCATGTCGGTGGTGTGGAGTCTGGCGGCGCAGGGCATCGCCGTCATTCTGGTCGAGCACGTGATGACGGCGGTACGCGCACTCTGCTCGCGCGTGGCGGTGATGAACGCCGGCCTCAAGATCGCCGAGGGGCCGCCCGAGCAGGTGCTGCGCGACGCCGAGGTCATCCGCGCCTATCTCGGTGACGACGATGCTTGACGTCATCGGGCTGAGCCACGCCTATGGCCGCCACCAGGCGCTCGATGAGGTCAGCATCCGGCTGCGCGCCGGCGAGGTGGTGGCGATCCTCGGAGCAAACGGCGCGGGCAAGACGACGCTGCTCAGTGCCGTGGCGGGGCTGCTGCGGCCGGCGAGCGGCTCGATCCGGTTCGAGGGCCGCGAGCTCACGGGACTTTCGCCCGACCGCATCGTCGCGTTGGGAATTGCGGCCGTGCCCGAGAGCCGGCGGCTGTTCGAGCCGATGTCGGTGATCGAGAACCTCGATCTCGGCGCCTACACGCGCCGCGCCCGCAAGGGCGCGGCAGCGGCGCGCGAGCGCATCTTCGATCTGTTTCCCCGGCTGGCCGAGCGCCGCAGCCAGGCGGTACGCACCATGAGCGGCGGCGAGCGGCAGATGGTGGCGATCGGCCGCGCCCTGATGTCGCAACCCAGGCTGCTTCTCCTCGACGAGCCTTCGCTCGGGCTCTCGCCGCGGCTCTCGGCGGAGCTGTTCGCCGTGCTCGCTCGCATCGCCGGCGAGGGGGAGCTCGGCGTATTGATGGTCGAGCAGAATGCCCGCCGCGCGCTGGCGCTGGCGAGCCGCGCCTATCTGCTCTCGCTCGGCCGCATCGTCGGCGAAGGCGAGGCCAAGATGCTCGCACGCGACAGCGCGGTGGCCCGCTCTTATCTGGGACTGTAAGTCGATGCCCGCTTGCGCCGGGTATGACACGGATGAGGCTACTCTGACCTGACAGCGAGCAATTCGGCGTCACCGGCTCGGTTTGAAAATGGTGCGGGGCCACGTACAATTGCCCATGACGCGGGAAATTCCGGAGGCGGCGCGATGAAAGTCTTCATGTTTCATCTCATGCCCTATGCGCATCTGGACCCCGGCTTGCAGACGCAGGCTGCGGAGTAAAGCAGTGACTGACGTTCTCAAGGGCGTGCGCGTCGTCGAGCTCAGCACGGTGATCACGGCGCCGCTCACCGGCCTGATGCTGGTCGACCTCGGCGCCGACGTGATCAAGGTCGAGCCGCCGCTGGGCGATCCGTTCCGTAATTTCCGGGGCGAGAGCTACAGCCCGAATTTCGTCGCGTACAACCGCGGCAAGCGCAGCATCCGGCTCGACCTGCGCACCGACGCGGGCCGATCGGTTTTGCTGGGGCTGATCGCGCGCGCCGACATCCTGCTGGAGAATTACCGGCCGGGCATCATGCAGAAGCTCGGATTGACGGAAGAAGTCCTCGAGGCTGCGAATGCCAAGCTGATCCATTGCTCGATCACCGGCTTCGGGGAATCCGGCCCGTACAGCGCGCGGCCGGCCTATGACAATGTCGCCGTGGCGCTCAGCGGCATCCTCGGTCTTCAAGTCGACCCGATGCATCCGCAGTCGAGCGGGCCCACGATTGCGGATAATGCCACCGGCATGTTCGCCTGTTATGGGATCCTCGGTGCCTTGTACGAGCGCGAACGCAGCGGCCGCGGCCATCGCGTCGACGTCAACATGCTCGAAGCCGGCATTGCCTTCATCCCGGATCCGTTCGCGGGCTTGACCAGAGCGGGTATCAACAGCGACCGGTTGACCAGGGTCGCGGCCTCGCAATCCTTTGCGTTCCGCTGCGGCGACGGCAAGCTCCTCGCCGTCCATTTGTCCTCGCAGCCCAAGTTCTTCGAAGCTGTCGCCGTGGCGTTCCAGCGCCCTGACCTGGTGCGCGACGACCGCTTCACCACCCGTGACCTGCGGATCAAGAACTATGGTGAGCTGACCCGCATCTTCGGCGAGATCGTGGCGCAAAAGCCGCGGCTGCATTGGATGACCGTGCTCGAGGCGAACGACGTGCCGTTCGCACCCGTGCAAAGTCTCGCCGACGTTCTCGAGGATCCGCAGGTACGCCACCTCGGCACTTTCTACCGGCAGAACCATCCCACGCAAGGCGAGATCACGGCCATTCACCGCCCGGTATTGATCGATGGCACGCGCGAGGAGTGCGCCTTGCCGGCGCCGACGCTCGGGGAGCATACCGACGTCGTGCTGGCCGAGCTCGGTTATGATGAAAATGAGATCGGCAGGTTGCGGACCGCTTCGGTGATCGCATGATCTCCATCGCAGGCATCGAGGTGGAGCTGTTGGACCGCGGGCAAGGAGCGCCGACACTGCATCTGCACGGGGGCGCCGGCATCCGCTCGGACCTGCCGTTTCTCGATCTGCTCGCGGAGCACCGGCGGGTGATCGCGCCGTCGCATCCCGGCTTCGGAAAATCCTCCCTGCCGGATTGGCTCGACAGCGTCGACGACATCGCCCATGTCTATCTGGAATTGATGGACCGGCTGGATCTGGCCCGCGTCGACATCATCGGCTTTTCGATCGGCGGGTGGATCGCCGCCGAGATCGCGACCAAGGTGCCGGAGCGGATCAACCGGCTCGTGCTCATCGGTCCGGTCGGCATCAAGACCGGCAGGGCCGACAAGCTCGACATTCCCGATGTATTCGCCATGCCGCGCGAGCAGCTCGATCGGCTGCGCTTCCACGATCCGGCCAAAAATCCGACCGACCCTGCGTCATTGTCCGACGACGAGCTCCTCGTCGTCGCCCGCAACAGCGAGACCTTGGCGCTGTTGACCTGGGAGCCCTACATGCACAATCCCAAGCTCAAGCATCGGCTGCATCGGGTCGACATGCCGGCCTTGCTCCTGCGCGGCGAGAGCGACGGCATCGTCTCGGCCGAATACCTCGAGCGCTACCGGGCACTGCTGCCGCGCGCGCGGGTCGAGACCATTGCGCAGGCGGGGCACCTTCCGCATCTGGAGCAGCCGCAGGCGACGGCGGCCGAGACGCTGCAATTTCTCAACGGCTGACACCGACGAGCGTCCGGAGAGCAAGGTTCATGAAAGCGTGGCACTTCAGCGAGAATGCCTACCCTTATCTGCCGCCGGCGGACGAATACGAATCGATCCGAGTGTCGCTGCCGAGCCGCATCTACGATCCCGAGAAGGGCGCGGCGCTCTACGACCGCTATATCGACGAATGGCTGATCGCCGAGGACGAGGGCGTCGAGATCATGCTCAACGAGCATCACCAGACCGCGACATGCGTCGATCCGGCGGCGCCGCTGGTGCTCGCCGCGCTGGCGCGGCTGACGACCAAGGCGCGGCTGCTGATCCTGGGCAATCCGGTGGCCAACCGCCGGCAGCCCGTGCGCGTCGCCGAGGAGATGGCGATGGTCGACGTGCTCTCGCGGGGCCGGCTCGAATGCGGCTTCGTGCGCGGCGTGCCCTACGAGGTGCTACCGGCCAACAGTAATCCGGTTCGCATGAACGAGCGGCAATGGGAAGCCATGGACCTGATCGTGCGGGCCTGGACCAGTCACGATGGGCCGGTGAGCCACGAGGGGCGTTTTTTCCACCATCGCACCATCAATATCTGGCCGCGGCCTTATCAGCGGCCGCATCCTCCGGTCTGGGTATCGACCACGACGCCGGGCGGCGCCGGAAGGGTCGGCGCCCGCGGCTATGTGCAGGCGACCTTCCTGACCGGATACCGCGGCACGCCGGCCATATTCGAGTCCTATCGCAAGGGCTGGCGCGACGCCGGCCGCGGCCAGGACGTCCCCATCAACCGGCTGGCTTATGCCGCGCTGCTCTATGCCGCCGAGAGCGAAGCTGCGGCGCGATCCGGCGCCGAGAAGCTGCTTTGGTACATCACTGCCAACAAGGTGCCGCTGCACTTCTGCTATCCGCCGGGCTACGTGCCGACTTCCGTGCACGCGCAGATCCTGCGCGGGGCTGCCATCGACCAGCACGCCGCGAACAAGGCGAACGCCACCGTGGACAAGGCGGTCGAGGCCGGCATCATGTTCGCCGGAACGCCCGACCAGGTGTTTGCGCAGATCAAGAAGATGTACGACCATGTCGGCGGCTTCGGGCATCTCCTGATCATGGGCCAGGCCGGCTTCCTCGAGCACGACGAGACCGTGCACGGCATCAGGACCTTCGCGCGCGAAGTCTATCCGCGGCTCAAGGAAGCGTTTCCCGACACCGCCATTTCCGGGATGCATCAGGAGCGGGTGGTTGCCTGATCGCTTGAGGGGGCACGTTCCAGAGCCGCTCTATCCCAGCGCGCACCGTCGGCGGCAACCGCGTAGGTCTCCTGCAGAAATCCCATCAGCGTCCCGTCGGCATCTGCCGCCTGCCTGATGGCGTCGTAAGGCAGCACGAACTCTTTGAGCTGCTGATCGTAGAATGCTCCGGGCGTGCGCAGCAGCGTTTCGCGCAAGCTCGGCGGTTCGGGATAGGCGTAGGAATAGAAAGTTGCACGGCCATAGCCGCCGTTTCCGGGCCAGAAGCCGCAACTGCTCACTTCGTGCGAATAGGCTTCGCGCATCACCCAGTTTGCCGTATTGGGCGCGACTCCCGGATGCGGCGGCGCAATCCGGCCGGAAAAGCGCGTGACCGCGAGGTCGAAGCTGCCCCAGAAGAAATGGACCGGGCTCACTTTGCCGACGAATTGCGAGCGGAAGTCGCTGAGCACGCGGTGGGCTTGCAGCAAGACGCGCCAGAATCGCTGCGCATAGGCTGCATCATAGGCCGCATGGTCATGATCTTCTTGAAATGCAACGGCGTCCGCAATCTCGTTCGGCATCGTCCAGACGCGCACGTCGATTCCCAGGCGATGCAAACCGGTCATGAACTCGGAATAAAAGGCGGCGACCGACATCGGCCGCAGTGCGACACGTTCACGCGCGCCGCTGCTCGTCTCGATCAGCAAGGCGTGATCGATGAAGTCGAAAGTGACGTCGAACGTCAGCGTGCCATAGGGAATCGGCGACGTCGTCAGCCCTCGCGACGTCAGATAGAGTGCGACCTGCCACCAATGGTTCTCCATCGGAGCCAGGGCCATGCGCACCTTGCCGACGACCTGGGTCCATCGATGCAAGGTGTCGCCGGTCTCGTGCCAATCCGACCAGCTCAGCTCCGGCCAGGCGTCTTCAGAGGTTCGGGAAGTCATGCTCATTCCTTACCGTCGATATTCTGATTGCGAGCGCTCGAGCACAAGCCGCGCGCTGATGGTCGCGGGGGTCGGTCTTCGAGCGGGAGAAGCGGTGATGGATATCTTATCGCGTACAGCCTTTGGCATCGCCAGCACGGTTCTGATGCTGTTGGCACTGGCGCTCGTGTCGTACGGCCTGATCGACCTGATCGCGTCGCTGAGCAAGCCATGGCACGAGGGCGCTGACGCGGTTCTCCGGGCGATCGGATATGTCGTCATCGCCGTCGCGGTCTTCGACGTGGCCAAGTACTTCGTCGAAGAAGAGATCATCCGCAACCGCGAGATGCGCCTGGCGTCGGAGGCGCGACGCAGCCTCACGAAATTCATCTCGACAATCGCAATTGCCGTGTTCATCGAGGGTGTCGTAATCGTGTTTCAGGTGAGCAAACAAGATGTGGAGAAAATGCTCTACCCGGCCGCGCTGCTGGTGGTCGCCATTCTCATCGTGCTCGGACTGGGAGTCTACCAGCGGCTGAGCGCCGATGTGGAGCGCCGGATCGAGCAAAAAGACAAAGTCGAGCAAGGCAAGGACAAACGAGGCTGAGACGCCCCACGATGCTCACCGCATAATTGACATCGCATGCGGAGACGCGCTTCTCTGCGGCCCGCTGAAACCTCACCGGAACCGGGATGGCCAATTTCGTCTTTCACAGGCAATTCATCGTGAAATGGGGTCATTGCGATCCTGCGGGCATCGCCTTCAACAGCCGTTTCTTCGAGTATTTCGATTGGAGCGCATGGCTGATGTTCGAGAAAGCGCTGGGCGTGCAGCCACGGGACTTGGCCAGGAGCTTCGGAATCGTCGGCATTCCGCTGGTCGATGCCCGTGCGCGATTCCTCAAGCCCGCCAAGTTCAACGATCTCGCCGCCATCGCCTCCGAGGTAAGCGAGTTCCGGCGTTCGAGCTTCGAGGTGCACCATCGCATCTCGATCGGTGGGGAACTGGCGGTCGAGGGCTCCGAGACCAGGGTCTGGGCCGCCCAGGATCCCGCCGACCCGACCAAGATGAAGGGCATCCCGATCCCGTCCGCAGTCATCGAGCGGTTTCGTATCTAAATGCATGCGAAGATGCGCAGCGGCGCCGGATTGTGCAGCAAATTCCCGATCGCGGGTCTGGCAGGACGCGGGCCGCGGCTGATTACCCGGTTGACCAGGATATCTCGGATTGATGACTGAAGCGCTTTTCCTCGGTTTCGGCCTGCGGTTCGAGGACCTCTACTGCCGCGACGGCTTGCTGCGGCTCGACCGCTGCTTCGTCGACGTGCTCGAGACCCGCAATCCGGATCTGCATGACCGGCTGATGGCCGCGCGCGCCGCGCCGGAACAGTTCGCGGGCAAGCCGGAATCGGATCTCATCATCGCGCTCGCGCCCGAGCTCGAAGACTTCATCGCCGAGCTGTTCGGAATTGTCCGCGAGGTGCGCGCGCTGCAATTGCGCCATGCAGGCGCTGGCGCCGCTCTACTGCGTGAAGCGGCTGTTCGTGCAGCGCCGCGCCGCCAAGAAATACGGTCCGGATCAGGCCGCGCGTTTCGACGCGCATGCATTGCGCCGGGAGCTCGAGCGGCTGCTCGGCGGCGAGCTCACGGAGTTGCGTTTTGCCGAGCGGGTCGACGCCTGGATGAAGGCCGAGGCCGACAACGCCGCCGCGCTCGACATCGCCGCCCGCTACGCCGCCTGGGCAACGCACACGCTCGAAGGCCGGCGCCTGCACGCAGGGCGGCGTGCTGTTCAAGCTGCCGGGCAAGATCGATCCGCATCATCTGGTTCCGGTCGAAACCGAGATCGTCGAAGGCGTCACGATGCTCAGCGCTGCCGCCGGCGCATCGGCGCGCGCGCGACGGCTTCGCGCTGACCGATCCCGGCACCGATCTCACCGGCGCGCTCGACCAGGCCAATTACTGCATCTGGTGCCACAACCAGGGCAAGGACTCCTGCTCGAAGGGGCTCAAGGAGAAGACCGGAGAGTTCAAGAACAGCGCGTTCGGCGTCGTGCTCGCGGGCTGTCCGCTCGACCAGAAAATCTCCGAGATGAACCTGGTCGCAGCCGGCGGCCACACGCGTCGGCGCGCTGGCGATCGTCGTCGTCGACAACCCGATGTGCGCGGCCACCGGCCATCGCATCTGCAACGATTGCATGAAAGCCTGCATCTATCAGAAGCAGGAACCGGTCGACATTCCCCAGGTCGAGACCCGCGTGCTCAAGGAGGTGCTGGCGCTGCCCTGGGGCTTCGAGATCTACTCGCTGCTGACGCGATGGAATCCGCTCGATCTGCGCCGGCCGCTGCCGAAGACCGCCATCCGGCCGCAAGGTGCTGGTGGTCGGGCTCGGTCCTGCCGGCTTCACGCTGGCGCATCATCTCGTGAACGACGGCCATACGGTGGTGGCGGTGGATGGGCTCAAGATCGAGCCGCTGCCGCGCGACATTTCAGGCGTGCGACGCCGGCGGCGCGCGCGTTGCGTTTCGCCCGATCCGCGACGGCTTCCGAGTTGCACGAGCCGCTCGACGCCCGCGTCATGGCGGGATTCGGCGGGGTCGCCGAATACGGCATCACGGTGCGCTGGGACAAGAATTTCCTCAAGCTCATCCGCCTGCTGCTGGAGCGGCGCAGCGAATTCGCGATGTTCGGCGGCGTGCGCTTCGGCGGAACGCTCACCGTCGACAGCGCCTTTGCGCTCGGCTTCGATCACATCGCGCTGTGCGCCGGCGCCGGCCGGCCGACCATCGTGCCGATGAAGAACGGCCTCGCAGCGGGGGTGCGCCAGGCCTCCGATTTCCTGATGGCGCTGCAGCTCACCGGCGCCGCCAAGACCGACAGCCTCGCCAATCTGCAGGTCCGGCTGCCGGTCGTCGTCATCGGCGGCGGGCTCACCGCCATCGACACCGCGACCGAGGCGCTCGCCTATTATCCGGTGCAGGTGGAGAAGTTTCTGGCCCGCTACGAGACGCTCGCGGCCGAGCGTGGCGAGGCCGCCGTGCGCGCCGGCTGGACCGAGCAGGAAGCGGAGACCGCCGCCGAGTTTCTCGATCATGCGCGCGCGATCCGCGCCGAGCGCGACCGGGCCGCTGCGCGAGGGCCGCCAGCCGCAGCTTGGCGGAGCTCATCCGTCGATGGGGCGGCGCCACCATTCTCTATCGGCGCCGGCTGATCGATTCGCCGAGCTATACGCTCAATCACGAGGAGGTGGCGAAGGCGCTGGAGGAGGGGATCGGCTTCGCCGAAAGGCTGACGCCGGAAGAGGTGCTGCTCGATCGGTTCGGCTGCGCGCGGGCGCTGCGAGTCGCTTCCGGCGCAGAACGCCGATATTGATCCCGGCGCGCCGCCGCTCGACGTCGTCCTGCCGGCGCGCACGATCCTGGTCGCGGCCGGCACGCAGCCCAACACCGTGCTGGCGCGCGAGGAGCCGCAGCATGTCACGCTCGACGGCAAGTATTTCCAGGCCTTCGACGAGGAAGGCCGGCAAGTCACGCCCGAGCGCGTCACCAAGCCGCCGGCGCGCACATGTCCTGATGAACGTGCAGCCCGACGGGCGCGCCATCAGCTTCTTCGGCGACCTGCACCCCTCCTTCGCCGGCAACGTCGTCAAGGCGATGGCGAGCGCCAAGCAGGGCTATCCGGTGGTCAGCCGCATGCTGGCGCGGCATGCGCCGTCCGCGGTCTCGCCGCAGGCGTTGATCAGCGCGTCTGAACGACGAGCTGCGGCCGACCGTGCACGCGGTCAACCGGCTCACGCCCGACCATCGTCGAGGTCGTGGTGCACGCGCCGATGGCCGCGCGCGCCTTCCAGCCCGGGCAGTTCTACCGGCTGCAGAACTACGAGACGCTCGCGCGCAGCGCCGACGGCACCCGCCTCGCGATGGAGGGCCTGGCGCTGACCGGCGCGTGCGGTCGACCGCGAACGCGGACTGCTGTCGACGATCGTGCTCGAAATGGGCGGCTCGTCCGATCTTTGCGCCCTGCTGAAGCCGGGCGAGCCGGTCGTGCTCATGGGTCCGACCGGACACGCCGACCGAAACGCCGGCCGGCGAAACCGTGCTGCTGGTCGGCGGCGGGCTCGGCAACGCGGTGCTGTTCTCGATCGGCCAGGCGCTGCGCGCGCGAGCGGCAGCCGCGTGGTCTATTTCGCCGGCTACAAGAGCGTCGTCGACCGCTACAAGGTCGAGGAGATCGAGCGCGCGGCCGACGTCGTCGTCTGGTGCTGCGACGAGGCGCCCGGCTTTCGCGCCGAGCGTGCGCAGGACCGGGCTTTCGTCGGCAACATCGTGGCGGCGATCGATGCCTATGGCTCGGGCGCGCTCGGCGAGCCGCCGATCCCGCTCGGCGAGGTCGATCGCGTGATCGCGATCGGCTCCGACGGCATGATGGCGGCGGTCGCGCGGGCGCGCGCACGGCATGCTCGCGCCGCATCTCAAGCCCGGGCACACGGCCATCGCCTCCATCAACTCGCCGATGCAATGCATGATGAAGGAGATCTGCGCGCAGTGCCTGCAGGTCCACCGCGACCCCGCGACCGGCGTCGAGAGCGTGGTGTTCTCCTGCTTCAATCAGGACCAGGACCTCGACCGCGTCGACTTCGACAATCTGCGCGCCCGGCTCTCGCCAGAACGGCGTGCAGGAGAAGCTCACCAGGCTGTGGATCGACCGCTCGCTGCAGCAGCTGGGATTGCGCCAGACGGCGGAGTAAGACACGTCACGGACACGACCGCTTCGACGCGATTGACCTATCTTGGACCTTGGGCCTGATCAGCATCTTAGGCCAGCGCCAATTAGTCCAAGCCGGCGCGGCGGAAGGCTTCCAAATAGTGCTCGCGGTCGGCGTCCTGCTTGATCGGCATGTGGTTGGCGATCCAGGCGAGCGAGATATTGGGCTGCGCGCGGCGCAGCTCCTGCAGCGCGGCGCTGGCGATCTCGGGCTGGCCGGCCATGCCGGCGGCGGCGGTCAGCACCCGGTGGGCGCCGACGAAATCGCTGCGCTGGCGGATCGCCTCGCGCGACAGCCGCATCGCCTCGTCGTAGTTGCGTCCGAGGAACTGGGCGTAGGCAGCGATGCCGTAGTAGACCGCCGAAAACGGATCGCGCGGGCTCAGCCGCAGCGCGCGGCGGGCGGCCTCGTCGGCCTCCTCCCAGCGGCCGCAATAGGACAGCGACAGGCCGTAATAACCCTGGGCCAGCGAGAAGTTCGGATTGAGCCGCAGCGCCAGCTCGAACTCGGCCAGCGAGTCGTCGAAACGCGCGCGCGAACAGATAAACGTGCCCCAGCGCGTGATGCGCCCAGGGGTCCTCGCTGTCGGCCCGGATCGCGGCTAGCGCCGCGCGTTCGGCGATCGGCGCCGCTGTTGCCATGTCCGCCCAGCCCATGTGGGCGCTGAACATGTAGCTGGTGGCGAGCACGCCGAGCGCCTGGCCGTAGTTCGGATCGATGGCGATCGCCTTCTCCAGCAGCGCCTGCGCGACCACATTGTCCTGCGCGTCACGCGCCAGTAATGCGACAGCGCCCGCATCACCAGGTCCCATGCGTCCATATTGTCCGGCGGCTTGCGCTGGGCGCGAAAATTCTCCGCGGCGTAGAGCTGCGGCTCGATGCGGAGACGATGGTCTCGGTGATCTCGTCCTGCACCGCGAACACATCGGCCAGGTCGCGGTCGTAGCGCTCGGCCCAGATGTGGCTGCCGGTGGCGACGTCGTTGAGCTGCGCCGTGATGCGCACGCGATCGCCGCCCTTGCGCACGCTGCCTTCGACCACGTAGCGGACGCCGAGCTCCTCGGCGACCTGCTTCATATGGACGGCCTTGCCCTTGTAGATGAACGAGGAGTTGCGGGCGATGACGAAGAACCAGCGCAGCTTCGACAGCGCGGTGATGATGTCCTCGCTGATGCCGTCGGAGAAATACTCCTGCTCCGGATCGCCGCTCATGTTGGTGAAGGGGAGCACGGCGATGGCGGGCCGGTCGGGCAGCGGCAGGTCCGGGCGTGCCGCCTCGCGGCCGTCATCGGACGATGCCGCGGCCGATGGGCGCCCATCGGCACCGGCGCGGGTTCCGTTGCAGCGGCGTCCTGCTCGTTCCGCACGGCGCCGACGAAGCGGAAACCCTTGCGCGCGACGGTGCGGATCAGCCGCTGCTCCTCGCCGCTGTCGTCCAGCGCGCGCCGGGCCGCGTTGATGCGGCTGGTCAGGGTCGATTCCGACACGACGCGGCCGTTCCAGATCGCGTCGAGCAGGTCGTCCTTGGTGACCACCCGCTCGCGGTCGCGCACCAGATAATTGATGAGATCGAACACCTGCGGCTCGACCGCGATGAGCGCGTCCGCCCGCCGCAGCTCGCGGCGGTCCGGATCGAGCACGAAATCTTCGAACTGAAACGGCAAGGTTCGCCCTGAAAGCCGTTCTGCGACGGCCGGCGCCCGCCGATAATCAAGGATACCTCAAGGTAAAATCAAGGCGCCCTCAAAGCCAAACGGCGGGGCTTGCCGCATCCTCCCGGCATCAACCGCGACCACTCGACGCGTCCCGGGGAGGATGGCATGCAGACCCGCTGATGCTCGACGCTCCCACGGCCTTACCTTCAACCGCTCACCGATCCGAGGAGATGATCATGTCCGCGACAGCCACGCTGCAAACCACCGCTCCGGCTCAGCCCGATCTCGCCGCCGTCAAGGCGCGCCAGCAGGGCGCCTGGTCCTCCGGCGACTATGCCGTCGTCGGCACGACGCTGCAGATCGTCGGCGAGGAGCTGTGCGAGGCGCTCGATCTGCGCCCCGGCAGCAAGGTGCTCGATGTCGCGGCCGGCAACGGCAACGTCACGCTCGCGGCGGCGCGCCGCTGGTGCGACGTGACCTCGACCGACTACGTGCCGGCGCTGCTCGAACGCGGCCGCGAGCGCGCCGCGGCCGAGCGGCTCGAGCGTCGATTTCCGCGAGGCCGACGCCGAGGCGCTGCCGTTCCCGGACGCGAGCTTCGACGTGGTGGTCTCGACCTTCGGCGTGATGTTCACGCCCGACCAGGACAAGGCCGCGGCCGAACTCGCTGCGCGTCTGCAAGCCGGGCGGCAAGATCGGCCTCGCCAACTGGACGCCGGAAGGCTTCATCGGCCAGCTGTTCAAGACGCTCGGCAAGCACCTGCCGCCGCCGGCCGGCGTGAAATCGCCCGCGCTGTGGGGCACGCGCGCGCGCCTCGACGAAATGTTCGGCGCGCAGGCGTCCAAGATCGATGCCGAGCCGCGCATGTTCGTGTTCCGCTATCGCTCGCCGCAGCATTGGCTCGACGTGTTCAAGACGTTCTACGGGCCGATGCTCAAGGCGTTCGCGGCGCTCGATGCCGAACGCGCAGGCGGCGCTGACCCGCGATCTTCTCGCACTGGCCGGCGAATTCAACCGCGCGGGCGATGGCACGATGGCGGTGCCCAGCGAATACCTCGAAGTCGTCATCACCAAGCGCTGACGCGCATTGAAATTGACCTGAATGTTCGCAACGTCCCTGAGTGCTCGCAACGTCATGGAGAGTGAGTAACGCTGATCGATGACCGTTCATGGCCCAGGGCGTCTGCGACGGCTTGCCTGCAACTGGCGAAAGCTGACGCTGCATCCCCGGCGCATCTGCTGGTCAACCCGAGCGAAACTTGCTCAGGCCGTACCTGTTCGTCCCCCTTTTGGATAGTGCTCCAGCTTGAATCTTGGCGTGGCTGGGCCGGTCGCGCTCGCCACCCGGCTCCGGTATGTTTACCCGAAAGCAGGAGCGGCAAATGCCCGACATGAAGGCCCAAACGATCATCTTGCATGAGGGCGACAAAGCCGCCCTTCAGTACCTCGGCGCGGCGGTCGTGCTTCAATGGTCGAATCTCCCGGAGGATGTGCGGAAAGCTCTGTTGCAGCAAGCGGATTCGGTCGGCGGACTACCCATAGTCACCGATCTGCATGAGCAGATCCAAGCGCTCATTCGGCGCGTCCGGGAATAATGAAGACGGGTAACCGCCGCCGCTGGAGCAACAAGGAGGCCGCGCAGGCGGTAATCATGCGATCCAACCACGAGCCGGATGTCTGCACCTGTGCAGATTTTCGGACGCCGGCAATGGCGAGGGACCCGCCACGCGCTCCTCATCCTGGCATAAGGAACTGCTCTACCTGGCGGCGAATCTCGTGCTTGAGCGCATCGATCTGGTGCGGGTATTCGTAGGCGTTGTTGCCGAGCAATATCAGCGGCCCTTGAATGGTGAAATCAAGGGGGAGCGGGCGAGACAGTTTGGTTGATGCCACCCTTGCCGTCCGGCGTAGCTTCTGCTCGCCGAGGAGCTCCCATCTAGGATCGATCTCGACCGTTGCACCTACTGTATGCACCGCTTGGTTCATCCGCATCAAATATTCCTTGATCGGTTGGAATACTTGCTTCGCTTGCTCTTCCAAGAGATCACTTTGCTTCTCTTTGTTTTGCCGCGCTTGTTGCACATTGTGGATCAGGGAAGAGAATTCATCGTTGTCGCTGCTCATCACGGTACTCTTTCGTTGTCCCTTTCGGGTCTCAGCTTGGCGCGGATATCTCACGCGACGCCGACTGCGAAAGCCTGCCGGAGCGCCGCGATGCGCGCCGGCGTGCGGGTCGTCCGCAGCCAGGGTTTCAGCTCGCGCGTTCGGCCGCGCGCCCGCATTGCACGTCGCAGGGATGGCGTGTCGGTGAGCGGCACCGGGCTCAACATCCGAGTCTCGGAACGAAACCCTGCTCCAACGTGTTTTCGGTGAACACCCGACGCACACGCGCCCAGTAGAGGGCGCCCTGGCACATAGCGCACGGGGTCGCGGTGGAATAGACCTCGCATTGCGAGAGGTCGCGGGTGCCTAGCCGGCGCGCCGCGTCGCGCACCGCCAACAATTCGGAGTGTGCGGTGGGATCTGTCTGCAGAATGACGTAGTTTCTGCCCTCTCCGACGATTACACCTTCGCGCACAACCACCGCCCCATAGGCCTGGTCGCCCTCGCGGACGGCTTCGTCTCGCAACGCGCGCGCCCGCGCCAGGAAGGCGGCCTTTGTCGGTTCGGCCGGCTGCGCGAGCGGCGGCACCCCAGCGCCTGACTGGGCGGCTGCCGGCGACACGCGCCAAATGCCCGAAAGGGTAGCAAGGGTCAAAGAGTAAAGCAGATGACGCCTATCTCGATCATATCGCATGATTGCCGAACCTTCGGGCCGTCGGATCCTTGCCGCTTCCACCATTCGCTCCTACTGCCAGAAGGCTTAGTGCGGCCGCCGATTTGAGACAATCAGTTTCGACGAGCTTCACCCCCCTCCAACTCGTGGAATTTCCTCCACAGCCTCGCGTATGGCTTCCAGGTAAGCCGGAAAACTTCTACCATGCACACCAGTTGGGAGGCATCTGGGGAATCTCGGCAAGAACCGTCAGAGGCCCGGCAACGGCTCATCTTACGCGTACAAGGAACGCCACCGTCTGCGTACAGGGAGGAGATCACCATGCAACGGACACGCGCATTCGCCATCGTCGCGGGGCTTGTCGTCGTAGCCTTCGCCGCCATCCACTTGGCGCCCCAGGCCGCCGGCCAGACCGGCCCGGGCTGGATCACGCTGCTCGACGGCACCAACATGGGCGATTGGGACCGCGTCGGCGAGGCCAACTGGCGGCTCGAGGATGGCGCGGTCGTCGCCGACAAGATAACGAGCAAGGGCAGTGCTCACCTGGTCACCAAGAGCTCGTACAAGGACTTCATGATCCACGCCGAGTTCTGGGCCAGCGACGACGCCAACAGCGGCATCTTCGTCCGCTGCAGCGATCCCAAGAACATCGGCGCCAAGACCTGCTACGAGGTGAACATCTTCGACCAGCGCAAGGACCCGTCATACGGCACCGGCGCGATCGTCTATTTCGCCGAGGTGAACCCGATGCCCAAGGCCGGCGGCAAGTGGAACACCTTCGAGATCACCGCCAAGGAAAGGCATCTCGTCGTGGTGCTCAACGGGCAGAAGACCGTGGACTACAAGAACGGCCTGTTCGAAGCGGGGCCGTTCACGCTGCAATACGGCGCGGGTGTGATCAAATTCCGCAAGGTTGCAGTCAAGCCGCTGTAGCGGGCGAGACGCCAAGGCGCTGGCTCCGTCGTCCTCCGAGATCCTCGAACGGGTTCAGGGATTCACATGACGTTGGTCGTGACCGGAGGCCGCATTCTATCGGCAACCTCTCCACGAGGCGAAGAGCGCGATATCGTCATCGAGGGCGATACGATCGTCGACCTCGTGGCGCCAGGCTCCATGCACGACAACAACGCCGAAAGGCTCGATGCGGCGCGACGCCTGATCATCCCCGGCCTGATCAATTCCCACACCCACAGCCACGGCGGATTGTCGAAGGGAATCGGCGATCGCTGGAACCTCGAGATCCTGCAGACGGCCAATCCATGGCTGGGCGGCCATCGCGGCGCAGAGGACAAGTATTTGTCCGCGCTGATCACGGCCATCGATCAAGTGGAGAAGGGCACCACGGCCTGCTACGACCTGTTCTTCGAGTTTCCGGCACCCTCCATCGACGGCATGGAGGCGGTCGCGAGCGCCTATAATGCGGTCGGCCTGCGCGCGGTGATCGCTCCCATGGTCGCGGACCTCACCTTCTATCAATCGCTGCCGGGGTTCATCGATGCACTGGCAAAGGTCGACGGCGGCAAGGCCGGCGCCATGCGTATGGGCCGGGCCGAGGACATCGTCGAGGCGCTGCGGCGGCTTGCCGCGCAATGGCCCCATCCCAATGATCGGCTGCGGCTCGGCATCGCACCCACCATCCCTCATCACTGCACCAAGGAGTTCATGACCGGGTGCCGGGACGTGGCGCGTGAGCATGGTCTCGTCATGCAAACCCATGTGGGGGAAGCAAAGTACCAGGCCGCCTCCAGCTTCCCGATCTTCGGCATGTCGATGACCAGGACCATGGATTCGGTGGGCATTGTCGGGCCCTGGTTCTCGGCGGCCCATGCCGTCTGGCTCGACGACGACGACATGCGCCTGCTTGCCGAGCGCGGCGCGCAGGTGGCGCACAATCCCGGCGCCAATCTGCGGCTGGGATCGGGGATCAGCCCCGCGCGCGATTATCTGCGCCACGGTGTCACCGTCGGCATCGGTACCGACGGATGTCATTGCTCGGACAATCAGAACATGTTCGAGGCGATGCGGGCTGCGAGCTTCGTGTCGCGCGCGGGTGGCCTACCGCCCCAGGAATGGCTGTCGACCCATGAAGCTTTTCGTCTGGCGACCGAAGGCAGCGCGCGGGTGCTGGGCTTCCAGGACCTGATCGGAAAGATCGCGAAGGGCTACAAGGCCGATCTGGTGCTGCTCGACCTCGATCATGTGAACTTCATGCCGTTCAACAATGCCGTCAATCAGATCGTGCACGCCGAGGACGGATGCGGCGTCGACAAGGTCCTGACCGGCGGACGTATGGTCGTGTCCGGCGGACGCGTCATCGGCATCGACAAGGCTGCGCTCGCGGTCAAAGCGGATGCGGCGGTCGAGCGGCTGCATGCGCTCAATGCGGATGCGCGGCGATTTGCCGAATTGATCGAGCCGATGGTTGTCAATTTCTGCCATGGAATGTCCGACAGCGCAGCGCTCTCCGGCCTGCATCGCCTGCTGCCGCGCCATTGACGGCCACCGCCGGTCCGACCGGCACGGGCGGCCGCCCTCGCCATCATTCCTCGTCACGCGGCGCTAGCGACGTGGGGTGCACTCCGTCCAGGGCCGTTGCGGCGTTGTCATGAAATATCTTTCGCCTGATGCCCTGCGGCAGGCTTTCAAGGGCCGGAAGCGCCCGCCTGCCCTCGGGATCGCCAATCTCGAACGGATAGTCAGTTCCGAACATGATCCGATCGGGGCCCGCGATCCTGATCGTGAACTCGACCGACTCGGGCGATTGCGAGCAGGTGTCGAAATAGAGCTGGCTGAAATAGTCGCCGGGCGGCTTGCCGATCTTGCTCGTGAAATACGGATCGCCCTCGGCGCCCCGGGCCTCGTAGGCCGAATTGAGCCGTCCCTTCAGGAACAGAACTGCGCCGCCGCCATGGGCGAGCAGGATCTTCAGTCGCGGAAAGCGCTCGAAGAAACCGCCGAAGATCATACGTGCAACGGCGAATGAAGTCTCTGCCGGCCATTGCACGACGAGTTGCAATGCGTAGACCGGAAAGCGCGATGGCGGCTCTGCCGATACCGGATGCAGGAACAGCAATATTCCGCGTCTCTCTGCCAGGCTGAACATGCCATCAAATGTGCCGGTATCGAGCGGCCGCCCGCCGGCCGTTGCCGGCAGCAAGGCCGAGCGGGCGCCATAGAGATCGAGCGCGCGCTCGAGCTCATAGGCGCAGCTCTCGGGCTCTCCGAGAGGCAGAGTGACCATGAGTTCGAGGTGGCCCTGCCCCTGGGCAACGACTCGCGCGCCATGCTCGTTGAGCGTGCGTGCGTATTCGACGCTGGCGGCGCCTCCGGGCCAGGACGCAAAGCCCGGGGGCGGCCCGATGAGCTGCAGGCCGACATTCCGGCGCCTGAGGCTCTCGATCCGCCGCGGAATGTTGCTGAGGTCGTCATCGAGCGAGACCGGCGCGCCATCGCCGCGCCGCACGCAAAAACGTCCCGCCGTGTCGCGATCCGCGGAAAGTCCGAATCGCGGGGTGCGGCAAAGGCCCTGTAGAAACTCCGCATCGAGCGCATGCGCGTGGGTGTCTATGATCATTGACCTAGCCGCCACGCCGCCGAACGTCTCTTGTCGGCTGGCAGCACGGAGCCCGCCCACAGGTCGAGCAGACGGGTGAGCTGCGCCGTTTGCTTGACGCTCAGTCCCGAGGCGAGCTCGGCTTCGAGCGCGATGAGCTCGGGAAGAATCCTGTCGACCAGTCGCAGTGCTTTCGGCGTCAGGCGGACCTTCAAGCCGCGCCCGTCATGCGGATCCGGAAGCCGGACAATGAGCTTGTCCGCTTCGAGCCGATCGAGGCGGCTGGTCAGGCCCGCGCCGCTGAGGAGCAGCGAGCGGGCGATTTGCCTGGGGGCGAGCGTGTGCGGCGTACCGGCTCGGCGCAGTGTCGTGAGCACATCGAAGATGCCGCGTGTAATGCCGTGGTCCGCCATGAGCTGCTCGATGCGCGGCGCCGTCAACCAATAGGCGTGCGCGAGCGCGATGAACATTCCAAGCGGCCCGAGATCGAGCCCGGGCCGCTGCCTCGACCATTGCGCCAACACGGTCGCGATAGAATCCGGCCGCAGCGTCGCCCTGACCGCGACGCGTCTTCTTGTCGCGTTCGAACGACCACTGTAGGTTCTGTTGGTCATTCTCTGCGTATTTGCGTCGTTCATGGGAAGCTGTCCAGGGCTCGGGACGATAGTTCGCCATCGAATTATTCGTCTTGAAAACCCCAATTCACCGTGCAAGATTATGAAGTGCCGGTTTGCTCGTCCAGAGGGAGGAGATGCCGTGAAGTCGAAATACATTCTCCAATCATGCTGCTTCGGCTTTTTTCTGGGGATCGTCGCATCGAGCAGCGCGGCGTTCGGTCAGCAGCTCGACAAGGTCAAAATCGCGCGGCTGACGTTTCCCGCGATGGGCTCTCTGATGCTCGACGTGGTCACCGCGCGCGGTATCGACAAGAAGCACGGCTTCGAAATCGAAACGGTGTCGCAGAGCGCCATTCCCGTCTACTACGCCTTGGCCGCCAGCGGCGAGGCTGACCTGATCGTCGGCGGCCCGCACGTGTTCCAGAAGATGATACTGGAAGGAGTGCCGATCAAGATGATCGCCACCTGGGCGCCGCTCGACGTTCTTTCCGTCATCACAGCCGACCCCGCGATAAAATCCCTCGCTGACTTGAAGGGCAAATCGCTCGCCGCCGCTGTGGGATCGTCCGAATACCAGGTCACCGCGATCTATGGCCGCAAGCTCGGCCTCACTTTCGGTAGCGATGTGACGGTCGTTTCGGCGGCACCGCCGCTCGCGCGCGCCCAGCTCGAAGCCAAGCGCGTGGATGCCGCCATGCTGTGGGAGCCCACGACGACGCTTGCGCTGCGCGAAAATCCGGCATTTCGTGTGATCATGTCGGGCGACACCGCCTGGAAGGCGATCGCCAATGTGCGCGGCTGGGATCTCGTCGTCGCGGCGCGGGATGACTTCCTCAAGGGCAATGCTCGGCTTTTGCCGCGCCTGATCGCCATGTTCCAGGACGCTCAGAAATACATGAAAGACAATCTCGACGATGCCGACGCGATCGTGTCGAATTCGCTCAAGTTGCCCGGCGGCGTCTTCAAGGCGGGAGTACAGTCTGGACGCCTCGTGTTCGATGTTCTGCCGGCCGGTGGTGCGGAGCGCGACGTGATTTGGGGCATGCTCAAAGTTGCGGTGGACACGGGATATCTCCCCAGGCTTCCGAGCGAGGACGCGATCTACCAGCCGCAATGAGCACGCGCATGTGCTTGCGAGACGGCAGGCACATGCCTCAGTGACGCACCTTTCCCCGCGCGCCAAGACCTGCCGGTTGCCCAGGCGGGTGCCCGCCCCATGGCGGTGCCTTGATGCGTGCAATCGCCTTCCACGCAACGGGACCGAGTTGCAGGACGAAATGCCATGGACAAGAACACGATCGTGACCAGCGAGGCGGTGGGCGCGCTCGATGCACGCATGCCGTTCCGGTTTCCGCGCGAGCTGGTCATCGTCCTGGTCGTGTTCGCGGTGCTCTGGGAAATCGTATCCTGGCTGGTGCCCCCTTTCGTGATTCCGGGATGGGAGCGGATTTTCAAGAGCCTGCTCTCGCTGCGGTACGACTTCGTGCTCATCACGCTCGCCCGCGTGGTCGCCGCCCTGCTGATCTCGTTCGCTCTCGGCATCGCACTGGCCGTGGCGATGTATCTGTGGACGCCGTTCGAGCGCTACTTCCGGCCCGTCGTACGGTTGTTCATGGCGGTGCCGGTCGTGTGCTGGATCCTTTTCTCGGTGCTCTGGTTCAAGTGGGTGGAGTTCCGCATCGCCTTCGTGCTCATCGTCGTTTGCGCGCCCGTGTTCATCATCGATTTCCTCGACGGCATGAAGGGTGTGCAGCACGAATTGCGTGACATGCTGCGCTCCTTCCGGCCGAGCCGCACGCAGTTCTTCACCAAGCTGTTGCTGCCGGCGACCGTGCCGGTCATCCTCACGAGCTGGAAGATCAACCTCAGCCTCGCCATCCGCGTGGTGACGATCGCCGAGCTGGTCGGGCGCCGTATCCGGCATCGGCTACGGCCTGGTCATGGCGCAGGAGCTGTTCTCGGTCGCCGACGTGTTCGCCTGGACGCTGGTCCTGGTCGTCATACTGTTCCTCGCCGAGGCCGTGCTCAGCATGGTCGAGGAGCGCATGCTGCGATGGCGGACATGAGGACGGACGCCGCCGATATCGAGGTCAGCGGACTGCGCAAGCTGTTCCAGCAGACCGCCACCGGCGACCGGGTGGTGGCGATCGAGCGGCTCGACTTCCGCATCCGCAGCGGCGAGATGGTGGCCATCGTCGGCCAGACCGGGCTGCGGCAAGTCGACCTTCCTCAACCTGCTCATCGGCCTCGACCGCCCGTCGGAAGGCCGCATCACCATCGGCGGCCGCACGCCGTACGACGATTTCGATCATTTCCGCGGCGTGCTCGCCACCGTCTTCCAGCAGGATCGCCTGCTGCCGTGGCGCAGCGCGATCGACAACGTGCGGCTGCCGCTCGAGCTGCTCGGCCTGCGATCGGCACGAGCAGACTGGACGCGCCGCCGCCTGGCTCGATCGCCTCGGCCTGAAGGGCTTCGAGGGCGCCTACCCGCACGAGCTGTCCGGCGGCATGCGCCAGCGCGTCGCGCTGGCGCGCGCCTTCGTCGTCGAGCCGATGCTGCTCCTGGCCGATGAGGCTTTCGGCCACCTCGACGAGGTGACATCGGCCGCGCTGCGCAAGACCTTCGTCGAGCTGGCACGCACCGAGGGCAACACCGCCGTCGTCGTCACCCACCAGCTCGAGGAGGCGATCGAGCTGGGCGGACGCATCCTGGTGCTTCGGCAAGCCCGGACGACATCCTCGCCGACATCGATCTTGCGCACATATCCCGCCGCCCGGTTGCCGAGCCTGCGCGCCGACATCCAGCAGATGTTGCAGTCCAACGCTCCCGACCCCGAGATCACCAACCTGACCGGAAAGGCCCTGACAATGACGATCGATCCGAAAGCCGTTCTCGACCACATCGACGCCGACGAGCTGGTCAAGGTCACCCTCGATCTCGCGCAATATCGACAGCCCCACCGGCAGCGAGGGTCCGGTGGCCGAGTACGTCCACGACTGGCTGCGTGCGTCAGGGCTTCGACGCGCGCAAGGTCGGGCTCTACCCCGACCGCCCCAACGTCATCGGCGACCCTGCCCGGCACCAGCGGCGGGCGCAGCCTGTGCTTCAACAGCCACATGGACACCACCATCCACAAGGACGAGTGGTGGACGACGCGGCACGCCGCCGACCCCATCTTCCACACCGGCTGGCGCGAGGGCGACGTGCTCATCGGCAACGGCGTATGCAACTGCAAGGGCCCGATGGCGACCTGGCTGCTCGCCGCCAAGGCAATCAAGGATGCCGGGGTCAAGCTGAAGGGTGACCTGGTGCTCATGTCGGTGGTCGGCGAGATCGGGCTCGAGCCGGTCGACGAGTTCCAGCCGCCGGAATATCTCGCCAAGGAGGCGGGCACCCGCTACGCGATCACGCACGGCGGCGTTGCCGACTATGCGCTGGTCTCGGAAGGCACCGATTTCGGCATCGTCGGGGTCGAGGCGGGCAAGGCCTTCTTCAAGATCACCGTGTTCGGCGACGACCTGCCGATCTATACGCCCTACATCCAGCGGCCGATGCCGATCGAGAAGAATCCGAGCGCCATCATCCGCATGTCGAAGATGATCCAGGCGGTCGAGGAGTGGGCGGTCGAGTACGAGCAGAAGAACCGCTACGAATGCGCCGGCGGCACCGTGGTGCCTAAGGTCAACATCGGCGCCATCCGCGGCGGCGTGCCGTGGAAGATCACCAAGACCGTGCAGCAATGCGCGATCTATGTCGACGTGCGCATCACGCCGGTGCAGGAGCCGCTCGACGTGCGCGAGGAGCTGCGGCGGCTCATGGCCGAGGCCGGCCTTACCGGGGAGGTGGAGCTCTACGTCTTCCGCCCGGCGTTCGAGGCCGACGAGAAGAAGGCGGCGCCGCTGCGCCAGGCAATCACGCGCGCCCATCGTGCGGTCGTCGGCGGCGAGCCGAAACAAGCCGCCGGTCGGCACTTCGAGCATGTGGCGCGATCTCAACTGCTTCAACGAGATGCGCATTCCCTCGCTGACCTATGGGCCGGGCGTGAGCGTCGGCGGCGGCATTTTCCGCATGCCGATCGAGACCCTGATCACTGGCAGCAAGCTCTACGTCACGACCGCGCTGGACCTGTGCAACCAGGATCGCAAATAGGCGAGCGGGCGCATGACTGGCGCAGCGATCCGGCTGACGAACGGTCTTTATTGCGGTCAGGCGTTTCATGCGCCGTTCGCCCCGCTGCACACTGACGGAGCCATCTACCCCAACAGGTAATCGAACCAAGGCCTTCGTCGCCAAAGGCGCTTCACACCGCGGTGTAGCCGCCGTCGATCAAAAGGTCCGCGCCTGTCATGAACGAGGATTCGTCGCTGGCGAGGAACACCGCTCCCGCCGCTATCTCGTCGGGCACGCCTAAGCGGCCGAGCAGCGTGTGGTGGGAAGCACGCGCGGCTTCCAATGTTTCGAAGTTGCGCACATAGCGGCCGGTCTCCACCGGTCCCGGCGACAAACTGTTCACGCGGATATGCTGCCCGGCGTGGTCGAGGGCCATGGCCTTTGCGAGCTGAATCAGTGCGCCCTTGGCGGCGCAGTACCAGGGCCGCCCCGGACGTGCGACGCTCCCGAGCTGGGAGGCGACCAAAATGATGCTGCCGCCACCTCCCGCATCCATCGCCGGAATGGCGTGCTTCGAGAATAGGAATGCACTGTCGAGATTGACGGTCATGGTGCGGCGCCAGTCGGCAAGAGAAAGGGCGGTGACCGGCGCCAACGGAAGGTCACAGACGGCGGTCGCTACCAGCACGTCGAGCCGGCCGAATTCGGCCAGTGCACGTGCCACCGCAGCCTCCGCGGTCGTCTCTTCGGCGACATCGGCGCAGAGCGTGGATACCCTGCCGCTCGCCGCGCGCACCGCTCGACGCCATCCGATCCATCGCGCCGGCGTCAACGTCGACGCCGACCACCGACGCGCCCTCCGACGCAAACTGCCGGCTTATCGCTGCTCCGATGCCACCGCCGGCGCCGGTAACAATTGCGGCTTTGCCCTGCAGACGCCCCATCCTTGTCCCCCGTTGTCGTTGGAACGGGAGCCATCATAGGCATGGTGGCGGCCGCGGCGGAAGCATGCAGGCGTGCGACGCGTGCGACTGCTTGCAATGCGAGCTCCAACCGCGAGACAAAGCGCTTGACATCGCCGCCGACCCGGTCCGAGCATGGTTCACAAAATCAAATGGGAGGAATTGTCATGCGCGCTCCGATAGTGGCGGCTGCTTCTGCACTGGCAAGTCTACTGATCGCGGGCCCGGCGCTTGCGCAAGGCAAGTGGACCAGCCTGAAACCGATCCCGCAGGGCGAGGAGGAAGTCTACGGGACGGCAGCGGGCGGAAAACTCTATGTGCTCGGCGGCCTCGGCGTGTTCCCCGGCTGGGAGCCCAAGCAGATGCTCTGGAGCTTCGACCCGGCCTCGAGCGAGTGGACAAAGCTGCCGAACATTCCAGAGGGCATTCACCATCCGGGCTTCGCGTCCGTCGGCGACAAGCTGTACTCGATCGGAGGCTTCACAATCGCCCGGCCTGCCGGAGGCGGATTGCCGGCCTGGGTCGCGAGCAAATCAGTCTGGATCTACGACATCAACGCGAAAAGCTGGTCGAAAGGGCCGGACCTTCCGACGCCAGCGCGGCGCACTGTCTGCCACGTGCGGTCGCGGGCGAAGATTTATGCGATGGGGGGAGCCAAGAACCCCAGCTACTCGACCCCGGAGCTTCGGCCCAACGTGCCGGTGGAGAACGTAGCGACCAACGAGGTGCTCGACACTGCAACGGGGTCTTGGTCTTCCGCCGCACCGATGCTGACGGCGCGCAACCATCACGGAGCCGCGCTCATCGACGGCAAGATCTACGTGGTCGGAGGCCGGATCGGCTCGACCTTCATCATCGGCCTGTCGAACAACGTCAGCACCAACGAAGCATACGATGTCGCGAAGAACACCTGGTCATCGGTGCTCGGCATGCCCACGCCGCGCAGCGGGATCGGGGTCGCCGTGCTGAATGGGCGCATGCACGTTCTCGGCGGCGAGGCCTACCTGAACGACCTCGTCGGCACCTATCGCACCCACGAAGCGTTCGATCCCAAGACCAACAGCTGGCAGCGGTTGCCGCCTATGCCGACGCCCCGTCACGGCCTCGCCGTTGGCTGAGATCGCCGGCAAGATGTACGCGGTCAGCGGGTCCAACGTGGCGGGCGGCGGCGGGCCGCATGAGGGCGTCAATGTGAACGAGGTCTACGACCCGATGTAGCGTCATCCGAGAGCGCGCGGAAGAAAGTCGTTGAAACGGGCGCTAGCTCGCGCCTGTTTCGACGATCGGCTGCGAGAGAATCCAGAGGCTGATCATGGTGTACCCGACCATGAGCAGGACCATCGGGATTTGACACCTCAATGCAGCACTGCTGCTGCGAAAAACCCGCAGCGCAGTGACATGAGAGAGATACACGGCGATCAAGTGGCCGAGCACCACGGAGACGACGGCGACCGTCCACTGCAGCCGCGGCGTGACGAAACCGATGTCCACCTGATATCCGGCAGTCCCGAACAGATTCCATCCATAGCCAAATGGATCGGACAATCGCGGGATTGCATACTGCCCCCCAATGAAGAACAACGAGAAGTAGTGCGCGACGTGATAGGCGAGCGAGATCGGCACCAACGTAAGCACGAAGCGGCGGATGATGATTCCGGTGCTCGGCTCGCGTTCGCCCGAAACTGCAGCGGTGAGCCAGCACACGGCCGCATACACTCCCAGAAACAGGAGAACGGATCCGAGCAATGCCAAGGTGCGAACCACCCGCACGGCCTGATCTTCGCGTAGGCTCATTGCTGTCCAGATTGACGAGTCGGATGCCCAATCGAGAACAGCGAAATCGACCGCCGCCCATAACGGCGTTTCGAGAAAACCGTCGAATGTGACGGTCGCCAGCAGGGCAATCACCAGCGCGACCATCGAGATCGTCAAAGGATGATCCTCGAGCAAGCCAACCCCCGGCGGCCGCACGCAGATGCCTCCCTGGCCCTCCTGCATCTTCGCGAGAGGAGCGAAGCGCGCAAATATCCCGAAGACGAGCGTAAACACCTCGCCGTGGCCGAGCCATGCCTCGCGTCCGAACACGAACATGCCGAGCCAAGTCAGTCCTGAATAAACCAGCAGGGCGACGGCCAACTCCGCGGGGACATTCTTCCCGCTCCACACCAGCTCCATCCAGGCGAACAAGACGAAAAGCACGAACGCCGGCCATGCTCCGAGCCAGTCGGGATAGCCCCGCCCCAGACCCAGCTCGCCACCCGCATGCATGCGGCGATAGGAACTCTCGGCAACGGCAAAGACCGTGTTCCAGGGATTGAGGAGCGCCCAGAGGTCTCCCAGCAACAAGCACAGAAACCCGATTCCCACCCAACCGACAATCCAAATCATTACGGGCGCAATGTTGCGGATCGGATCCTGGCTCCCGAAGAACCCCGCAACAGTGACAAGGATCAGCATGCCGACAGCCAGTGCACGTGCACTCAGCACGACCGCGTCGGCGAGGCGGCGTCGGCGAGGACATTCGACAGTAAAGCAGGGAAGATTGGGCTCGTGTCGCAAAAACAAGGCGAGGCCCACGAACGATAGTGCAACC
The DNA here is from genome assembly GCA_963831225.1 of uncultured Alphaproteobacteria bacterium. Lineage (GTDB taxonomy): Bacteria > Pseudomonadota > Alphaproteobacteria > Rhizobiales > Xanthobacteraceae > VAZQ01. The sequence continues at coordinate 38,378 of CAWHPT010000078.1, forward strand.
ATCGCCCCCGCGCCCCAAACATAGAAAGCCAGCGGGATCGGCAGATCGTAGCGTTGGCCGAAACCATGAGCCAAGGCCGAGCTCGTACAAGCGAAACCGAGAAGATACGAAAGACCTCCAATCAGCCTTCGCCAGCATCGCGGCATGACATTCTATCGCGGGTGAACTTCGAGGTAGAGCAGCACGACATGGGCGGGATCGGCCGCGACCCGCGCCGCGGCCGAAGCGGTGCCCTGCAATGGCGAACCGTCCTGAGGTCTTGGCATCCAGTCGCATCACCGCGACTGAACCGGGCTGCACGGTGAGAAGCTGATCGTAACCGTGGAGGTGCAATTCCATCGGTTCGTCGGCTGTGAACTCGAGCTCGAGCGCCACTCCCTGCGTTACTCGAATCGTTCTTTGGGATGGATCCACCTTGCGGCCCTGGATGGCGATCGAGAACCGTGCGGGTTCTGCCGAAAGAACCCGCACTGGTGGGCTCAGCGGGCCAAAGACGATGACTCCGATAAGCCAATGGCGGACACCTTGGCGGGAGGCATGAAAGCGGCCCAGAGACGAATAGCTCGAAGGGGCTGGCGCCGAAGAGCCCGGAGCAAATCGCTGTTAGCGGGCTTCTGCAAGCGTGCCTGTCTTCATGTCGGCGAGCGCAGAGAGCGATCGGTTGGAGAGCGGCAGATCGACCGGCTCGTTGAGCTCGGCCGAAATGTCGGCGGCCGTGTAGGCTTCCATGACCATGCGCGCATGCTCAGGCGTGACCATTACGGCGGTGTCCCGCATGCACGCCTCCAAAAAATGGATCGTCTCCGGCCCCATCTGACCTGCGAACACCTCGTCCACCTGCTCTCCGGGCATGGTCGACATTGGAAAGCGCGTGCCCTCGGACGCGGTATTGAGCCAATGGTCGCGGTGGGTATCGTCCAGGATCAGCGCGCCTTCTGTGCCGGTGATCTCCATCCAAGTCGAGCAGAAATTCGGATAGCTCGGCGGCAAGTTCCAGCCGCCGCCGAGCACCACCACCACGCCATTATCCATGGTCACGGTCGTCCACATGACGTCGTATGAGCCATTGACCGACTGCATGTAGCCGAATGCCCCCTGCGAGTAGATGCGCGCCGGCTTTGCCGGCGCCAACATCCAGAACACGAAATCCAGATCGTGCGTGGATTCCATTACGGCCGGCGACAGCCGCACGCGCGAGGCTATCTTTTTTCCCAAGCTCCGTGAGAGGTGGCGGCTGACCAGCACGCTGACCGGACGGCCGAGCGTGCCGTCGGTGATCTTCTTCTTTGCGTAGGCGATTTTCGGGTTGAAGCGCTGCGAATAACCGATCGTAAATTTGAGGCGGCCTCGCTTCGCCAGTGTGATCAGCTCGTCCGCCTCCCAAAATTCCAGTGCGATAGGCTTCTCCAAAAGAACATGCTTACCGATACGCAGGCAGTCACGCGCGATCGGGTAATGCGTTTGCTCCGGAGTTGTCGATATGTACACGACCTTGATGTTCGGATTCTTGACGATGTCTTGATAGTCGAGCGTCGCCGTTGCCGGATTGGTGACTACCTTGACTTCCGCGAGCCGGTCGGGACGAATGTCGCAGATGTGCAGTTTTCTCGGGAGTGCGGAGCGCGACAGCGTCTCGGCGCGGATGCCGCCGCACCATCCGGTGCCGATAACAGCTACTTCAAGTTGTTCCACGGACCTGTTTCCTCGATTTGATCTTCTCGCCTCGGCTCACGCGATCGGTTGCTCGTCACTCGTGGAGAGTTGCGGCGTCCGGTCCTGACCGTTACGCCGATTTTCAACATTCAACAATCGGAGCATACACGACGGTCGGTACAAATAGACCGTATGAGCTTGCCATCAGGCGCCCGGAGCTCGAGGTCGTGCTCGTGCTCGCGGTCGTGACGCGCTCTACTCCGTCTGTCCGATCGCCTTCTTCACCCGCGCCACCAGCTCGGGCGAGGCGGAGGCAAGCTTGTCGGCGAGCGCGTGGGGATAGGCCGCCGGCCGCGGATCGATGTCGAGCTTGCGCTTCGCCGCCTCGGCGAGGAACGCAGGATCCTTCATGACGTCGTTGAACGCCCTGCGCAATGCGGCGACCCGGTCGGCAGGAACGCCCGGCCCCACGGCCATCGCCCGCCCGAACGGCGTTCCTGCCGTGATGAATTCCACAACGTCCTTCTTGTCGTCCGGCGTCAACTCGAGCAGCGTCGGCACGTCCGGGATTTGCTTCTTGCGCTCGAACGTGAACGACACCAGCACCGAAACTTTCTTCTCGGTGAGCCACTGCGGCCGGGTGCCGGCCAGATTCTCCCAGGAGGCGGCCCAGCCATGGATTTCTCCGCGCTCCATCGCCAGGTTGAGATCGCTGCCGCTGCGGTAGCCGGTGATGACTTGATGGCTCGTGCCGAGCACGTGCTTCATCATCGCGGGCCATTGGTAAGTCAGATGGCTCTTGCTGAATGAGCCGATGACGAGCGGCTTGGTCTTGAGAGCGTCGACCGTGCTCACCTGCGCGTCGTGCCAGATCGCCATCGTATGCGCGATGGCGTCGAAGGTGCCGAGCCATTGGAATTTGGCCGATTCGAAACGCACGCCCTTCGGCTCCAGCTTCTCGGCGAGCGGGATCGAGTGCGAGAGCAGGATCTTGGTGCCGTCCTGCGGCCCCGGACCGTAGAGATGGTTGCCGGCGATGACGCCGCCGGCGCCCGGCATGTGCTCCATGATGATGGTCGGGTTGCCGGGAATGTAGCGGGAGAGATGCTCGCCGATGACGCGACCGTAGAGATCGTAGCTGCCGCCCGGCTGCGTCCCCATCAGGATCGTGATGCTCTTGCCCTTGTAGAATTCGGCGACGCTTTGCGCCGCGGTGGGCGCGGCGAAGATGACGGTCTCCGCCAGAGCGACAGATGCGCAGACGATCACCCGCCTCGAGTGTAGCATGTCCGTCCTCCCATGACGATGCGGCCACCTTGGACGCTTTTCCCGTGAGGGTTCCACAATGGCCCGGCCGCTTCAACCGGCATTCCCGGATGATCTACCGGAAAGGTATCGGCTCTCCAGCTGCCCTTTTGCATGAGCTCGGAAGACCCAACTCGAGGCTTTGATAAACCGCGTGGTTCAGTTTGGCCGGTGTGTACGCATGCGATGCTGCCTTTTGGCGGTGAACAGCCACGAAGACAACGGGCTTGCCTTCCGATGAGTAGATAATCGCCCGGGCCTTGCCCGCCAGCAGGAAGTACACGTCGGTGGACGGATCCCGATGGCCGACTATCTGCTCGCCGGCATCGTAGCGACGCCACTCGCAGCTCTGCGCCACACCCTTCAAGGCGTCGTCGGACAGCCCGGCCAGAATAGGCAGACGTTCGAGGGAAGGCGCGCGCTCATGCTGAAGCAAAGCAACCTCCTGAGGCCGACTGCCCGCGGCAAGAATAACATCTCGTGGTCGAGCCAGCGTCCCCTGAGTGATATGGTATGGCGGTTCGACAACGTCTGACGATCCCTCTCGATGAAGTGCGCGGCTGTACTACCGCTACCGGCCGGTGAGCGTGCCGCTGGCGGCCGACCCCGATCTGGTCACACATCGTGCTTACGGAGTGCCGCAGCCAGCGTTGACGCCGGACATCTTGGAAGCCGTTGCGTCCAGGCACGTCGACCTGGCCCGTGAGCTGCGGATCCCCGCGACCGATCTGGCAGGAATAAAGAGTGCCCTTTGCGAGCGGGACAGCTTCGAACCTGTGGCAGCCGAGCAGATAGACCGTCGCGATTGGTCGGAGCGCCATGGCGGCCAAATGATCGGCCAGTTCCTGGTCGATCGGGAGGGCATCGTGCGCTGGGTCAACATCGAGGGCGCAAAAGAAGGCCTCGCCAGCCTGGAGAAGTTCCCGACCGATGAGGAGTTCCTCCTCGCGGCGCGGAAGTTAGTCGGCTGACCATCGCCAGCTCGCGCAAGATCAAGCCTGTCTTGCGTGCGTGCCGTCGGCGGGCACGATCCGAGGCCGATGTTTTCCGTTCATGCAACGCTGCTCACACTGTAGGATACGCAAATCGTAGGATCGAACGCCACCTCTACGGTGGCTGGCGGAGCATCATGAAACGTTCGTTCCTGGCGGTCGTTCTCGTTGCGTTGTCCGGATTCGTGTCGGCGTCGGCGCAGACCTATCCATCGCTTCCGATCACGCTGGTGGTGCCGCTCGCGCCAGGCGGATCAACGGACGTGATCGGACGGATCATGGCGGAGGCGCATGCGGGCGGCGCTCGGTCAACCGGTCATCGTCGAAAACACGGCGGGCGCAGGCGGCACCATCGGCGTCGGCCGCGTCGCTCGCGCGGCACCCGACGGCTACACGATCCTGATCGGCCAATGGGGCACCAACGTCGCGAGCGGAGCCATCTATCCGCTGCAATTCGACTTGCTTGCCGACTTCGAGCCGATTGCGCTGATCGCGACCCAACCGTTCCTGATCGTCGCCAGGAAATCCATGCCGGCGAGCAACTTGCAGGAGCTGATCGCCTGGTTGAAGGCCAACCCGGACAAGGCGACGCAGGGGAACTCGGGCGCCGGCACCCCAAGTCATGTCGGTGGAATCCTGTTCCAGAATTCCATTGGCGCGCGCATTCAGCTTGTGCCCTACCGCGAGCGCCGGGCTGACGATGCAGGGCCTGCTGGCCGAGAACATCGACATGGCGCTCGACACCCCGGCGCTTTCCGTGCCGCAGGTGCGCGCCGGCAACCTCAAGGCCTATGCGGTCACGGCAAAGAGCCGCCTGGCGGTTGCCCCTGACATCCCGACCACCGACGAGGCCGGATTGCCCGGATTCTACTTTTCGTTCTGGCACGCCTTGTGGGCGCCCAAGGGCACGCCGAAGGATGTCATCGCCAAGCTCAACGCCGCGGTCGTGAAGGGACTGGCCGAGCCGGCGGTGCGGTCGCGGCTGATCGATCTTTCGCAGGATATCTTCCCGCGCGAGCAGCTGACGCCGGAGGCGCTCGGCGCCTATCAGAGGGCCGAAATCGAGAAATGGTGGCCGATCATCAAGGCGGCCGGCATCACGGCCAACTGAGCCGATTGGCATCGCAAGCAGCAGCTCGGTTGCAGGCAGGAGGAAGTCGATGATCCGGGTAACCTTCCTGGCCTTCCTGTTGGTCGTTGCCAATCTCTTGATCGGCTGCGACAGTAAGCCGGCAGCGAGCTCGTCACCGCCGCCGCCGCCGCCGGTTACGGTGGCACGCCCGTTACAGAAAGCAATTACCGAGTGGGACGAATATACCGGCCGCTTTTCGGCGGTAGCTTCGGTCGAGGTGCGTGCGCGGGTTTCGGGTTTCATCGACTCGGTCCATTTCAAGGATGGCCAACTCATCAAGCAAGGCGACCTCCTCTTCGTCATCGATCCGCGCCCTTACAAGCTTGCCGTCGAGCAGTCGACGGCCGAGGTGGCGCGCGCGAAGGCAAGGCTCGACATCGCAACGCTCGACGTGGAACGAGCGGCGCCGTTGGTGCGCAGCCAGACCTTGACCGAACGGGAATTTGACACACGGCGATCGACGCAACGTGATACGGCGGCCCAGGTCGCTTCTGCTGAGGCCAGCTTGAAGCAGGCTCAGCTAAATCTCGAATGGACGGAGGTGCGCGCTCCCATATCCGGACGAATCTCCGACACGCGCGTCGATGCCGGCAACCTCATATCGGGCGGACAGGCCGGCGCAACATTGTTGACGGTCATCGTCTCCATCGATCCGATTCGCTTCGTGTTCGACGGCAGTGAAGCGGACTTCCTGCGCTACAGCCGACTCGCCGCGACCGGCGCGCGACCCTTGTCCCGCGATGTGCAGAATCCGGTCTCGGTGCGGCTTGCGGACGAGTCCGAATACAAGCATCACGGCCGGATGGATTTCGTCGACAACGTGCTCAATCCCAGGACCGGCACCATTCGCGGCCGCGCCGTCTTCGAAAACAAGGACGGATTGCTCACGCCCGGCTTCTTCGGTCGACTGCGGCTGTTCGGCGGCGAACACGAGGCACTGCTCGTCCCCGACAGCGCGATCGCCTCCGATCAATCACGCAAGATCGTGTTCACCGTCGCTGACGATGGCACGGTCGGCACCAAACTGGTCGAGCTAGGCCCCATCGTGGAAGGATTGCGCGTTATTCGCTCGGGGCTTGCACCAGCAGACCGCATCGTGATCGACGGTCTGCAGCGGGCGCGGCCGGGACAAAAGGTCACGCCTGAGCCGGGCGAGATCGTCCCCACCGCGCCATGAGCCTTGCCGGACCCGAGATGCTTGCGTCCACGAGTTGAGGGACGGTCGCCATGCGGTTTTCGCATTTCTTCGTCGACCGACCGATCTTCGCGGGCGTCATCTCGATCATCCTGACGCTGGTGGGTGCGATAGCCTTCCGCGCGCTGCCGGTTACCGAATATCCCGACATCGCCCCGCCGACCATCGTTGTGAACGCGACCTATGCGGGTGCTTCCGCTGAGGTGATCGCCGGAACCGTTGCGGCGCCGATCGAGCAGGAGATCAACGGCGTCGACAATATGCTCTACGTGGTCTCGCAATCGACCGGTAACGGCGCGGTCGCGATCAGCGTCGTGTTCAAGCCGGGAACCAACATCGACCAGGCGCAGGTGCTCGTGCAGAACCGGGTCTCGATCGCCTTGCCGCGGTTGCCGGAAGAGGTGCAGCGCGTCGGCGTGACGGTAAAGAAGAGCTCACCCGACCTGATGATGGTCATCCATCTGGTCTCACCCGATGGGACCTTGGATCAGCAATACATTTCCAACTATGCCACGATCAACATCAAGGACGTCATCGCCCGCATCGACGGCGTGGGCGATACGATCGTGTTCGGGGCGCGCGATTATTCCATGCGGATTTGGCTCGACCCCGCCAAGGTGCAGGCCCGCGGCCTCACTGCCAGTGACGTGGTATCCGCCTTACGCGCCGCCAATGTGCAGGTGGCCGCCGGCGCCATCAACCAGCCTCCAGCGACATCGTTGGCTGGGTTCGAGGTCGCGGTGCAGACGCTCGGCCGGCTGTCGAGCCCCGACCAGTTCGACGAGATCGTGGTCGCCACCGACCAGGATGGCCGCGTCACGCGCCTGCGCGACATCGCCAGGATCGAGCTCGGCTCGCAGGACTACACGACCAATGCCTATCTCGATAACCAGGTTGCAACCGCCATCGGCATTTTTCAACGGCCCGGCTCGAACGCGCTCGCGACCGCGGCCACCGTGCTCGCGACGATGGAAGAGCTCGGCAAGAGCTTCCCCGCGGGGCTCAGTCACCGTGTGGCCTACAATACCACCGAGTTCATTCAGCAATCAGTTGACGAAGTGATCAAGACCCTGTTCGAAGCAACGGTCCTGGTCGTGATCGTCATCATCCTGTTCCTGCAGTCATGGCGCGCCGCAATCATTCCGATCGTGGCCATTCCGGTGTCGTTGGTCGGCACCTTCTTCGTCATGCAGGCGTTCGGCTTTTCGCTGAACAATCTCACCCTGTTCGGCCTGGTTCTCGCCATCGGCATCGTCGTGGACGACGCCATCGTGGTGGTCGAGAGCGTCGAGCGTCATCTGCGCGATGGACTGAGGCCGCGCGACGCTGCCCACAAGACCATGGACGAGGTTGGCGGCGCGCTGGTTGCGATCGCGCTCGTGCTCTGCGCTGTATTCATCCCCACCGCCTTCATAGCCGGCATCTCGGGCGCCTTCTACCGGCAGTTTGCAGTCACCATCGCGGCCTCGACCATCATTTCCGCGATCGTGTCGCTCACGCTGTCACCTGCGCTGGCGGCGCTTTTGCTGCGACCGCACGGTCATGAACGCAAGCCCGGATTCTGGAGGATCGTGAGCCGGCCGCTCGACCTCTTCTTTTCAGTCTTCAACAAGGGGTTCGAGAAGCTGGCGTCGGGCTATGCCGGGTTGACGCGACGCGCACTGCGCGTGTCCGGTCTGATGCTGGCACTCTATGCCGGACTTATCGGACTGACTTATTTCGAGTTCACCCGCACGCCGTCGGGCTTCATCCCGCCGCTCGATCGCGCCTATTTCATCACCGCGATAACCTTGCCGCCTGGGTCCAGTCTCGAGCGGACCGACCGCGCCGTGCGCAGGGCATCGGACATCCTGCTGTCGCGGCCCGGCGTGGCCAATGCAGTGGCATTCGCCGGCTTCGACGGCGCCACCTTCACCAATGCCCCCAATTCGGGCGTCATCTTCGTCACGTTGAAGCCGTTCGAGGAGCGGGTTAAGGCCGGCCTCGCAACGGCGACCATCTTGGACGATCTACGCGGCCAGATGCAGGCGCTACGCGAAGCCTCTGTCCTGGTGATTCCGCCGCCGTCCGTGCCCGGCATCGGCACCGGCGGCGGGTTCAAATTGTATGTGCAGGACCGTGCCGGCCGCGGCCCGCGAGCGCTCGAGCAGGCGGTCGACAGCATCGTCGGTCCCGCCAACCAGACTCCCGGCCTCATCCAGGTCTTCACGCTCTTCAATACGGCGACGCCGCAGGTCTATGCCGACATCGACCGCACCAAGGCCGAGATGCTGGGCGTTCCAATCACGCGTTTCTTCGACACCCTGTCGACTTTCATGGGGTCGACCTTCGTCAACGATTTCAACATTCTTGGGCGGACCTACCGGGTGACCGCACAGGCCGACAACCCGTTCCGGCTCTCGGTTCGCGACGTCGAGAACCTGCGGACCCGTTCGGTCTCGGGCGACATGGTGCCGCTCGGCGCGGTCGCGAGCTTTCGTGAAATTACCGGCCCGTACCGTGTGCCGCGCTACAACCTGTTCCCAGCCGCCGAGGTGCAAGGCGCAACGCTGCCGGGTTTCTCCACCGGCCAGGCGATCGCCGCAATGGAAAAAATCGCCGCCACGAACCTGCCGTCGGGTTTCGGGTTCGAGTGGACCGAGATCGCGCTGCAGGAGAAAGTGGCGGGCAACACGGCGGCGATCGCGTTCAGCCTTGCCGTGGTCTTCGTGTTCCTGCTGCTGGCGGCTCAGTACGAGAGCGTGCTGTTGCCATTGGCGGTGGTCTTGATCGTGCCGATGTGCCTGCTCGCCGCGATCAGCGGCGTGCTGTTGCGCGGGATGGACAACAATATCCTCACCCAGATCGGGTTCGTGGTGTTGATCGGGCTGGCCGCGAAGAATGCGATCCTGATAGTCGAGTTTGCGAGGCAGGCCGAGGAGCAGGGACAAAACCGGTGGGACGCGGCCGTGCAGGCCGCGCGCACGCGGTTGCGGCCGATCTTGATGACCTCGTTCGCGTTCATCCTGGGCGTGATCCCGCTGGTGCTGGCGACCGGCGCGGGGGCGGAGATGCGACAGGCGCTCGGCACGGCTGTGTTCTTCGGAATGCTCGGCGTGACGTTGTTCGGACTGCTGTTTACACCGGTGTTCTACGTGCTCGTGCGCTGGATCAGCACACTCGGCGCAGCACGTGCGAAGCGGATTGACGATCGCCAGCTCCAACAATAGCTCGAATCATCGAGTTTCGCGGCGGCGGTGTCGGTCCAAGTCGAGCACGTTGCCGAACAGGATGTGATTGAGATGCTGGTCGGTTTCTAGCTTGGTGAAAAGCACCAATCCCAAGCCCGGCCATGACAGAGAATCCGGGCTCAGGTGGCGGCGCTTTCCATCTCTTCCGGCGTTGCGTATTCGATGATCGGGAATCGGTGGTCGCCGCTTGCTTGCAACCGCTGCTGAAGCTGGAGCAGCGTATCCAATGCCGCCCTGCCGCTGATTGCGGCCGTCGATTTTGGCGTAAGGAGGATCCTGATCCGCAGCGCAGCGTCGCCGCTGGAATCCATCATCGGAGAACTATCGACGGAAACGACACCATCGCTGGTGAGCGTCGTCGTCGCCACGTCTTTTGCAATTCTGTCGATGTCCAGCTTTTCCAACATTGTTCTAGTATAGCACGCATTCTTCAGGCTGGGAGCTTGCGTGAGGGCACGGAACGAGACCGGCCTACCTTCACCCGACCTCCGTGGCACGCGCCGCCCAGTGATCAATGGCATGGAAGCGGTGGCAGCACGGAAAAACGGGATCGAGACGCCCACGCCAGCATGTCGGATTTGGCAATATCCTACTGCTGAACCATGTTCGTCGCCATCATCTTCGCTCGGCGGCGGCGCACCGACACGAACCCGCGCTCGGGGGCGAACAGGAACGCCAGCATGAAGAAGGCGGTCTGAACGAGGACGATGCAGGCGCCGGTGGCGCCGTCGATATGGAAGCTCGCGATCGTCCCGATCGCGCAAGACGCCGTCGCCACCGCAGTCGCAATCACCAGCATGCGGTCGAAGCGGTCGGTCAGCAGATAGGCCGTCGCTCCCGGTGCCACCAGCATCGCGATCACCAGAATGATATCGCGCCGCCATGCCGGCCGCCAGCACCCGCCTTCGGCAAAAAATGCGCACCCCGTTCTCCATGATCTGCTTCACCGGGCACCTTCCTGCAAATAAGAACTATTCTCAAATATCAACGGCCGGGTCAATGGTCCAGCCCTCCCGCGTCGGTTTCCGCCTATGCAAAGTGATTGCCCGAGCCATGGAATGCGGCCGGCATTTTGGCGAAACAAAGCTAACAGGAAAAACCTCAAGCAGCACCGAATGTTCGTCGAAGTTGTTGGCACGGTGAACGAAAGCCCGACGGATTGCCCGACGGTTCCGATGAATGGACGCTCTGCCGCACGCGAGCGGCATCGCCCAAGCGCGGAAAATTCGCCAATGTGGGCGGCGACAGTAAACTGCATGCTCGCTCGCTCTTTTTTGACGCAGATCGAAATCGAGAACACAAGGAACGACAGCGATGGCCGACTACCAGTACGAGCTCGTAAAGGTGCGCATTCACGACGGCATTGCCTGGACGGCGCTCAATCGTCCGGACAAGCGCAATGCCATGAGCCCTCAGCTTCATTACGACATGGACGACGCGTTGGCGCGGCTCGAGGTCGACGACGATGTCCGCGTCGTGGTGGTGACCGGCGAAGGCGGTAATTTCAGCGCCGGCCAGGATCTGAAGAAATTTTTTCGTGAGCTGGAGCGTAACCCGGGCGAGCGCAAGAAGGCCGCCGCCGCTGCCAACCGGTGGCGATGGGAACGCATCTACAACTATGACAAGCCCACGATCGCGATGGTGCACGGCTATTGCGTCGGCGGCGCCTTCATGCAGCTGCTCGCCTGCGACTTTGCGATCGCAGCCGAGAATGCCACCTTCTCGCTCTCGGAGGTGAACTGGGGCATCCTGCCCGGCGCGCTGGTCTCCAAGGCGGTGGCCGACATGGTGCTGCCGCGCCATGCGCTCTACTACGCCTGTCTCGGCGATCCCTTCGACGGCAAGGAGGCGGCTCGCATCGGCATGATCAATTATGCGGTGCCGCCCGACAAGCTCGAGCATGCAGTCACCGACCTCGCCGAACGGCTGATGAAGAAGAGCCCAGCCGTGTTGCGCGCGACCAAGCAAGCGATCCGTCATGTCCGGACCATGGACGTGCCGCAGGCCTACGAATACCTCGCCGCCAAGGGACAGGCCATCAAGGTCGCCGACAAGGAGGATTCCTACAACACCGGCTGCGCCAATTCCTGGATGAGAAGTCCTACAAGCCGACGTTCGAGCCGTTCAAGCTCGGAACGATGCTGACGGATCAACGGCGCGAGCTCGTCGCCGAAGAAATAGCCGAAACGTTCGGCCGCAAGGGAGGAGGATTCCATGACACGGAGCAATGCTGATTGCCGCCGGTCTCGGCGTGCTCGCCGCGGCGGCGTCGAGTGGCGACTGCCTCTGCCCAATTCTACAGGGGCAAGACGATCACCATGATCATCAACTATCCGGCGGGCGGGCCGACCGACATCGAGGGCCGCATCGTCGCCCAGCATCTGCCGGCGCACATCCCCGGCAAGCCCAACTGATCGTGGTCAGGAACGTCGGCGGCGCCGGCGGGCTGATCGGCAGCAATCAGCTCGGCGAGAGCCAAGCCCAACGGCGAGACCATCGGCTTCTTCACCTGGATCCGGTGGACCAGCTGATCGGCAATCCCGCGATGCGGACCCGCTACTCCGATTTCGTGCTGATCGCCGGCATCGAGTGCCCGCTGGTCGTCTACATGCGCAAGGACACGCCGCCCGGGCTCAAGACCGCCGACCGACATGATGAAGGCCAAGGATTTCAAGGCGCTCTCGCTCAACGCCCAAAACACCAATACGCTGAACATGGCGCTGGCGCTCGAACTGCTCGGCGTCAAGTACCAGCCGGTGCCGGCCTATCGCGGGCTGAAGGACGTGGAGACCGGGATCCTGCAGAACCTCGGGACAGATGGCGAACTCCTCGCTGTCGGGCTGGCGCGCCTCGGTCGAGCCGACGATGGGAAGCAGGGCATCGTCATGCCGCTTTGGCAGGTCGCTCCGCCGCGGCAAGGGCGGCACCTATCCGCGCAGCGCTGCCGTCCCCGAGATACCGACCTTCGAAGAGTTCTTCGCAATGATTTACCCCGGCAGGAAACCGTCGGGCATCGAGTATGAAACCATGCGCACGGCGATCGACGCGCAGACCGCCTTGTTCCGCACCGTGTTCATGCCGCCGAAATCGCCCAAGGAAGCGGCTGACGTGCTGAAGAATGCGATCACGGATCTATGGAAGAACCCGAGCTTCATCCGCGACTACGCGAAAGTCGTCAAGTCGGATCCCGTCCTGGTCAGCGGGGAGGATGGCGCAGCAATCATGGCGGCGCTGGGCAAGGTCCGGCCGGAGATCAAGAGCTTCCTGGTCGAATACGGAAACCGGCTCACCAGGAGGTAATGCGGCAGCGCTACGCGGGCCATTTCGCCCTACACTGCAACGGAAGCTCTCTCGATGCTCGACAGCGCCGTTGCCGGTTTGATCGCCGCGGTGCAGTGGCCCGCCGTCGGATATCTCTTTCTCGGCATCGCGCTCGGCATCTACTTCGGCGCCGTGCCCGGGCTTTCCGGGCTCACCGGCATGGCGATTCTGCTGCCGTTCACTTTCGGCATGGATCCGGTCTCGGCATTCTCGTTTCTGCTCGGGATGTATGCCGTGACGACCACCAGCGACAGCATCACCGCAATCCTGATCGGCGTACCGCCGGGGGCGGCCGCGCAGGCCACCGTGCTCGACGGCTATCCGATGGCGAAAAACGGCGAAGCCGCCCGCGCATTCGGCGCCGCGTTCACCTGCTCGGCGGTCGGCGGCGTGCTCGGCGGGCTGTTCATGGGCCTGTCGATCCCGATCGTGCAGCCGCTGGTGCTGTCATTCGCCAAGCCGGAGCTGTTCATGCTCGGCCTGCTCGGCCTCACCATGGTCGGCTCGTTGAGTGGCCGCTCGGTCACGAAAGGAATGGCTGCCGCGGGCATCGGGCTTCTGCTGTCCCAGATCGGCTATGCCGAGCAGCTCGCGATCCCGCGCTACTGGATGGGCACCACTTACCTGCTCGATGGTCTGCCGTTGGTGCCGGTGGTGCTAGGGCTGTTCTCGTTGCCGGAGCTGGTCTCGCTCGCCGTCTCGGACAAGTCGATTTCCGACGTCCCGCGTCAGAAGGTGTCCGGCGGAATCTGGACCGGCGTTCGGGATGCGATGACGCATTGGTGGCTGCTGCTGCGCAGCTCGGTGATCGGGATGTATATCGGAATCCTGCCGGCGCTGGGTCCGACCATCGCCGATTGGGTGGCCTACGGACATGCGGTGCAGAGCGCCAGGGACAAGTCGCGCTTCGGCAAGGGCGACGTGCGCGGCGTGATCGCCCCGGAAGCGGCCAACAACTCGGTGAAAGGCGGCGACCTCGTCCCGACCGTCGCGTTCGGCATTCCCGGCAGCGCGGCGATGGCGATCTTGCTGGGAGCTTTTCTGATCCAGGGCCTCACGCCGGGACCCGAGATGCTGACCACCAAGCTGCACGTCACCTTCAGCATGATGTGGACGCTGATCTTCGCCAACATCATCGCGGCCATCGTGCTGATGGCCTGGGCCAATCAGCTCCAGAAGATCATCTTCATTCCTGCGCATCTCGTTCTTCCCGGCATCACTTTCTTCGTGCTGATCGGCGCCTGGACCACCGGCAACAATATCGGCGACTGGATCACGCTGGTGATCTTCGGCGTCATCGGCGTCGTGATGAAGCGCGCCGGCTGGCCGCGGGCGCCGTTGGTGCTCGGATTCATTTTGGGCCGGCTGATGGAGAATTCACTTCACCTGAGCATGGCAGCCTACGGGCTCGGTTGGATGTTGCGGCCGATATGCCTGGTCATCGCCGCCGCAATCGGGGTCACCATCTATTTCGCCGTGCGCTCGCATATGCGCACCCGGGCAGATCCAACCATGCCCGATATCACCGATGCGGATGCCGGCGACCCCCGCATGTCGCTCGGCTTCGCCATCACGCTGGGCGCGGTGCTCGCTTATGCGATTGCGGCCACGTTTCAATGGCCCGCAACCGTACGGCTGTTTCCCCTGGTGTTCGGAATTCCGGCAATCGTGCTCGTGGCATTCGTGATCTTCAACGACTACCGGGCGATCACGACCGCGAGTGCAGCCCCGGCCTCGTGGTCGGGGCCGGCTGGTTGGGGCGGGCTGCCGCGCGAGCTCATCCGGACCGGCAATTTCTTTGCCTGGCTGCTCGGCGTGATCGCCGTGACGATCCTGCTCGGCCAGCACATTGCGCTGCCGCTGTTCATCGCGCTCTATCTGATGGTCTGGGGCCACTATCGATGGCCGTTCGCGGCTGGCGTATGCCGGGGCCGGTCTCATGCTGCTGGTCGTCCTGTTCGACTACATGTCGCCGACGGTCTGGTATCCGGCGATCCTGCTGCGTTAGTCGCGTAGGCACATCGCTGGGCTTGCGCCGAGCCGCACGCCACCCGATTTGAACGAAGTGCCGAATGTTGATATTGGACGACGCATGGCACGAATTCTCGAGCTGACGCTGAACGGCCGTCCGCGCATCGACGCGGTTCCCGACAATTTGCTGTTGTTGGACTATTTGCGGGAAGTGGTCGGGTTGACTGGAACAAAAACGGGCTGCGATGGCGGGGAATGCGGCGCCTGCACCGTCCTGGTCGATGATCATCCGAGATTGTCCTGCTTGACGCTCGCCGGCGCCGTTCAAGGACGGCGCGTGGACACGGTCGAGTGGCTGGGTAGCGACGGCAGGCTCTCGGCGGTGCAGCGCGGGTTCCACGAGAAGCTCGGCGCGCAATGCGGCTACTGCACACCCGGCTTCGTCATGGCATCGGCCGGCCTGCTGCGGCGCAATCCGCGGCCGAGCGAGGACGACATCCGCGCAGCGCTCGGCAGCAACATCTGCCGCTGCACCGGCTACGTGAAGATCATCGAGGCGGTGAAATTCGCAACCACGCTCAATGAAGCGGGGGTGGCGCCATGAACGAGATGGTGCCGACGCACACCATCGGCGCCTATGTGCCGATGGTCGACGGACCCGAGAAAGTGTCGGGACGGGCGAAGTACACGGCCGATCTGATCGCTCCGGGAATGCTTGCCGGACGCATCTACCGCAGCCCCTATTCGCACGCCGAGATTCTCGACGTCGACATTTCGAAGGCGTTGGCGCTGCCCGGCGTCAAGGCGATCATCACCGGCGCCGACTGCGACAAGACGTTCGGAGTGCTGCCGATCGCTCGCAGCGAGCACCCCTTGGCCCGCGACAAGGTACGCTATCGCGGGGAGCCGGTCGCGGCGGTCGCGGCGATCGATGATGCGACCGCCAAGAAAGCGGTCGGCCTGATCACCCTCGCGGTGCGCGAATTGCCCGCGCTCTATACCTGCAAGGAGGCGATGGCGCCGGACGCCGGCACGATCCATGCGCATCGGCCGAACAATATCGAGCGCGATGTCCTGTTCGAGCTGGGCAGCGTGGAGCAGGGTTTTTCCGAGGCCGACATCGTACGCGAGGGCAGCTACAACTGCGCCGAGGTCTGCCAGAACCAGATGGAAATGCACGCCGCGGTCGCCGAATACGATGTCGAGCGCAACCGCATGACCGTTCATGCCAGCACGCAGGTTCCCTATTACGTGCACCTGATGCTGGCGCGGATCGCTCGACATGGACATGTCGCGCATCCGCGTGATCAAGCCCCATGTCGGCGGCGGGTTCGGCTGCCGGACCGAAGCGCTCAATGTCGAGCTGATCACCGCCCTGCTGGCGCGCAAGACCGGCGGCAGCGTGCGCATGATGATCAACCGCGAGGAGACGTTCATCACGCATCGTGGGCGCCCGGAGACCGACATCAGGCTCAAGCTCGGAATGCGCAAGGACGGGCGCATCACCGCCGTCGAATGCGAATGCTATCAGCGCGGCGGCGCCCATTCCGGCTATGGCCTGGTGACGATCCTCTACGGCGGCTCGATGCTGTACGCGATCTACGATCTTCACAACGTGAAATATCTCGGCAAGCGCGTGCTTACCAACACGCCTCCCTGCGGGGCGTTCCGCGGACACGGCACCGTCGATATCCGCTTTGCGTTCGAGAGCCTGCTCGACCAGATGGCAGGTGAGCTCGGGCTCGACCCCATCGCGGTTCGGCGCGCCAATTACCTCACGGCGCCGACCTTCACCGACAACGATCTCATGGTGAACAGCTATGGGCTCCCCGAATGCGTCGACTGGGTCGAAACGGAGAGCGGCTGGACCGCGCGCAAGGGCAAGCTGCCGAAAGGCAAGGGTCTGGGCTTTGCCTGCTCGCACTACATCAGCGGCGCCTCCAAGCCGGTGAATTGGACCGGCGAGCCGCATGCGACGGTCAAGATCAAGCTCGACTTCGACGGCTCCATCGTCGTGCTCTCCGGTGCGGCCGATATCGGGCAAGGATCCTCGACCATTCTGGTGCAGACGGTCGGCGAGGTCCTGGGGCTCGATCTCTCGCGCATTCGCGTGGTCACCGGTGACAGCGAGGTGGTGCCGAAGGACAACGGCTCCTATTCCTCGCGCGTCACTTTCATGGTGGGCAACGCCGCCATCGACGCCGCGCAGAACCTCAAGCGCGTGCTGGTGAGCGCGGCCGCGCGCAAGCTCGAAGCCAAGCCCGAGGAGATCGAATGCCTGGGCGAGATCTATCGCGCGGGCGCGCAGGATCACGGGCCTGACGTTCAACCAGGTGGTGACGGAGGCGCTCAAGGACACCGGCACCATCACGGTGACCGGCAACTATTCGACCATCCCGGAATCGCATGGCGGCAAGAAGTATCGGGGGTCCGCGATCGGCGGCACCATGGGCTACAGCTATTCCGCGCAGGTGGTCGAGGTCAGCGTCGACGAGGAGACCGGCGTGGTGAATGTCGACAAGGTGTGGGTGGCGCATGACTGCGGCAAGGCGCTCAACCGCCTGACCGTCGAAGGTCAGGTGCAGGGCTCGGTCTGGATGGGGATGGGACAAGCCATGAGCGAGGAGACCGCCTATCACGACGGTCTCCTGATCACCGGCAACATGCTCGATTACCGCGTCCCCACGATCCAGGATTCGCCCCCGATCGAGGTCGGCATCGTCGAGAGCAACGATCCGCATGGTCCGTTCGGTGCCAAGGAAGCAGGCGAGGGATCGCTCGCTGCCTTCCTGCCGGCGCTGACCAATGCCATCGCCGACGCCATCGGCGTGCGCTTCAACGATCTTCCTGTGACGCCCGATCGGGTATTCGCGGCGCTGGAGAAGCGCCGGCGCGCCGGCAACGGGCGCAAGCGCGAGGCGGCCCGGGGCGCCTGATGGATGCGCTTCCAGAATTCGAGCTGCTGCGTCCAACGACGCTGGACGAGGTCCTCGAGGCGCGCGCCGCGCGTCCCGACAGCCGGCTTCTCGGCGGCGGCACCGATCTCGTCGTCAATATCCGGCGTGGCATCGTCGCGCCTCCCGTGCTCATCGATGTCAACAATGTCGCGGAGCTGCGGGCTATCAAGGCCGACGCGCAGGGAATCGAGATCGGCGCCGCGGTCACCCTGGCCGAGCTTTCCTTTCACCCCGGCGTGGTGGCGCACTATCCAGTGGTGGCGCAGGCCGCAGGCTTCATCGCCGGGCCCACCCACCGCATGATGGGAACGGTGGGCGGCAATCTGTGCCTCGACACCCGCTGTCTGTTCTACAATCAGAGTGAATGGTGGCGCTCTGCGAACCAGCACTGTCTCAAGACCACCGGCGATATCTGTCACGTTGCGCCGAAGAGCCGGGGCGTCTGCTTCGCGACCTATAGCGGCGATCTGGCGCCGGCCCTGATGGCGCTCGGCGCCGAGGTCGATCTCGAAGGCCCGGCCGGCAAACGCACGGTCTCGCTTCCCAGCCTCTACATCGGCTATGCGCGCCAGGACCAGCCGGTCACAGAAACCATGGGGGACGGAAAGTATTATCTGTCGCTGCGACGGGGTGAGCTCGTCACCGCGGTGCGCGCCAGGAACACGCCCGGCCTGCGCTCGGCCTACGACAAGATCCGCATCCGCCGCTCGATCGAGTATCCCGTGACTGGCGTGGCGGTGGCGTTGCGCCGGGAAGGCGACGTCCTCGCCGATCTGCGTGTGGCCTTCACCGGCACCAATCCGCGGCCGGTGCTGCTCGAAGGAACCGCTGGTTTGTGCGGCGGCGCTCTCGAAGAGCAGGTGCTCGAGCGGCTCGACGACCTGGTGCGCGACCAGATCATGTCGATGAAGACGACGTTCACGCCCGGCCACTACCGCCGCCGCGTCGCCGCCGTGCTGGCCCGACGGCTGGTGAAGCGATTATTCGAGTGTGGCGTGTAGGATGGGCTGAGCGAAGCGAAGCCCATCCTCGGGTGCGGGAGAGGTGATGGGCTTCGCCAGTGCTCAGCCCATCCTACGACAGAGTTCAGTCAATCCCGCAGCTTGAATCGCTGCAGCTTGCCGGTCGCGGTGCGCGGCAGGTCCGGGCGAACGTCGATCCAGCGCGGATATTTCCATGGCCCCGCGCGCTCCTTCACGTAGATGCGCAGCGTCTCCAGCAGCGCATCGTCGGCGGCGTAACCGTTCTTGAGCACGATGAATGCTTTCGGCTTCATCAGCCCGTCGCGGTCCTCCTTGCCGATGACCGCCGCCTCGAGCACGGCTTCGTGCGCGGTGAGCGCGGCCTCGACCTCGAATGGCGACACCCACATCCCGTTGACCTTGAACATGTCGTCGGTGCGCCCGCAGCAATAGTAGTAGCCGTCCTGGTCGCGGACATATTTGTCGCCGGTATAGGTCCATTCGCCGACGAAGGTGCGGCGGCTTTTGGCGCGCTGGTTCCAGTAGCCCTCTCCCGCCGATGGTCCGCGCACCACGAGCTCACCAATCTCGCCGGAGGGAAGCTCGCGGCCGTTTTCGTCGACGATCTTCGCGTCGTAGCCGGGAACCGGCTTGCCGGTCGACCCGTAACGGACGTCGCCCGGGCGATTGCTCAGGAAGGTCTGCAGCATTTCGGTCGAGCCGATACCGTCGAGAACGTCCGTGCCGACCACCGCCCGCCAGCGCTCGCCGAGTATTGGCCGGCAGTGCCTCGCCTGCCGAGATGCACAGCCGCAGCCGGTCGGAGCCGGCGCCCGGGCCGATCTCGGGATGCGCCAGCAGTGCCGCATAAAGCGACGGCACGGCAGAGAAGATGGTGGGGCGATGGCGGCGCAGCATCGCCAGCACCGCGTCCGGCGTAGGCCGATCCGGCAGCAGCACGGTGCTGGCGCCGACCGACATCGGAAAGCTCATGGCGTTGCCCAGCCCGTAGGAGAACGACAGCTTCGCCGACGAGAACGCCACGTCATCGGCACGGATGCCGATGACGCCCTGGCCCATCAGCCGCGCCGTCGCCATCAGGCTGGTGTGCACGTGCTTGACCGCCTTGGGATCGCCGGTCGATCCTGACGTGTACATCCAGAACGCGACCTCGTCGGACATCGTCGGGGCGGTGAACTGCTTCGGCTCGGCGGCGCCGAGCACATCCTCGAAGAACAACACGTCGCGCAATTGCGTTCGGTCCTCGGCGCTCGCGCCTGCGATGATGATCGAGCGCAGGAACGGCAGCCGATTCCGGATCGACAACACTGTGGCAGCCAGCGGCGCGGCAACCACCGTGGCGGCGGCGCGACTGTCGGCGAACAGGTAGGCATACTGCTCGGCCGTGAGCAGCGTATTCACCGGGATCGGAAGGATGCCTGCCCGGATCGCGCCCCAGAACGCCACGGGGTAATCTACGGTGTCATGGAACAGCAGGATGATGCGGTTCTCTTCGTGCAGCCCCAGTTGCCGCATCGCAGCGGCGAAGCGGCAGGAAGCGGCCTGCAACGCCGCGTAGCTCAGCGAGCGCCGGCCATCCGTGAATGCGACCTTGTCGCCGAACCCGCGAGCGACATTGGCGTCGACGAACTCGCCGGCGGCATTGTAGGGGCGACGCTGCAGCAGGTCTTCGAGCATCGGAGCCGTCTGCGTTACAGGATCAGAGAATATCGGATTTGCCCGGAACATCGATGCAGAGCCCTGTGATGTCGGGGCGAACTATAGCGCGAGCAGGACCGCCGGAACGGAACAATATCGGGAGACGTTGCTCATTGTACCCTGTGTTGCGGTCCCGGCATTGCGAGCGTCAGGAGTCTCCGACAAACAGCCACGCTCCATGCCCCAATTCCTCCGGGAAGACTGCAACGAGGTCCTGCTGGCGCCGCCGCGTGCTCGCACCGGAACGCGTCAGGATTTGCTCGAGCGATGCGAGCGATCTAACCTTGATGCCGTAAGCGCCGACGAAGGGCAGCGCAGGGATCGGGATCTCCGGCAGCATCTGCGTGAATGCATCGGCAGTAACGAGATGCAATCGGCCGCGGTCGAGCTCGATCGTGTAGCCCTGCGGCGATGGACTCATTTGCCGCGCAGTGAAGCGAGCGAAGCGCTGCGCCGCTTGCTCCGGATCGGCGACGGCGATAACGAGCGACAGCAAGCCGAGCGCGCCATTCGGATGCGCAAGCCAGCGCGGCTGCCAGACCATGTCTTCGGTGCGGTGGGTCAGGATCTGCATGCGTCCCTCCGGCATTTCGCCGGGCTCGAGGCGAGCCAGCGTGAACGCGGCAGTTCCTGTCGCACCGCCGACATCGACGGGACGTTGCATTTCGACGAGCGGCCGCACGCGAAACCGTTGCCCGGTGAGCCGGTGGTGGGCTGCAGCGGCATCGGCGACGGCGAAGGCGGCGAGGTGAACGCCGGGATAGCGCGCCAAGCCGGCTTCGAGCTCACGGCCCAGCGGCGTGTCGGCAGTCCTGAACAGCGCTTCGATATAGCCGCGCGAGAACATCGCGGTCACATTGCCCGTGCCGGTAAGGCGAGGCGCCCCTCCGTTGGGATCGGGATTGACCTGGATCGAGACCGGAGCGGGCGCGAATCCTGCACGCACGAGGGCGCGGGCCGCAGCCTCCGGATCGGCCACGAAATGACCGACGTGATCGAGGAAAATCTCCTCGCCGATCGGAAGCTGACGATCCGCTTCGGCTCTTGCGATTTCCATCGCCCAACCGTTTTGCCGTTCGTTCGGTGTCATGCCCGCTTTTCAAGCCGGCATCCAGTAATCCATGGGTGAGCGACGGCGCCGAAGGGGTGCCTCTCACCCCGCTCGGTGAAATGCGCGCATCGGTCGCGCTCCGGTTTCCCGACAAACGCTCTGGCCCTCGACCGTGTGCCGCCTTAAGCTTCGAGCGAGATGGCATTCGAAATTCGTGAGGACAGGAATGAACCGGCGTGAACTGGTGGCACTGGGATTGGCATCGCTCTCGGCGTCGTCATTTGTGTCATTCACGGCCGCCGCGCAGGGCAGATATCCGGAGCGGCCGATCAAGCTGCTGGTCGCATTCTCGGCCGGCGGCGTTAAC
The DNA here is from genome assembly GCA_963831225.1 of uncultured Alphaproteobacteria bacterium. Classification (GTDB taxonomy): domain Bacteria; phylum Pseudomonadota; class Alphaproteobacteria; order Rhizobiales; family Xanthobacteraceae; genus VAZQ01. The sequence continues at coordinate 60,233 of CAWHPT010000078.1, forward strand.
GACGTCGTCGCCCGCCAGTGGGCCGATCGGGTCAAGACGCTGCTCGGCACGGTCTATGTGGAAAACCAGGGCGGCGCCAGCGGCACCATCGCCACCGGCGAGGTCGCGCGCGCGCAACCGGACGGCCACACGATCCTGCTCGGCAGCACCAGCACCATGGTGCTCAATCCAATGACCATGGCCAAGGTGCCATACGATGCCGCCAAGGACTTCGTGCCGATCGCGGTAATCGCGATCTCCACGACCTCGATCGCGGTGCATGCCTCGGTGCCGGCGAAAACGCTGCAGGAGCTCATCGCCTACGCCAAGGCCAATCCCGGCAAGCTCTCCTACGGGTCCGCCGGCACCGGCACGATGAGCAACCTGTCGGGCGAGCTGTTCAAGCAGCTTACCGGGCTCGACCATCTCGTGCATATTCCCTACAAGGGCGCGGGGCCCGGCCTCACCGACCTGGTCAGCGGCCATATACCGGTGATGACGCCGAACGTGACCGGGCAGGTGCTCGAGCTGCATCGCACCGGCAAGATCCGCATCCTGGCGGTGAACGGCGCACAGCGGCTCAAGGCGGCGCCCGAAATCCCCACCTCCATCGAGCAAGGGGTGCCGGACATGATCGGGCTCCTGTTCCTCGGCCTGTTCGTGCCAGCGGCCACGCCCAGGCCCATCGTCGATCGCATCACCGAGGCCACCCACGCGGCGATGACGGACCCGGAATTTCAGAAGGTCCTGGTTTCGTCGGGCCTCGAGGCCAGCCCCGATTCCAATTCAGAGAGAGCCCGGCGCTTCATGGAAGCGGAGATTGCGCGCTGGGGTCCGGTGGTCAAAGCCGCAGGCTTCAAGGTCGAGTGAGGAGCCCGCCTCGCTTCAGCGGCCTGCGATCCGCTCCTGGGCGAGACGGCGCAGCGCGACCCGGTCGACCTTGTTGGTGGACGCGAGCGGAAGCTCCTCGACGAACCATACGAAGCGGGGATGCGCATAGGCCGGTGCGTTGGCGAGCGCGAAGCGCTTGATCTCATCGCCGCTCGGCGCGTGACCGGGTTTCGGCACGATGAAAGCCACCGGCTTCTGTCCCTTGATCTCGTCATCGACCGGGACGACGGCAGCCTGCGCGATGTCGAGATGGCGCTCCAGCATGCGCTCGATGTCGGTGGGATAGATGTTTTCCCCGCCCGACACGAACATGTCGTCGGTGCGCCCGATGAAATAATGAAATCCGTCGGCGTCGCGGCGGAACACGTCACCGGTGATGTAAAACCCGTCTGCCGTGAACGGCGGCGGCACATCCGGTCTGTTGTGATAGCCGTTCATGACGGCCGGGCACTTCATTTCGAGCACGCCCTCTCTGGCGTCGCTGTTGTCGCCATCGACCAGGCGAAGCTGCACGCTGGAATGCGGATATCCAACCGACATTTCCGGCTGCGGCAGGCCGTTCGGGTGCGGCCCGAACACCACCGGCCCGGCTTCGGTGGTGCCATAGGCATTGGTCACCGCCGCCTGCGGCAAGGCGCGACGGATCGCCTCCATCAGGCTGTGACTGACCGGAGCCGAGCCCATGCGAATGAACTCGACGCTGGAAAGATCGGTGCGCCCGAGCAGATCCTGCTCGCGCAGCATCATGGCGATCATCGGCGGCACCGCGGTCAGCCAGGTGCAGCGGTAGCGACCGATCGCCTCGATATAGCTGCGCGCGGCGAATTGCGGCAGCAGCACGATGGTGGCGTGGGCGGCGCAGGCGAGCTTGCTCAGCGCCAACGCATTCATGTGATAGAGCGGCGCGGCGATGAGATAGCGGTGGCGATCGAGGCCGGGGGCGAGCCGCGTCTCCACCACCCAGATATGACTGCGGTGCGAAAGCACGACGCCTTTCGGGGTGCCGGTCGAGCCCGAGGTATATAGGAACATCGCCGGCTCGTCTGGGCGCAGGCGCCACAGCATCGAAGGGGCCGGGGTCGAGGAACCGGTCGAATGTGCCGGGTGCATCGCCGCTGAATGGCACGCACGGGATGTCCTGCGGGACGTCGGCGCGGCGCGGCGCGTCGCAGAATGTCAGCTTCGCGCCGGCATCCCTGAGGATGAAATGAATGGTCTGCCGCGGAAACTTGAAATTCACCGGCACCGCCACCAGGCCGGCGCGCATGATGCCGAAATAGGCCGCAAGATATTCCGCCCGGTTGGCCGACAGAATGGCGACGCGATCCCCGCGGGCAAGGCCGCGCCGCAGCAGCGCGCGCGCAGTGCCGTTGGCCATGGCGTCGAGCCCGGCATGGCTGAATTCGCGCGGCGCCTGCTCGCCGCCGAGATCGATGATCGCGGTCTTGCCGGGATCGCGATCGCGGCGAATGAGGTCGCCGAGGTTGGTGAATGCAGTCATCGGGCGCGCATTCGGTTAGGGAGGCCAGCTGATCCTCACCCCTTCGGCGGCGCCGTGAGATAGGTGCCGCGACCGCTGGCCAGGAGCTTGCCCTGGGCATCGAACACGTGCGCCTCGGAGGTGGAGAACTGGCTGCCCATTCTTACGACCTTGCCGCGGATCGTGAGATCGCCGGGCATGGCGGCGGCGTGATAGTCGACGCGCAGGTTGATCGTGGGGACGGGCCGCCCGGTCTTCTTGACCATCGCCCAGTCGGAGCCGAGATCGATCAGCGCGGCGAGCACGCCGCCATGGGTATAGCGCCGTTCCGGGTTCACCACCCATTCCTCGCGCCAGGTCGCCTTGAGCTCGATGCCGTCCTCGTGGATGGCGATGACCTCGAGACCTAGCCATTGATGGTAGGGGCCGCGCGTGACCAGTTCCTGCACGCGCTCCACCGTGAGTTCTTCGTTCATCGAATGCTCCTGCCGCCTACAATCACCCGAGCCGAGGCGGCATCACGGCACGACCACCACCTTGCCGATGACCTCGCGATCCTGGATCAGCCGCAATCCCTCGCGCGCCTGCTCGAGCGGCAGCACCTTGTCGATTACCGGCCGCATCCGGCCTTGCGCAATGAGCTTCATCAGTGCGTGAAGATCGTCATCGTAGTAGCTGTTGGAGCCGATGATGTTGAGCTCGAAGCTCCAGATGTAGCGCAGGTCCTCCTTGGGGTCGTAGCCGGCAGTGGCGCCGCAGACCAGGAGCTTGCCGCCGCGCTTGAGGCAGCGCAGCGAGGGGTGCCAGGTGTCGCCGCCGGTGAAGTTGATCACGACGTCGACGCCGCCGTCGTAGCTGCGCCGTTGCGGCTTGCCGAATTTCTCGACCGCCCACTTCGAGAAATCCACCTCCTTGACGTTGATCACCTCGTCGGCCCCGAGCTCCTTCAGTTTCTGCATCTTCTCCGGACTGGAGGTGCAGGCGATCACCTGCGCGCCGAGATGCTTGGCAAGAATGACGCAGCCGGTGCCGACGCCGCCGCTGGCGCCGAGGATGAGGACCCGCTCGCCCTTCTTCACGGTATCATGGGTGATCAGCATGCGATGCGCCGTGCCATAGGCGACCGGAAGCGACGCCGCCTCCTCGAAACCGATGCCCGCCGGCATCGCCACCAGCTGGTCGGCGGCGACCAGGCAATACTCCGCCATGCCGCCGTCGAGCATCTCGCCCATCAGACCCTTCTTCTTGTTGAGCGGATTGACCAGCACGCGGTCGCCTGGTTGCCAGCCGGTGACGCCGGGCCCGACCTGCGTGATCTCGCCGGCCATGTCGAGACCGATCACGACCGGCAGCGGCACCTTGATCCCCGGCATGCCGCGCACCGTGAACACGTCGTGGTAGTTGAACGAAGACGCCCGCACCCGGATCACCACATGCCCTTCGGTCGCCGTGGGCAGGGGATAGTCGCTCACGACCTCCAGGTTTTCGAGCTCTCCATGTTGCCGCAGCAGCAGCGCCTTCATCGTCCCGTTACTCACTCGTCGAATCCCCTTTCATGCGTGGTCTCCACCTGCCGGTTCACGTGCGAGGCCACGCGTTGGCGTTCGATGCCGTAGACATGAATGGAAATAGCAGGTTCCGAGCCACAATTGCCGAGCCGGTGAATTTGGTCAAACCCGGCATGGCTGAAGCAAACATGGCCTGACGCCCGCATCTCGGTGCGCTCGAGGCGCGCCATGCTGGCTCTCTGGTCCCACCCATAGAGCGTCTCCTCCAGCGTGTTCTCCTGGACCGCGTACGCGCACCAGGTGTAGTGAGCATGCGGAGGGCTGAACTGGCCACGGCCCCATACGATCGACACGATGGTAAATCGTCCAGCCGGATCGCTGTGGAGGAGGTGGCGGGTATAGTCCTCCGGCCGTCCAACGCGTTGATCCGGACGCAGCAAATGCGGATTGGCGACCGCGTGCTCCAGAGCCGCGATGACCCTGCGCGCCATGATCTCAGGACGTTCGTGACACGCTGCCGCGACCGCCGCGGCGAGGACCGCAACCGGTTCGTGGCCATTATGGGCACCCAGCAGGGAAACGCCAGGAATGGGTGTTGAAGATCGATGCTGAGGCATGGGTCGATCCCTGAAGCGCGGCGGCAGAGTGGTGAACGGTAGATGGTCAGACTGATATTTTATGAGCGAGCGATAACTCGGTAATATATACCGTCGACGCCCGCTCACATAGCATGGATGAGTTGTCGGCTTGGCAGCCGCGACCTTCCGGAGGCGTCGATGCAGGAGAATTTCCGCCAGTTCCTCGACCGGCTGCGGCAGACCGGCGAGCTCGTAGACCTGCACCAGCCCGTGGACATCCGCCACATCGCCACCCTGGTCGATCAGGCCGAGCACTGCGCTCTATTTCCACAAGGTCATCGGCTACGAGATGCCGGTGGTCTCGGGCATTATCCGGTCGCGCGAGCGCGCCATGATGGCGCTGGGATGCGAGACCTACCGCGGAGATCGAGGACAGGCTCAAGCAGGCGATCGACCGCCCGATTCCGCCCAAATACGTAAAGACCTCGCCGACGCGCGAGGTCGTCTTGCTGGGCGATGACGTCGATCTCTACAGGCTGCCGATCCCGATGTCCTCGATCTTCGACGGCGGGCCGATGATCACGGCCGGGGTCGTGATCGCGCGCGATCCCGAGCTCGGCATCAACAGCGGCATCTACCGGTTCATCGTCAAGGAAAAGAGCCTCACCGGGATCGACATCGTCACGCCCAACAACATGCGGCTGTTCGCGCAACGCGCCTGCGAGAAGGGCCTGCCGCTGCCGATCTCGATCAGCATCGGCACCCATCCGATCGAGATCACCGGCTCCGGCTATCGCGCGCCGCTCGGGGTCGACGAGATGGCGATCGCCGGCGGGTTGCGCGGCTCGCCGGTCGAGCTTGCGCCCTGCGAGACCATCGACCTGCCCTACATCGCCGATGCCGAGATCGTCCTGGAGGCCGAGATCCTGCCGACCGGCTGGACCTGGCCGGAAGGGCGCTTCGGCGAGTTCACCCGGCTGATGGGCGGGCTGCACTGGAATCCGCTCGTGCGCATCAAGGCGATCTCGATGCGCAAGGACGCGATCTATTACAATCTGCACATGCCGTGGGAGAACACCTGGCTGGCGGCGCCCACGCGCTACGCCACCATCCGCCAGGCGCTCAAGACCGCGGGCGTGCAGGTGAAGGACATCAACGTCACGCTCGGCGGCTGCGCGTTCTGGCACGCCGTGATCTCGATCAAGAAGCAGCCGGGCGAAGCCAAGAACGCGCTGTTGGCGGCGCTCTCGGTGATGGATCTCAAGCACGTGGTCGTGGTCGACGACGACATCGACGTCTTCGATCCCGGCCGAGGTCGAATGGGCGATCGCGACCCGGGTGCAGGGCGACAAGGACGTGATGGTCGTTGGCAATGCGCGGGCGAAACCGCTCGATCCGAGCCTGCCGCAGGGCTACGGCGTGGTGCCCACCGGCGCCAAGATCGGCATCGATGCCACCATCCCGGAAGGCATTCCGCATGAATATTACGAGCGCATCACCTATGCGTACGCCGATCGCGCCAGGATCGACGACTATGTAAGTGGCAAATCCGACGAGGCCGGACAGGGTGGCGACGACCTCGAAGTGGCGGCCTTGGCCAAGCGCATCATGGAAGCGATCGGCAAGGAGCCGCTCTATTACACCGATATCGCGGAGCGATTCTCGTCCTATGACTTCCGCACGGTCGCCCGTGCGCTCGGCCATCTGCATGCGACGGAGAAGTTGTGGCAGGACCAGCGCGGGCGCATGTGCATCCGCGGCTCCGAGTTCGCGGCCAAGCCGCCGAAACACTGAAGATAGGACTACGGCCGGGCTGAAATGGTGACCGGGATGCGAGAGATCTCCGCATTCATGGCGTTGCCGTTGACCACTGATCTCGGCCTTGAGAATGTATTCGCCGGCCGGCAGCTTGCCCGCGAGGTCGAGGCGAAAGCTCGCATCGCCCGCGAGCGCAACCTGGCCGGCCGCGACTACGCGACCGAAGCTGTCGGTCATCACGTAGCGGCACTCCGGGGCGCGCGCTTGATCACGTCGGGCGCAATCGAGGGCAGCGGCTTGCGGACGATCTCGTAGCTGCGCATGTATTTGATCATCAGCTCGATCTCGCCTGACAGCCTGACGCGGCCATTGTCCTGCTCGACCCCGGTGATGTAGCCGCGGCGCGGCACGGCATAGGCGTCGTATGAGCCGACGCCCAGCGGATAGCTCAGATCGCGGAACGCCTCGAGCGTGACGCTGTCGGCCGACCAGCGCTTGAGCAGGTAGGGACCATTGGTGACCAGAAAGTGCCCGCGCTCCTTGTAGAAGGCTGCAGCGCGGCCCAGCGTTTGCGCGCCTCTTCGGCGCTCGACCAGCGACTGCGAGATGATCGGGGCGAAATCCCTCGCGCTCGAAGGTCTCGACCAGCGCGGCAAGCTGCTTGTTCATGGCTTCAGAGCGCACGAGATCGAGCCAAGGCACGCCGCGGCGCTGCGCCTCGCTCTGCGAGAACGCCGCCCATGCCGCGCGCGACCGCCTCCTCCATCAGGACGAGCAGATGCCATGGCAGCGTGCTCCAGGGCGGAGCAACGGCTGCGTCCTGCTCCGGGTCGATCGGCGGCGACGAGATGTAGATCTCGACGACGAACAGCTCGCGGACCAACTCGAAGTCGCCGAGCCGGAACGACTTCGAGCTGGCGTCGGTGCCCACGACCCGAACGCCCAGGAGGTGCTCGCGCATGGCGGCGGTTGCGGCGGCGACCAACGGATCGGATGATCCTCGCCGTCGCCGCGCGCGCCCCAGCGATAGGCGAACATGTAGGCATAGAGCAGATCAGCGGCGTTCGTGCGGCGTGCCGTCATGAAAGGCGGAGCCCATCACGCGATAGGTCAGTTTCTGCCTGGCGATCTTGCCCGTGCCCACCGCGCGCAAGCGGCCGCTCCCCGGCTCCGGCAGCACTGCGTCCGCGGGAGACGCTCGGCTGCGACGCTCTGACGGCTGCGCAGGCGCGCGGCGCTCGACGATCGGCTCGGCGAGAATGGAGAGGCTGACGAAGGTATAGACCACCATCAGCGCGGTCAGCGGCACCTGCGAGCGCCAGCGCGGCGCGGCGTTCGGCGAAAAGCTGCATGCGCCTTGATGTGCGCGAGATAGACAGCCGCGACGTGTCCGATCAGGATCGCGCTCACCGCCGCATACCAGGCGAAGCGCGCGCCGACGATCGCGATGTCGACCCGGTAACCCGCGGTCCCGAACAGGTTCCAGCCGAAGCCGAACGGGTCCGACGCCAGCGGAATGATGTACTGGCCCTGGATCAGCAGGAAGGTGAGGTAGTGCGCGAGATGATAGCCGATCGCGATCGGGACCAGCGTGAAGGCGAAGTGTCGCGCCATGGTCGAGCGGCGATCGACGCCCCGCCGTCACCGCGCTCATGAGCGCGCTGACCGCCGAGATAGGCGCCGAAGAACAGCGAGCCAGAACGCGATCAGGCCCGGCGGTCCTGATCGCCATCAGCTTGAGATCGCCGAGCGCGGCGAGATGGGCGGCCAGCGCGTTTTCGAGCCTGCCCCATTCCGGCGTGCCCAGCGCGCCGTCGTAGAGCACGCTCGCCAGCAGCAGCAGCACGAAGGCCATCATCGAGGTCGAGACCGGACGCTCGTCGATGAGCCCGGCGCCGAACGGCCGCAGCCACAATCCTCGCTGCGGGCCGGTGCGCAATTCGATCGGCGCAAACCGGGCGAACGTGCCGAAGACCAGGCAGAAAACCTCGCCGTGCGCGAGCCAGCGTCTCGCAGCCGAACAGGAACATGCCGGCGAAGGTCAGCACGGAATAGGCGAGCGCGAGCCAGGCGATGAGCGCGCGGCACGGCCGGGATTGGGATAGACGAGCTCGATCCAGGCGAACGCGAGCAGCAGCAGCAAAGGCGGGCCAGACGCCGAGCGCCGCCGGATAGGGCAGACGCGAGCGCAAGCGCGGGCCGCCGCGTGATGCCGCGGTAGATCGATCTCGACCGATTCGAAGATCGTGCGCCAGGGATTGATCAGCGCCCACAGATTTCCCACGAAGGCGCGAGACATAGGCGAAGCCGACCCAGCCAGATGATCCAGACCATGGTGGGCGCGATGTTGCGGTAGGGATTCTGGTCGCCGCGGAAGCCCGGCGATGATCGTGATGATGAAGACGGCGAGCGCGACAAGCTTGGAGCGCGAGCGCGAAGCGTCGGGCCCGCGATCCATCGCCCGAGCGGAGTGGCGAGCAGGTCGACGCGCGGATAGCTCATGCGAGCGCGGCACCTCGCGCACGAACAGTCCGACGATGACGAATGAGACCACGACCGCCGCTGCCGTCCCGACCAGATAGAACGAGAGCGGGATCGGCAGGTCGTAGCGCTGGCCGAAGCCGTGCGCGGCGGCCGATGTCGGCGAACAGCGCAGCCGCCGCGATGGCCGCGAGCGCGCACTGCCGCGCCGCGCCAGCGCGGCGCGCGCAGGGCTAGGGATAGACCTCGATCGTGACAAGGACGTCCCCATGCGCGTGGCCGCCGGAGGCGTTTTCCCGAGTGGGGTTCGACCGTGAACCGGCCGGTGGCGCGCGCGGTAAAGGTCATCTCGGTGACGGCGCCCGGCGCGATCGCCTTCTCGATGTCGTAGCCGTGGAGATGAATGCTCACGGGCGTGTCGCGTGCTCCATTGCAGCTTCACGACGTCGTTCTGCTTGACGCGGATGCGCCGCATGTTCTCCGGCACGCGGCCGTTCGCGATGCGCAGCACGAAGGTGACCTCGGCGGCGCGACCGGCGCTGCATGCGTCGGCAATGACAGCGCCAGCACGCAGGCCGCACATGCGGATGAAGCTTGGCGACATGGCAGCATGCTGCGCGTCATTCATCGGCCCGTTTGCGACGGGAACATCGGCGATGCGATTGAGCATCCAGCCGGCCTCATAGGGCGACGGCAACAGCGCGGGATCCGCCACCGCGAAGCCCATCAACCGTCCGAACGGATCGGTCATGCCGCCGATCGGGTTCCAGGCGGCAGCGGGCTCGCCGCCGATGCCGAGCATGAGCCAGCCGTTCCAGGGAAAATCCTTCAGCTTCACCGTGCGGATGAAGATCGGGGAATGAAGGCCCTCGATCGCATCGAAGCCGATGTTCTCGATTCCGGCCGAGAATTCGACATTGACGTATTCCCGCTTCATGGTGTAGCCGGCGACGCTTTTCTGGCAGCCGCCGGTGAGCGTCGTGACGAGCTCGCGCTCGAGATTGATGCGCTCCACCAGCCCGCTGAAATCACCGGCCTCGAGCCGCCGCACGTGGGAAGCGACCCTTTGCTGGAGCGCGGGATCGCTGATCGCATCGCCCAACAGACGCTCGGCGTGGAACCAGCCGGTCCTTGAGCCAAGGCGGCGAGAGCCAGCCGTTCACCGCAAATGTTGCGGCGGCGACGAGCCCGGCGGCATCGACTTCGGCAACCTCGATGTCCCAGTCCGCGCCGGCAGCGGACCATGCCGGCTGGTTGCGCGCGAAGCTGTGGCTCGCCTTGACCCGCAGGGCGCCGAGCGGTGCATCGCCTTCGGCGAGCTGGGCCTTGGCAGCCGCTGCCAGATCGGCGTGATAGAGATAATCGCCGTGCATCGGCGTGATCGGATAAGGATGCAGGGTGAAATCGTCCCGGGGTTGCGCGAGCTCACGCACGACGGCCTTGACGGCGGCGCACATGGCAGCAGCATCCTTTGCCAGGGTCGAGCTTGGATTAGCAATACGAATCTGTAAACGAAGGGGCTACATAG
>CAWHPT010000079.1:0-83458 GCA_963831225.1 uncultured Alphaproteobacteria bacterium
CACACACACGCGCGCGCGCGCGCGCGCGCGCGCGCGCGCGCGCGCGCGCGCGCGCGCGCGCGCGCGCGCGCGCGCGCGCGCGCGCGCGCGCGCACGCGCGCGCGCGCGCGCGCGCGCGCGCGCGCGCGCGCGCGCGCGCGCGCGCGCGCGCGCGCGCGCGCGCGCGCGCACGCGCGCGCGCGCGCGCGCGCGCGCGCGCGCGCGCGCGCGCGCGCGCGCGCGCGCGCGCGCGCGCGCGCGCGCGCGCGCGCGCGCGCGCGCCGCGCGCGCGCGCGCGCGCGCGCGCGCGCGCGCGCGCGCGCGCGCGCGCGCGCGCGCGCGCGCGCGCGCGCGCGCGCGCGCGCGGCGCGCGCGCGCGCGCGCGCGCGCGCGCGCGCGCGCGCGCCCGCGCGCGCGCGCGCGCGCGCGCGCGCGCGCGCGCGCGCGCGCGCGCGCGCGCGCGCGCGCGCGCGCGCGCGCGCGCGCGCGCGCGCGCGCGCGCGCGCGCGCGCGCGCGCGCGCGCGCGCGCGCGCGCGCGCGCGCGCGCGCGCGCGCAGGCCGCCGCCGACGGCGTCTATCTCGAGGAGCTCGAGCACAACCCAGCGAAATATCTGCCGGACATCGATCCTGCCGAGCTCGGCGGAAAGTTCGTGCAGATCGACCTGCGCCGGCCGATGCGCGACATCCTCGCGCAGCTCTCGAGGCATCCCATCAAGACGCGGCTATCACTCACCGGCCCGATGATCGTCGCGCGCGATCTCGCGCATTCGAAGCTGCGCGAACGGCTGGAGCAGGGGCGGGGGCTTCCGGACTATTTCAAGAACCACCCGGTCTATTACGCCGGCCCGGCGAAGACGCCGCAGGGTTATGCGTCGGGCGCGTTCGGGCCGACCACGGCGGGACGGATGGATTCCTTCGTGCACGACTTCCAGGCCGCGGGCGGCTCGATGGTGATGCTGGCCAAGGGCAACCGCTCGGCGGCGGTGCGCGAAGCCTGCCACAAGCACGGTGGCTTCTATCTCGCCTCGATCGGCGGCTCGGCGGCTAACTTGGCGGAGCACCACATCAAGAAGGTCGAGACGGTGGAATATCCCGAGCTCGGCATGGAGGCGATCTGGAGCATAGAGGTGGAAAATTTTCCGGCCTTCATCGTGATCGACGACAAGGGCAATGATTTCTTCGAGGAGCTCAACCTCGGCTGAGGCCGAAGAGCACGTCGAGGCGTGCGCACGATCGTGCTATGCTCTCGATGCCGGACAAAACCACCAGGGAGGTCGCCATGCCGGGTACGGACCATTTACCCACGAGTGAGATCAGCCGCCGCACATTGCTCGCAGCCGCGACCACGGCCGCCGTTGTGACGCCGATCGGTGCAGCGATCGCGCAGCAGACGGCGCCGGCGCCACGCGCCAAGGGCGCCCCGGTTTGGCTCGACCTCGATCAGAAAGAGCTCGATGACGCCTATGACCAGAGCAAATACGCGCCCAATCTCGCTCAGATCGTCAAGCGCTACGGTACCAACAGCGAGGAGGTCCGTGCGAGGCTCGGCGCACCCAAGCGCCTGTCCTATGGCGCGAGCCCGATCGAGGGGGCCGATCTCTATCCGACCAGGCGCCCGAATGCTCCGGTCCATGTTTTCATTCACGGCGGGGCCTGGCGCGGCGGCTTGGCGAAGAACTATGCGTTCCAGGCTGAGGTGTTCGTGCATGCAGGGGCGCATTTCGTGACGCTCGATTTCGTCAACGTCACCGAGACCGGCGGCGATCTCATGCCGATGGCCGACCAGGTGCGCCGCGCCGTCGCCTGGATCTACAAGAATGCCACCAGCTTCGGCGGCGATCCCACCCGCATCTACATTTCCGGCCATTCCTCCGGCGGGCACCTCGGCGGGGTGGTGATGGTGACCGACTGGGAAAAGGATTTCGGTCTGCCGAAGGACGTCGTGAAAGGCGGGCTGTTGATCTCCGGCATGTACGATCTCGAGCCGGTGCGGCTGTCCGCGCGCTCCAGCTATGTGAAGTTCACCGACGAGATGGAGCACAAGCTGAGCACGCAGCGCCATCTCGACAAGCTCAATGCCCCGGTCATCGTCGCTCACGGCACGCTGGAGACGCCCGAATTCCAGCGCCAGACCCGCGACTTCGCCGCCGCCGTGAAGGCCGCCGGCAAGCCGGTCCAGCTCCTGGTTGCCGACGGCTACAACCACTTCGAGATCATCGAGACGATCGCCAATCCGCACGGACTGCTCGGGCGCGCGGCGCTGGAGCAGATGAAGCTGATGCCGGTGTGAGATTTGGAAGGGTTACGAGCATGGCTTTGATCAAGGCAACCGACATGGCCTATGGGCGGCTGCGTGCCCCCGATCTCGACGTGATGGAGGAATTCCTCACGCGCTTCGGCATGGTGCGTTCCGAGCGTACCGCCACGGCGCTCTACATGCGCGGCACCGATCCCGCCCATCACATCCATGTCACCGAGAAGGGCGAGCCGAAATTCGTCGGCTTTGCCTATTACGCCGAGAGCGAGGACGATCTCGAGCGCCTCGCCCGGGCGCCGGGCGCATCGGCGGTCGAGGCGATCGACGAGCCCGGCGGCGGCAAGCGGGTGCGGCTGACCGAGCCGAACGGCTACCAGATCGAGGTCGTGCACGGCATCGCGACGCTGCCGCCGATCGCGGCCAGGCGCCAGAAGCTCAACACCGGCGACGACCCGCTCGAACGCGCGGGCGAGCTGATGCGGCTGCCCAAGGGACCTTCGCATGTGAAGCGGATCGGGCACGGGGTGTTGATGACGCCCAAGTTCCACGAGACGGTGGCGTGGTTTCGCGAGACGCTGGGCTTCATCTGCTCGGATGATGTCTACGCCGGCGGTACGGACAACGTGATCGGCTCCTTCAATCGCTGCGATCGCGGCGACGACTATGTCGACCACCACGTCTTCTTCTGCCTCAACCACGAACAGACGGGGCTCAATCATCTCTCGTTCGAGGTTCCCGATATCGACGACGTGCACATGGGGCACGACTATCTGAAGTTGTTCCGCAAGTACGAGCACATGTGGGGCATCGGCCGGCACGTGCTCGGCAGTCAGGTCTACGACTACTGGTCCGATCCTTGGGGGCGCGTGCACGAGCACTGGGCCGACAGCGATCGCCTGAACCTGGCGAACGGCTCGAATCTGGTTGCGGCGGAAGAGGCGCTGACGTCGCAATGGGGTCAGCCGATCCCCGAAAAGTTCATGAATCGTGCCAGCGCATGATCCCGCATTTGCGAGCCGGGCTGGCGAGAATCCGGGCGCCACTCGGCGGCGCCATAACCGTCCTTGTGGAGGCAACGTCATGATCACCGCTCTCGTGCAGTTTCAGCTACCGGCTCCGATCAGCTTGGAAGACGCCACGCGCCGGTTCGAAAGCAGCGCGCCGAAATACCAGAACCTTCCGGGGCTGATCCGGAAATACTACGTTCGGTCCGAGGACGGGCGCATCGCCGGCGGCATCTATCTGTGGGAGTCGCGGCAGGCCGCCGAGCGCGTCTACGACGGCGAATGGCGCGAACGCGTGCGGACGCTCTACGCGGCCGAGCCGACGATCACGTGGTTCGACAGCCCGGTCGTGGTCGACAACCGCGCCGGCGGCACGATCACCAAGGCAGCATGACCATGCAATGCGACGACAGCACCTCACAGCGTTCGATCTCGGCGGCCGCTGCCGGCGGCGTGGCAATCGCGGCAGGCGCCGCGGCAGCGGCGCAGCACCCTCGCGGGAAAGGGCCGCGGGTGTGGCTCGACATGGACCAGCACGAGCTCGACGACGCCTATGACCAGATCGTCTATGCCCCCAATCGTGACCAGGTCGGCAAGCGCCGCATCGCCAACAGCGAGAAAGCGCGCGCAGTGCTGGGGCTGCCCGAGCGCTTCGCCTATGGGCCGACCGAGATCGAGCAGCTCGACATCTATCGTGCCAAGGCGCCGGACGCGCCGGTGAACGTCTTCGTCCACGGCGGAGCTTGGCGTGCCAACCGTGCCGCCGACTATGCCTTCCTGGCCGAGCCCTTCGTCGAGGCAGGCGCGCATTTCGTCGTGCTCGATTTCACCAATGTTGACGAGGCCGGCGGCAGCCTGTTCCCGATGGTCGAGCAGGTGCGCCGGGCGGTCGGCTGGGTCTTCACCAATGCCAGGAGCTTCGGCGGGGATCCCGAGCCGGCTCTACCTGAGCTCGCATTCGTCGGGCTCGCATATCGCCGGCTGCGTGGTGACGCACGACTGGAGCAGGGACAACCTGCCTCCCGACATCCTCAAAGGGGCGACGCTCGGCAGCGGCATGTACGATCTCGCGCCGGTGCGGCTGTCGAAGCGCTCGAAATACGTCAACTTCACCGACGAGATGGAGGAGGCGCTCAGCGCCCAGCGACACATCGACCGGCTCAATACGGCGCTGATCCTGGCCTACGGCACCTATGAGACCCCGGAATTCCAGCGCCAGACCCGCGACTTCCATGCGGCCGTGAAGGCCGCCGGCAAGCCGGTCGAGCTCCTTGTCGGCGAGGGCTACAACCATTTCGAGATGCTGGAGACGCTCGCAAATCCGTATGGCCTGCTCGGCCGCGCGGTGCTGGCGCAGATGCGGCTGACCGCGGCGGCTTGATCGATTATGGAAGATCTTGGCGTTCGAGCGGGCGAGCGGCGCATCATACCTTTCCAATCGGCAAGGCGTGGGCTGGCGCGATCTGCGCGAGTGGCTCGACCTCGTCGACGGTGCCGGTCAATTGAAACGGATCAAGGCGCGCGTCGACCCGGACGAGGAGCTTGCCGCCGTCACCTACATGGCGACGCGTGCGCCGGACGCCCCCGCGCTGCTGTTCGAGACGCTCGAGGACGATCGTTTCGGCGCTCGCGTCCTCGCCAACATGCTGGGCGCGAGCAAGGAGCGCTATGCGCTCGCGGTCGGCCTCGATCCCGGCCTGTCGGTCGCCGAGATGATCGCTGCGACGCGCACGATCATGCGACACAGGTTGGCGCCGGTCGAGATCGACAAGGCTGCCGCTCCGGTCAACGAGATCGTGCTGCGCGGCGACGAGATCGACCTCACCGCCTTCCCGGCGCCGAAATTCTGGCCCGGCGACGGCGGGCGATATATCGGCACCGGCGACATCACCTTCACCCGCGACCCCGAAACCGGCCGCATCAATGTCGGCGTCTACCGGCAGATGCTGCACGGCCCATCGCGCATCGGCCTTTACTGCTCGCCCGGCAAGCACGGCCGCCTCGATCGCGAAGCATGGTGGGCGCACGGCAAGCCGTGCGAGGTGGTGGCGGCCTACGGCATCGATCCGGTGCTGTTCATGGTCGGCGCCCAGGCGTTCGGCGCCGCGCAATCCGAGCTCGAAGTCGCCGGCGGCATCATGGGGCGGCCGGTCGAGCTCACCAAGGCCGAATATGTCAGCCTGCCGATCCCGGCCCATGCCGAGCTCGTCATCGAAGGGTTGCTGCACCCCGGCGAGCAAGAAATGGAAGGACCGCTCGGCGAGTTCACCGGCTATTACGGCAACGAGCGCTCGCCGCAGCCGGTGATCGAGGTCAAGGCCGTGCATTGCCGCCGCTCGCCGATCATCACCGCGGCGCTGATGGCGAAATATCCCTCGTGCGAGATCGGCGCCTATTACGCGATCATGCGCTCGGCGCGCATCCTCGACGACCTGCAGACCATCGGCGTCCCCGGCGTGATCGCCGCCTATTCGCATCCGGCGGCGGCGTCGGGCTGGGGCATGGTCATCGTTTCGCTCGAGCAGCAATATGCCGGGCACGCCGCGCAGGTGCTGGCGCTCACCGCGCAATGCCCGGCCGCCGCCTATTACACCAAATGGATGATCGCGGTCGACGACGACGTCGACCCGACCGATTTCAATGAGGTGATGTGGGCGCTGTCCACGCGCTGCAATCCGGCCGATGACCTCGACATCCTGCGCAACACCTGGTCGACCGGATTCGATCCGAGCCAATATCCGCCGGAGGCGCGGCCGTACGGCTCGAAGGTGCTGATCAATGCCTGCAAGCCGCATCGCCATCGCGAGCAGTTTCCGCAATCGACCCTGCTGCGGCGCTCGACCTACGAGCGCGTCGCGGCGCGCTGGAGCGAGCTCGAGTTTTGCGGGCCGGCGCCTAAGCTCACGGTGTTCCACCCGGAGGAGTTGCCGAGCCCGAGCCCGGCCATGACCGCAGTGACTGAAAAGTCACACTGATCGCCAAGTTGTGACGATCCGCGGTTTGAAGGTTGTCAGGCAGGGCCGAATTGGTAACCTTATGCCTGCCTATCATGGGCGTTTCCTCCTACGACTTTAAAACCCCGCTCCGGCGGGGTTTCTTTTCGTGGATGAGCTCGAAGGAGGGGCCGGCACTGATCCCGCGAACGGATCATGCGCAAGACGGCGTGATCAGACTCTAGTATTGCAGTGATTGCGAAGTCATGGCCGCTCTGCGCGGCCGCTTGGCAGGGGTATTTTTCGCCGCCAGGCACTCGCTCTCGAAACGTTGAGCGCAACTCATCCATCGTTGCGCCATCCGCTGCCAAGTAGCCTTGCTCTGCGGATCGCGGGTGAACTTCGCCATCTGCTCGCAGTCGGCGGCGTGCCGCAGGAATTCTTCGGAGGGATTCATGCGTGGTCCTTTGTTGGTCGCAAGATCAGGCCTTACCGCCCAGCCCCTATGCCCACTACCGGACACAACCCTAACGGCGTTTCCCGCCGATGGTTCCGGAAAAAGTGTCGCATCGGTCCGAACAGGGTCGCGCTCGCCGTGCTTGGCACGCTCGATGATCATCTTGGCAACCGCCAGGGCGGCGGGGTCTTCACGATTGCTCAGGCGGAGCTCGCGCAAGGCGGCCTCGAATGCCCTAGCCATGACGGCAATCTCGTGCGGACCAAATGCGTGATGTTCTCCGAGGAGACGATGGATTGTCATGGGTCCTGCCCCAACTAGAGCTGGGCTATGTTAATCTTATTTACATCTCAGGTCTGGTGGGGAGATCTGCTGGAAAGGGCCCCACATGTGCCTATGTGCGGTACTGGTTGGTTTTGGGGCCGGCCATTACCCACGCGACCCACGCGCGCCTAAAGAACATATTGCGAACGGAGAACAAACAGTGTACATTGCTGCGCATCGCTGAACAAGGGGGCCGTTCGTTGTCGGTCCTCCAAATCCCGGTCATAAGGAGTGGAGCAATGGCCACCGCCGCGCTACGTCTCGTCGAAGGTTCCTCAATGGATAAATCGAAAGCCCTTGATGCCGCGCTGTCCCAGATCGAGCGCAACTTCGGCAAGGGCTCGATCATGCGGCTCGGCAAGAACAACAGGTCGATGGACGTGGAGACGGTCTCCACCGGCTCGCTCGGCCTCGATATTGCGCTTGGCATCGGCGGATTGCCGCGCGGCCGGGTCGTCGAGATCTACGGGCCGGAATCGTCGGGCAAGACGACGCTCGCGCTGCATTGCTTGGCGGAGGCGCAGAAGAAGGGCGGCATCTGCGCCTTCATCGATGCCGAGCATGCGCTCGATCCGATCTATGCCCGCAAGCTCGGCGTCAATGTCGACGACCTTCTGATCTCGCAGCCCGACGCCGGCGAGCAGGCGCTCGAGATCGCCGACACGCTGGTGCGTTCGGGCGCGGTCGACGTGCTGGTGATCGATTCGGTCGCGGCGCTGGTTCCGCGCGCCGAGCTCGAAGGCGAGATGGGCGACAGCCAGCCCGGCCTGCAAGCGCGGCTGATGAGCCAGGCGCTGCGCAAGCTCACCGCCTCGATCAATCGCTCCAATACGATGGTGATCTTCATCAATCAGATTCGCATGAAGATCGGCGTGATGTACGGCTCGCCGGAAACCACGACCGGCGGGCATGCGCTCAAATTCTATGCATCGGTTCGCCTCGACATCCGCAGGATCGGCGCAATCAAGGATCGTGACGAGGTGGTCGGCAACCAGACCCGCGTCAAGGTGGTCAAGAACAAGCTGGCGCCGCCGTTCAAGCAGGTCGAGTTCGACATCATGTACGGCGAAGGGGTGTCGAAGGTCGGCGAGCTCATCGACCTCGGAGTCAAGGCCAGCGTGGTCGAGAAGTCCGGCGCCTGGTTCTCCTACGACAGTCAGCGCATCGGCCAGGGCCGCGAGAACGCCAAGCTTTTTCTCAAGGGCAATCCCGACATCGCCGCCAGGATCGAGACCGCGATCCGGCAGAATGCCGGCCTCATCGCCGAACGGATCCTCGCCGGCGAAGACGGCACCGAGCAGGACGACGCCGCCGAAGGGTAACCGCCTCCGCCGCCCCGGCTGCCACCGCGTTAGCCCGACGTCTGCTTCGGCAGGCGTCGCCGCGCCTGCACGATGACGCCGGGCACTGCGGTTTCGTTCGCCGGCGCCATGATGTGGACGCCGGCGACCCCGGCAATACCCGCCAGCTCCTCGATCAGCTCGACGCAGATGCGCTCGCCCTCGGCGGCCGGATCGGCGGCCCGCTCCAGCTGCTCGATGAAGGCGTCCGGGATGATGGTGCCGTAGAGGTGCTGTGTCATCCAGCGCGCCGATTTGGCCGAGCGCAGCGGTGCTATCCCGATCAGCAGGAACACGCCGCTGGTTGCCGGGTGTCTCGGCAAGCCGCCGGGCATAGCGCCGCACGATGCCGGCATCCATGCAGAACTGGGTCTGCGCGAACTCGGCGCCCGCGGCGATCTTGGCCGCGAGCTTGTCCGGCTGCCATCCCGGGGGCGGATCGATCGGCATATCGGCGGCGCCGAGAAAGAATTGTGCCGTCCCGCCAACTTTGCGCCCGGTGGGAAGCTCATTCTTGTCGCGCAGGTCGCGCGCCATTCGGGTGAGCGTGGTCGCGTCGACGTCGAACACCGCTTTGGTTTCCGGTTGGTCGCCGGCCTCGGGGTCGTCGCCGGTCAGGCAGAGCAGGTTGCGGACGTCGGAGGCCGCCGCCCCCATCAGCTCCGCCTGCAGCGCGATGCGGTTGCGATCGCGGCAGGCGAGCTGGAGTATCGGCTCGATGCCCTCGCGGACGAGAATGGCGGCGGCAATCGATGCCGAGAGATGCGCGCGGGCGCTGGCGCCGTCGGTGACATTGACCGCATCGGCCAGGCCGCGCAATGGCAGCGCCTTGTGCAACAGGTCGCCTGCGTCGCATGAGACCGGCGGCGTGATCTCGGCGGTGATGACGAATTGCCGGGCTCGCAGCAGCTGTTGCAGGCGCGAGGCCGGTGACGGCGGCGACGGTGTGCGCATCTCTGGTCAGGGTGTTGGTGCCGCGGCAGTGCCGCAGGGCAGGAGAGGGCGGGTAGATGCTTATATATCCGATCGGCGGGCGAGGTAAGTGCAGGACAGCCCTTTGCAGGACACCGCTTGCGGCGGGGCGTGCCGAGAGCGGAGCCCGGTTGCGCAACGCACCCATACGAACCGGTTTTCACGTCGCCGGAAAGCGCTATAAGGGCACCGCGAGCAATGCCTGGACGACGCGTATGCCTTTTTTCCGCGCGGGTGATCGGGCGGGGATCGCAGTGTTGGTTCTGCGAATGAGGACAATGGAAGTCGTTTTGCAATGAGTGGCGTCAACGAGATCAGGGCGAGCTTCCTCGATTATTTCGCCGTCAACGGCCACGAGGTGGTGGCCTCGTCGCCGCTGGTGCCGCGCAACGATCCGACGCTGATGTTCACCAATGCCGGCATGGTGCAGTTCAAGAACGTCTTCACCGGGCTGGAGAAGCGACCCTATCGCGCGCGCCGCCACGCGCGCAAAAATGCGTGCGCGCCGGCGGCAAGCACAACGATCTCGACAATGTCGGTTACACCGCGCGCCACCACACCTTCTTCGAGATGCTCGGCAATTTCTCGTTCGGCGATTATTTCAAGGACCGTGCCATCGAGCTCGCCTGGAACCTGGTGACCAAGGAGCTCGGCTTGCCGGCCGATCGGCTCATGGTCACGGTCTTCATCGACGACGACCAGGCGTTCGATCTCTGGAAAAAGATCGCCGGCCTGCCGGAAGGCAGGATCGTGCGCATCGCCGGCTCCGACAACTTCTGGCAGATGGGCGAGCTCGGCCCGTGCGGCCCCTGCTCGGAGATCTTCTACGACCATGGGCCGCATATCCCCGGCGGTCCTCCCGGCTCCGCCGATGCCGATGGCGACCGCTTCATCGAGATTCTGGAACCTGGTCTTCATGCAATTCGAGCAGGTCGCCGGCGGCGAGCGCATCGACCTGCCGCGACCCTCGATCGATACCGGCATGGGGCTCGAGCGCATCGCGGCGGTGCTGCAAGGCACCCACGACAATTACAAGATCGACCTGTTCGGTGCGATCATCTCGCACGTGGCGGATCTCACCGGCGTCGAGCCGCGAAGGTCCGCGCGGCGTCTCGCATCGCGTCATCGCCGATCACCTGCGGGCGTCGGCGTTCTTGATCGCCGACGGCGTGCTGCCTTCGAACGAGGGCCGCGGCTACGTGCTTCGCCGCATCATGCGGCGCGCGATGCGGCACGCGCAGCTGCTCGGCGCCGAGCAGCCGCTGATGTGGCGGCTCGTGCCCACGCTGGTGCGCGAGATGGGTCAGGCCTATCCCGAGCTGCCGCGCGCGCAGGCACTGATCAGCGAAACGCTCAAGCTCGAGGAACGCCGCTTTCGCAAGACGCTCGAGCGCGGCCTCGCCATCCTCGACGAGGAAAGCCGCAGCCTCGCGGCCGGGCGACCGGCTCAAAGGCGAGGCCGCGTTCACGCTCTACGACACCTATGGTTTTCCGCTGGATCTCACCCAGGATGCGCTCAAGCCGCGCGGCATCGCGGTCGACACCGACGGGTTTCAACGCTGCCATGGAGCGTCAGCGCGCGAAGGCACGCGCCTCCTGGGCCGGATCGGGCGACGCCGCGACCGAGGCCGTATGGTTTGCGCTGCGCGAAACGTCCGGCCCGACCGAATTTCTCGGCTACGAGACTGAAAACGCCGAAGGCGTCGCCGTCGCGCTGGTGAAGGACGGCAAGGCAGCGTTGCCGCCCTGCAGGCCGGCGAAGACGGCGCCGTCATTCTCAATCAGACGCCATTCTATGCCGAATCCGGCGGCCAGGTCGGAGACTCCGGCGTGATCAGTGGCGAGGCGTGCGCTTTCGCGTCACCGATACCCAGAAAAGGGCAGGCGATCTGATCGTGCATCATGGCATGGTCGAGAACGGCCGGCTCGAAGTCGGCATGGCGCTCACGCTGGAGGTCGACCATGCGCCGGCGAAGCGCGATCCGGCGCAATCATTCGGCCACCCATCTGCTGCACGAGGCGTTGCGGGAGGTGCTCGGTGATCACGTCGCGCAGAAAGGATCGCTGGTTGCCGCGGACCGCCTGCGCTTCGACTTCTCGCATCCCAAGCCGATGACGATCGAGGAGATCGAGCGAGTCGAGGACATTGCCAATGATGTCGTCCTGCAGAATGCGCCCGTCACCACCCGCCTGATGGCGCTCGATGATGCGCGGGCTAGCGGTGCGCGAGCGCTGTTCGGCGAAAAATACGCCGACGAGGTGCGCGTGGTGGCGATGGGCGCGGGCGGCGGCAACACGATGGGCTGGTCGGTGGAGCTCTGCGGCGGCACCCATGTCGGGCGTACCGGCGACATCGGCGTGATCTCCGGAGTGACCGACAGCGCCGTGGCCGCCGGCGTGCGGCGGATCGAGGCGCTCACCGGCAGGGAGGCGCGCAAGGCGATGAATGCGTCCCTGCAACTCGCGCGCGTCGCCGCTTCCGAGCTCAAGGTGCCGATCGAGGACATGCCGGCGCGAATCGGCAACCTGCTCGAGGAGCGTAAGCGGCTCGAGCGCGATCTCGCGATCGCGCGGCGAAAGCTTGCCATGGGCGGCGGCGCGCGCGCCGACGCCACCGACGGCGTGCGCGTGGTCGGCGATGTGAAGCTCATTGCCCGGGCGGTGGAAGGAATCGATCTCAAGGACCTGCGCAGTCTCGCCGACGAGGGCAAGAAACGGGTCGGTTCCGGCGTGGTGGCCATCGTCGGGGTGACCGGGGAAGGCAGGGCCGGGGTCGTGGTCGGCGTCACCCCGGATCTTCACGGCGCGCTTTTCCGCCGTCGACCTCGTGCGCAGGGGCGCCGAGGTTCTCGGCGGCAAGGGCGGCGGCGGCCGGCCCGACATGGCGCAGGCCGGCGGCCCCGAAGGCTCCAAGGCGGCGGCCGCGCTCGACGCCATCGCCGCGGCGCTCGTCGGCGGGTGACAAACGCTATGCCGTCATCGCACGCTCGAGGTTCTCGTCCACCCGGTCGAGAAAGCCGGTGGTGGAAAGCCATTTCTGGTCGGCGCCCACGAGCAGCGCCAGATCCTTGGTCATGGAGCCGGACTCGACCGTGTCGACCGTGACCTTCTCCAAAGTGGCCGCGAACTTCGCAAGCTCCTGATTGTCGTCGAGCTTGGCGCGGTGGGCCAGGCCGCGCGTCCAGGCGTAGATCGAGGCGACCGAATTGGTCGACGTCTGCTCTCCCTTCTGGTGCTGGCGATAATGGCGCGTCACCGTGCCATGGGCGGCTTCGGCCTCGACCACTTTGCCGTCGGGCGTCATCAGCACCGAGGTCATCAGCCCGAGCGAGCCGTAGCCTTGCGCTACCGTGTCGGACTGCACGTCGCCGTCGTAGTTCTTGCAGGCCCAGATATAGCCGCCCGACCATTTCAGCGCTGCCGCCACCATGTCGTCGATCAGGCGATGCTCGTAGAAGATCTTCCTGCGCTCGAACTCGGCCTTGAACTCGCGGTCGTAAATCTCCTGGAAGATGTCCTTGAAGCGTCCGTCATACACCTTGAGGATCGTGTTCTTGGTCGAGAGATAAACCGGATAGTTGCGGTTGAGGCCGTAGTTGAATGAGGCACGGGCGAAGTCGCGGATCGAATCGTCGAGATTGAACATGCCGAGCGCAATCCCGCTGCCGGGGAATACGAACACTTCCCTTTCGATCTTGGCCCCGTCCTCGCCGACGAAATTGAGCGTGAGCTTGCCCTTGCCGGGCACCTTGAAATCGGTGGCGCGGTATTGGTCGGCATAGGCATGTCGGCCGATGATGATCGGCTTGGTCCAGCCGGGCACCAGCCGCGGCACGTTGCTGCAGATGATCGGCTCGCGAAAGATGACGCCGCCGAGAATGTTGCGGATGGTGCCGTTGGGCGAACGGTACATGTCCTTGAGATCGAATTCCTTCACCCGCGCCTCGTCGGGGGTGATGGTGGCGCACTTGACGCCTACGCCCACCCGCTTGATCGCCTCGGCGGCATCGATCGTGATCTGATCGCGGGTTGCGTCGCGCTCCTGAATCCCGAGGTCGTAGTACAGCAGCTCGATATCGAGATAGGGATGAATCAGCTTCTCCTTGATGAGATGCCAGATGATGCGAGTCATCTCGTCGCCGTCGATCTCGACGACCGGATTCTTCACTTTGATTTTCGCCATTGCGGACCGGCCTTTGCACGATTCGATTTTTTTGGGGAAAGCCGAGCAGAATGCGCGCCTTATCGCGCGGCCCGGCCGATCCTGCAAGAGCAAAGCACAGCCGCCGTCGCCAACTGAATGAACCCTGCGTCACGTGCGAGCGCGGCTTGCGGCGCAAGAACGCTATCGGTCATGTTATTGAATGAGAGCGAAGGCGTGCTGCGGACCTCGACGGACGTGACGATGGGATTGACCTTGCCCAAAATGAGGACTTGGCTCGAGATCAGAGCGGCATACGGCCGCGGTCGACGCGCGCTTCGGCGGCAACTGCTCGAACCGGTTCTGGTCGGCTGGCCGGTGCTGCGCGAAATCGTCACCAACGCGCTTGCCGCGCGCGGGCATCTGGTCTTCTGCGATCTCGGCGATGTCCGTTTTTTCGTCGATCCCAGCGACCGTGTGGTCGGCAGCTGGCTGATGTGGCACGGAGGCTGGCAGCGCCGTGAAATCGACAGCGCGGTCGAGGTTCTCGTTGCGGCCGGAAAGCTGGTGCGCGATGCCGTGTTCGTCGATGTCGGCGCACATATCGGCACCCACACTGTTTATGCGTTGCGCACCGGCCACTTTGCCCGCGCAGTCGCATTCGAGCCGGAGCCGCGCAATGCGCACCTGCTCGCGATGAATCTGACGGCGAACGGCGTTTCCCAGATGGCCGTGGTGATACCGAAGGCGGCCGGCGCCGCACCCGGCATCGCCGTGCTGTATCTGCACCCGCGCAATACCGGCGCACACTCCCTCGACGTGCCACCCTCGGTCGACGGCCGCGCTTCGCTTGAAGTCCCGGTCGTACGGGTGGAAGACGCGCTGAACGAGCTCGGCATCGAACCAGAGAAGGTCGGACTGGCCTGGCTCGACGTCGAGGGCTATGAGCTTCAAGCGTTGCGCGGGGTCGCCAAGCTCATCGAACGCTCGGTGCCTATTGCATTCGAATTCACGCCCAGCCGATACAGCGCGCAGACCAGAGCGGAGATCGTGGCGCTGCTCGAGCGTCACTACACGACCGTGCACAGTCTCGGACGCATGGACGCTTCCGCGCCGATCCGGATGCTCGCGGCTCGCGAGCATACCGACGACGTTCTGGTGTACTGAGCCATGCCGGGTGCGGGCACCGACAAGACCAGGAATTGGATCGAGAAGCCCGGGCCGATCATCATCCTGGTCGAGCCTCAGCTCGGCGAAAATATCGGAGCTGCTGCCCGCGGCATGGCCAATTTCGGTCTCGGGCGGCTGCGCCTGGTCCGGCCGCGCGACGGTTGGCCCAATATCCAAGCTCGCCGCTCGGCGTCGGGCGCCGATCGCATTCTCGATGAGGCCGCGCTCTTCGATACGCTGGAGGCGGCAATCGGCGACTGCACTTTGGTGTTGGCGACCACTGCGCGCGCCCATGACCAGGCCAAGCTCGTGATCGGCCCGGGTGAGGCAGTCGCATGGCTGGCGCCGCATGTCGCCGCCGGCCAGAATGTTGGCGTGCTGTTCGGGCGCGAACGCTGGGGCCTCGCCAACCAGGAGGTGGCGCTCGCCGACCGCATCCTCACCTTTCCGGTCAATCCCGCCTTCGCCTCGCTCAATCTCGCGCAGGCGGTCACACTGGTGGCCTACGAATGGTTCAAGCTCGCATCGGGCGGCATGCTGCCTTTCGACATGCCGCAGACGATCGGAACCCGCGGGCAAGGAGCAGGTGCAAGCCTTTTTCGCCAATCTCGCGCGCCAGCTCGATGAAATCGAATACTTCCGGCCGATCGACAAGCGCGCAACCATGCTGGTCAATCTACGCAATATTCTCGCCCGCATGCAGCCGACCAGGCAGGACCTCCAGACATTGAACGGAATAGTCTCCGCCTTGAGCGAGGGGCGCAAGGGGCCGGCACGCGGTGGCGTCCTCGACGGCGAGGAAGCCAAGGCGCTGCGCGCGCTGCTCGCGGACTACGGCGAGGGCCGCTCGCCGGGAGAACGAGGCCCGGTGCGCGGGCTGGCGCGGCTGCTGCGCCGCAATCCGACCGAGGCCGAGCGCCTGCTCTGGCACGCCCTCACCAATGACCGGCGCTTCGCCGGCAAGGGCATCAAGCGCCAGGTGCCGGTCGGCACGCTACATCACCGATTTCGTGTCGTTCCCGTTGCGCCTGGTGATCGATCTCGTTCCGGCGAACGAAACCGAGACTGCGGCCAAGGCCAGGAGCGACCGCCGTGCCTGGCTGATCGAGCGCGGCTATCGCGTGATCGCGGTCGAGGCGAGCGCGGTCGAAGCCGATCTGGCGCAGGTGCTCGACCAGCTGGCTGAACTCAGTGATCAGTGATCAGTGATCACTGATCACTGTTCTGAGCGCCGCGGCCGCGCCGGCCCGCAGGAAGCCCATGTCGCTGCCGACCGCGAGGAAGCGCACGCCGCGCTTGGCCAGCGCCACCGCCCGTTCGGCGGTATGACAATAGGCGCCCATGATTTTCCCGGTCTTGCCCGCCGCGGCGATGATGCGCTCGAGCTCGCGCTCGACCGCCTCCGCCATCGGATCGACATCGGCGCCGTTGCTGAGCGCGATCGAAAGGTCGGCCGGCCCGAGGAACAGGCCATCGATGCCGGGTGTCGCAGCGATCACTTCGACATTGTCGAGCGCGGTGCGGGTTTCGATCATCGCGAAGGTGACGGTCAACGCGTTGGCGTCGCGCAGATAAATCTTCTGGTCAGCCATTCGAGCAAGCGTGGTGGCGCGATGCGGCCCCCAGCTGCGCTCTCCGACCGGGGGAAACTTGGCGAACGAGACGTAGGCGCGCGCATCGGCGGGGGTATTGATCATGGGCGCGATGATGCCCTCGGCCCCGAAGTCCAGCGCCCGGCTCACGCTTGCGAATTCGCCAACGGGGATGCGCACGATCGGTGCCGCGCCAGCGAGCCGCACCTGCGCGATTGCGGCAAGCATCGATGCCGTGTCCCACAATCCGTGCTGTCCGTCGAGCGTCACCGCGGGAAAGCCCTCGCGCCCGACAAGCTCTGCGACAATCGGATACGGCAGGCCGCACCAGCCGCTGTGAACGGTCTCGCCGGCTTGCAGCCGGCGGGCGAGTGAAAATTCAGTGGCAGGCATGGCGAACGCCTCGCAGCAGGAGGAGTGAGGGATATTGGACGGGATACGATATTGTCGTGCGCGCTTGCGCCCCAGTGGCCGGTATGGACCGCAGCGCAATGAGGGTCAGTTGACGAGCGGCTCGGACCCGGATCTCGGGGAGCCTGTCATCGGGCGGCGATTCGCGCCCACCCGTTGGCTCCATCCGGGCTTCGGGATCGGAAATCACGCTATTTTGCCTTGATTTCCTCGACCGCCTTGGCCATCAGCTCATCCATGGTGCGGCGAAGCTGGTGATCGGATATGGCGATCTGCTTCTCGTCGAAATCCTTGCGGATCTTGCCGAACACGTCGCTGTCGCCGGCCAATTCGAAGTCGGCGATCACCACTTCCTTCGCATAGGCGTCGGCGTCGGCTCCGGAGCGGCCGAGCTTCTCCGCCGCCCATAAACCGAGATATTTGTTGCGCCGCGCGTTCGCCTTGAAGCGCAACTCCTCGTCATGAGCGAACTGCTTCTCGAAACCTTCCTCGCGCTTGTCGAACGTGGTCATTGTCGGCCTCCCATGCATTGCCGTTCAGAAGGGACATAGAATGCCGTCGGCAAAATATCAACGCGCGCGCCGAGCCCGCGAACGGGCATCCGCGGGTTCCGAGATGACGGCACATGCTGACTGCATATCCTGGAGTATACTCTGCATATGAGAGAGACCGCTTGCGAATCAGCGATCGGCTCACTGTTGCTTCGCAGCGATCCCCCGCACGCGCGTGTCGAGCCTGCACCAAGAGGTTGAAGTCTTTCGATTGTGCTGCCTGTCTCGATGGGCTAGGTTGCGGACCTGGACGCACGGCATTGTTGGCGTTTCGTCACGTTTCGCCGCCGCGTCACGCCGCCGCGGACATTGCAATCCAACCGGAGCCACGGCATCAAGAATGGACATCAACAAACCACGGTACACTCCGATGAGCCGCCGTCGCCGAATCTACGAAGGCAAGGCCAAGGTTCTCTACGAGGGTCCCGAGCCGGGAACCCTCATCCAGCACTTCAAGGATGACGCAACTGCCTTCAACGCAAAGAAGCACGAGGTCATCGAGGGAAAGGGCGTCCTCAACAATCGTATCTCCGAGTACGTGTTCCAGCATCTCAACGACATCGGGGTGCCCACGCATTTTCTCAAGCGGCTGAATATGCGCGAGCAGTTGATCCGCGAGGTGGAGATCATCCCGCTGGAAGTGGTGGTACGCAACGTCGCGGCGGGCTCGCTGTCGCAGCGGCTCGGCATCGAGGAGGGCACGCAGTTGCCGCGCTCGATCATCGAGTTTTACTACAAGAACGATCAGCTCGGCGATCCGCTGGTGGCCGAGGAGCACATCACCGCGTTCGGCTGGGCGACGCCGCAGGAGATGGACGAAATCATGGCGCTCGCAATTCGCGTCAATGATTTTCTCTCCGGCCTGTTCTTCGGGGTCGGCATCCGCCTCGTAGACTTCAAGATGGAAACCGGGCGGCTGTGGGAAAACGAGGTCATGCGGGTCGTGGTGGCGGACGAGATCTCGCCGGATTCGTGCCGGCTCTGGGACATCAAGTCGAACGAAAAGCTCGACAAGGACCGTTTCCGCCGCGATCTCGGAGGGCTTCTCGAAGCCTATACTGAAGTCGCCAAACGCCTCGGCATCGTGAGCGAGGGCGAGCGGCCGCAAGGCAGCGGGCCGATTCTGGTCAAGAGCTGACGCGCCTTGGGCAATGAGCGATGCGATGAAGCCGCATTGGTCCGCGAACATGCTCGAGGGCGCCATGTTCGGCGCCCTTTGCCTTGTCGGCGCGGTTGCCGTTCCTGCACAGCTCGTCGGCGCGACCGGCAAACTTGCCGGTCGCGGTCGGCTCTTGGAGCAGGCACGCGCCGCCACCGTGCACTGAGCCCGTGCGCCGGTGCGAAGCGACCGTCCCGGCGGCTTGCGTGGCCAAGGTTTCGGGCCATATCGAGGGGGTCGATCGGAAGGACCTGTGATGAAAGCCCGGGTCACCGTTACGCTCAAGTCCGGCATCCTCGATCCGCAGGGCAAGGCGATCGAGGGCGCCTTGCGATCGCTCGGCGTGACCGGTGTCGCCAGCGTGCGCCAGGGCAAGGTATTCGATATCGAGGTCGAGGGGAGCGACCGCAAGCAGGCGCAAGCCGCGCTCGAGCAGGCCGCCGATAAGCTCCTCGCCAATACGCTGATCGAGAATTATGATGTGAAACTGCTTGGCTGAAAAGTCGATGCGATGCCCGAGGTCACAAACGAACTGATTTACGAAGTGCTCAAGCAGATGCAGTCGGACATTGCTGCACTGAAGGAAGGACTGCGCGAAACCAATGCGGCGCTCAACGCCATTCGCATTCACATGGTTGCAATGCAGCAGGACATTCAGAACATCTACACGACGCTTACGCGACATGAAACACGGCTCGACCGCATCGAGCGGAGGCTGGAATTGACCGAGCTATCTACTTAACGGGACACGAGCGAGGCTGCACGAGACGAAGCCATGGTGAGGTGCGCGACCATCTTCCTTGCGCTCAGCGTGCCGCTGTCCGCACTGCTCGCCGCCGATGCGATGACTGTCGGTCGCAGTCAAGCTCGGGCGAAGGCGGCAAGCTTCGTCGGCGCCGGCTGGACCGAGGTCAAATGGCCGTTCCCGCTCGACCAGTGGGGAACCGGGCGCGCGTTCCAATGCCGTGCCGCCGATTGCGGCGCCGAGATCATGCTCTACCTGCGTCCCAAGCTCGGCTTCTGCAATTGCACGACCGGCGTCTCTGATGACGCCGAGCTCGACCGCGTCGGCGACCTCGAATTGCTCAGTGCCGAATTCGCAGGGTTGCGCGAGGGACGGCCGATCACGGTCGGCTCCATGAATGGACGCAGCCGGCCCTACCGGGTGGCGATCCCCTATGCATCGCCGCGCACGGCGCTCGCCATCGCCTTCAATGACAAGTGCGACGTGGTGGTTGCGACCGTGATCGCCGAGCAGGTGGCTGTGGCCGAGCGCGCCGCCTTGGGCTTCCTCAACGGCGATGCTGTCTTGCGTTGGGTCGAGAAGGAGCTCGGACTCTGATGAAATCGGCGGTCATCGTCTTTCCCGGGATCAATCGCGAACGCGACATGGCGCGCACCCTCCAACTGGTTTCAGGCCGCGAGCCGGCGATGGTGTGGCACGCCGACACCTCGTTGCCGACGGATACCGAACTGGTCGTGCTGCCGGGCGGATTTTCCTACGGCGACTATTTGCGCTGCGGCGCGATCGCGGCGCGCGCTCCGATCATGGACGCGGTGCGCGGCCATGCAAAGAAGGGCGGTCTGGTGCTCGGAGTCTGCAACGGCTTCCAGATCCTTTGCGAGGCAGGGCTGCTGCCCGGCATTCTCATGCGCAACGCGGCGCTGCAATTCATCTGCCGCGATGTCTATCTGCGTGTCGAGCACTCGAATTCCCCGTTCAGCCGCGGCTACAATGCCGGCCAGGTGATTCGCGTGCCGGTCGCGCACGGCGAGGGCAATTTCATCGCCGACCCGAGCACGCTCGCGCGGCTCGAGGGCGAGGGCAGGGTGCTGTTCCGCTATGCCGCTCCCGATGGCTCGCTCGATCCCGACTGGAACCACAATGGAGCGAGCAACGCCATCGCCGGCATCCTCAACGAAGAGGGCAACGTGCTCGGAATGATGCCGCATCCCGAGAACCACGTGGAAGCCGCCCTCGGCCCGACCGATGGCCGCGGCCTGTTCGCTGGGTTGACCGACCATTTCGCACGGGCGGCGTGATCTTGCCGACAGGACGCGATCGTGCCGGTCGCAAAGGGGCCAGGCAAAAAGCGGCCGCAAAGCGTGCCGCCGAGCCGACCAGGATCACGCGCGAGCTCGTCGCCGCCCATGGACTCGCGCCGGACGAGTACGAGCGGATATTGAAGCTGATCGGCCGCACGCCCTCGATCACCGAGCTCGGCATTTTCTCCGCCATGTGGAACGAGCACTGCTCGTACAAGTCGTCGAAAATTCATCTGCGCACCCTGCCCACCACGGCACCATGGGTGATCCAGGGGCCGGGCGAGAATGCAGGCGTGATCGACATTGGCGACGGGCTCGCCGTAGTGTTCAAGATGGAGAGCCACAATCACCCGAGCTATATCGAGCCTTACCAGGGCGCCGCCACCGGCGTCGGGGGCATCCTGCGCGACGTCTTCACCATGGGCGCGCGCCCGATCGCTTGTCTCGATGCGTTGTCCTTCGGTGCTCCGGGCCATCCCAGGACCCGCGGCCTGGTGGCCGGCGTGGTCGCCGGCATCGGCGGCTACGGCAATTCCTTCGGTGTCCCGACGGTGGGCGGCTCGGTGCGCTTTCACACCGGCTACGACGGCAACTGCCTCGTCAACGCGATGGCGGTCGGGTTGGCCGAAACCGACAAGATCTTCTATGCCGCCGCTTCCGGCATCGGCATGCCGATCGTCTACCTCGGCTCCAAGACCGGCCGTGACGGCATTCACGGCGCCACCATGGCGTCGGCCGAGTTCGGAGACGACTCCGAGGAAAAGCGGCCGACCGTGCAGGTCGGCGATCCGTTTGCGGAGAAACTCCTGCTCGAGGCCTGCCTGGAGATCATGGCGAAGGATTGCGTGATCGCCATTCAGGACATGGGCGCGGCCGGTCTGACCTGCTCGGCAGTCGAGATGGGTGCCAAGGGCGGACTCGGCGTCACCCTCGATCTCGATCGCGTGCCGTGCCGCGAGCCCGGGATGAGCGCCTACGAGATGATGCTGTCCGAGAGCCAGGAGCGCATGCTCATGGTGCTCAAGCCCGAGAAGGAGCAGGAGGCCGAGGCGGTGTTCCGAAGATGGGGCCTGGACTTCGCGGTGGTGGGCGAGACCACCGCGAGCAAACGGTTCATCGTGCGGCACGGCGGCAAGGTGGTGGCGGATCTGCCGATCAAGGAATTGGGTGACGAAGCGCCGGTTTACGAGCGGCCGCATGTCGAAGCACCCAAGCCCGCGCTGGTCAAGATTGCAGATGTCACGCCGCCGGTTCCCACCGCCGACGCCTTGCTCCGGCTGATCGGCTCGCCCGATCTCTGCTCGAAGCGCTGGATCTGGGAGCAGTACGACCACGTCATCCTGGGAAACACGGTGCAGCGACCGGGCGGAGATGCCGCCGTGGTGCGCATCAATGACGGTCCGAAAGCGCTGGCGCTCACCGCCGATGTGACGCCGCGCTATTGCGAGGCCGATCCGTTCGAAGGCGGCAAGCAGGCGGTGGCGGAAGCCTGGCGCAACCTCACATGCGTCGGCGCGCGCCCGCTGGCACTCACCGACAACCTCAATTTCGGCAGCCCCGAGCGGCCGGAGATCATGGGCCAGATCGTCGGCTGCATCCGCGGCATCGCGCATGCCTGCACGGCGCTCGAGTTCCCGGTCGTGTCCGGCAATGTGTCGCTATACAACGAGACCAGCGGCCGCCCCATCCAGCCGACCCCGACAATCGGGGGCGTCGGCCTGCTCGCCGACTTCACCAAATCTGCCAGCCTCGCGTTCAAGGCGCCTGACCAGGCCATCGTGCTGGTCGGGGAGACTCGAGGCTGGCTCGGCCAGACGATCTATCTGCGCGAGATTTGCGATCGCGAGGACGGCGCGCCGCCGCCGGTCGATCTCGCGGCCGAGCGCAGGAACGGCGATTTCGTGCGCGCGCTCATCGCCGAAGGCGTCGCGACCGCCGCTCACGACGTGTCCGACGGCGGGCTTCTGGTCGCGCTCGCCGAGATGGCGATGGCGTCCGGCATCGGCGCCGAGCTCGACCGGGCCCCTCTTGCGGCGCATGCTTTCTGGTTCGGAGAGGATCAGGCCCGCTATGTGATCACGGTCGAACCTGGCATCGCCGAAACCATCATCGCCCGCGGGCGCGCCGCCGGCGTCGCATTGCGCCCGCTCGGTCTCACCGGCGGCGACGCATTGACGCTCGAGGGCGAGCGCCCCATTCTAATCGCAAAGCTGCGGGAGCGCTTCGAGGGATGGCTGCCGGCCTATATGGCCGGCGCCGCTGCCTGATCTGCGGGAGAGTGCCATGGCAATGGACGCAAGAGAGATCGAGCGGCTGATCAAGGTGCGCATCCCGGATGCCGAGGTCACGATCCGCGATCTGGCCGGAGATGGCGACCATTATGCTGCTACCGTGCTTGCCGAATCGTTCCGCGGCAAGTCGAGGGTGCAGCAGCATCAGATCGTCTACGAGGCGCTCAAGGCCGAGATGGGCGGCAAGCTGCATGCGCTGGCGTTGCAGACCGGAACGCCGGAGCCGTGAGGGACAGGCCCTGATGGTCGCCGCAAAACCGGTATCCACCTTGCCGAAACGCGCTCCAGTGAAAAGTGATCGACCGGTGCGCCTGGGGCCTTGGGGCGCGGCGCCCGGCGCGCTACATATGGTTCAAGGTTGCGCAGCGCCGGGCGCGCTCTGCCGGCAGACGAGGGATTCCATGGCCATTGAGCAATTCATCGACAACGAGGTAAAGTCGAACGACGTAGTGCTGTTCATGAAGGGCACGCCGCAATCGCCGATGTGCGGATTTTCGGGGCAAGTGGTGCAGATCCTCGATCATCTCGGCGTGAGCTACAAGGGCTTGAACGTGCTGGACTCGGAGGACCTGCGCCAGGCCGTCAAGTCCTATTCCAACTGGCCGACCATCCCGCAGCTCTATGTCAAGGGCGAGTTCGTGGGCGGCTGCGACATCATCCGCGAGATGTTCCAGGCCGGCGAGCTGCAAAGCCTGCTCAAGGACAAGGGTGTGCCGGCTGCGCGAAGGCGCTTCGGCCTGAGCGTTGTCGATCAGCGCGAATACGTACGCTACTCGACCACCAGATGCGGTTCCATCTGCACGGGGTAAGGCACCTCGGTGATCTGGGGGATGCGGGTGAGCTTCGCGGTCATCTTGGAATGGTCGACCTCGATGTATTCCGGCACGTCGCGCTCGGCGAGACCGGTCGCTTCGAGCACCAGGCAAGCTGCTTCGACTGGTCCTTCACCTCGATCAGATCGCCGACCTTGACGCGGTAGCTCGCGATGGTGACGCGGCGGCCGTTCACCTTGATGTGGCCATGGCTGATGAACTGGCGCGCGGCGAACACGGTCGGCACCAGCTTCGCCCGATATATCACGGCGTCGAGACGGCGCTCCAGCAGCCCGATCATATGGGCCCCGAATCGCCCTTCATGCGGATCGCTTCGGCATAGATGCCGCGGAACTGCCGCTCGGAAATGTTGCCGTAATAGCCCCGCAGCTTCTGCTTGGCGCGCAACTGCACGCCATAATCGGAGAGCTTGCCTTTGCGGCGCTGGCCGTGCTGGCCGGGGCCATATTCCCGGCGATTTACGGGACTTTTCGGGCGGCCCCACACGTTCTGGCCCATGCGGCGGTCGATCTTGTACTTCGCCTCGTGGCGCTTGGTCATCGCGTCCTCATATGCATGTTGATCTGCGAGGATCGCGCCCTCCTCTGTCCCGGCTCTATCCCGGAACCGACAGGTCTTCCCCGAAGCGACGGGCAAAACCGCGGGTCGCGAAACGCTGCGCGAGCCGAAGGCCCGCGCAACGCGCGGTACTCTAGGGGGAAAGACGGCTCAAGTCAAACGCGGCCGCAAGGTCCGATCCGGCCGCGCTACTCCGGCTTCCTGGTAGACGTCGATCTCGATCGCGCCCGGGAGCAGGGCGCGCCAGGTCTGCAGATAGGCCTGCACGCGCGGGTCGCTGGCGACCCGCTGGCGGTTGAGCTCGATGACCTCGTGGGTTTCGTACTCGATCTCGTGGATGAACCGCGCGGGGTCGTCGACGTTTTGCAGGAGCCGGACCTGCCGTCCTCCAAAAGCCTCATAGAACGGCGCCGCCGCCTTCAGCATGGAGGCCATGTGGCTCGAATTCGCCGCCGGCAGCGTGAATTTGAACTGCACGGTTCGTCGCACGGTGCGAGATTTGTCGGCCATGGTTCGTCGCCCGGTTTGCCCTGGAGCATGCTACAGCAGGATCCCGGGAAAGTTGCAGACTTTTCGGATCAGATCATGCGGCTCGACATGAAGCCTGGAGCGAAATCGCGATCCGATATGACGGGCTTTCGTGTCAGCCGGCGATGCCGAACCGCGCCAGGGCCGCGCCAGCGCGCGTGAGGGTTGCCGGCCCGAGGTGAAGACGATGCGGGCGGGCTCGTGCGTTGCTGCGCTCGCCTGCGCCTCGCTCAAATGCGACGACACGCCGTGCGATCGCCGGCGCCGGATCGATGAAAGTCACCGGCCAAGGCGCCAGCGCCCGGAGCCGTTCGAGCAGCAGCGGGTAATGGGTGCAGGCGAGCACGATCGTATCGGTGCGCCGCCCACCCTCATCGAGAAAGCAGGGGCGATCTCCTGCGCGATCAGGCGGTCGGGACCGGATCGCCGTTGAGCTCGGCTTCTGCGAAGGCCGCGAGCTGCGCCGAGCCGACCAGGATCACGTCGCTGCCGCCGGCGAAGTCGCGAATGAGCGCGCGGGTATATTCGCGCCGGACGGTCGCTTCGGTGCCGAGCACCGTCACGCGTTTGCTGATCGAGCCCGCGCAGGCCGGCTTGATCGCCGGCACGGTACCGACGAAGGGAACGCGATAACGCGCGCGCAAGTGCGGCAGCACCAGGGTCGAGGCGGTGTTGCAGGCGAGCACGATCAGGTCGGGACGATGGGCTTCGATGAGGTCGCCCATCAGGGCTCCGACGCGTGCGATCAGCGCGGTCTCGTCATGACGGGCATAAGGAAAGAACGCATCGTCGGCGACATAGAGGTAGCGCGCATCCGGCCGCACCTTGGCGACCTCGCGAAAGACCGTGAGGCCGCCAAGTCCGGAATCGAATACCAGGATGTTCGGTGCGCGGCTCACGGCGCATTTCTGGTACGCAAAGAACGGCCCGCCTGCAACGTCCACATCTAATCCGCACGGCCGGGGATGAATTGGGGCGCGAATACGTCGCCGGCGCGCGCGATGGCTGCGACATGCGGGGCGCCGAAATGGACGGGAAACAGCAGGGCTTGCAGCTCGGCGCAGTGCTCGAGCACGCGCCGGCGCGTGGTGCGCGCCTGCTCGGGAAGCTCGCAGAATCCCGAATTCCAATGCGGTGCGTAGACCTGCAGCGGATGGTGGACGATATCGCCGCAGAACAGCGCGCGTTGATCACGGTCGGTGAGCGTCACCATGACATGTCCTGGCGTATGTCCAGGTGCGGGTTCGACCAAAAGCGCGTCCTCGATGGCGTGAGTGCCGTCCAGCAGCACCGCCTGGCCGGACTCGATCACCGGCAGCACGCTGTCCCGATAGGCAGGGCCGCGCTGCGGATCGGCGTCGGCCACCGGATTGCGGCGCGGATCGCCGTGCTCGTTCTCGATGCGGGAAAACAGGTACTTGGCGTTGGGGAACGTCGGGATCCAGCGACCGTCACGAAGCATCGTGTTCCAGCCGACATGATCCCCATGCAGGTGCGTGCAGAGCACGATGTCGATCTGCTCAGGCGCTGCACCCGCCTGGCGCAGGCGGGCGAGGAACGGGGTATCGAGTTGATGGAAGCGCCGCCATCCCGGCCGCTCCTTGTGGTTGCCGCCGCAGCAATCGATGAGGATGGTGTGGCGCTGCGTGCGGATGAGCCATGAATGCACGCTGGTGATGAGCCGGTCGTGCCCGGGCGAGTAATGGTCCGGGACCAGCCAGGACATGTGCTGCTGGAGCATGTCGCGCTCGAAGCCGGCGAGATACTGCTCGGGCGGGAAGCTCGCGAATCCGATCTGCTCCTCGACGCGCGTGACGCTTACCGTGCCTATGGTCCAGCGCATCAAGATCTGCCGAACACCCGTTCAAAAATCGTGTCGACGTGCTTGAGGTGATAGCCGAGGTCGAAATTCTCCGCGAGCTCCGCTTCGCCCAGATGCTTGCGCACGTCGGCGTCGGCCTCGAGCAGGGACAAGAAGTCGCCGTCGCCGCGCCAGACCTTCATGGCGTTGCGCTGAACGATGGCATAGGCGTCCTCGCGCGGCACGCCCTTCTGGGTGAGCGCGAGCAGCACCCGCTGGGAATGCACGAGCCCGCCGAGCCGCTCCAGGTTCTTGCGCATGTTATCGGGGTAGACCACGAGCTTGTCGACAACGGAGGTCAGGCGCGCGAGGGCGAAGTCGAGCGTTGTCGTGGCGTCCGGCCCGATCATGCGCTCGACCGAGGAATGCGAAATGTCGCGCTCGTGCCAAAGCGCCACGTTCTCCAGTGCCGGCGTCACATAGGCGCGCACCATGCGGGCCAGCCCGGTGATGTTTTCAGAGAGCACCGGGTTGCGCTTGTGCGGCATTGCGGACGAGCCCTTCTGGCCTTCGGAAAAGAATTCCTCGGCTTCCAGGACCTCGGTGCGCTGCAGGTGCCGGATTTCGGTGGCGAGCCGCTCGAGCGACGCGGCAACGACGCCAAGCGTCGCGAAATACATGGCATGGCGGTCGCGCGGCACGATCTGGGTGGAGACCGGCTCGACGGCAAGTCCCATTGCCGTGGCGACATGCGCCTCGACCTTCGGATCGACCTGCGCGAACGTGCCGACCGCACCCGATATGGCGCAGGTCGCCACCTCCGTTCGCGCGCAGATCAGGCGCTCCTTGGCGCGAAAAAACTCTGCATAGGCATAGGCGAGCTTGAGCCCGAAAGTGGTGGGCTCGGCATGGATGCCGTGCGAGCGGCCGATCGTGGGCGTGAGCTTGTGCTCGAAGGCGCGGCGCTCCAGCGCACGCCAGGAGCCGGTCGACATCTTCGATCAGCAGGTCGGCGGCCCGCACCAGCTGCACGCTGAAGCAGGTGTCGAGCACGTCCGACGACGTCATGCCCTGGTGCACGAAGCGCGCGTCAGGTCCCACGATCTCGGCGAGATGGGTGAGAAACGCGATGACGTCGTGCTTGACCTCGCGCTCGATCTCGTCGATGCGCGCGACGTCGAAGCTGGCATTCCTGCCCTTGTCCCAGATCGTCCTTGCCGCCGCCTTTGGGACGGTCCCGAGCTCGGCCATGGCGTCGGCGGCGTGCGCCTCGATCTCGAACCAGATCCGGTAGCGCGTCTGCGGGTCCCAGATCGCGGCCATTTGCGGCCGGGTATAGCGGGGGATCATGGGTGGCCCTGCCGTTTCCTGTCACCAGGCGCGCTGTAGCAGATCGGGCGTTCTGGCGCTCTGCATTTCACAATTCGTGCGATGATGCGGGCAAAAGCTTCGCCTGGTACGAGGCCAACCGCAAGTCGCACGCGGCGTCCATTGGCAAACGACCTGTCACTGCTGGCTTCGTTTGGCCGAGCCGTCGGCCGGCGTTCCAGCGCATGGTTGATCAGTGCGTAACGCGTATGAGAATCCCCGTTGGCTTCGTTCGCCCAAAGTTTCTCTGTTGGCTTCGTTTGGCCACGCGTCGACCTGTTCCTGATGGCTTCGTTCGGCCAAGCCTTGGACCTGTGGCTGTTGGCTTCGTTCGGCCGAGCCGTCGACCTGTCGCTGTTGGCTTCGTTCGGCCGGGCCGTGGACTGTCCTTGCTGGCTTCGTTCGGGCCGTCGACCTGTCCTTGCTGGCTTCGTTCGGCCGAGCCGTCGATCTGTCGCTGTTGGCTTCGTTCGGCCGAACTGCCGGCCACTGCCGGTTGGCTTCGTTCGGCCAAAATGCCGCCGAGCCGTGCGCGGCACGCTCGATCGGCATGCATCGCAGTCGCGGAATCGAAAACTCGGATCGCGGCATTGCGGCGCGAAAAGGCGCGCCGCTCGTAGCGGTCGATGGCCACGAGGCGCGCGAGCGCATCGCCCTCGAGCACCTCCGGATAGAGCGCAAGGCGTGCGCTCCGCGCACGCACGACGTCGATCTGTGCGCCGGCGATCGTGCGCGCCAAGCCGAGACGTTCCAGCCCGGCATCGGCGCCGGCGATGGCGCGCGCCAGGGCTTCGACCTCGCCCGAGCAGGAGGGATTGCAGAGCGCGGCGAGACTCAAGCCGTGGCGGTGCGCGTTCTGCGCTGCGCGCGCCTTGCCTGCCGCGGTCCGTGGTCCGGTGCTGGCTTGCGCGTTGCGGCGGTTGGCCTCCAGCTTGCGGGCGCTGATCATGCTACCTCCCGGTGCCGCCTTGGGGGCGCGGGACAGCCGGACAGCGGGACCAACAGCCGCAAGCTCTCGGCCCTGCTGCATTCCTGCTGTCCCGGCAGCTGTCCCAAGAGGCTCGATTTGTCCTGGTTGGAGCCGCGGCGTCGCGACGTTTCCGAGATCGATCGTCGATTGCGATGTGCCTTGCATTCGGTCCTTACTTTCCTTGGCCTGGCACGCTGCGGCAGCGGAATCGCCCGAGGGCGTATCCGGGTGGCCGGCTCGTGCTCGTTGCAAAATCGAAGGCGCACAGCCGAGCACGAGCCCGCGACGCGAGCGCGATCGGCGCCCAGCGACATCGCGGTCGTGCACGCCGCGATCCGCGGCGCGTGGCTCAGTACAAACTTCGAGAGAATGCCTGATTTATAGCTTGGTTCTGTTACAAAAGTCAAGCGGAATCTGCGACAGCGGAATCTGCGACATTACTTTTTTCAGGTTTCCTACCGATAGGGGTTTATACCGGCAGTGTTTTCTACCGACTGCGTTTCTACTGACAGCGCTTTTACTGACACACAGGCCGGCCGCAAATTGCGGGTCGAGGACGTTCCTGGTAGTTTGGCGCAGATGTCGCTGTCGAACGTTCGAGCCGAGGCTCCGAGGGAGGCGTCCATGATCAGATCATCGCTCGCCGCAATTGGCGCAGTCACCATCGCCGGAATGTCGTTCGGAATGCCTGCATTCGCTCAGGACGATTTCAACCAGCGGCTTGGTAGCGTGCATTTTGCGACCTCATGCAACGAAGCCGCGCAACGGCGCTTCGATCGCGCCATGCGGTACCAGCATTCGTTCTGGTACCGCCAGTCGAAGGAGGTGTTCGAGGACGCTCTCAAGGCCGATCCCGAATGCGCCATCGCCTACTGGGGCATCGCTCTGAGCCTGTGGAACAACCCGCACAATCCGCCGCCGGTGCCCAATCTGCCGCTCGCGCTTGCCGCCATCGAGAAGGCGAAGGCGGTCGGGGCGAAGACACAGCGGGAACGCGATTACATCGACGCTCTCGCGATCCTTTATACCGATTACGACAAGGCTCCTCATCGTCCGCGAGTTCAGGCTTATCTCGAGGCAATGGAGGCGCTGGCGCAGCGTTATCCTGAAGATGAGGAAGCGCAGATAGCCTACGCCATAACCCTCAACGTCTCGGCCTCTCCTGCCGACAAGACCTATTCGCAGCAGCTCAAAGGCGCCGCGATCCTGGAGCCTATCGCCAAGCGGCAGCCGCATCATCCCGGCGTCGCTCATTACCTGATCCATCTCTACGATTATCCGCCGATCGCGGAAAAAGGGCTCGAGGCCGCCAAGCGCTACGCCGCAATCGCGCCGGCGGCGCCGCACGCGCAGCACATGCCTTCCCACATCTATACGCGTGTCGGCTACTGGAAGGAGTCGGTCGCCTCGAACCTTGCATCGGTGCGCGCGGCCAAGGCCGACAAAGAGGCTACCGATCAGCTGCACGGGATGGACTATTTGGTCTACGCCTATCTGCAGCTCGGCCAGGACAGGAATTCCCGCGCCGTGATCGATGAAATGCTCACCGTGCCGAGCAATCTCCCGAGCCACGGCGGCCCGTATGCGCTGGCCGCGAGCTCTGCACGCTACGTTGTCGAACGTGGCGATTGGAAGGGCGCCGCCGAGCTGGAGGTTCGACCGAGCCGGTTCGCCCATGTCGATGCCATCACCCATTTTGCCCGTGCCCTCGGCGCGGCACGGTCGGGACGTCCCGAGGCTGCGCCGGTCGATATCGCCAAGCTCGCGGAGCTGCGCGACAAGCTGCGCGAGGCCAAGGATGCCTACTGGTCCGGGCAGGTCGATATCCAGTGGCAGGTGGCGAGCGCATGGATGCTGTACGCGCAAGGCAAGCAGGACGAGGCCCTCGCGGCCATGGCGGCGGTTGCCGATGCCGAGGACAAGACCGAGAAAGCTCCGGTCACGCCCGGCCCGCTGGCGCCGGCGCGCGAGCTCTACGGCGCCATGCTGCTCGAGCGTGGCATGGCGAAAGAGGCGCTGGCCGCGTTCGAGGCGACGCTCAAGAAGGAGCCCAATCGACTCGGCGCCACGCTGGGCGCCGCCAAGGCTGCCGAGAAAGCCGGCGATACCGCGAAGGCGCGGCAGCATTACGCGGCGGCCGCCGCGCTGACGGAGGAGGCCGATCCCGTGCGCAGCGACATTGCCGAGGCGCGGACCAAGGCGAAGACGCAGTGAGCCTCGTAACCATATGACGATCCAAGTAGCCCGGATGTAGCGTCAGCGAAATCCGGGCCGCGCGGGCGCGATCGTCCCGCATTGCGCTTCGCTCCATGCGGGCTACACCATGGATTTGCTATACCGTAGATTTACGCGGCCTCGAGCAGCTCCCGCACCTTCGGCCAGGGATCGGCGGCAAGATTCTTGAACGGCGCCCAGTCGGCCTCGCTCATGCGATCGAGGATCGCCTTGCGGGTCGATGGCCGCTCGCGCATGCGTGCCCACCAGGCGGCGACGCCGGGATGCCTATCCCACAGGCGCGAAAGCTGCAGCAGCTCCAGGCGCAGGACATACGGGATCACCGCGATATCCGCGTTCGAGTAGCGCTCGCCGGCGAGATAGCGACCGCGCTTCGTCGCTTCGTCGATCCACTTCAGCAGTTTCTCGTGGTGCGCCAGCGCATCCCCGACATATTCGGAGTCGAGGCCGTGGTTCACCACGTCGCGCTTGTACTCG
Organism: uncultured Alphaproteobacteria bacterium; assembly: GCA_963831225.1. GTDB lineage: Bacteria > Pseudomonadota > Alphaproteobacteria > Rhizobiales > Xanthobacteraceae > VAZQ01. The sequence continues at coordinate 31,399 of CAWHPT010000079.1, forward strand.
GCGCGCTTCCTGATCGGCGATTTGGCGAATTCCGCATCGCGCTGTTCCGCACTGAGCTTGAGGAAAGCGGGGCGGAATGCGGTGGCGAAGGTCAGGATCATGCAGGAGTTGTGCACATATTCATCGATCAGCTTGTTGAACATGCGAACCTTGGCGCGTGCCGTCGGTGACGGCGGCATCAGCGGCGGCTCGGGAAAAGCCTCGTCCAGATAGTACAGAATGACCGAGGATTCCGTTATCGGCTCGCCATCATGCACCAGCGTGGGAACGACGGCGTTCGGATTGAGCGCAAGATAAGCGGGGTCGAACTGATCGCCGCGCAGCGTCATCGCATGCTCCTTGGCTTCCAGTCCCTTTTCGATCAGCGCAAGGCGTACCTTCTGGGCGCAAACGGAATTGACGCTGTGATAGAGCTTCGAGCATATCTGCTCTCCTTTCGAGATCCGCCCTGGATCCACGCTCTTGGCTCGCGCCCCGAGCGGGGCGCGCTCACTCGGCCGGGACGCGAGAGCTCGCTTCGACCGGGATTTGGCGATGGGGCTTGTGTCCGCCATGGTGGTCGACATTTGCCGGAACCAGGATCTTGGCCTTGCGCACACTGTCAGGATCTGCGCGCTCGACACCGGTCACCGGCCCGCCCCGTATGGTCACCCGCTCCATGTAGCGCCGTTGCGGGTAATAGTCGTTGACCGCATAGTGCTGGGTCGAGCGGTTGTCCCACATGGCGATGGTGTGCGGCGCCCAGTGATGACGGAACTGATATTCGGGGATCAGCGCCTGATGGAACAGCGTATCGAGCAGCGTGCGGCTCTCACGTTCGTCCATATCCTTGATGGCGACGGTGAACTGCGGATTGACGAAAAGCACCTTGCGGCCCGACACCGGGTGGATGCGCACGACGGGATGGACTTGCGGCGGATACAGCAGCTCGAAATGCTGGAGGTTCTTGCGGTCCTCTTCGGTGTTGTCGAACAAGGCCCGAAACGGCTTGAGGTCATGAATGGCTTCGAGGCCCGGATATGAGCTGCTGCATGCGGTCGCTGAGACCGTCGAAGGCGGCCGACATGCTCACGAACATGGTGTCGCCGCCGACGGCCGGCACCTCCTTGGCGCACAGAATCGTCGCCATCGGCGGCTCGGCGCGGAAGGTCTCGTCCGAATGCCAGACATCGGTTCCGAAGGGCGGGTTGGTCTCATCGTTCCTGAACTTGATGAGCTGTGGTGCGGTCTCCTCGTTGGGCGAGAACGGATGCACGGTCAATTCGCCGAAGCGCTGGCCGAAGTCCATCAGATTGTCGGACGTGATCTCCTGATTGCGGAATATGATCAGCTCGTTCTCGACCAGAGCGCCCTCGATCGCTTGGAACACCTGGTCCGACAAGGGCCGGCGCAGGTCGACACCGCTGATCTCCGCACCCAGATTGGACCCGACCCGGGTCACGGTGACGCCATCACGTTGAACAATCGTTGGCCTTCCCCGGCGGAGATCGAAGCGCTCGTTCATGATGACGGTCCTCCCGGAATTTTCTGCTGGTCCGTTGCGCATTATCCGACTTGGCCGCAAATAGGCAATGCGCCTCTGGGCAAGAGACGGGCGCGAGCAGTCCGGCGCCGTTGGCTTGCGCGGAGCGGGTAATGGCGCGGCGCCGCGCCATATGCTCCCATGACCGGCCACATGGGGGAGGAGGGAGATCGTGAAGCTCGTCCTGTTTCAGGTTTCGGGGAAAGGCGACGTATTGCCGGGATTGATGACCGATCGCGGCGTGGTGAGCATCGCCGGGCAGGTGACGCTCGCCTACACGCCACAGCTCACCATGCAAGGCATCATCGACGACTTCGAACGGCTGCGGCCGGCTTTGGAGCGCCTCGACAACGAGGGAGAAGCGACCCCGATGGAAGCGGTCCGCCTGCGGCCGCCGCTGCCCCGGCCGGGCAAGATCCTCGCCTGCATCGCCAACTATTGGGAGCACGCGCAGCGTGAAGCACGGCCGCTCAACATGTTCATGAAGAATCCAGACGCCGTGGTCGGGCCCGGCGATACGATCGTCCTGCCGGAATTCACCGTGCCGTGGATCTTCATGCACGAGGCGGAGCTGGCCCTGGTGATGAAGGGGCCGGCCAAGATGGTGAAGGCGCATGACTGGCGGCACGCCGTCTTCGGCTATACCTCCATGATCGACGTGTCCGCGCGCGAGCAGGGTCGCAGGACCTGGCCGGCGACCCCGCTCACCAGCTGGCTCGGAAAATCGTTCGACACGTTTGCGCCCATCGGTCCCTGCATCACGACCGCGGACGAGATCGAGGATCCCAACGGTCTCCTCGTCCGCTTCTGGAACGATGGGCAATTGCGCCACAACTACAATACCGACGACATGGAGCATCGCGTGCCCGCGCTCGTCGAGTTTGCGACCACCGTCATGACGATGAGCTCGGGCGACCTGATTGCCTGCGGCACCAATCACGAGGGCCTGGGCGCGCTGCAGGACGGCGAGGAGGTCGAGATCGAGATCGAGAAGATCGGTCGCATGACGCTCAACGTCGCCGACCCGCTCCAGCGCCGATGGGAGCGCGGCATCTATATGGGCGTCGACTCGACCAATCCGGAAGCGGTTCGGCGCCATAGGCCCAAGGACGCCTGAGCCGATCTGCTCAGGGATATCGGGTCTTGATGCAAATGGGGTGCATCTAAGCTAATTGGTTTTGCCTTTCACCGGCGCCTCGAGCGACAGCGGCTCGCTCGCCTGCGAGCGCGGCCACGTGCTGGAAACGCTCACGCGCCGAGTGAAATCGCAATAGGCAAAGTCCAATCCTGATATGGAGCCGCGGAAACTTTGGGCATCAGTCCTGTTGAGATTGAAGCATGGCTCGATCGGGATGCCATCGACCGAAGCGCACACTGCCTCGCCTTTGACCTTGAGCGTTCCTGCCGGCAACGCTACCGAGCGCGTCGGCCCCGAGCCACGCAACCGAAGGGTTCCGACCACCGAGCCGTCGCCGTAGACACGGCCGGCACCGTGCGAGCCGTCGAAGCAGTTGAACTCGAACAGCTTGCCGGCAACGAAGCGCCGCGCGGCGTCGGCGTTCAGGGTTTCGGCAAGCGCAGGGCTGGCCATGAGCAAGGTAACGATCGCAACCATGCACCGTGCAATCATACTGGATCCCCCCATCGTGCCATCCCCATGGCATCGACAATCGGCCCGTCACCAAGTGCGTTCACGACGGAGCATGTCGACAAGGCGACATCATCCCGCAAGTCGCCTGCCCGATCGTTCGCAGAGCACGACGCGCCGCGCCACAACATTCTTAATTAAGGGTTAACGGGCCGGTCCTCGGTACGGCGCCGCAAGCCACGCGTCCGAGACGACTGCGTCATGGCTTCCGCGGAACTCCGCATTTGGTAAGATGCGTCCGCTACAAGGAATTGCAGTCCGCCAATGGAGGGCGAGCGTCATGAAAAGTGGTCACGACCGCAGGGATTTCATCAGGCAGAGTTGCTTGCTCGCTGGAGCAGCGGGTGTTCTGGCTTCCGGGTTGGCACCCATCGCGGCTGCCCAGACAGTAGGAAGGGCGGTGCGCAGGCCAGATCGGTACGAAGACTCGTATATCTTCGAAAGAAAGCCTTTCACATGGCCCGGCAACAAGACGCTCGCCGTGTGGGTCGCTCCGAATGTCGAGGTATGGAATTTCGATTCACCTGTGGGTGTGGGCGTGTCTCCGAATTTCGGAAACGTGGTGCCTGATGTCATCAATTACGGGTGGAGAGAATACGGCATGAGGGTAGGCCTGTGGCGGCTCGCCGATGTGCTGGATGCGGCGGGCGTCAAGGCGAGCGTCGCGCTCAATTCGGCGGTGTGCGAGGCCCACCCCAAGGCCGTCGAGGAAATGAAGAAACGCGGATGGGAGTTCATGGGGCACGGCACCACCAACAGCGAAAGCTTGTCTCGTCTGGAGATCGACAAGGAGAGGGAGGTCATCCAGACCGTTCTGAAGACCATCGAGCAAGCCACCGGAAAAAGGCCGCGCGGATGGCTGGGGGCCGGGCTCGCCGAAACCTACAACACGCTCGACATTCTGGCGGAGGAGGGAGTGACCTTCTGCGGCGACTGGAACAACGACGATCAGCCCTACCCGATGAAAGTCAAGAAAGGGAAGCTTTTCTCCATTCCGTATTGCATGGAGATCAACGACATCCCGCTCTTCCTCCGAAAAGGCTACACCGGGGAGCAATACTACAGGTCCGTGATGGATCAGTTCGAGGGCCTGCTACGCCGACAGCAAGAAGCACCCGCGGGTCATGGGCATTCCGCTGCATCCGATGATCATCGGTCAGCCGTTGCGCATCAGATATCTCGAGCGCGCCATCGCCGAGATCAAGAAGAATGACGGCGTCTGGTTCGCCACCGGCAGTGAGATCATCGACGCCTACCAGCGCGCCAACCCCACGGGATAGAAGGCGCCTGAACGAGGAGGGCGACCACTTTCTGGCTCTCGAGCTACTCGAACTTCAAGTTTGCTGCCTTGACGACATCGGAATAAGTCTTGATGTCAGTGTCGATCAGCCGGGCGAACTCGTCGCCCGGCCCGCCGCCGGCATCATATGAAATGGCTCTGATCTTGTTGCGCACATTGGCATCCGCCAGCACTCGGCGCAGCTCTGATCCGAGCTTGCTGATGATCGCCGTCGGCGTGCCGGCGGTCACGAACGCGCCGCTCCACTGAAGCCTGATATCCACGTCTGCAAGCCCGACCTCGGCCATGGTCGGCACGTCCGGCAACTCTATCGACCGCACCGCGCCGTTGACGGCGAGCGCGCGGAGCTTGCCGCTTCGCGCGAGTGGCACGGTGGACGAGGGGTCCGCAATACCGAACAAGGTCTGCCCGCCGATGATGCTGAGCATCATCTCGTTGGTACTTTTGTACGGGATCGCTTGTGCGGGCATGCCGGTTTTCAGCTTGAACAGCTCCGTTGGAATCGTGAACGCGGGCGAGGAAGTCGGATAGTTCGATTTGCCGGGGTTAGCCTTGCCCCAAGCGACGAGATCCATGACGGACTTGATCGTGTCGTTCATCGGGCCGGCAATGATCAGCGGATACGAGGCGATCATGGTGAGCGGAATGAGGGTTCTGGTCGGATGAAACGGCAGGTTCGGATAGATCGCCGACGCGATCGCCATCTGCCCGGTTGCTCCCACGATCAAGGTGTAACCATCCGATGGCTGGCCCTGGGCGTATTCCACCGCGAGCCGGCCGCCGGCGCCTGGCTTGTTCTCGACCACGACGGGCTGGCCGATGTTCTCCGCGAGTTTTTGCCCCACGATCCGTGCCAGCAAGTCGTTGCCTCCGCCGGCACCAAAGCCGACGATGACGCGGATCGGTTTGGCCGGATAGCTCGCCGCGATGTTTTCCTGGGCCCTCGCCGCGTCGCTCACAGCGGTAGCGAGCGCTACGACAACGATCGACGCTTGCAAGATTGCGCGTGTGGATCCGAAAGATCGCATCGGACAAGCCCTCACCGATCGTTATGGGAAATCAACTCTAGCCTGGATTTCCACGGAACGGAATTCGCCTTACACCATGTCCCTTGAAAGCACCATTTTTCGGGCATTTCGTTCCGAAATCGCCGTAACTTGTTATGCAAGTTGATGCGCTGATAGCCTTGTTGCGCGGCGTCACTTTACCCGTTCTCACGTCGATTTCCGCAGTTTTCGAACCTCGGTTGGCAAGATGGCGCCGGGCACGGGTGGCTATCAGCGCACCAATATCCCTTACACGAACGGACGAATTCTTGAGTTTCATGAATCCCTTGCTGACTTAAATGTTAGGGGAATTTGCTTCCGTGGAAATCCAGGCTAGTGAATCCGGCCCTTCGCCGCCAGCGGCGGGAGGCCGAGCTCTGTGCCACCATGGGCGCGACTTCACACTTGCAGCTCCACGATTTCGGGACGCACATGCGTGCCCGATACCTGGACCCGAGCAACAGATACCGGCAGCTTGAACCGTCGCGGACCGGCGCTGCCCGGATTGAGGAACAGGACGCCCCGGCGGTTTTCGGTCGAGGGCCGGTGTGTGTGCCCGAACACCACCGCCGCAATGCCGGCCGCGGCCGGATCCAAGTCGAGCTGTGCAATCTGGTGGAGCACGAAGAAACGAAGCTCGCCGACTTCCACGAGCTCCGTCATGGGCAGATTCGCTGCCCATTTCCCGATGTCGATGTTTCCTCGCACGGCAAATGTGGGTGCCAAGTCCCGAAGCCGGGCGATCACCTCGGCATTCCCGACGTCGCCTGCATGGATGATCATCGCGCAACCACGCAGCGCCTCGATCGCCTGCGGCCGAAGCAAACCGTGGGTGTCCGAGATGACCCCGATGGTGATCTCGATTGCGCTCATGGAAGACCACATTTAGCCGTTTCGCGCTCAGGAGAGACTGGGCTCCCCGATCGCAAGCTCATTGTGATACAGTGGTTTCTCAGAGCGAACGAGAAGCTGGGGAAAAACCTCGGTCGACGGCCGCACGACCGCCAGGCAGTTGCTCGCTCGAATTCCGCTGGAAGGACCAGGTCCAGGAGCCGAACAGGAGGGAAGATGAAACGTGGTTCGATGATCGTGGCTGCCGCACTGGCCTGCCTCTGCACGTCCGATGCGTGGGCGCAGCAGAAATTCGAGATGAAGCTGGCTTATTTCGTGGGCGACCAGCATGCGATGTCGCGTTGGCTGATCAAATGGTCGGAGGACCTGGAGCAGCAATCGGGCGGCCGCATAACGGTCAAGCGCTTCCCGGGATCGCAGATGGGCCCGGTGCAGCAGCACTACGATTTCGCGCGCACCGGCCAGGCCGACGTCGCCTGGTTCCTGCACGGCGCCACGCCCGGACGATTTCCGCTGACCGAGCTGGTGCAATTGCCCTATCTCGCCGGCAGCGCCGAGATCGGTACCAAGCTGCTCAACGACCCGGAGCTGCGGGCAAAGCACCTCGATGCCGAGCACAGAGGCGTGAAGGTGTTGTTGCTCTTCACCCATCAGCCCGGAAACGTGCACACGACCAAGAAGCCGATCCGCACCGCCGACGATATGCGAGGGCTGCGGATCCGGTTCTCTTCGGCCACCATCCGTGATTTCGTTGCGGCCCTCGGTGGGACGCCGGTCGGCGTCTTGCCGACCGAGCAGGTCGAGCAGCTCCAGAAAGGGACGATCGACGGCGTGTTCATCGACTATGGCGGCGCCGGCATTGCGTTCAAGATGGGCGGCATCTTGAAGTATTCGACCGAGATGTACTCTTACGTGTCGAGCTTCGGCTTGGGCATGAACGAGGGCTTCTGGAACAAGCTGCCGGACGATCTCAAGGCGCTGGTGACCAAGTCGGTGACCGGCGTCGAGCAGGATGTGGGCCAGGCATGGGACTGCCTCGATGTTCCCGGAAAGAAGGCAATCATGGATGGCGGCGCCGAGGCAATTCGGTTGTCCGCGGCGGAGAATGCCAGGTTCCGCAAGATCGGCAGCGAGGTCGCGGACGCCAAGGTGAAGGAGCTCGAAGGCAAGGGCATGCCGGCGCGTGCCATTTACGGGATGATGCAGTCGCTCTCGGAAAAGCACGCGAAGACCTCGAAGAACTTCTGGGACTGACGCTTCTGATGGGTTTTCAGCGTTGCCCATCCACATACGTCACCCCTGGGCTTGATTCCGTAGGTGCTCAGTTAAGCCAATTCCGTGTCCCGGACGCGGTGCAGCGCGAGCGTAAGCCATCGGGTCCGCGCTTTGCGCGGTCCGACGACAGGCTCCGCGGTGCGCCGCTGATCCGGGACCTTTTCAAGCTCGGAGTTTGGAACGATCCCGGGTCTGCAGCGCATCATTCCGCTACGCTAAATGCTGCGCTGCGCCCGGGAAACGCCCTCAACTTAGCGCCTCTGGGGCTTGATCCGAGGGGCCATCCCTCTTCGCAGCAAGGTCTCGCGAAGAAGATGGATTGCCGGGTCGAGCCCGGCAACGACGACTGAATGTGGCGTGATCTCGTTTCCAGGATCTGCGGCTTGCTCGCCGCCGTCTTTCTGGCCGCGATGATGCTGCTCACGGTCGCGGACGTCGTGCTGCGAGGCCGTCTTCAACGCGCCGATCCGTGGCGTCTACGAGCTGGTCGAGCTCCTGCTCGCCTATGCCTTCTTTCTCGCGCTTCCGGCCGTGTTCCTGCGTGACGAGAACATCGTCGTCAACGTGGTCGACGAGCTCGCTCCGGCACAGGTGCCGGCGCTCAAGCGCATCGCAGCAGCATTCGCCGTCGTGGTCCTCGCCGTCATGGCATGGCAGGGCTGGCTCGCCGCCGGCGACGCGCTCGCGTTCAACGACGTCACCGCAGACCTCGGCCTGTCGCGCATCCTGCACTGGATCGCGCTCCTGGTCGGCGTCATCGGCGCGGCCATCGCCGCGCTCGCCATGGGTTTGCGCGGGAACTGGCCGGCGATGAGCGTCGCCACGATCGGCTTCATCGGCGTCGCTGCGCTGCTACTGCTGATTTTCGCCCGGGTGCCGATCGCAGTGGCGCTCGCCGGCGCCGGGCTCCTCGGTTACGCGGCGATCGACGGCTGGTCGCCGGCGCTGAAGATGTTCGGCCTCGTGCCTTATCAGCTGGCGAGCGCCTATTCGCTCTCCGTCATTCCGCTGTTCGTTCTGATGGGCGCGGTCGCCTCGCGCGCCAACATGGCGACCGAGCTGTTCCAGGCCTCGAATGCCGTCTTTTCCGGGGTACGCGGCGCGCTGGCGAACGCGACGATCGGCGCCTGCGCGCTTTTCGGTGCGATCTGCGGCTCGTCGATCGCGACCGCCGCCACTTTCTCCAAGGTGGCGATCCCGGAAATGCGCCGGCACGGCTACGAGCCGGCGTTCGCGGCCGGCGCCGTCGCTTCGGCCGGGACGCTCGACGTGCTCATTCCTCCCTCGGTGCTGCTCGCGATCTACGCCATCGCCGCGGAGCAGTCGCTGCCCAAGCTCTACGCGGCGGCGATGATCCCCGGCCTCGTGCTCGCCACGCTCTACGTCATCGCCGTGTTCATCGTCGCCTGGGCAAGACCGGCGTGGATCCCAAGGTCGCGGCGACGCCGCTCGCGGCGCGGCTGCGCGCCGCGGTCGGGATGTGGAAGCTCGGCGTGCTGTTCTTCTTCGCGGTCGTCGGCATCTATCTCGGCTGGTTTTCGCCGACCGAAGCCGCGGCGGTGGCGGCGTTCGTCGCCATCCTGATCGCCTTTGCCACCGGCGCCATGGGCTGGCGCGGCTTGATCGAAGCGCTTCGTCGAAACGGTCTACACCACCGCGGCGATCCTGTTCATCGTCGTGGGCGCTTTCATCTTCTCCCGGTTCATCGTGCTCACGCAGTTTCCGAACGAGCTCGCGAGGTGGGTGCAGGAAGGCGGCGTGTCGCCGTTCTGGGTGCTCATGGCGGTGATCGCTCTCTACGTCGCTGCTCGGCACCTTCCTGGACGAGGTGAGCACCATCCTCATCACCATTCCGGTCACGCTGCCGCTCGTCAACGGCATCGGCTTCGACGGCATCTGGTTCGGCGTTTTCGTCACCGTCATGTGCACGATAGGGTTGATCAGCCCGCCGACCGGGATGACGGTGTTCGTCATCCAGGCGCAGCATCCGGAGATCCCGGTCGCGCGCATCTATCTCGGCACGCTGCCGTTCCTGGCTGCGGATTTCGTGCTGGTCGCGCTTCTGATCGCCATGCCTGCGCTTGCGCTCTGGCTGCCGGGCGTTCTGTATTAGCGCTGATCTGGTAATTTTGCCGGCATTGCCGTCCCCGGACTTGATCCGGGGATTGACCCGGCAATGCATCTTCCTGCGAAAGAGATGGACCCCCGGGTCATCCCCGGACTTGCATCCGGGGACCCGGGGGTGACGCATGTGGCCGTGCAACGGACCATACGAAGACTGGAACCTGCTGCGGAAGCCAGGCGCGAGCCGCTTCACACAACTTTACAAACGAGAAAAGCCTCCGACATGAAGAGTGCGCATATTGGGATGGGCAACATCGCCCATTGCAGCAAGGAAACCCAAATGAGCGACCCATCCAGTCTCACCACCACCTCGAACGACGTGCGGCCACCACGACGCCGCTGGCCGCGTCCTCGCACCGTGCTTGTCGTGCTGATCGTTGCACTGACCGCGGGATTGACGGGCGCATTTGCGACCAACGCGCTCAGCCGCGGGTTCGGATTCGGAGGAGGGCACGGGCCATTCGGCTCGATGAGCCCGGCCATGATCGAGGACCGTGCCGATCGCATGGTGCGGCACCTCGCGATCGAGATCGATGCCAGTGCCGAGCAGCAGGAGCGGCTGCGCGCGCTGGTCAAGGCGGCGGTCAAGGATCTCTTGCCGATGCGGGAGAAGGCGCAGGCGGCGCGTGCACAAGCACGCGAGCTGCTGACCCAACCCAGCATCAATCGAGCCGAGATCGAAAGTTTCCGCACCGAGCAGATCGCGCTCGCCGATGCGGCGAGCCGGCGCTTCTCGCAGGCGCTCGCCGATGCGGCCGAAATCCTCACCCCGGAGCAGCGCCGCAAGATCAACGATCATTTTACGCGCGAGCGCACCTGGCGAGGCTGGCATCGCGGGTAAGACGACGCCGTGAACGGACGCATTCTGCTCATCGAAGACGACCGGCGCCTCGCCGAGATGGTGAAGAGCTATCTCGGCGGGGCCGGCTTTCACGTCACCATCGCCGCGAGCGGAGCACGCGCATCGCGCTGCAAAGCGCCGAGACGTTCGACGCGCTGGTGCTCGATCTGATGCTGCCGGACATGGACGGGCTCGAAGTCTGCCGCCGGCTGCGTGCCCGTACCGACTGCCGATCCTGATGCTGACCGCGCGCGGCGATGCCATGGATCGCGTGGTCGGCCTCGAGATCGGCGCCGACGACTATCTGCCCAAGCCGTTCGAGCCGCGCGAGCTGCTGGCGCGGCTGAACGCGATCCTGCGCCGCGCCAAGCCGGACAAGACGTCCGAGATGCTGCGGTTCGGCCGGCTCGAGATCGACGCCGGCGCGCGGCAGGTGCGGCTCGACGGCGAGCCACGCGCGTTGACCAGCCACCAGTTCGCGCTGCTCCTGCTGCTTGCGCAGCATGCCGGCCGCGTGATGTCGCGCGAGGTCATCATGGACCTGCTTGACCAGCGAGCGGCTGGAGGCCTTCGACCGCTCGATCGACGTGCACATCTCGCGCATCCGCGCGGCGATCGAGGACGATCCGAAGAAGCCGCGCCGCGTCATCACGGTGCGCGGCGCCGGCTACGTCTTCGCCAAGCCGCAGGACTGACGCGCTTGCGCCTCTACCAGAAAATCTACCTGACGCTCATCGCGAGCCTGCTGCTGGTGGTGGCGATCGCGGGCGCGATCTGGCGCTTCGGCGCCGACACCTCGCCGGTGGCCCAGGCGTTCGAGATGGCCGGCGAGCTTGCGGCGCTGGTGCTGCCGCCGCCGGATGCGCCGCGCCGGGCCCAGCAGGAGGCGGTCGAACGCCTTGCCGGGCGGCTCAAGGTCGATCTCGCGCTGTTCGATGAGCAGCGCAGCCTGATCGCCGCCGCCGGCAGGCCGTTGCCGTCGCCGCCGCCCGGCGCGACAGCGGCGGCTGGGTCTACGGTCCGGATGGGCCGGCCTGGAGCTTCCGCCTGCCGGACCAGCGCTGGGTCGTGGTGCGCGCGCCGCTGCGGCACCGCCATCCCGCGATCGGGCTGGTGCTCTTTCTCGGCCGCATCGCGCTGGCGGTGGCGGTCTGCGCCTATCCGGTGGTGCGCGGCCTGACGCGGCGGCTGGAGCGGCTGCAGCCGGCGTCGAGACGCTCGGCGCCGGCAATCTTGCGGCGCGGGTCAAGGTCGAGGGCCGCGACGAGGTGGCGCGGCTTGCCGGAAGCTTCAACCGCGCCGCCGCGCGCATCGAGGAGCTGGTCGGCGCGCACCGCATGCTGCTCGCCAATGCCTCGCACGAGCTGCGCACGCCGCTGTCGCGCATCCGGCTCGGCCTCGAGCTGTTCCAGCAGACGGGAGATCCGAAATACAAGCGCCGAGCTCGAGCGCGACATCGCCGAGCTCGACCTGCTGATCGACGAAATCCTGCTTGCCGAGCCGGCTCGATGCGGTCGCCGCGCTCGATACGACGGAAGAGGTCGACCTGCTGGCGCTCGCGGCGGAGGAATGCGCGCGCTACGAGGATTGCTCGCTCGAGGGCACCGCGGTCAAGGTGCGCGGCGACCCGCGGCTGCTGCGCCGCCTCATCCGCAATCTGATCGAGAATGCCAGGCGTCACGGCGAGCCGCCGGTGCGGGTAGCCTTGCGTGCGGGAAGGTGCTGCGGCTGTGCTCGACGTGATCGATGGCGGAGCGGGAATTCCGGCGGCCGAGCGCGAGCGCGTGTTCACGCCGTTCCATCGGCTGGCGAGACGAGGGCGCCGGGCTCGGCCTGTCGCTGGTGCGGCAGATCGCCCGGCTGCACGGCGGCGATGCCGTCGTCGCGCCGCGACCCGATGCGCCGAGCTGCTTTCGGGTAAGCCTGCCGGCTGCGGACGCAGCGCGCGGGGCTTCCTCTCCCGCACGCGGAAGAGGGCTGGGGTGAGGGGCCTCCAGGGTGCTCGTGCGCGATGCCGGAAGGCCGATTGTTCGACGAGCCGCTCGCGATCGGCAAGGGCGCGACGCAGCGTTTAGCTTGACCGGGTCCGCAAAAAGCCTGGACTCAGCGAATTCGAAGCTGCTCCCCGGAACTTTTGCCCGCATCGGCCATTCCTTCAGCGTTGGCATCCAACGGAAGCATGAAGAGAGCATCTGCATGGCGGTCAATTTCAACCACACAATCGTATCGGCCCGCGACAGCCAGAAATCGGCGACATTCCTGGCCGACATTCTGGGCCTGCCAGCTCCGACACGATGGGGACCGTTCCAAATGGTCACCGCCGCCAACGGCGCGAACATCGATTTCATGAACGCCGACGGCGAGATCACGCCACAGCACTACGCCTTCTTGGTCAGTGAATCAGAGTTCGACGAAATCTTCGGCCGGATTCGAGAACGAGCGCTTTCCCATTGGGCCGATCCGGCAAAAAAGCAGCCGGGTGAGATCAATCACCACGATGGCGGGCGCGGTGTCTACTTCGAAGATGTCAGCGGCCACCTCCTGGAGATCATCACCCGCCCTTACGGCAGCGGGGGCTGGAATCCATGACGGCCGGCCGGGGGTAGGGCATGCCCGCCTCCCAATTCAAGATCGCGAGCCGCTGTCGGGGCGGCTCGGTTAGTTCTCTCGTCCCGGATCGGGCGGTCATTCGGTATCGAGCAGAAGCTCGAAGCCGCCGAAGATGAGGCGCTTGCCGTCGAAGGGCATGTCGTCGCCCATCTTCATGCGCGGGTCTTGCATGATCTTCTTATTGCCTGCGTCGCGCACCGCCTTTGACGGCCACACGATCCAGGAGAAGACAACGGTCTCGCCGGCTTGCGCCTTCACCGCGCCCTTGAAGTCGGTCACCTTGCCGTCGGGCAGGTCGTCGCCCCAGCATTCGACAATGCGGGTCGCGCCAAATTCCTTGAAGATCGGTGCCGCTTTGGCTGCCATGTCGCGATAGGCATCCTTCCTGTCGGCGCGCACCGGGATCACAAATCCATCGATGTAGCTCATGTTTTCTCTTCCTTTTCAGTGTCGGCAGGTGGCTCAGGCCTCGGCCGTTTCCGCGGACGGCGCCATCGCGGTCTGCGCCGCTGCGACGTCCATCCACATCACCTCCCAAATATGGCCGTCGGGATCCTCGAAGCTGCGGCCATACATGAAGCCATGGTCCTGCTTCGGGCAGGGATCCACGACCGCACCGGCGGCGCCGGCCTTGCCGACGATGGCGTCGACGTCGTCGCGGCTGTCGGCCGAGATGCAGATCAGCACCTCGCTCGTCTCTTTCGCGTTGGCGATCTTCTTCGGCGTGAACTGGCGGAACTTGTCATGGGTCAGCAGCATCGCGTGGATCGTCTCGGAAAAAACCATGCATGAGGCGGTGGAGTCGCAGAATTGCTCATTCTTCTCGGCGCCGACGGCTTGGTAGAAGGAGGTAGAGCGTTCGAGGTCGGCGACGGGCAAATTCACGAAAATCAGCTTGGACATTGGCCTCTCCTTTCGCAGTCCCCGCGGACCGCGCGCTAACTACCCCAAGGACGAGCAACGGGACGGCAATCCGACAGTTCCCTGAGATTTTTTTCAGCTATCGGGAGGCACGGACAGAATCATCGTCCTGCGGCCGCGGCTCTAATTCGCCAACCGCGCGCGATCGTGCGGCGGCGTGAAATCGACCGGGGTCCCCTTCGGAATGACGCCTGCGGGATTGAGCCGTGCGATCGACCAGTAGTTGATGACGTAGTAGCGCGCCTTCACGGTCTCGGCGATGCCCGGAATGTGGTAGAGTTCGCGCATGTAGCTCAGCAGATTTGGGTAGTCGGCGATGCGCTGCCGGTTGCAGCGAAACAGCGAGAAATAGGCGACGTCGAAGCGCACCAGCGTGGGGAACAGCCGCCAGTCCGCCTCGGTGATCCGGCCGCCGGCCAGATAGCGCTGGCGCGACAGCCGCACCTCGAGCTCGTCGAGGGTGGCGAACAGCGCGTCATAGGCAGCTTCATAGGCGGCTTGCGAGCGTGCGAAACCGCAACGGTAAACGCCGTTGTTGACATTGGCATAGACGATCTCGTTGAGGCGATCGATCTCGTCACGCAGCCGTTCCGGATAGTAGTCGGTATCGTCGCCGGCGATGTCGGCGAACTCGCTGTTGAGCATGCGGATGATGTCGGGGGATTCGTTGTTGACGATTCTGCGGGTCTTCTTGTCCCACAAGGTCGGGACCGTGACCTTGCCGGTATAGTGCGGGTCTGTGGCGGTGTAGGCCTCGTGCAGATAGTGGAAGCCGTTGACCGTGTCCGGAGTGCAGTCCGGGAACGCAGGATCGTGCTCGAAGGTCCAGCCCTGCTTGCGCAGTCCGGGCACGGAGTACGAAACGGTGATCGCGTCCTGCAGCTGCTTGACCGACCGATAGATCAGCGTGCGGTGAGCCCAGGGACAGCCATGCGCCACGTAAAGGTGATAGCGTCCCGCTTCGGCCTTGAACCCCGATGAGCCGTCGGCAGTGATGCGGTCGCGGAAGCGGCTGTCGGCGCGCTGGAACTCGCCGCCGGCTCCGGTTTCCTGCGGCAGCTCGCCGTCATGCCAGGCACCGTCGATCAGAACACCCATCAGGCTGCCTCCCCGCGCGCGAATGCTGCCGCGTTGCGGATCGCGTCGATGTTCGCGCGATACATGTCCGGCTTGCCTCCCTGGAACACGGCGGAGCCGGCGACCAGCACATTGGCGCCGGCGCGCGCCACCAGCGGCGCGGTCTCTGCCGTGATGCCGCCATCGACCTCGATGTCGATCGGACGGGCGCCTGCGAGCGCGCGCAATCGCGCGAGCTTTTCCACTGCGAACGGAATGAAGGTCTGGCCGCCGAAGCCCGGATTGACCGACATCACCAGGATGAGATCGACCATGTCGATGAGCGGCTCGATGGTATCGATCGGGGTGCCGGGGTTGAGCGTCACACCGGCCTTCTTGCCGAGCGCGCGGATCGCCTGCAGCGAGCGGTGCACGTGCGGGCTCGCTTCCACATGCACGGTGATGATGTCGGAGCCGGCCTTGGCGAAGGCTTCGAGATAGGGATCGCAGGGTGCGATCATGAGGTGCACGTCGAGCACCTTCCTGGTGTGCGGGCGAAGCGCCTTGACCACGCCGGGACCGATCGAGATGTTGGGCACGAAATGGCCGTCCATGACGTCGACATGGATCCAGTCGGCGCCGGCTGCATCGACCGCGCGTACCTCCTCGCCGAGCCGGGCGAAGTCGGCGGCGAGAATCGACGGGGCGATCAGGAGCGGATGACGCATCGGATCCTCCGAGTCCGCCGTTCGCGTAACACGGCCGCAGGGGAGGGAGCAACGCACACAGGCGCGCTTCGCGCGCCCGTGCAAGCTCGCCCGGACACGCTGCCTCGTGTCGCCGGCCGGAGCGAGCGCCCACTTGAGGCGCACCCACTTGGGGCGCGAACGAAGAGCCGGGATCCAGGGCGGCACGTTCCGTACTGCGCCCGGTACACGATCCTGCGGAGAAGGTCGCGCACCTGCCGGGGTCGCGTGCGAATACCCATATGACTCCTGACTTCGGTCAATTCCTCCTCTGCTCCGCCCGCGTGCACGGGCGGCGCAATTCAGAGACCCAGCATGGCGCGCATCGATGCCATCGTGCTCGGCGCCGGCATCGTCGGTACCTCGATCGCGCTGCATCTCGCCAAGCGCGGGCTTGCGGTTGCGCTGGTCGACCGGCGCGGCCCGGGCGAGGAGACCTCCTACGGCAATGCCGGCGTGATCGAAGGCAATACGATCTTTCCGCCCGCCTTCCCGTCCGATCCGATTGGCGCTGCTGCGGGTCGCGCTCAAGCGCGCGCCGGAAGCGAATTACCACCTGTCTTTCCTGCCGCGGGTCGCGCCCTGGCTGCTCGCGTTCCGCGCCGCCTCGCGTCCGGAGCGGCTGCTCGAGACGGCGCGGGTGATGCGCCCGTTGTTCTCGCGCGCGATCGCCGAGCACGAGGCGCTGATGGCGGAGGCCGGCGCGGGCCGCTATCTGCGCAAGGAAGGCTGGCTCAAGCTCTACCGCAGCACCCGCGCCTTCTGCGGCCGAGAAGGACGAAATGGCGCTGGCCGAGGATTTCGGCATTCCGTATCGGGCGCTCGACACGGAAGCCGCGCGCGCGCTCGAGCCGAGCCTGGCGCCGGTCTTTCGCCACGCGGTGCTCTGGGAGGGAGGTGCGAGCGTGACCAATCCGCTGGCGGTGACCAGGGCCTATGCGGCGCGCTTCGCGGCGCTCGGCGGCGTGGTGCTGACGGCCGATGCGCGCTCGCTGCACCGCACCGGCGGCCGCTGGCGCGTCGAGACCGACGAGGGGCCGATCGATGCCGCGCAGGCCGTGGTGGCGCTCGGGCCATGGGCGCCCGACGTGCTGGCGCCGCTCGGCATCAAGCTGCCGCTCGGGATCAAGCGCGGCTATCACCGGCACTTTCGGCCGGCCGGCAACGCCGCGCTGACGCGGCCGGTGCTCGATGACGAGATCGGCTATTGCCTCGCGCCGATGGAGCAGGGCATCCGGCTCACCACCGGCGCCGAGTTCGCCGCCCGCGATGCGCCGCCGACGCCGGTGCAGTTCGCAGCGGCTGCTGCCGGCGGCCAAGGCGCTGTTTCCGCTCGGCGAGCCGGTCGAGGCGAAGCCCTGGATGGGCAGCCGGCCGTGCTTTGCGGATTCCCGGCCGGTGATCGGCCGCGCGCCCGGGCCAGCGCGGCCTTTGGCTCGCCTATGGCCACGCCCATTGGGGACTGACGCTCGGCCCCGCGACCGGGCGGCTGCTGGCCGAGATGATGACCGGGGCGACGCCGTTCTGCGATCCGGCGCCTTATGGTGCCGAGCGGTTCGCTACTCGTTGATCGTGCGCACCACGCTCGAGGTCGGGCGGCCGTCGACGGTCGGCAGCTTGGCGTCCTTGAGGACCGCCTCGTCATAGGCGGCGATGCTGGCAAGCGACGTCTTCGGCTTCATGAACACGATCCGATAGCCGCCGGCCTTGAGGTCGTTCATCAGCTCGGCTGCGGCGCCGGCAGTGGCTTGCTGGAAGTCGTGCATGCAGTGCAATGCCTTTGCCGTGCTTTTTCAACTTGGCCATGATCGCCTGGCGAACCTGCTCGGGCTTGCGCATCTTGAAATCGAAGGAGTCGAAATCGGTTGAGAAGATGCCGACATTGCGTTCGCCGAGATAGGTGACGAGCTCCGGCGGGTGCCGCAGCGCCGGGAAGCGGAAATAGGGCGCCGCCGGGGCGCCGACCGCCCAGCGCACCGCGCTGATGCCCTTCTCGATCTCGTCCTTTCCCTCCTGCACCGATTTCTTCGACAGATCTGGTGCGACCAGGTGTGGCTGCCGACGGCGTGGCCGGCTGCCGCGACTTGCTTGAGAATGCCGGGCTCGTAGGTGGCGTGCTTGCCGATCGGGAAGAAGATCGCCTTGGTGCAGTGGGCGGCAAGCGCCGCGATCACCGCCGCCGTGTGCTTGGGCCAGGGCCCGTCGTCGAAGGTCAGCACCACCTCGCCTTCCCGCAGGAAGTCGTGACTCTTGAAATGCTCGAAGCCGAAGCCCGGACCGCCGGTGGTGTCGATCTCGACCGTGCGAGCGACGCCCAAGGCATTGGGATTGCCTGCACAAGAGGCGCCGGAGGGGCTCGGAGCGGGCGGCGTCGTGGGAGCAGCGGCGGTCGCTCCGCGCGGCGGCGAGGCTTGCGCAAGAACGTTCGGAGCAGCCGAAATGCGAGCGAGCGCAGCGGCATCAGTCGGCGCGGCAGTCATCGAAGCGGGTGGCATCGGAGCCGACCTGGGCAGGCTTTCGATTGCGACCGGGTCTGGAAGGGTGGTGACGACGGGTCCCGGGGCTGCCACGGGCGGCGCGAGCACCGGAGCGGTGGATTGCCCCATCGTCGCGGGCTTCTGTGCGAGAACGGCGCCGACGACCGCCACGCATGCGAGAATCGCAACTCCGCACGCTGCCGCTGCGAGACGCATGGTCAATCTCCCAACCCCTGGAATCCCCAAAAGGGCCTTGTACGCCGCACAAAGCCCCAGCCGATCTCCATTAGCACGGCTTAAGTGGCTAATTCGGGGCGAAGTGATCGAAAGCGGCACTCACCGGTGCAAAAGTTCGCCACTGTGGCAATCATGCCAGCTTGGAATCCCTCCCGGCAGCGCCTTCGCCTCGAACACCGCACGGGCGACTGCGCGGGCAAGGGCGCTTGCAGCCGCGGCGCCCAGCTCCGTGAGCTCGTTGACGGCATCTTCGAGCGTCCGCCGGCCGGTCGCGGCTGCAAAGACGGTGTCGCCATCGAGGGTGGTATGGGACGGATAGATTGCACGCGCGAGCCCATCCTGCGCCATGACAGCGAGCTCCTTGGTCTGCGCCTTGGTCAATGCTGCGTCGGTGGCCACGATAGCGATGGTGGTATTTTGGCCCGGCCGTCCTTTCGCCAGTGGAATAGCGCTTCCGACGGCACTTTGGCCGGGAATCCAAGGCCGCCGAACTCACCCTCGCACTCGAACGGCGCCGCCCAGAAATGGGGGCCATGCCCAACATTGACGCTGCCGCATGCGTTGACTGCGACGAGCGCCCCGACCATGTGGCCATCGCGAGTTCGCGCCGAGGCCGAGCCCAGCCCGCCCTTGAGGTTCACGGTCGTTGCGCCGAAGCCTGCTCCCGCCGTTCCCAAGGCAAAGTCGGCGCCAGCCGAGGCGGCTGCGGCGTAGCCGAGATCGCGATAGGGCGAGAAGCGGCCCCAGCTCTTGTCGCCGCCATTGAGCATATCGAACAGCGCGGCGCCGCACACGATCGGTACGCGCACATCCGCGATTGCGAAGCCGCGCCCACGCTCACGCAGCAGTGCCTGCACGCCGGTCGCGGCGTCCAGGCCGAACGCGGAGCCCCCGGACAGCACCACGGCATCGATGCGCTCGACCGTGCGGTGCGGCTCCAGCAGATCGGTTTCGCGCGTGCCCGGCGCGCCGCCGCGGACATCGACGCTCGCGACCGCCGGTTCCTCGAAGATGATCGCGGTGACCCCGGAGGCGAGGCGCGCGTCGTCGGAGTGACCGATCAGAACGCCGGCAACATCGGTGATCAGATTGCGCTGTGACAAGGATTCCCCGCGGAGACTTTGCGAACCAGAGGCGCCGCACCGGCAGCGTAGCAGGTTGCTCGCGGTTTCACATCCTGGGGAGCGTCCCAATGGCGACTTGCGCCGGAGTGCCGATGTATCTCATCTAGGCACATGGCCGCGGAAGTCTCGATACTGGCCGCGCTGGTCGCGGGATTGGTGAGCTTTTTGTCGCCTTGCGTCTTGCCGCTGGTGCCGCCCTATCTTGTTTATCTCGCAGGAGCTTCGCTGGAGCGTCTCGCGCAAGCAAAGGAACCCCGGCTACGGCGCGACACCGTGATCGCGGCGGCCCTCTTCGTCGGCGGTTTTTCCACCGTGTTCGTAGCGCTCGGCGCCAGCGCGAGCGTGCTCGGCGCACTCGTGCGCTTCTATTCGAACGAGCTCGCGATCGTCGCCGGCATCGCTATCATCGTCATGGGGCTGCACTTTCTCGGCCTTACACCGATCAGCTGGCTCAATCGCCAGGCGCGCGTCGAGATGCCGAAGCCGGTCGGCCTCTGGGGCGCTTATGTCATGGGGCTAGCCTTCGCGCTCGGCTGGACGCCGTGCATCGGTCCGATTCTGGCCGCCATTCTCGCTGTCGCCGCGTCTCAGGCCACCGTGGCAAGGGGTGCGGGTCTGCTTGCGGTCTACTCGCTCGGTCTCGGCATCCCTTTCATCATCGCGGCTTTCGCGGTCGAGCCGTTCGCGGCCTTCCTCGCCCGCTTTCGTGCCCATCTCGCCCATATGGAGCGGGTGATGGGCGGACTTCTGGTGTTGACTGGAATAGCCTTCCTGGCCGGCTTTTTCACCGAGCTCAATGTCTGGCTGATCGAGACCTTCCCGGTGCTGCAGACGATCGGCTGAACATGCGCAAGCGGCTATTGCCGACTTGCGCTTGGGCCTCGAGGGATCAACAGCGCGTGCTCACTTTCAGCGATCGTCGTCATGACTTCGCTGTTGTGCTGGAGCAAGCTCCTACGGCGATGGCAATGGCGGCCGGCCTATTCGGATTCCACGTACGTGATCTTGCCGTCCGGGCCCTTCTTCCAGACATAGAGCACGTAGCGGTCCTTCTTCTTGCCCGCCACGGTGTAGCCCGTCACATCGCCCTTCTTGTCGAAGGAGAGATCTCCGAGCACGGTGTTGAACGCTTTGCCGGATTGCATCACTTCGGCAACCTTCTTGGGATCGAGCGACTTCGCCTGCTCGGCGGCCTGCTTGACGATCTGCACCGCCGCGTAGCTGTAGAGCGTGTACGCCTGCGGCTCGAAGCCCTTCTTGCGGAAAACCTCGACGATCTGCTTGTTGGCCGGGTTGGTCCGCGGATCGGGTGAAAAGGTCATCAAGGTTCCTTCCACACCGGGCCCGGCAATGGCGGCGAACTCGTCATCGGTGATGCCATCGCCGCCCATGAAGGTCGACCGCACTCCCTGATCGCGCATCTGGCGCAGGATCTGTCCGCCGGTATCGTGCAGGCCGCCCCAGTAGACGAGATCGGCGCGCGCGGCCTTGAGCTTGGAGACCAGCGCCGAGTAGTCCTTGTCGCCGACATTGACGCCTTCATAGAGCACTTCCTTGAGCCCCTTGGCGTTCATCGCCTTGCGCGTCTCGTCGGCCAGGCCCTGACCATAGGTGGTCTTGTCGTGCACGAACGCCACCCGCTTGCCTTTGAACCTTTCGGCGATGA
The DNA here is from genome assembly GCA_963831225.1 of uncultured Alphaproteobacteria bacterium. GTDB lineage: Bacteria > Pseudomonadota > Alphaproteobacteria > Rhizobiales > Xanthobacteraceae > VAZQ01. Next base: position 52,844 of record CAWHPT010000079.1, read on the forward strand.
TGTTGCCGGCAACCCCGCCTTGCTGGTCATCGCGGCCGCAGGTGCGGAAGACGTTCCACATATTGCGTTCGGTCACCTTGGGATTGGTGGCCGCGGGCGTGATCACCAGCATGCCGTTCTCCTGGTAAACTTCGGATGCCGGGATGGTGACGCCGGAATTGAAATGACCGATGACGAACTTGACGCCGTCACCGACGAACTTGTTGGCCACCGATACGCCTTCCTTCGGGTCGGCGCGATCGTCCCCACGGGGGACCGGGACCTCGACTTTCTGACCGAGGATGCCGCCGGCGGCATTGATGTCCTCGACCGCCTGTTCGACCCCGTTCCTGAGCTGCGCGCCAAAGGCGGCGCTGCCGCCGGTAAGCGGGCCGGCGACGCCCAATTTGATTTGCGCCGAAGCGCCATCCGCGAAAGCAAGGCCAAGGCTTAAGGCGAAACCGAAGGTGAGCCATTGTCTCATAGTGTCTACCCCTGAATGAAACGAGAGAGGCGCATCTCTGCATCGTGCCGGAGCCGCCTCGTGGCGGGGATTCAAGCCATAAACGAAAGAAAAGTCACCCGGATTCTGGCACGTCAGACCCGGGCGTGAGGTCGCGGCGGCGCCACCGCAGAAGGCCGGCGCGCTCGTTGATCCAGCTGTAGCGGGTCACCATCTGCTTGACCCGCATCACCCGGAAGCTGAGCAATCCGATGCCGAGGCAGACCGCGTAGTCGACGACATAGTAGTGCAGGGTCAGGAACTTGCTGTCGAACAACGCATAATGGATGAAGCGCACCGCCAGGGTCAAAAGCAGCATATACAGCGCAAGATGCCACCACGGCCGCCACGTCGCCGCCAGCGCGCGGCCAGCCAGCCAGGCGGCGCCTCCTCCCATGGCAACGCTCACCAGAAGAAATATGCCGAGCGAGCGCTCTTCCGAGAGCAATTCGGGGATGGAGAAATTCATGGACGCCTCTGTTGCTCTACTGCTTGCCGCCTTCGAGATAGGCTGCTCTCACCTCTGGTCGCTCCAGGAGCTCGCGTCCAGTTCCGCTGAGCGTGATCGCGCCATTGACCATGACATAGCCGCGGTGTGCCAGCCGCAAGGCGTGAAAGGCATTCTGTTCGACCAGGAACACGGTCAACTTCTCTTGCACGTTGAGCGTGTTGATCGCACCGAAGATCTGACGTGCGATGAGCGGCGCCAGACCCAGCGAGGGCTCGTCCAGGAGCAGCAGCCGGGGGCGGCCCATCAGTGCGCGCGCGATCGCCAGCATCTGCTGCTCGCCGCCGGAAAGGGTGCCGCCGCGCTGGTCGATGCGTTCGCGCAACCGTGGGAAAAGCGCGAACACGCGCGCGATATCGGCTTCGAAAAAGCTGCGATGGGCGGACGCAGCCCCCATCTGCAGATTTTCCATCACCGTCATGCGCACGAAAATTCGACGGCCTTCCGGCGCCTGGGCAATCTGCAGCCGCGCGATCTCGTGAGTCGGCAGCCGCGTAATGTCGTGCCCGGCGAAGCTGATGCTGCCAGCGCGCGCGCGCGGATTGCCGAAGATCGTCATCATCAGCGTCGATTTTCCGGCGCCGTTGGCTCCGATCAGCGCCACGATCTCGCCTTCGCCGACCTCGATGTCGACGCCCCTGAGTGCTGCGATGTTGCCGTAATAGGCATGCACCCCACGCACGCAGAGCAGGGGCGCAATCATCGCGGCTCCTGATTCGTCACGACGCAGCCGTCGCCCTGCACCCGCGAAACAGCTCTCGACAGCTGCCTCGCGCGCATCATTGCGATCCGGCGATGCCGGCCTGTGTGACGACCCCGCCCCAGCGCGTGATCTCGGTCCTGACGAAGGTTCGCAGGCTGGCGACTGAGGGCGTATCGACGGGAAGCAGGCCCATGCGCGCGACATGATTGCGGATTTCAGCCTGCGCCATGATCGACTTCATCTCACCGTGCAGAATCTCGACGATATCCCTCGGCGTGCCGGCCGGTGCCACGACCATTTGCCATGATGCGGCGTCGAAGCCGGCGACTCCCTGCTCGGCGAGCGGCGTCAGGTCGGCCAACACCTCGATGCGCTCCTTGGTCGATACTCCGATCGCGCGCACCTTGCCTTCCCTGATCATGCTCAAAGAAGGCGGCACGTCGCAGAACATGAGTTGGACATGTCCGGCCGCCACGTCGGTCAGCGCCGGTACCGAGCCGCGATAAGGAACGTGCGTCATCTCGACGCCGGTCATGGTCTTGAGCAATTCCGGGAAGAGGTGGTGCGGCGTGCCCGGCCCTGCCGACGCGAACGAAAGTTGACCGGGTTTTTCCTTGGCGAGCCGGATGAGATCCGTCACCGTCCGCACCGGCAGCGATGGCGTCACCACCAGCACGTAGGGGCTCGCGACGACCAGTGCGAGGGGGACGAAATCGACGATGGGATCGTAGGGCAGCTTCTTGTGCAGGCTCACGTTGATCGCCATCACGGGCGCCGGCGCCATCAATATCGTGTGCCCGTCGGGGGCGGCGCGCGCGACGGCGACCGCCCCGGTCACCCCGCCGCCGCCTGGGCGGTTCTCGATGACGAACGGCTTGCCCAGACGCTGCTCCAGTCTCTGACCCAGCATTCGCGCCAGGAACTCCGTCCCCCCGCCGGCAGCGTACGGCACCACGAAGGTAACCGGCCGGGCCGGATATTCCTGTGCATGCGCCACCCCGGCGGCTGCCCCGGCAAAGGTGAGCGCCCAGATCAGCGACCTCGCCGGTCCTGTCATTTTGATCTCCCTGCAGCCTCGTTCATGCTCAGGTTCTCCAGTTCGCCCGTGATCTCGTCCTGCTCGACGCCGAGATAGGCCGCGATGACCTTCGGATCATTGCGAATTTGTTCCGGGGTGCCGTCGGCGATCTTCTGGCCGTGGTCGAGCACGATGATGTGGTTGGAAATGTTCATCACCACCGACATATCGTGCTCGATCAGGAGAACGGAGGTCGCGTGCTCGTCGCGAATGGCGTGAAGATAGCGGCCGAGCTCGGCGCTCTCGTTCGCATTGAGACCGGCGGCCGGCTCGTCGAGGCACAGAAGCACCGGCTGCGTGCACATGGCGCGGGCGATTTCGAGCCGCCGTTGGGCACCATAGGGCAATTCTCCTGCCGTATCGTCGGCGCGCGCGGTGAGACCGGTCCGGTCGAGCCAATAACGTGCCCGCTCGATCGCAGCATGCTCCGCGCGCATGTAGCCGCGGAAACCGAGCACGCCGAACAGCGTGAATCCGGATGCGCGCATCAGCGCGTTGTGCTGGGCGACCAGCAGATTCTCCAGCACGGTCATGCCCTGGAACAGGCGGATATTCTGAAACGTGCGCACCACCCGCGCCTTGGCCGTCACCAGGTAGTCTGGCATGCGCTCGAGCAGAAACAATGCGCCGTCTCCACGCACGGCGCTGCGCGTGCCACGCGCGGTCAAGGCCCTCAGGTCCTGCCATACGCCGGGATCGCCGAATTGCAGGGCGATGCGCCCTTCGGTCGGCTTGTAGAATCCGGTGACACAGTTGAACACGGTGGTCTTGCCGGCGCCATTGGGTCCGATCAATGCGGTGATTTCGCCCCGACCGACGGTGAATGAAAGGTCGTTGACCGCGATCAGCCCGCCGAAGCGCATGCTGAGATGCTCGACCCGGAGCACCGGTGCGAACTCTCCGGGGATCACGGTCCGGCAAGACGGTGGGCCGGCAGCGGCCGCCTCGAAGCCACCATTGCTCATTGCTTGCCTTCTCCCCCGAGGGCAGGCGCCGGCTCGCTCTGCTGCAACGTGCGTGGGCTGGAGAAGGCAGAATGCCGGCGGCGCTCGAGCAACACCGACGGGTCGCGCGTCGCGATCAAGCCGCGCGGGCGCCAAATCATGATCAACACCATGGCTCCGCCGAACAGCAGCATCCGGTACTGGGTCGGATCGAAATCGCTTCCAAAGACCGATTTGAGAAAATCGAGCTCGCGCATGATCTCGGTGCCGCCGATCATGATCACGGCGGCGATCGCCACCCCGATCAGGCTGCCCATCCCGCCCAGGACTACGATCGCCACGATCACCGCCAATTCCATGAAGGTGAAGCTCTCGGGTGAGATGAATCCTTGCCGCGCCGCGAAGAACGAGCCGGCAAAGCCTGCGAACATTGCGCCGATGGCAAAGGCCGTGAGCTTGGTGTTCGTGGTGTTGATGCCGAGCGAACGGCAGGCGATCTCGTCCTCCCGCAGCGCTTCCCAGGCTCGCCCGATCGGCAGCCGCCGCAGCCGCACCGTCATGGCGGCGGTGAGGAGAGCGAGTGCCAGGATGAGATAATAGAGGAAGATGGTCCGGTAGATCGGACTGAATTCGAGCCCGAAGCGGGCAGCGAAGCCCTCATCGGAGGCATTGAACGGGATGCCGAAGAAGGTCGGTCGCGGGACGCCGCTGATCCCGGCATAACCGTTGGTGACCGGCACCCAATTGATGAGAACAAGACGGATGATCTCGCCGAAGGCGAGCGTGACAATGGCCAGATAGTCCCCGCGCAGCCGCAGCACCGGGAAGCCGAGCAGGATCCCCCAGAATGCGGCGAGACAACCCGCAAGCGGCAGCAGAACCCAGAACGACAGGCCGAAGGTTTTTGCGAGCAACGCATAGGAATAGGCGCCGACCGCATAGAAGGCGACATAGCCGAGGTCGAGCAAACCAGCGAGCCCGACCACGATATTGAGGCCCCATCCGAGCATCACGTAAATCAGGATCTGCACCCCGAAATTGTCGATCCACTTCACCGCACCCTGAAACCCCGCGAGCGAAAGAGCCAGCGGGGGATAGACTATGGCAAAGCCGAGGACGAAGGGGATCAACCCGCGCGACAGCCGGGCACGCCAAACGGCGCGCAGAGGGTGCTCAGCACGCGGCCGCGCGGCGCGGCGCTCGAGCCAGGGCGCAAGTAGCAGCGCATAAACAAAGCGTCCGCCGGCGATGATCGCCACCAGCACCGCGAGCAATGGCCAGCGCGTCTCGAGAACGAGCTCGTTGCGGATGTTCTGGACGGTATTGAACCCGATCAGGGGCAGCAGCACGCCGAACGCGAGGAGGCCCGAGAACACCGCTTCCCGCAAAGCGCGCAACGTATCGACGCGGGAGGCGGGTCTGATCGCCCCGTCCGCCATTTCAGACCTTTTCCACGTCCGGGCGGCCGAGGATGCCTTGCGGCAGGAAGATCATGGTGATGGCGAGAATGGAGAAGGCGGCGACGTCCTTGTAGTCGGTGGAAAAGTAAGCCGACCACATGGTCTCGATCAGACCGATCAGGAGCCCGCCGAGCACCGCGCCGGGAAGTGAGCCGATGCCGCCCAGCACTGCGGCGGTGAAGGCCTTCACTCCTGGCACGAATCCATCGGCGAAGCTCACGACGCCATAATACATGAGATACATGGTGCCGGCGACTGCCGCGAGCGCTGCCGCAATCACGAAGGTGATCGAGATCGTGCGGTCGACATCGATACCGAGCAGCGCCGCCATCTTCTGATCTTGCTCGCAGGCACGCTGGGCGCGGCCGAGCGCGGTCCTGCTCACCACGAACCAGAAGGCGACGAGCAGCGCCGCCGTCACCACCCAGACCAGAATCTGTTTGTACGATATCGCAACATCGTAACCGTCGCTGGCCGACATCAGCACGATCACTTCATTGAAGAACGGCGGAATTGATTTGTTGCGCGGGCCCTGTGCGACCTGCACGAAGTTCATCAGGAAGATCGACATTCCGATTGCCGAGATCAGCGGCGCGAGGCGAAACGAGCCGCGCAGCGGCCGATACGCGACCCTCTCGATGCTCCAGTTCACCAGCGACGTCAGCAGCATCGCGATGATGAGCACGATGAAGAGCGCAAAAATGAGCGGATCCGATGCCGAGCCACGTCGTCAAGAACAAAAAGGCGATGAGCGCGATGAAAGCCGACACCATGAACACGTCGCCGTGCGCGAAATTCACCATGCCGAGGATGCCGAACACCATGGTATAGCCGATCGCGATCAACCCGTAGATCGACCCCAGCGTGATTCCATTGATAAGCTGCTGGACGAAGACTTCCATGCCCGAGCGACCCTTTCGAGGCGCCGCCGGCGATGCGGCAGGCGATTGACGCTAGCAGGGGCCCGGAAAACGGGCAAACGCTGGCGCCTGCTGGCTTACAATTCTGGGGGAAAAAGAAGAGTGGCGCTCGGAGGAAGCAAAGTTCCAGGCTGGAGTGAATGGCTCCGAGTCGAGCGATCGAAGTGACGGTCGCCTGCGGCGCTCGGCCGGGCTGGCCGGCTGGCTCTCGGGTCCACTGGGGCGATACCCGAGGAGGTGCATTTGGCAGCCTCCGCATTATTTATCATCCATGGACGTTGACATCGAACTGCTCGTTCGCACGTCGGGCTTCGCCCTGGTCTTCACGGTCCTGTCGCTGTGGGAGCTCGCCTCGCCGCGCCGAGCGCTTGCCGCCGGCCGCAAGGCGCGATGGCCGGGAAATCTCGGCATTCTGATCGTCGACGTGCTGGCGGTCCGCGTCCTGATTCCGACTGCCGCGGTCGGCGCCGCGCTGTTTGCTGCCGGGCGCGGATGGGGCCTGTTCAATCTCGTGGGGTTGCGCCTCTCGGTCGCGGCCATCCTGGGCTTCCTCCTGCTCGATCTGGTCATTTATGCGCAGCACGTCGCCTTCCACAGGGTACCGCTGCTGTGGCGGCTGCACCGAATGCACCACGCCGATCTCGACATCGATCTCACGACCGGTGTGCGGTTTCATCCGATCGAGATCATCATTTCCATGATGATCAAGATCGCGATCGTGCTGGCGTTCGGGATTCCGGCGGTGGCGGTGCTGCTGTTCGAAGTCGTGCTCAACGCCACGTCGATGTTCAATCACGCCAACGTCTCGATGCCGTCCGCCATTGATCGGCTGTTGCGCTTAGTGGTCGTCACGCCGGACATGCACCGGGTGCACCATTCGATCTTGCGTCGGGAGACCGACAGCAATTTCGGCTTCAATCTGCCCTGGTGGGACTGGCTGTTCGGGACTTACCGTGCCGAGCCTCAGGCGGGACACGTCGGCATGACGGTCGGGCTCCCGATCTTTCGCGATTCCGGCGAACTGCGCATCGATCGTCTGTTGACGCAACCGTTCCGGGACCCTCGCGAAGGGCCTGCCGGCTTGCCGCCGCAGGGCCGAAACGCGCAAGGCTGACCGGACCGAGCGGTGCGATCGCAGTCGCGCTCGCAGGCTCGCAAACGAAACGTCACCGCATTGACACCCGCCGCGGCGAGTGCCTTGCTGCGGAAACATCGCGTCGGAAGGAGCGCGTTGCATATGAGCCCCATGAGGTCCGAGGACGCCATCGGCGAGAAGGGCCGGCCGTTCACCGGAGCGGAATATCTCGCCAGCCTGCGCGACGGCCGGGAAATCTATATCTATGGCGAGCGCGTCGACGACGTCACGACGCATCCCGCCTTCCGCAACGCCGCGCGGTCGATCGCGCGGCTTTATGACGCGTTGCACGATTCGAGAACGAAGAGCCTGCTTACCAGCCTGACCGATACCGGATCGTCCGGCTTCACCCATAAGTTTTTCCGTGCCGCGCATTCGCGTGAGGAGCTGATCGGACAGCGCGACGCGATCGCCGCAATGGGCGCGGATGTCCTATGGCTGGATGGGGCGCTCACCCGATTACAAAGCGTCGTTGATGAACACGCTCGGAGCCAATCATCAATTCTATGGAAAGTTCTCCGGCAACGCCAAGGCTTGGTATCGCCGCGCCCAGGAACACGTGCTGTTCATAAATCACGCCATCGTCAATCCGCCGGTCGACCGTGCCAAGGCGGCCGATCAGGTCAAGGACGTATTCATCACCATCCAGAAGGAGACCGACGCCGGCATCTATGTGTCGGGCGCCAAGGTGGTTGCGACCTCGTCTGCGCTGACCCATTACAACTTCCTCGGCCAGAATGCGGCTGCGCGATGCCGACCCATGATACCGACCTCGCGGTGATGTTCATCGCGCCGATGAATGCGCCCGGCGTGAAGCTGCTCTGCCGCGCCTCCTATGAGATGATGGCGAGCGTCATGGGCTCGCCGTTCGACTATCCGCTGTCCTCGCGATTCGACGAGAACGATGCCATCTTCGTATTCGACAACGCGTTCATTCCCTGGGAGGACGTGCTCCTTCACCGCGACCTCGAGAAGCTCAAGGTCTTTTTCCCGCAGTCCGGGTTCCTGGCGGGCTACCAATTCCAGGGCTGCACGCGGCTTGCGGTCAAGCTCGACTTCCTGGTCGGCGTCATCGCCAAGGCGCTGCGCGCTACCGGTGCCGACGAATTCCGCGGCAATCAGGCCATGCTGGGCGAAGTGATCGCCTGGCGGAATCTGTTCTGGGCTTTGACCGATGCGATGGCGGCAAATCCCACGCCTTGGGTCGATGGCGCGGTGCTTCCCAACATGCAGTCGGGCTCGAGCTATCGCGTGTTCGCCGGCGATGCTTATGGCCGGATCAAGGAGATCGTGGAGAAGATCGTCGCTTCTGCGTTGATCTATCTTCCGTCTTCGGCGAAGGACTTCAAAAATCCTGAGATCGACAAGTATCTTGCCAAGATATGTGCGCGGCTCGCACGGCATCGGATACAAGGAACGCATCAAGGTGATGAAGCTCTTGTGGGATGCGATCGGAACCGAGTTCGGCGGCCGGCACGAGCTCTACGAGATGAATTACGCCGGCAATCACGAGGACATCCGCATCCAGGCGATGTGGAACGCTCGCAACACCGGGACGCTCGACGCTATGACGGCGCTGGCCGAGCAGTGCCTGTCCGATTACGACGAAAACGGCTGGCGCACGTCTGCTTGGCTAGACCCGGACGATGTCTCATATCCGGGAATGAGCGCCGTCAGACGTGCTGCGGAGTGACTGCATGAGCTGGATCGATCAACGACCCGACGATGCCATGGACGGCGCGTTCACGGCGGTGGGGCCGGAGCTCATGCGCACCGTCGAGCCGGCCGACTTTCGTGAGGCTATGAGCCGGCTCGGCGCTGCCGTTCACGTCATCACCACCGCCGGTCCCGGCGGCAAGGCGGGAGCAACCGCGACTGCGGTATGCTCGGTCTCGGATGCGCCGCCCACGCTGCTCATGTGCCTCAACCGCCGCAGCCAGACCAATCCGGCGGTGGTCGAGAATGGCGTTTTCTGCATCAACACGCTCGGCGACGGCGGAGCCGAGATCGCGGATATTTTCGCAGGTCGCACTGGTGTCGCGCGGCAGCGACCGGTTTTCGACCGGAGAATGGCTGACGCTGTCGACGGGCAGTCCAGTGCTCGCCTCTGCGGTGGTCGTGTTCGACTGCCGCATCTTCGAGGTGCGATCGGTCGGAAGCCACAACGTGTTCTTCGGTGGGGTGGAGAGCATGCGCGTCGGCGTCGGCGGCCCGGCGCTAGTCTACCACGATCGCGCCTACAAACGGGTGTAGACGACGTAGTTCTCATCCGATCAGTCGGCAACTTCTCGCGATCACGCCATCTTCCGGAACAATGGCATTCCGTTGCACTGCAACCTTATTCGGACCTGCACGTTGGCCCTCGGGGGGCGAGACGCACCGGCGGGGCCATTTCACTCGAGCATCCGATTTGCTCCGCCACCGAGCTGGCCTATTCTTTGGCCATGGTCACCACCGCGCTTCCGCTCTTCCATCTCTACGGCGATCCGCCTGACGACCAGGCTTTCGATTTCATTCACATCGAGACGATTGCCTCGCGCTCGTCGATTCACGACTGGACGATTCGTGCGCATCGCCACCGCAATCTGTTTCAGATCCTGTTGATCGAACTGGGCGGCGGCGAGATGACCTTCGAAGCGGCACCATTCACTTTCGAGGCGCCGTGCGCAATTCTGGTGCCCGCGACCACTGCCCATGGTTTCCGCTTCCGCCCCGGCGTCACCGACGGCTGGGTGATGAGCTTCACCGAAGACGTCGCGCGAGGCGAATGGGCGATCGCCGGGGCGAAGCGCTCGCGCGCCTCAAGGCACTGGCCGCAGAGCCGATCGTGCCGCTCGGCGACGCCGAGCACGCGCGTCTTGCGCGACTGGCCAGCGAACTGCACGAGGAACGCTTTCTGGCGCGCGCCGGCTTCCGGATTGCCATGCGCGGGCTGCTCGCGCTGATCGCGGTCGAGACGGCGCGGCGTCGCTGCGAGCCGCGCACGCACGAGCGCAGACGTGGTCGCATTGGAGCCGACCGGCGCCACCGTCGAAGCTTTGCGAAAGCTGGTGGAGGAGAACTTCCACAAGCAGCGGCAGCTCGCTTTCTATGCCGACAAGCTGGCGATGACGGTCGACCGTCTGAACGATCACGTTCAGCGCGCGACCGGCGTCACCGCCGGCCACCTGATACGCCAGCGCGTGCTCACCGAAGCCAAGCGCCAGCTGGTGTTCACCAGCCTGCCGATCCACGAGATCGCCTATGATCTGGCTTTCTCCGACCCTTCCCATTTCGCCCGCTTCTTCCGCAAGCAGACCGGCACGACGCCGCAGGAGTTCCGCGCCGCAAGGGGCGGGTAGAACGCGCGCAGCGGCAGAGCCGTCCGAAGCTGATTGCCGGGCGCTCAGCCTGATCGTCGGTCCGGCGAGCAGGAACGTCAATACGGCATCGCTGTAGGCGGAGGGCTGCTCGACGTTGGAAATGTGCGCGGCGTCGAGCACGGTCAGCGTCGCGCCCGGAATGCGGCTCCTGATATATTCGCCGGCTGCCAATGGCGTCGCCGGATCGTGTCGGCCGGCAATGACGAGGGTCGGCGCCGAGATCTTCGGCAGCAACTCGCGGTGATCCATGTCGCGCACCGCCTCGCCGCAGGCGATGTAGCCTTCGAGCGGAGTAGCCGCGAACATCTCGGTCATCCGCGCGATCGCTTCGGCGCCCGCTCGCGGAATCCTTGCGTGAACCAGCGTTCCATGTTGGGTCCGGCAAAGGCCGCAATGCCTTTTTCGCGCACGAGCTCGAGGCGGTCGTTCCATGCCGCCTTGTCCGGGAAATAGGAGGATGTGTTGGAGAGCACCAGCCGCTCGATGCGCTCGGGCGCATTGGCGCCGAGCCACTGGCCGACCATGCCTCCCATGGAGAGCCCGCACCAGTTGATCTTGTCGATGCCGAGCCCGTCGAGCACGGCGAGCGCGTCGCGGCCGAGCCGCTCCATCGTATAGGGTCCTTTGGGCACGCCGGACTTGCCATGGCCGCGCCGGTCATAGCGCACCAGCGGAAATGCTGCGTGAACGGCGCAACCTGGCCGTCCCACATATGCAGCGTGGTGCCGAGCGAATTCGACAGCATCAGCACCGGCGCGCGTTCCGGGCCCTCGACCTCGACATGGATCGGACAGCCGTCGGCATCGATCACGGGCATGCGTACCTCTCTGCGAAATGCCCGACGCTGGCGACGTGCCGCCGCCCGCCCCTGCAGCCGGTCGCGATCGTCGAGGATGGCGCGCATGGCCGCGTTCGAGAATCAGCGAGTGAGAAGGCAGCAGAGGAAGCGGTACAGGAGGGGGTGTCATGGAATAGGTCGAGACCGTCCACCATTAGCCGCCTCGAACCCTTCCGCCAACCCCCCGCAACGCCCGCGCAGGGCCACGCTGAAAGCGCTTTCCCCGTTGGCCGCCAAAGCTTTATATCTGTATCGCAACAGACGGAGTAGGCCGATGGCGATGACCATGAATGGGCAAGTCCAGCTTGCCGCCAGCCGTGAGGTGGTCTGGGCGAAGCTCAATGATCCGGAAGTGCTCAAGAGCTGCATCCCCGGCAGCGAACAGCTCGACAAGGTTTCCGAGAATGAATTCCAGGCCATCGCCACCGTGAAAGTCGGACCGGTAAAGGCGCGCTGGAAGGGCAAGGTGAGGCTCACCGATCTCGATCCGCCCAACAGCTATCGCATTTCCGGCGAAGGGGAGGGCGGGGTCGCAGGTTTTGCCAAAGGCGGGGCCAAGGTGTCGCTCTCCGACAAGGATGGGGGTACCCTTCTGACTTACGATGTGGAGGCGCAGATCGGCGGCAAGCTCGCTCAGCTGGGACAGCGACTGATCAACAGCGCCGCCAAGAAGACGGCTGACGATTTCTTCGCCAAGTTCGCCGCGGCGGTGACTCAATAGGCATCACGGATCGAACGGGCGCGGCGACGCCCTTGACCGTCCGTGTGCCGCGAGGTTCAGACTTGACTTGTTCCAATCCACGCCCCGGGGCAAAATCGACCCGATTTTGACCCGATCCGCTGCCGGAATCGACCGGGGGCGCGACAACGAGGCCTTTGGCCGGATTTCGAGGAGGAGACCATGACCGCCGTCGCAATGACGGTGAACGGCAAAGCCGTCACCGGTGATGTCGACTCGCGCACCCTTCTGGTGCAATTCCTGCGTGAGCACCTGCGGCTCACCGGCACCCATGTCGGCTGCGATACGTCTCAGTGCGGCGCCTGCGTGGTGCACGTCAACGGAAAGGCCGTGAAGGCCTGCACCATTTTTGCCTGGCAGCTGGAGGGTGCCGAAGTGCTCACCATCGAGGGCCTCGCTGAGCCGAATGGTCCGTTGCATCCAATGCAGGAGGCGTTCCGGGAGCATCATGGACTGCAATGCGGCTACTGCACCCCCGGCATGATCATGACGGCGGTCGACATGGTGTATCGCAAAGGTAACGACCTCGACGACCCGACCATCCGCCATGAGCTCGAGGGCAATCTCTGCCGCTGCACCGGCTATCACAATATCGTCAAGGCAATCGCCGCCGGCGCCAAAGCCATGGGGCAAGGTCAAGCTCAACAGAAGCTTGAAGCATCTCTCGTAGCCCGGATGGAGCGGCAGCGAAATCCGGGATCCTGAACGCGCAGCGCGACGTCCCGCATTCTGCTGTGCCCCATGCGGGCTATTTGGAAGCACGGTGAGGCGACTTCCAGCGAGGAGACTGCCATGAGCGCGACCGGCATCGGTGCGGCGGTGCGCCGCAAGGAGGACCAGCGGTTCATGACCGGCAAGGGCCACTATACCGACGACGTCAACCGGCCCGGGCAAGGCTATGCCTATTTTCTCCGCTCGCCGCATGCCCACGCCAGGATCAAGAGCATCGACGGCAAGGCGGCCGCTGCGATGCCGGGCGTGGCCGCGGTGCTTACCGGTGCCGAGCTCGCTGCCGACAAGATCGGCAGTCTCATCTGCGGATGGATGATCACATCAAAGGACGGCTCGCCGATGAAGATGGCGCCGCACCCGGCGCTCGCCCACGGCAAGGCCAATCATGTCGGCGATGCAGTTGCGGTCGTCATCGCCGATACGCTGGCGCAGGCGAAGGACGCGGCCGAGAAGGTCAGCGTCGATTACGAAGTGCTGCCGGCAGTGACCGATCCTGGCCAGGCGCAACGGCAGGGGGCGCCGCAAATCCACGAGGTTGCGGCACGCAACACCATCTATCAGTGGCACATCGGCGATGCCAAGGCGGTCGATGTCGCCTTCAAGGCCGCAAAGCACGTCACCCGGCTCGATCTCGTCAACAATCGCCTGGTGCCGAACGCGATCGAGCCGCGTGCCGCGATCGGTGAATACGATTCCGGAACCGACAATCTCACGCTCTGGAACACCACGCAGAATCCCCATGTCGCGCGTCTGGTCATCTCGGCATTCGTCGGCATGGCACCGGAGCACAAGCTGCGCGTGATCGCGCCCGATGTCGGCGGCGGCTTCGGGTCCAAGATTTTCATCTATCCGGAAGAGGTCGTCTGTCTCTGGGCGGCGCGGAAAGTCGGGCGGCCGGTGAAATGGGTCTCGGAACGCTCCGAGGCCTTCGTTACCGACGCCCACGGCCGCGATCATGTCACGCATGCCGAGATGGCGTTCGATGCCGACGGCAGGATCACCGGCCTGCGTGTCAAGACCATCGCCAATCTCGGCGCGTATATGTCGACCTTTTCGTCCTCGGTCCCGACCTATCTCTACGGTACGCTGCTGTCCGGCCAGTACGCCATCCCGGCGATCTATTGCGAAGTCGACGCGGTCTATACGAATACGGTGCCGGTGGATGCCTATCGCGGCGCAGGCCGCCCGGAGGCGACATTCGTGGTCGAGCGCCTGGTCGAAATCGCCGGGCGAGAGCTGGGCATCGCTCCCGTTGACCTGCGTCGCAGGAACTTCATCAGTAAGTTCCCGCATCAGACCCCGGTGATCATGAACTATGACGCCGGCGACTACCACGCCTCGCTCGAGAAGGCGCTGACGATTTCCGGCTATTCCGCCTTGGGCAAGCGCAAGCGTGAATCCGCCCGAAATGGCAAGCTGCGCGGCGTCGGCTTTTCCACCTATATCGAGGCGTGCGGGATTGCGCCGAGCCAGGCGGTTGGCTCGCTCGGCTGCGGCGTCGGGCTATGGGAATCCGCCGAGGTGCGCGTGAACCCGACCGGCTCGGTGGAAATTCTCACCGGCTGTCACCAGCATGGCCAGGGCCACGAGACGACTTTTGCCCAGGTCGTTTGCGATCGGCTCGGCATTCCGCTCGACAATGTCAGCGTTTTGCACGGCGACACCGACAAGGTGCAGTTCGGCATGGGCACCTACGGCTCGCGCTCGGGCGCGGTCGGCATTTCGGCGATCGTGAAGGCGCTCGACAAGATCGAGGCCAAAGCCAAAAAGGTCGCCGCCCATATGCTGGAAGCGGCGGAAGGCGATATCGTGTTCAAGGACGGCAAGTTCACGGTCGCCGGCACCGACAAGTCGGCGGCCTGGGGCGAAGTTTCTCTCAACGCCTACGTGGCGCACAAGTTCGCCGGCCAGGAGCTGGAGCCCGGCTTGAAGGAAGGCGCATTCTATGATCCCACCAATTTCACTTTTCCCGCGGGCTGTCACATTTGCGAGGTCGAGGTCGATCCGCAGACTGGAGATAGCGAAATCGTGGCCTGGACCGCGGTCGATGATTTCGGCACCGTGATCAATCCCATGATCGTCGAGGGCCAGGTGCACGGCGGCATTGCCCAAGGTGTAGGACAGGCGCTGCTCGAGGGCGCGGTCTATGACGACAATGGACAACTGGTCACCGGCTCGCTCATGGATTATTGCGTCCCGCGCGCTCACGATCTGCCGGCGTTCAAGGTCGATATGACGCACACCAGGGCGCCTTCCAATCCGCTCGGCATCAAGGGCTGCGGCGAGGCGGGCGCAATCGCCGCCCCGGTGGCGGTAATCAATGCCCTCACCGATGCGATCGGGACCGAGGATTTGGCAATGCCGGCGACCGCGCAGACGGTGTGGCAGGCCTTGCAGAAGATCAACAGGCAAAGCGCGGCATAGGAGAGAGATCAATGTATGCATTCACCCAGCATCGCCCCGCGACCGTGCGACAGGCGGCGAGCCTCCTGGCCAAGCAGGAAGAAGCCAAGCTGCTCGCCGGCGGCCACACCTTGATTCCAACCATGAAGCTTCGTCTTGCCGGCCCCAAGAATCTGATCGACCTGTCGAAGGTCGAGGGCTTGACCGGGATCGAAACGACCGGCCGCTCGCTCGTCATCGGTGCGATGACGCCGCATGTCGAGGTGGCGACTTCGCCGGTTGTGAAGGAGAGCATTCCGGCATTGGCCGAGCTTGCCGGCAAGATCGGCGATCCGGCGGTGCGCCATTGCGGCACACTTGGGGGCTCGGTCGCCAACAACGATCCCAACGCCGACTATCCCGCGGGCGTTCTCGGCCTTGGTGCCACCATCATCACCAACAAGCGCCGAATTCATGCCGACGAATTCTTCAGGGGCCTGTTCGAGACGGCGCTCGAACCGGATGAAATCGTCACCAAGGTGCAGTTTCCAAAGGTCAACAAGGCGGGTTACGTGAAATTCCCCAATCCGGCCTCGCGGTATGCGCTGGTCGGCGTGTTCGTCTCCAAGCGCGGCTCCGAGGTCCGCGTCGCGGTCACCGGCGCGGGGGCGAACGGTGTATTCCGCGTCGCCGCCTTCGAGGAGGCGCTGAAGAAGCGTTTCGGTGCGAAGTCGCTGGAAGGCATGACCATCCCGGCCGACGGCATGGCGACCGACATTCACGGCAGCGCGGAATACCGCGCTCATCTGGTCGGCGTGCTGGCGCGGCGGGCGGTCGCGGCTGCGGTGGGATAGCAGGCCCAGTCTCGCTTGCGTTCTTTCCGGGACAAGTCGGGCAACGAGAGGCTATAAGCTCGGCTCTCATGAAACAGGCCCCGCGCTCGTTGCCCGCCTCGATCGACGCCACTCTCGATCTGCTGGGGGCGGCGGATTACCTTGCCGACCGGTCGCTGGCGACCGTGCTGTTTCTTGCCCTCAAGATGGGGCGCCCGCTGTTTCTCGAAGGCGAGGCTGGCGTCGGCAAGACCGAGATAGCCAAGGTGCTTGCGACGACGCTGGCGCGCCGCCTCATCCGTCTGCAATGCTACGAAGGCCTCGATGTCGCGGCGGCGGTCTACGAGTGGAACTATGCCGCTCAAATGATCGCGATCCGGGTGGCCGAAGCCGAGGGCACGCACGACCGCGAACGGCTCGAGCACGACGTGTTCTCCGACCGCTTCTTGATCAAGCGGCCGCTGCTGCAGGCACTGGAGCCGGACCCGGCCGGTGCGCCCGTGCTTTTGATCGACGAGCTCGACCGTGCCGACGAAGCGTTCGAAGCGTTTCTCCTGGAAGTGCTCGCCGATTACCAGGTCACGATACCCGAGCTCGGCACGATCAAGGCGGAGCACCCGCCGATCGTGGTGATCACCTCGAACCGGACGCGCGAGATTCACGATGCGCTCAAGCGCCGCTGCCTCTATCATTGGGTCGGCTATCCGAGCGCCGAACGCGAATTGAAGATCGTACGCGCCAAGGTAGGGGGAATCGGCAAGGCGCTCTCGGAGCAGGTCGTGCAGTTCGTGCAGGCGCTGCGCAAGGAGGACTTGTTCAAGGCGCCCGGCGTCGCCGAGACGCTCGACTGGGCGGCCGCCCTCGCCGAGCTCGATGCCGTCGCGCTCGATCCCGGCACCGTCTGCGACACTCTCGGCGTTCTGCTCAAATACCAGGACGACATCGCTCGCATCGAAGGAAGCAGGGCCAAGGAGTTGATCGACGAGGTGCGCACGCAGATGCGAGCGGCGGAGTAGCGTGTGGATCCGAGCGCGGGCGGGGACAGCGAGAACAGCGGCCGCCTCGCCGAGAACATTTTGTACTTCGCCCGCGCATTGCGCGCGGCCGGCATCCCGGTCGGTTCCGGCGCGGTGCTCGATGCGCTTGCCGCAGTCGCGGCGGCGGGCGTCGCACCCGCGACGACTTCTACTGGACGCTGCATGCGGTATTGATGAAGCGTCACGAGCATTCGCTGATCTTCGACCAGGCATTTCGCATTTTCTTCCGCCGCCGCGGCCACATCGACCGGCTGCTGGCAGCCATGCTGCCGCAGGCCCCGCCGGGCCAGGAGGACAAGCCGCCGCCGGGGGCCCAACGCATCCAGGAGGCGCTGCTCGCGAGCCTCGGCGAAGCCGAGCGCAAGCCGCCGGAGATCGAGGCCGACGCGCGCTTGACCGTGTCGGACCGCGAAGTGTTGCAGACAAAGGATTTTGCGCAGATGACCGCAGCCGAGATCGCTGCGGCGAAGGATGCGATCAAGCGCCTCGTGCTGGCGCTCGACGAGGTCAGGACGCGGCGCCTTGCGCCGCATCGTCATGGTCACCTCGTCGACATCCGCCGCACCCTGCGCGCGAGCCTCAAGGCCGGCGGTGCGGTCATCGACCTCAAGTATCTCGGCCCCGCCGCAAGGCGCCGCCGATCGTGGCGCTGCTCGATATTTCCGGCTCCATGAGCCAGTACACGCGCCTTTTCCTGCATTTCCTGCATGCCGTCACCGATGCCCGCAAGCGCGTGCACACGTTCCTTTTCGGCACCCGGCTCACCAATGTGACCCGCGCGCTCAAGTCCAGGGATCCGGACGAGGCGCTCGCCGCGGTCGGCGCCAATGTGGCAGACTGGTCGGGCGGAACGCGGATCGCCACCTCTCTGCATTCCTTCAACAAGCTGTGGGCGCGCCGCGTGCTGACGCAAGGCGCCGTCGTGCTGCTGATCACGGACGGGCTCGAGCGGGACCCCGACGACCGGCTGGCGTTCGAGATCGACCGGCTGCATCGTTCGTGCCGGCGGCTGATCTGGCTCAATCCGCTGCTGCGGTTTTCCGGTTTCGAGGCCAAAGCCAAGGGCATCCGCACGATGGTTCCGCATGTCGACGAATTGCGGCCGATCCACAATCTGGACTCCATCGCGGAGCTGGTGCCGCGCCCTTTCGGCACGCGGAAGCGATGTCGGGGATCCCAAGGCCTGGCTGGAGAAGGTTGCTTGATGGTTGTTGCCGGACTTGACCCGGTGATCCATCTAACAAGTTGGATTGTTTGCTCGAAGGACCGCCGGGTCGATCCCCCGCGGGGACGGGTGGAATAGCTGGAGAATCGATAATGCTCGCACGCGATGAAGACATATTGAAAGCGGCTGAGGACTGGCGAGGGCAAGGCCGCGGCGTTGCGCTTGCCACCGTGGTCGAAACCTGGGGCTCGGCGCCGCGGCCGGTCGGCTCCAATCTGGTGATCGACGACGAGGGCAACTTCCTCGGCTCGGTCTCGGGCGGCTGTGTCGAGGGCGCTGTGGTAACCGAGGCGCTCGACGTGATCGAGAGCGGCAAGCCCAAGACGCTCGAGTTCGGGGTCGCCGACGAGACCGCCTGGGAGGTCGGACTGTCCTGCGGTGGCACCATTCGGGTCTATGTGGAGAAGGTGGAGTAGGTCATGCGCCTGCCGCACTCGGATCTGCCACGTACCGGGGCTCGGCGCACCTCCCCCGAGCCGGCAACCCCGATGCGGGCAGGAAACCGGTTCCGTTGGAGGCGAGGAAATCCGTGAAGCTCGACATTCTCAGATCATTGAACGGCGAACGGGCGGCGCGCCGCGCCGCCGTGGTCATCACCGATGTGGCGTCCGGCGAGCAGCGGCTCGTCAAGGCCGCCGACGTCGCGCGCGATCCGCTCGAGGAGCTGCTCGAGAAACACATTCGCAGCGGGAAGAGCGGGATGGAGGAAACCCCGCAAGGCAAGGTCTTTCTCACCGTGCACGTGCCGCCGCCGCAGCTCGTCGTCACGGGTGCGGTCCATATCAGCCAAGCGCTGGCGCCGATCGCGAGGCTGCTCGGCTATCACGTCACCATCGTGGATCCGCGCACCGCGTTCGCGTCGAGCGAGCGCTTTCCCGACGTATCGGTGATCGCGCAATGGCCGGACGAGGCGCTGCCGGCGCTCGGCATCGACCGCTACACCGCTTTCGTCGCACTGACGCACGATCCCAAGATCGACGACCCCGCGCTTCGTCATGCGCTGGCCCGCGACTGCTTCTATATCGGCGCGCTCGGATCCAAGAAGACCCACAGCCGGCGGATCGAGCGGCTCAAGAGCAACGGCATGACCGAGACCGCGCTCGCACGCATCCACGCGCCGATCGGTCTCGATATCGGAGCGGTGTCGCCGGCCGAGATCGCGGTCGCGATCATGGGCGAGATCACGGCACACCTCCGACAATCCCCGGAGATGCGAGCATGAAGTTCGGCGCCGTACCGGTGGCCGAGGCCGAAGGTGCCGTCGCGGTGCATTCGATCCGCAAGAGCGGTTTCGTGCTCAAGAAAGGCACTCCGATCGGCAAGCCCGAGATCGCGGCCCTCACTGCTGCCGGGATATCCGAGATCGTCGTGGCCCGCATCGAGCCCGGCGACGTCTCGGAGGATGTGGCGGCGGCCGAAATCGCGGCGGCGGTTGCCGGAGAGGCCGTGCGTATCGATCGTGCCTTCACCGGCCGCGCCAATCTGTTCGCCGAGACAGCCGGCGTGCTGGTGGTGGACAAGGAAGCGATCGACCGCCTCAACGAGATCGACGAGTCGATCACCCTTGCGACGCTGCCGGCCTATAAGCCGGTGGTCGCCGGTGAGATGATCGCGACCGTCAAGATCATTCCTTTCGCGGTTGCATCCGAGGCGCGCGATGACGCGCTCGCGGTTGCGCAAGCGGCTGCGCCGCTGGTGCGGATCGCGCCCTATCGGATTCGCAAGATCGGCATTGTCTCGACGCTGCTCCCCGGGCTTGCCACCAAGGTGATCGAAAAGACCCTGCGGGTGGCCGAGGAGAGGCTGACGCCGTCTGGTGCTGCGATCGTCGCCGAGCGGCGGGTGCCGCACGAGCAAGGCGCGCTCACCCAGGCCATCACCGAGGTGCTCGCCGCGGGGGCCGAACTGGTTATCGTGTTCGGCGCCTCCGCAATCGCCGACCGCCGCGACGTGATTCCGGCCGCGGTGGAGGCGATCGGCGGGCGCATCGAGCATTTCGGGATGCCGGTCGATCCCGGCAATCTGCTGCTGGTCGGCAGCGTCGGTGGCCGGCCGGTGCTGGGCGCGCCGGGTTGCGCGCGCTCGCCCAAGGAAAACGGTTTCGATTGGGTGCTCACGCGATTGTTGGCGGGTCTCGAGGTGCCACGCGAGGCGATCACCGGGATGGGCGTCGGCGGGCTCTTGATGGAGATCGTCACCAGGCCGCAGCCGCGCAAGGAACCGGTTGCCGACCTGCCCCGGCACATTGCCGCGGTCGTGCTCTCCGCCGGCCGTTCGACCCGCATGGGCGGACCGAACAAGCTCCTTGCCGAGATCGGCGGCCGGCCGCTGATCCGGATCGCGGTCGAGGAGGCGCTGGCCTCGCGGGCCGATCCCGTCATCGTGGTGGTCGGACATCAGCGCCAGGGAAATCGAGAAAGTGCTTGCCGGCCTGCCGGCGCGCATCGTCCACAACCCGAATTTCGCCGACGGCCTCGTGCACCTCGCTTCGGGCCGGCATTGCCGCCGTGCCGGCCGAGGCCGACGGCGCCGTGGTCTGTCTCGGCGACATGCCGCAGGTCGATGCGTCCCTTATCGACCGGTTGATCGGTGCGTTCGATCCGGACCGCGGTGCGCTGGTGATAGTGCCGACCTTCGAAGGCAAGCGCGGCAACCCGGTGCTGTGGTCGCGGCGGTTCTTTCCCGACCTGATGGCGATCGAAGGCGATATCGGCGCCCGCCACCTCATCGGCCGCTATGGCGAGGCAGTGCTCGAGTTGCCGATGGAAGGCAAGGGAGCACTCACCGACATCGACACGCCGGAGGCACTGCTCGGCGCGAGGGCCGAGATCGAGGCGGCGCAGTGAGGCTCACCACCCCGGGCGGCACCACAGGATCGTGCAGACCGGCACCGGGCTGTTGCGCTCGCATCGGCGCAATGCCCGAAGCTTGGCGTCGATGACATTGTAGCTGCGCGCAAAGCCACCGGAGCCGAGACCGGCGGCACGGCAAGCCCACGCCGAGGCCTCCGAAGAGGCTAGCGTAAGCAAGGAAAGCGCAAGAACAAGCGAAGCCAGAATCCGTCCCATTTCATCCCCCGAGTCGCCAGCACTCGCAACTTTCGCAGCGCATTTGGTCACCTGTGAGGCACCGCTGTGGCCGCGCGGCCACTCTGCGCGCTATTCGCTATCGCCAGCACCATCGAGGGGCAGGAAGCCTGCGCCGCGCATGGCTACGCAGTGGCGGCGAGGCTCGATGCTCGTGGCGAATCGGATCGCCATCAACTACGAGCTTCTACCCATCCCCGGCTCGAGTTTGCCGCGCGCAGGCTTGCGGCTGCTTGCGGTCGGGCGCTCAATCTCATATATGACTGACTGGTCAGTCATATATAGGGGTTCGTCGGTTTCGTCATGGCAGTCTCGACGCCACAAAAGGCGAAGCGCGCGGGCCGGAAAGCTGGCCGCAGGCGCTCGCACAGCGAGCGCCAAGGTGAGCGGCGGGGGGCAATCCTTGCTGCTGCACTCGATGAATTTTCCGCCCGCGGCTTCGCCGCAACGCGGCTCGAGGACGTGGCACAGCGCGCAGGCGTCGCCAAGGGCACGATCTACTTATACTTCCGCGACAAGGAGAGTTTGTTCCAGGAACTGGTGCGCGCGATGCTGACGCCCTTGGCGGGGGCAATCGCATCTGCGCCAATGGCCGGCCTACCGGCTCGTGCCGTGGCGGAGATGATTGCCGACGTGTTCGTGAACGAGATCTACGGCACGCGCCGCAAGGACGTGCTGCGTCTGATCATCGCCGAGGGTCCGCGTTTCCCCAAGCTCGCCGAGTTCTATTATCGGGAGGTCATTGCGCGCGTGCTGCCGGCCCTGCGCGCGGTGCTTGCGCAGGCAGTGGAACGCGGCGAGCTTGCGCACGATGCGCTGGCCCGATTTCCGCAATTGCTGGTGGCGCCTGGTCTTCTCGCCATCATATGGAACAGCTTGTTCGAGCGCTTTACGCCGCTCGACGTACGCGAGCTCATGCAGGCGCATATCGATCTCCTGTTCGGCGAAAGGAGCGCGACATGAACAAAGGTCGCATCGCCTTCGCCTTCGCCGCAATTCTCGTGCTTGCCGGCTGCAACAACGGCAACAAGCCGCACTGCAAGGGCTGGGTCGAGGCCGAGTCTGATCTTCGTCGGTCCTGACGATGCGGGCCGCATCGAGACCCTCGCCGTGCGCGAAGGCGACCAGGTGGAGCAGGAAGCGCCGCTGTTCACGCTGGATTCCGAGTCTGCAGCGTGCCGATCTCGCCATGCAGGAGGCGCGGTCGAGAACGCGCAACAGGCCTATGCGCGCGCGCAGCAGCTGCTTGCGGACGCAGGCCGGCACGCAAAGAGCGCTGGACGATGCCGAGGCGGCGCTGCGCACCGCGCAGGCGAGGCTCAATTCGGCACAGACCCGGCTGGCGCGGCGGAAGTTGTCGAGCCCGGTCACCGGAAGCGTCCAGCAGATCTATTACCGGGTCGGAGAGCTGGTCCCTGCCGGCAAGCCGATCGTCGCGCTGTTGCCGCCGGGCAACCTGAAAGTGCGGTTCTTCGTCAATGAAGCGATGCTGCCCAAGCTCACCATCGGTGATCCCGTGACGGTCAGTTGTGACGGCTGCGATGCCGGCATTACCGCCAAGATAAGCTTCATCGCGCGCACCTCGGAGTTCACGCCGCCGGTGATCTACAGCATGGAGGAGCGCTCGAAGCTGGTGTTCCTGATCGAAGCGCGGCCGGACCAACCGGAGCGGTTGCGCGTCGGCCAGCCGGTGAGCGTCGCGCTGGGGCAGAGGCAGTGACGAGCACTGCAACCAGCACAGTGACGAATACGCCGGGATTAGGGAGCCGGGGACCGGATATCGCCATCGAGGTCGAGGGACTGACCAAGTCGTTCGGCGGCCGCAAGGTCGTGCGCGACCTTTCGATGCGGGTGAAACGCGGAGAGATCTACGGCTTCCTCGGGCCCAACGGCTCCGGCAAGACCACGACCATACGGATGCTGTGCGGGTTGCTCACTCCCGACGAAGGCCGCGGCACTTGCCTCGGTTACGACATCCGCAGCCAGGCCGACGAGATCAAGCGGCATGTCGGCTACATGACCCAGCGGTTCAGCCTCTACCAGGATCTCTCGGTGCGCGAGAACCTGGAATTCGTCGCCCGCCTCTACGGTCTCGCTGCACCCAGTCGCAGGCGGCGCGCGCGATGATCGAAAAGCTCGGGTTGCAGGGACGCGAACAGCAGCTTGCGGGCGAGCTGTCCGGCGGCTGGAAGCAAAGGCTCGCGCTCGGGGCTTGCACCTTGCCCAATCCGCAGCTTCTGCTGCTCGACGAGCCGACCGCCGGGGTCGACCCCAAGGCGCGGCGCGAGTTCTGGAACGAGATCCATGCGCTCGCGGCGGATGGCCTCACGGTGCTGGTCTCGACCCATTACATGGACGAGGCCGAGCGCTGTCACGAGATCGCCTATATCGCTTACGGGGTGCTGCTCGCGCACGGCACGGTCGAGGCGGTGATCAAGTCATCGCATCTCACGACGTTCGAGGTCGGTGCATCCGACGGCGAGAGCCTGGCGAAGCTCGCCGACGAGCTCGAAAAGATTCCGGGCATCGACATGGTCGCGCCGTTCGGCACCAGCCTGCACGTGTCCGGGCGCGACGAGGCGGCGCTGGCGGCGGCGATCGCGCCCGCGCGCGACCGGCCAGGTCTCACCTGGATGCAGTCGCAGCCTTCGCTCGAGGACGTGTTCATCGATCTCATGAGCAGGGCGGAGGACAATTTTCAATGATGAGGCCGCAATGAGATTCGCTCTGCTCAGCCGAGCCGGCGCGTCCGGCATGAGCTGCGAATGAGCCTGTTTCGCAGCCGCGGGTTCTGGCGCCGCACCTACGCGATGCTGGTGAAGGAGTTCGTCCAGCTCAAGCGCGACCGTGTGTCGTTCGCGATGATCGTCATGATCCCGGTGATGCAGCTCCTGCTGTTCGGCTACGCCATCAACACCAATCCCCGCCATCTGCCGACCGCGGTGCTGCTGCAGGAGCAGAGCGATCTCGGCCGCTCCATTCTCAGGGCAATCGAGAACACGGGCTATTTCGATCTCACCCACGTGATCGCGACCGAGGCCGAGTTCGACCGTCTTCTGGCCTCGGGCACGGTGCTGTTCGCGATCGAGATTCCGGCCAATTTCGAGCAATCGCGGTGCGACGTGGGGATCGTCCCGCGCTGCTCGTGGCCGCCGACGCGACCGACCCGGTTGCCGCCGGCTCCGCCATGGCCGCGCTCGGCAACCTGGTGCGGACCGCACTGCAGCACGACCGCGCAATTCCCGAGGGCACCTTGCCGCCGTTCCAGATCCGCACCCATGCCCGCTACAATCCGGCGGCCAACACGGCGTTCAACATCGTTCCGGGACTGGTCGGCACCATCCTGACCATGACCATGCTGATCTTCACCGCTTTGTCGGTGACGCGCGAGGTCGAGCGCGGGACCATGGAAAGCCTGCTGTCGATGCCGATCACGCCGGTCGAGATCATGCTCGGCAAGATCATTCCCTACATCATGGTGGGATTCGTGCAGGTCGTGTTGATCATTGCTATCGGCATCGGCCTGTTCGGGGTCCCGCTGCTCGGCAGCCTTTCGCTGCTGGCGCTGCTCAGCACGCTGTTCATCACCACCAATCTCTCGGTCGGCTACACCTTCTCGACCGTTGCGCAGAACCAGCTGCAGGCGATGCAGATGTCGATGATGTTCTTCCTGCCGAATATCCTGCTCTCGGGATTCATGTTCCCGTTCGCGGGGATGCCGGCCTGGGCGCAATGGATTGGTGAAGCCCTCCCGCTCACCCATTACTTGCGCATCGTGCGGGGGATCATGCTCAAGGGCGCGACTCTGGCCGAGCTGCATTACGACACGCTTGCGCTGGCGGGCCTTACGTTGATCGCCATGACCATTGCGATCACCCGGTTCCGCCGGACGCTGGACTAGCCCTACAAGTGCAAAATCCGGGCGCCCTCATTCGCCCATCTCCAGGTGATGGACTTCCTGAGCCGCGGGGCACATGCTTGCGGATGTCTCGGCGATCATCGGCTCTCTCGACATCGTGTTCGGGGAGATCGACCGATGAACGATCGCCTGTTGTCGCCACGACCATAGATTCGGAGACGAGCACATGACCGAGGCTCTGGCCGAGAAAACATGCACCCCTTGTCGCGGCGGCGTTCCGCCACTGACGAGTGATGAAGCCCTACGCTTTCAGGGACAGGCTCCTGGTTGGGAACTGAGGGACGACGCGCACCGCATCGAGCGCTCGTTTCGATTCCATAATTTCCGAGAAGCGCTCGCCTTCGTGCAGCAAGTCGGAGGACTTGCCGAAACCGAAGGGCATCACCCCGACATCAGTTTCGGCTGGGGTCACGCGACCGTCTCCCTGAGCACCAAGAAGATCAAAGGACTGCACGAGAACGATTTCATCATGGCAAGCAAGATCGATCGCATGTTCGATCGGCCGGTTCAGACCCCGATTGCGACTTTGCCGTGAGCTTGCGAGATTCTCCGGCCGGCGAAATCGCAACCCGGGCTCCGCTCGTAGCATGACCATCCGCGTCGTTACTGTTTTCGGCGGAACCGGCTTTCTCGGTCGTCGCGTCGTTCGCCATCTCCGCAAGCACGAATTTTCCGTTCGGATCGCATCCAGGCATCCTGATCGGGCCCAAAAGCTGTTTGGTCTCGAAGATCCGCACCTTCAGTCGGTCGAGGCCGACATTCATGACGAGCGGGCAGTCGCCGATGCGCTGGCCGGCGCTTACGGTGCGGTCAATGCGGTCAGTCTTTACGTCGAGCGCGGGCGCGAGACGTTTCATTCCGTGCACGTCGAGGCTGCCCAACGGGTGGCAGCTCAAGCGCGCCGGGCCGGAGTCGAACGGCTCGCCCACCTTTCGGGAATCGGCTCCGATGCCGCCTCGACGTCGCTCTACATCCGTAAGCGGGGGGAAGGCGAGCTGGCGGTCGAGGCTGCGTTCATCGATGCGGTCCTCATCCGTCCAGCGGTGATGTTCGCACCCGATGACGCGTTTCTCAGCACCATCCTCGGGCTACTCCGCCGACTTCCCATCTATCCGATGTTCGGTCGCGGCCGCACCAGATTGCAGCCGGCCTATGTGGAAGACGTCGCGGAGGCGGTCGCAAGGGCTCTGCAGCGGACGCAAGCGCGTGTCGTCACGTTCGAGTGCGGCGGCCCCCGTGTCTATACTTACGAGCAATTGCTCAGGGCCGTTGCACGCCAAGCCGGCCTCGAGCCCATAATGATCCCACTGCCATTTGCCGCTTGGCACGCACTCGCACGAATCGCGGAATTGCTCCCGAGAGCGCCGGTCACTCGCAATCAAGTGGAACTGATGCAGGTCGACAACGTAGCTTCGCCGGACATGCCCGGATTTGAAGAATTGGGAATTTCGCCGCACTCGGTCGAGGACATACTCCAGCAAATGTCGTAGACTGAGTGGTCGAGATTATTTTTGAATCCGGCGCCTCAGACACGACAATCAGACCTCGTAGCGTTGATTGATGCCGCATCCGGAGCGTGCATGCGGGCGCAGAGATGCTCCGCGCTGCCGGCATGGTGCGAAGCCGGCAATCGCGCTATATCGGGAGTGCGCGGCCCGACGGGCTGCTTTGACCGAAGGGGCGGCATGTTGGAGCCTGCGATCACGACCGACGAAAGCCGGGTCAAGCTTACCATCGGCTTCATCAATTGGGCGCATGCGCTCGATCACTATGTCATGCTGATATTTCCGACCGTGGTGATCGGCCTCGAAGTCATTTATGCCCGCAGCTATTCCGAGCTGATCGCGTTGGGGACCGCCTCCTTCATCGCGTTCGGGGTATTCTCGCTGCCTGCCGGGTGGCTCGCCGACCGCTGGAGTCGGCGCAACATGATGGCCTTGTTCTACGCCGGCTGCGGACTTTCGCTGCTCGCGGCGGGGCTGGCGCCGAATCTGTTCGTGCTCACGGGCGCTCTCGCTGCGCTCGGCATGTTCGCCGCGATCTACCATCCGGTCGGTACCGCCATGCTGATCGAGCAGGCGACCACGCGCGCTCGCTCGCTCGCTTTCAACGGCGTCTGCGGCAATCTGGGAGCGGCGCTCGCTGCCGGCATGACCGCCGCGCTGGTGGCGGCATTCGGATGGCGGGCAGCCTTTCTCGTGCCGGGTGCCATTTGCCTCGCGACGTCGGTGATCTATCTACGCATGGTTCCACAGGAAGAACGACGGGCCGCAGGCCGCGGCAGGGTAGCCGACGTGCCGCTCGCAGCCTGGCTGGCAGCTTCGATTTTCGGCCTGTTCATCGTGATCGCGCTGTGCGCCGGCCTCGTCTTCAACATCATCTCGGTCGCGCTGCCGAAGATAGTTGACGAGCGACTCGGCGACGAATGTGCCGCTGCTCCTCGTCGGTGGTCTGGCCACGCTCGTCTTCATGTGCGGGGCACTGGCCCAGCTGGCGGTCGGCCGGCTGGTGGAGAGGTTTCCGGCCCACTATCTGTTCGCGGTGATAGCTGCCCTGCAGTTCCTCGGCGTGCTGTGGGCCGCGCACGCCACCGGCCGGATGCTCATCCTCGCGCTCGCGGTGGCGATGGCGGCGATCTACGCGCAAGTCACCGTGAATGACCTCGTGATCGCCCGCTATACCGCAGATGCCTGGCGCGGGCGGGTTTACGCGGTGCGCTACTTTTTGACCTTTCTGGTCTCCGGTGCAGCGGTGTCGGCGATTGCCGTCCTGCATGGCCAGGGCGGGTTCGGCCTGGTGCTCGGGGCAACCGCGGTCATCGCGCTCGGCTTCGTGGCAGCGACCGCCGCGATCGCGGTTCTGGTCAGCGGGGTCGAGAGGCGCACCCGGATGGTCGCACCGGCCGAGTGAGGCCTCTTGCGGAACAATTTCCGCATCCCCACGTTACCGACCAAGGCGATGTTGCAGCTGCGAGGCTCCATTGCCTGCACGACCACGATCAAGTCGGTGACGCCGGATGTACGCGCACCCTCTCGTTCGTGGTCGTAAGCACTCTCAGCGTCACATCAACTGCTGCTTTCCACCCCGGCATAGACCGAGCCGAGCGGCATGGCCAGCCGCAAGGCTGCAACGTGCATGACCTTGTCGATTCCGGCGATGATGCTTGGGACGAGTGGAAATCCGTCCGCTCCCCGCGACCAGACCCACGCCTTGGGCTCGCGCTGGGCGAGCACGAGATAGGCGGAAAGACTAGGCAACTGCAGGTATTCAGCGGCCTTGTCGCCAAGATCGATATCGGCGGTAGAGGGCGAGAGAACCTCGGCGATCAGCGCCGGCGCCGTCGCGCAGTAATCACTGGCCCCGCCGCCCGCCGGATCGACCACCACGTCCGGATACCGCAACGATTTGGGTCCGGTTTCCAGGCCGAAATCCGCAATGACGGTCCATTGGCTCGGATCGAGCTGTGCGCGCATGATCGAGGCAAAATTCATGACCAGGATCGCATGCGCTCGCGACGCCCCCACCATCATCACGACGCGACCTTCCGCCAGCTCGTAGCGCCCGTCGCGGCCTTGCACCCAGGCTACGAAGGCGGGCTTGTCCAGGTGAACTGGGAGTTGGACATTCATGGACGGCCTCATAGTCACAAGTTAGCAGCTATTCAGAATGACGAGAAGGCTCGAGCGCTCTGGCCGCCGGCCCTTCTCGCCGGACATGAAAAGGCCCGGGCTTGCGCCCGGGCCGTTGCAGTTTTGGTGAGCGCAAGCGGGATCAGAAGTCCATTCCGCCCATGCCGCCGCCGCCTCCGGGCGGCATCGCCGGCGCGTTCTTCTTCGGCACCTCGGCTACCATCGCTTCTGTGGTGATCAGCAGCGCGGCAACCGAAGCCGCACCTTGGAGCGCCTGGCGCACCACCTTGGTGGGATCGATGATGCCCTTCTTCACCAGGTCGACGTACTCGCCGGTCTGGGCGTCGAAGCCGTAGCTGTACTGATCCTTCTCCGCGATCTTGCCGACGATGACCGAGCCGTCCTCGCCGGCATTGATGGCGATCTGGCGCGCCGGTGTCTGGATCGCCTTGCGCACGATCTCGATGCCGGTCTTCTGGTCGTCGTTGCTGGTCCGCAGCCGCCTGAGCGCCTCCCCCGCGCGCAGCAGCGCAACGCCGCCGCCCGGCAGGATGCCTTCCTCGACCGCGGCGCGCGTGGCGTGCATGGCATCGTCGACGCGATCCTTGCGCTCCTTCACCTCCACCTCGGTGGCGCCGCCGACGCGGATCACCGCAACGCCGCCGGCGAGCTTGGCCAGCCGCTCCTGGAGCTTCTCGCGATCGTAGTCCGAGGTGGTTTCCTCGATCTGCGCCTTGATCTGGGAGATGCGGCCCTCGATGTCGGACTTCTTGCCGGCGCCGCCGACGATGGTGGTGTTCTCCTTGTCGATCGTCACCTTCTTGGCGCGGCCGAGCATGTTAAGGGCGACGTTCTCGAGCTTGATGCCGAGATCCTCGGAGATCGCCTGGCCGCCGGTGAGCACTGCGATGTCTTGCAGCATCGCTTTGCGACGATCGCCGAAGCCCGGAGCCTTGACCGCCGCGACCTTCAAGCCGCCGCGCAGCTTGTTGACCACGAGCGTGGCGAGCGCTTCGCCTTCGACGTCCTCGGCGATGATCAGGAGCGGCTTTCCCGACTGAACAACCAATTCCAGCAAGGGAAGCAGTTCCTGAAGGCCGGAAAGCTTCTTCTCGTTGATGAGGATATAGGGATCCTCCATCTCGACGCGCATCTTGTCGGCGTTGGTGACGAAGTACGGAGAGATGTAGCCGCGGTCGAACTGCATGCCCTCGACCACGTCGAGCTCGGTTTCGAGCGACTTGGCCTCTTCGACGGTAATCACGCCCTCGTTGCCGACCTTCTTCATGGCTTCCGCGAGGAAGCGGCCGATCTCGGCATCGCCGTTGGCGGAAATGGTGCCGACCTGGGCGATCTCCTCGTTGGAGGTGACCTTCTTGGAGTTCTTCTTGAGGTCTTCGACGATGGCGGTGACGGCGAGATCGATGCCGCGCTTGAGGTCCATCGGGTTCATGCCGGCGGCAACCGCCTTGGAACCTTCCTTGACGATGGCCGCGGCAAGCACCGTCGCGGTCGTGGTGCCGTCGCCGGCGATGTCGGAGGTCTTCGAGGCGACCTCGCGCACCATTTGCGCGCCCATGTTCTCGAACTTGTCTTCGAGCTCG